>JAFGRW010000136.1 GCA_016934935.1 Spirochaetota bacterium | reverse complement strand
TGGTGTTCAGCTATGTCTTTCCCACTACCAGGGCAGACTCGGGACTCTAACCCGTTAGATTGCGCCCATGCTGGGCGCACAAAAAAATAAGGAAGGGAGAACCCTTCCTTATTTTCGGCTAAAAATATTCTATCTATTAGTAAGATTCTGGACGTGAACTTTCATCTATTTCTTTTTTAATATCTTCTTTACGATCAATTACTTCGGAAGCCTTGGTTTCACCTTCAAGTACGCGATTTTTGTTATCTGCCTTGTGCACCTGATACTTGCCGATATACTCATCAGGTTTAACATCTTCCAGAATAGCTATCGCGTATTTTTTTGCTATACGATAGTGAAGAACTGATGAGTGATACTGACGCTTAACACGCCACTCTTCAGCATTATCCACTTCGCTGTAAGCAACACGCAATCTAAGAATCTGGTCAAAGAGTCGTCTGTTGCTGTTAGGGTTGGAAGCTGTATTTGCCTGTAAGGTTAACTCAAGAATATGAGTAGCACAAAGATTTAACATCTCAATAGTATCTTTTTTATACTCGTCCGATACCTTCTGATAAAGCTGATTAATATGTTTCTTGTTCTCTTCAAGCTTTACTGCCGAATAAATAGGCTGACGTCTGTAATAAAGATCCATCGCCCTTTTATAACCTTCGTAAACCTTGTTGTAATCTCCGTCCCAACCCTTATCCTTAAAATTCTCTTTTATAACATTAAGGACAAATATTTTGTCGAGATTTGCTTTTTGAAGTCTTTCGATTTTATCAAGAGCGTGAAAACGCGCAAGATAATTATCCTCAGGTCTGTCCGCAGTAGAGTACTCGGACGCCGGATCAAGCGCATATTCGTCGACACCTGCCGGAGCACCGGCACCGCCGCCGCCTTCCTGTGCAAAAATGCTTATTGCTGTTGCAATAATTAATGAAACGGCCAATAATTTCGATAATGATTTAACCATGATCTTAACTCCTGTATACTATTATATATGCTGTACGGCGTCCTTGCCAGAATATACTTGTGTTGAGTATAATTAATGAATTTATTTCAGGCAAGAATTTTTTTACTTTTGAAACATTAATTCATTTAATTTCGCCTCTTTGTGCCGTGTTTGTTAAATAAATCATACTACTTAAGCCCTTTCAAAGCGTAATACGACATAACAAACAGAGCTATCAAAAAGCCGTATAACCGGCTATTTACATAATCGAAAAAAAAGTGCACATACCTTAATTAATAAGTGAAAATTATTTAAACTTTTGTGAAAACCGCAAAATCACTCTACAATAAATATGTGTATATCCATAACATTGGTATTGGTTGGGCCGGTCTTTACAAGATCGCCACTCTGTTCAAAAAACGAATAAGAATCACTGTTTTTTAAAAACGTCTCAGGCTGCAAACCTCTCTCCAACATCTTAATATAACTCTTATAATTAATTACCGCCCCAGCGGCATCAGTTAACCCATCTGTTCCATCTGTTGCAATGCTGGCAGCCCATATATTCTTCATTCCATCCATCTGAGTCAGAACCCTAAGCGCGAATTCGGTATTCCGACCACCTTTGCCACTCCCCTCTACTCTAACAAAACTTTCTCCACCGCTTATAATGCAAGCCGGTGGCTTAACAGGATTTCCGGTGGATTGTATCTCTTTTACCACCGCCATATGAAACCCAACTGCTTCCAATACGTTTCCTTCAATTGATGAACTCAAAATCAGGGTATTATACCCTGCATTACGTGCTATACTCGCTGCTGAATCAAGAGCTGTAAAATTGGAAAGCAAAACACAATTAGTAACATTCGCGAAAAAAGCGGCCTTCTCATCCGGGTTTTCCCTTATATTCCCCTCACAACCCTCTTTAATATGTCTTCGTACAGATTCTGGAATTTCACAATTGTCAGGTAAACTTTCCAGTATTTGCCATGCTTCTGCAAAAGTTGATCTGTCCAGAGTAAAAGGTCCAGAAGCAATAACATCAATGCTATCTCCTGGAACATCCGAAATCATCAGATTCAAAACAGTGGCGGGGTAAGCCGCTTTTGCCAGTTTTCCACCTTTGACTATCGAGATATGTTTTCTAATACAGTTAATCTGGTCAATAGAGGCTCCTCCTGAAAGAAGTGCCTCTGTAACGATGTTTTTATCATCCAGAGAAATTCCTTCAACCGGAAGTGGTAAAAGCGCCGAACCGCCCCCCGAAATAAGAGAAATAATCAGGTCATTTTCCCCGGCTTTAGCGGCAATATCATACACCTTTTTGGCAGCTATAATTCCGTTTTCATCAGGCACAGGATGAGCCGCCTCTATCTGGGTAATACGATTCAGTTTCTCTGTATACCCGTATTTCACAGAAATCACACCTTCGCTTATGTAGTCTCCCAATATTTCCTCAAGAGCAAGAGCCATTGACGCAGTTGCCTTGCCGGCCCCAATTACGTAAACACTCTCATAGTCCTCTATACGATAGGTTCTGCTCACACCCTGGATTTTGAGCAAGCCACCTGAAAGGGAAATCTTTCCCATACACGCTCTGTATGGATTCACAGCATCAATAGCAGCTCTGTAAATTTCATGAATGATGTTATCTGCTTTGCTCATTATAAAAAACTCCATACATATACTCATTTACTGCCAAACGGAATTTATGTATTATGATTATCCATATTGGTAAACGAAAACCACTTGATGCAAACGTTCATAAATTATTACATGTCAATGCAATGATATGTTAAGATAACCATTAACAATATATCATGATTATCCGTAGAGATCAACAAAACACGACACAGTTTTGTTCCAATTGCGTATATAATTATCCTAAAATTACAAAAACTGTTCGGCTAAATAGAAAATGAACAAAAAAAAACTTCATATCCTGGCGGTAGAACCTCTCTATACCGGATCACACCGTGATTGGCTGGACAACCTGGCTACACACAGCCGTCACCGGTTTGACCTAATAACAATGCCCGCCGGTTTCTGGAAATGGCGAATCCAGGGAGGAGCCCTGTATCTGGCAGATCAGATTAAAACAGACAGTTATGATCTTGTACTTACAACTTCAATGCTCAATACATCGCTTTTCCTATCTCTTAACAGGCACAACGATATCGCTAAAACCAGAACTGCTGTCTACTTTCATGAAAACCAGCTAAATTACTATCCGGGTAATGCGAAAAACCAGTCTGCTATTAAAAACGACTACTCATACGCTATGATCAGCATAACAAATTTAATCGTAGCGGATACTGTCTTCTTTAATTCAAAATATCACCATGATATTTTCTTTGAACAACTTCCCCGTTTTATGTCAAAACTTCCTGACTACAACTCATTACCGTTTGAAGAACTCAAATCAAAATGCAAAATTCTTCCAGTCGGAATACAAACCGAACTATGTGATTCGAATTTAACGGAAGTGGTGACTTCGGCTGATCAAGAAATTAATAATGACAAAATTCCAGTAATTCTGTGGAACCACCGTCGTGATGCAGACAAAAATCCTGATGGCTTTTTGTCTTTTTTGAAAATTATCGATGGCAAAAATCTTAAATTTAAATTGATTTTACTCGGAGCAGAAAATAAATCTGATAAGGTTTTTAACCAAATTGAGCAACTATTTAAAGACAGGATAATTTTCAACGGCTTCGCCTCAACCAGGACCGAATATACAAGGCTTCTAAAACAGGCTCATTTTGCGCCAATAACATCTGATCATGAATACTTCGGTATTAGCGTTATGGAGGCAGCCTATAATGGTGTTATCCCGCTATTGCCCTCTTCTCTGGTTTATCCGACACTCTATCACCCTTTTAATGAACTCTTTTACACTCCTCACGACTACCCGGCTCTTGCAGAACTATTTATTAAACTATCAAAAAGTGACAACCACCTATTGAAGAAGAGTCTTCACAACCATGCATCAAAATACAGCTGGAACTTTCTTATAGAAAAATATGATGATTATCTTTTTCAGGCCTCTATCTGAAAGCTGTTTAACGGTATTTTTACTACCGGATCTATTTGTGGCAATCTTTAATAATCAGTTTTTCAATTTCATAATTAAACAATGCTGCTTGCACAATTTGGTCTTCCTGCTGACAAAATTTCCTTCTTTAAAAAAAAGAACAATATGCCGATTAATAACAAAGGGAATTCTTGAAAACTGCGTTGTTGTTATGGTGCTATTGCCTCGCAAAACGTATACTGGACAGATGAACCGAAATATTAAAATCATACTGGCTGTTATCAGAAATGTGTAATATTAAGGGAATTCTTGTAATTCCGGATAAGCTTAACGACATCTACGCTTTTGATTCGATAATATCTCTTGAAAAAGAGATATACGTCAAAAGTATACACACTCTGGATATGAGCTCAGTAAGTTTTATTGAGCCCTACTCTATGACCAACTTATTATTAATTGCCCGTAGATATCTTAAAAACACCGGAAATCGGTTAAAGCTGACACAAATTCCCTTACCGATTCACCAGTATTTGACGCGAATGAATTTTTTCAAGTATCCTGTTTTTGATGAACCAGAACCATTAGATAGCAAAAAAATGTTATCCAGAAGCACGTTAAGCAAACGCATACTCGAAATAACCGAGATTCCAAACCTCGAAAGAGAGAGCGTCAGGGTAATCTCGCAAGCAGTAAGTCTTTTTCGAAGGCGTGGCGCTTATATATTAAAACACTGGTTCTGCCCTGATACAGTAAATTACTTCGTGACCGTAATTTCAGAAGTTTGTCAGAATGTTTTTGAACATAGTATGGATTCGGGATTCCTTGCCTTACAGACATACACTTACAACAGGGAAAACGTAGTAAGGCTTGTAATCGCCGATTCCGGTATTGGTATCGAAGAGAGCTTTTCAGCAGAACAAAAAAGAACATACGGAACCGGCTCAGCTCTTATCAAAAATGCTCTTACCGCGCCAATATCCGGAAAAAGAGAGTTCGGATATGGTTTATGCCGTGTAAATTCGATTATTAAGGAGATGAAGGGAAATCTTTTTATCAGATCAGACAGGAGCTCAGTTGCCTTTGTTTATAACAAGGGTTATTCAGATAACGCTTACTCCTTTTTAAAAGATGATCTTGAACCTTTCAGTGGTACACAGATTTCCATTTCACTTTATGGTTAAGTTATGATAATTTCGATAAAAAAAATCGCCAAAACCCTGAAATCTGATTCCCCCGATCTGCTTACACGACCAACCGGGCGAAGATTTTTCGAACAGGCGATAAAGAAGCTGGAAAACGCCAGTACAGACGAGACAGTAATCTGTGATTTTTCAGGCATTGAGGTGATTGACCCCTCTTTTGTGGATGAATTTATTGTCAAACTTATAAAAACATCACAGGATGATAAAAAACCCTTTTATATCAGATTAAAAAACATATCTTCGGTTGTAGAAGAAAACATAAGATCTGTATTTACATCCTATTGTGAATTTGCAAAAACAAAATTTTCTGTAATTACTGAAGACATAACCAAAGATAACACCCATATTATAGGAATAGCTTCTGATACAGAACGGGAAATTATTGAAATAATGAGAATAAACGGCACAATGGCAACTGAAACGATATCAAAACATCTTGGACTGAATCCTGTTGACACTGCTCATATTCTTGAACAAATGCATAAAGATAGACTTGTAAAAAAAGACAGCGACAGATATTTGGTAGTATAAATGAATAAAGATTATACATATACTTTTGATAAAAATCGCGAATCACTTCACGACCTTTTGACGGCATATAAACAATTTAATACCTATTTCTGGATAATGGTAAACCGCGAGAAAAAAACACTGATGTTTATTATGACCTCTAACCCCAGACATTTCAGATTAATACCAGAAGAAGAAACAGCCGGATTTCGACCCATGAAACGGGTCGAGCTAAGTGTAAACAAGATGTACACTGCATATATTTCACCGTCTCATCTTCTAGCGGCTTACGGCCCGACACTTGGGATAAATTTTCCTCAAAAAACCATTACCGTTCAAAATAAACTTAATACACCTAAACATAATTATTATTTAATAAAAGCGCCAATCAGATATTTGCCCGACATAATTCAAGCTGTTAAGGAAATACTTAACCTGGAACCACAAATAAAATATGAATATGTTGAAAAATACTTGCTTGAACACTAGGGAACTTCGAAAAATTACCATTTTCGGAACGGCTATACCGTTTAAAGCCCATATATAAAGCAATTTTTCGCAAGTTCCTTATAGAAAAGTTAATTATTAGGGATTGCCACTAGTTTTTATTAACTCTATTGTCGATTCTAATATAACGGAATGTAAAAAGACAGAACAGAAAGAGGAAATATGGCGTTAGAAGATACAAACAGAATGGTTCTGGCACTGAAACTGGCCAGTAACGACGCAGATAAGGCTCGTCGTCTTGTATCAGGCGAATTAAAGGATGTTCGTGTTGTGTATGGCCGTTTTTCTATCGCAGCAGCCGATGTTTTCGGTGTTTTTGAACTTTTTTTTCACCTCCAGGATGAAAATTTGTTACATGTTTCACTTGTGACCTTTTCCGACCCCCAGGAATACGAAAAAACAAAACTTACTGATAACTGGAAATTATACTATACCATATTAAAACAGCTACAAGAGACAGTTTCTGTAACAGAATCAGAGGATTTTTTGAAACAGCTAACTGACTCAATTGATGGCTACCAACTTATATATGATGTGGTTGACAACGATGAAGAGAGAATCTCTGACACACTTGTAGAAATCATAGAAAAGTCTTACGGACTCCCTGGAGCGGAATGTTCTGTCGATTTTGCCGACTTGTCAACACTTGAAATGGCTGATACCGGAATATCTCTAAAACTTGCATCAGACAAAAAGGCCGAAGTAAAACAGGAGAAACCCGAAATAGAGAAACTTGCTGCCCATACAGTTGAAGGTGCTCTCGTAATCGCTCCGGTAAAGGGAACTTACATAAATGACATTAGAATAGGGGATATTGTTAAGGTCTCCCTTATTAATCACGATGATGTATCTAAAAAAATAATTACAGCTCTTAATGCATTTGATTCCGAAAATAATTTTTTACCCATACGAGGACGTGTAAAAGAGATAATTCCACTGCCAACTGGAGGCTACAAAATATACTGTCTTATTGCAAAAAACATTCTTGCCCGCATAGTCGAAGAGGAAAACATAAAGGCAGAGATGTGGGATTTCTCAAAAATAACCAAAGGCAAAAACGACCGAAGTTTTAAAAACCTTGGTGTAATCTTTGCTTTAACACTGATAGTTATTGCCTCATTGGCCGTTCTTGCCGCTCTTTTGTGAGGATAGATGAAATTTATCTCAATCCGGTTTTTTTTATGTTTGGCCGCGGTTATTTTTCTTCAATCACAGATGCCGGGGTGGCTTTCAATAACCGATAACGCCGGTAATCATTACTATGTCACTCCTACCGGAAAAATTATCACAAACGAAACACCCGATTTCACTTACAAGCCTGTTTCATTTGAGGGCATCAATTACTACCTGCAACAAGGTGAAATACTTTCGCAAAAATTCAACAAACTTGAAGGCCTTCTGCTCTTAAAATCAATTCGATATTTAGGTGACATCGATGAGCGAATAATGTTTGAATCGGCACGCGCGGCCTCTTTAATTACCAGTCTGAAAAACCGTGAAGGTGACAGATTCAAAAAACTTAACAGTAATGCTTCTATTTTATTATACAGTTTTAATAAAAAAACAACTCTGCTGAATGACTTTTCAAACTACAGTATTAATCTAAACGACACACAGATATTTATTTTAAACAGGGCTGTACGTGATGACGAGTTCTCTTCTAATGACAGTTTCTCGGCAGGATTAAAATTCTCCGCAACTGTTGATGACTCTTCTTCAGAATACGATGCCGTGATATTTGTATCTGTTATAAAGAACAAATACACAAAATACAAATCGGTAGAGCATTTTAGAAAACATCTTGTTCAAAGAAGAGGCTCGGACAGTTTTGAGAGAGATACTGTTAAAAAAGAGGAAAATTACCTTTTGTCTTCATTTACTTTCACAAAAAACAGAACAAAAGAAAACATACTCTTAAAGGATGCCCCATCATTTAAGGAAAAAAAAACCTTACCAGCAGAAGACTCTGGTAAAAAAAAGTTTGCCGGATACGAAGTACTTACCTGTGGCAAAAACAGCGGCCTGTTATTACAAGTTATGGTATCCAGTGAAAACAGCGCCGCGTATGACAACAAAATAAAGGATATTGCATTATCTCTTGAAACTACTTTATAATATGTTCGTGCTCATTATATTCACGAAGATCACGATTAGCTTTTATTTCAAACCTTAATCTTATAATAGCCAAATCAATTTGACGGGCAACATAGTACCTGTATTCTATATCTAAAGCCCTTTCAAGATCGCGAATTGCTTCTACCCTGTCAGCTTCACCCAGAAAAAACGCGCACCAGTACCGGACTTCAGGATTCCTGTTTGTCAAAGATTCACGCAAAAATTTCGCGTTTTCATCCGCTTCACTATTATGCCTGATCAGTGAAAAAGCACACGCTGCTTTCAAAGCGATATCGTCCGTTTTATCCATAAACGATTTTATATCGCCGTTTAAACTCTCATTTTTATAATAAGCAGAGCTGACAACAGATTCAAAGACAACCCTCTCATCTTCATCTTTTAGACCTGCACGGATAACGTCGGCTATCTTTTCATCGCTGTAGTTACGCAAAGAAAAAATTATCTTTCTTTTGACTATCGGCTGCTTTTCAACCTCCCATCGTTCAAGAAGATATTTGGCAGCTCGCGGATCCTTTATGCGCCCAAGTGCGTCAGCAGCCGCTTCACGGCATTGTATTGCCGACATTTCGTCCCTCTCCTGAGGCATAAAACCAAGGTATTTTACATATAGCCAAAACGGCTTTCGACTTTTAGCATAACCCAAGTGATACATAGCCTGGGTTTTTTGTTCAAGAGTCCCCTCCATAAGCTGTCTGAACATGGGACTTTCCGCGTAAAGAGGGCTGAAAAAAACCAGTAAAACAAAAACTATTTTCGCGCGCATATCTGCTTCCTCCAGACTGTTTCACAGCAAAACGACCCAAAAATATGATAATCATATTTCTTTTCAACTAACATTATCGGATTTTACAGCTACGAATATGATTTCATCCAGCATGAATTCTTTTTTCGATAAAAAAAATACTCATATCCAAACATCTGCAAAATTTTCGAAAATCAGTTTTTCTGCATGTTAACATATATATTTATAAACAAAACAATCAATATAGAAATCATAAAATTCAGTTAAGTCTACTTTAAAATTCAAAATGGGTTGAAGAAATAAGGCATGATTTTTAGTATAGAAAACTTCTGGTAAATACCAACTTTGTAATAATAACGAATTTTTATCAACAAAACGGAGCAATTATGCATATTACTGAAATTTTAAAAACAAACCGGCCATCTTTCAGCTTTGAATTTTTTCCTCCAAAAACTGATACCGGATTTGAAAAGCTCTATTCAACTATAAAGGATCTAACTCCTCTTAATCCCGCATTTGTCAGTATTACTTACGGCGCTGGTGGTTCTACACGTCAAAAAACCCATGATCTTGTAATGAAACTCCATAAAGAAACAGAATTAACCGTTATTCCACACCTGACATGTATCGGTTCAACAATGGATGAGATCGACGAAATAGTGTCAGACTATCATGACAACGGTATCAGCAACATACTCGCATTAAGAGGCGATCCGCCCAAGGATACCGGGAACTTTGTCAAAACCAAAAACGGTTTTGAACATGCAGCCGATCTGGTTACGTTTATCAAAAAAAATTATCCCGACATGGGTATCGGCGTAGCGGGATTTCCCGAAGGGCACCCGCTAACACCCAATCGTTTACTGGAGATGGATTACCTTAAACAAAAAATTGATGCGGGTGCCGACTATATTTGTACACAGCTATTTTTTCACAATGATGATCTTTACGATTTTATAGAACGCTGTGAACTGAGCGGAATAGACATTCCTGTACTAGCCGGGATTATGCCCATAACCACGATCAGCGGCATGAAACGAATGGCCGAACTTTCCGCGGGGTCACGCTTTCCCGCTAAACTGCTTAAACAGATTTATGCCAGCAATTCGGATAACGAAATAAAAGAGATAGGTATTAATTGGGCAACCAGACAGGTAAAAGACCTTGTAAAAAACGATATTCCCGGTGTACACTTTTATACGCTTAATAATTCAGAGGCCACACTGCTTATTTACCGGGGTTTATCATCCGATTAATCGAATGTAGTGCGCTTTGCCCTGAAAATTCTTGTTTAAATCAAAAAACAGAAGAATCAACCGTCCTCAAGGACTTTTTACTGTTAAAATCCTCGGCAGTTAAGGATGATCTTTCATATACGATAGCTATAACAGAAATATCCGGAGTTTCAGAGCAGACACATATAGCCTGATCATCTTTTACGGCACAGTTCCATTTCTCACCGTTCGAAAACCAATACTCTTCACCAACCTTCTCATATTCCGCGTATATTCTACTGTTATAAAAATTGAAAATTTCTCCGTCCGGATAGTGATACGATTCATATTGTCTAAAAATACCATCAGCATAACTGTGATAATGATACACTTCGATACCGGCTTCATCTACGGGGTAGAAAAATTCCGAACCATCCTTGTATTCATATCTATCAATTTTCCACAGTCTTCCTTCAAATTCATGTTCGGTTCCATTCATGTCCCGTGCTGAATCATCTATTTCACAGGAAGCATTGACAAAGAAAACGGGTAATAATAAAAATAATACGGATAGTATTTTTCTATTTATCATTCACCCCTCCCCGAAGGCCTTTTTAATTGCCTCTTGAATTGTTTTAACAGGTACTATTGAAAAAGATACTTTAAGATCGTTCTTATCTTTTATATTCTTGGCCGGCACAAAAACAGCCGAGAAATTATTTCTTTCAAACTCCGCAAGGCGGCGTTCAAACTGTGATACGGGGCGAACCTCTCCGGCCAATGAAATTTCACCCAAAAAACCGGTTCTGTCTGGCAAACTTCGATTACTGTAACCAGAGGCAATCGAAAGAGCAACAGCCAGATCACTTGCAGTCTCGTTTATTGAAAAACCTCCAGCAAGATTTATAAAGACATCGTAATTAGACAACTTCAATTCAGCATAGCGTTCTAGTGCCGCTGCAATGATGACAAGTCTGTTAAAATCTAGCCCATCCGCTGTTCGACGTGGATTTGCAAACGAAGTATAAGAAACAAGTGACTGCACCTCAAACAGAATAGAACGGCTGCCTTCAATTGCCGATCCAACAGCAACGCCCGGGGAACCGAAACAGTCATCACTGAAAAAAACACTGTTTTTGTCTTTCACCTCTGCAAGACCACGGTCTGTCATTGTAAACAACCCTATTTCGTTAACCGAACCAAACCTGTTTTTAAACGAACGTAAAATACGGAATTCTTTGTTAAAATCACCTTCAAAATATAATACAGTATCAACCACATGCTCCAATATTTTAGGTCCAGCGATAGAGCCCTCTTTTGTAATATGCCCAATCAAGAAAAGTGGAATATTCCGTTTCTTGGCTGCCGTAGTAAGCCTGATAGCCGAATCTCTCAACTGGGAAGCCGATCCGGCTGGTGCCGAAATATTTGCTGATGTTATTGTCTGTATCGAATCAATAAAAACACATTCAGGTTTATGTTTTTCGATTAATTCTTCTATTCCTTCAACGCTGATACAGGTGGTAATCATAATATTATCTTTTTTAATATCCAGGCGATCCGCTCTCTGGCGTATCTGTACTGGAGACTCTTCACCGGAAACATATAATGTTTTGAACGAATTAGCAATCTGAAGTGAAAGGGTTGATTTACCTATTCCTGGCTCACCCCCTATAAGCGTTACAGCGCCTTTCACGATGCCTCCGCCGCATACCAGATCAAACTCTCTGTAACCCGATTTTAAACGAACAACATCATCACTGTTCACCTGAGACAGGGATACCGCAGTGGCCTTTGCCTCTTTGGAGGGAGTAGTATCCGCTTCAACGATTGAGTTCCACTCCCCACATTGCAAGCATTTGCCAGACCAGGCTCCGCTTTCGGCTCCACACGAAACACAAACAAACACTGTTTTCTTCTTTGACAAACTGTTACCTGCTGGATTTAAAAAATAGTTTTGATGGATCCTGTTTCAGATCATAAAAAAGATCCCGGGCATATATTGAAGCATCTCGAAGATTATTATAGATATCCTCATCATACATCAGACGACCGACTGTTCCACGTCCACTTTCCAAACGATAAACAAGTTTGTTAAGGGAAGCTGTGGTTTGAGACAGATTTTTTAAAGTTGAATCAATATCGGCTTTATTATCTGTAGAGATGTCAGACATGTTTTTTGCAAGCTTGTTGACGTTGAACATCAGTTCGCGTGTCTGAACGTTCAAATTTTCAATTGTTGATTTGGCCATAACAACTGATGACTTTACATCATATTTATTATCTTCAACTATATCATTCATATTTTCGACAAATTTACTCGAGTTTAAAAATATATCCGCCAGAATTTCTCCACCATCCTGATCACGCAAAAAACTTTGAAAAGTTTGCATCATTCTGTCAAAAGAAGCCGGATCAATGCCATACTTGATATCACCATCAGCCAAATATCCTGTATCATCAGGTACAGCCGGTACTATTACATTAATATATTTTTCGCCGATCAGTCCGGTTGTATAAATAGCAAATGATGTTGATTTTGACAAACGATAATTGTTATCAATCCAAATTATAACTTCTGTTTTATCCTGTGACTGGTTTATCTCTACCACATGTCCTATGTCTATTCCACCTCCGATTTTTACCGAAGACCCCACCTTAAGATCATTTAAAAATGTAAAATAGAGCCTGATATTATAACCGCTTCTGTTTATATTATACTGTGCCAAAAGAGCCACAATAACAATAAACAGTGTAAAACTGAAAGTTATCATCATTCCCACTTTGGCTTCTGTTGTTATTTTCATTTATACCTCATACTCCGGTTATTTATCCGTTTTCCTTTATAAGCCGGAAACCTCTGAATCTTTATCAAAACTAACTATAATTTTATAGCTGATCTCTTTTTTAGCTCTCGCTCCTAGAACAAATTTCCATTTTCTTAACCCCTGTTCAAAGAGAGTCTCTTCATTCCTGTTTTCGCAGACAGAATATTCATCGGACAAATCTTCAATTTTAACAGATATATCTTTGTTACGTGAAACAGGTATATTATCCAGAATCACCATATTCTTTGAAGTCGATGTCCTATTATGAACCGTAATCATGTAGTTATATTCAATAACTCTTGACGATCCAAACACTCCGCCCTTTTTTTCATATCGCTTCACAAGCTTCTTGTTGCTGCTTATTTCAGGATAAGTTCCAAGAACTATTTCCTGATCTTCTCCCTGTGGGGTATAGGGAACTGAAGCACGCCCCATAAACTCGTTATCTAAAAAAATTTGTGCCGGTCCAGATAACCAGGGAAGCTCTGTACTATTGGCAATCTTTGTCTTTATATAGGTCTGTTCTGATCTTGCTGGAAAGGATTCATAATAGAATATTGCTTCTTTTTCTGATGAAATAGCATATTTTTTAATCAGTTTTTTCTGATATACATCTAAGGATTTTATCGTCTGCCGCGCTGGGAGCTCTATAGTCATGTATGTGCCTGTTTTTTTTATTTCAGGGACAGCCTCAACAACCTCATCCCTTGCAACACTCTCGGACATTGGCATGGCGCTTTTTGACTTGTAATCTTCCGAGGCTCCCGTATCTTCTCTTTTGCGCTCTATATCAAGAAACCAGGGATAAAACACCGGGACAGAAATAGAACCTGCCGGCGAACCTGTTGAAATGGACATCTTAACGTTTTCCCAGTTTTCACCAGTCTGCTGAAACAGATTCGCATACAGAGCCATTTCAACTTTTCCTGATTCGCTTTGGGCACGAATATCGTATTCCATTTTCCAGGCAGTTCCCGGAATCATATATTTTATACGCAGCCTGGTCTTTATATTACTCGGAGAATTTATTTCTATAACAGCTCTTTTTTCATAATCGTTTTCAGAAACAGGAGTTACAAGATAGATGTTTCTTTTTTCATATACGTCGGTCATGTCTGCAAACTTTTGAATCTGCTCGCCTGACGCATTATCATAGGCAGATTTGTTTAACCGCTGGTACAAACCGTAATAATTGCTTCCCCCTGTTTTCGAAAGTTCATATTCCCATTTCCTAATCTCTTTCCCGAGCTCAATTCTCTTTTGTTCAACACTCCTCTTTTGTAAATATAGCGATTTTCTACGTGCGGCAATAAAATCAAGAGTGCTTGCCCAGGCCTTGCTGTTGGGTACGCCTCGAACAGTTTCATGTTTAGCGTTTTCGGCCGAAACAGAGCTAATTCCGTCCAGAAATTTTAACTGCGAGTTAATATTGAGTAATGTGTCCAGATATTCTCTATCCCGATTTTTTAATAGGTCTAACTGTTTTTCCAGTTTTTCAATTTCTATTCTCCGGCGGGTCGATAATGCAAATTTTTCTATTTCCACTGACAAGATTCGCACGTCGCTTCCAGCAGAAGCTTTAACTGACCAGTCCAGAATATTTACAGGAAGAGAGCCTATCTCTATTCGATTTAACCCTTTTTTAAGCTGAACATCCGCAATTCTTTCAATTTCGCCTCTGTTCTGAAACAGTTTCACCGAATCAATTCTTGATCCTAGTGGTGCAGACATAATACAATCCGAGAAAAAAAATATTACCATAATTATACCAATAAATTTCATACATCCCCCGCCGGATCTTGTCCTGATAAGGCCATCCATAATGAGTTAAAATTGCATGTTACAAAAAATCTCTGCTAATGCAATCAACTTCATCATATCAATTGTAAATTTTTAAAAATTGTAATCTTATATAATAAAATGCTACATAAGCTGAAAAAAATCAACAGTATTATTATTCTTATGATGCTTATAATAGTTTACTAGCCCTTACCTGAAAGACAATAGTTCAATTTAGCTTGTATCTAATATCTGTCCCTCATACCTGAAAAAATATTGACTTTTAATCAAGTTTAAAGTATCATATAATTATCATTCTAATCGCGGCGGGGTTGCCATGTCAAAACGTAAAAAGGTATTAATAGATAAGAAGTTTCAGTTGCGTACGGTATTTGCTCTTTTAGGAATAAAAATTGTAATTGTTTCCATTCTCGTTTGTGTTGTAGGCATATACGCCTTACAGCAGAATAAAAAGATCTCAAATATCATTGAAATAGAAGACAATATTGTTCAGGTACTGTCTTTACCTGTTGCGACAGCTGAAGATTTTGGTAAATCGCCCGACGATGAGACGTTATCTGAAGCAAGTGAGGAAGACCTTGCCGCAATAGAGAATTCACAAAAAATTTCTCTTAAACTTGCTCAGGATCACGACAAAAACATGACCGAATTACGTCACATGATAAAGGTTAACCAGGGTTTAATCTGGGGCATAGTCGCTATTATCTTTGTTCAGGGTATTATTCTTTTCTTTATACTTATTCGCCAAACTCACCGTATTGCAGGCCCTGTTTATGTAATGACCATGTACATGAAATCAATTATTGATGGCAACATACCGGAAAAATTACGCCCACTTCGTGAAAAAGATTTTTTGAAAGATTTTTACCAGGTTTTCACAGATATGGTTGATTCTTTACGAAAAAAGAAGAAAAAATAGATGATCACAGGTTAGCCCTGAAAAGTTATTCTTTGACTGATATCACCATTCAAGAGATTATTATTTTGAAGTCATTAACCAGGTAGTCGGTGCTCAAGAATACAGACTGCTTGGTTAATAGCTTAAAGTACTCCCTGCAACCCTTCAGTATACACAAGGCTCTTTCACAGATCTCTTATATATATCCATATATTTTAAGTTCAGATTCATCTAAATCATATTCAAATTGACCTAAAATATCCATTACTTTTTGAATCTTATTAATCGGTTGGAGAATAATCTTTGAATCAAGTTTTTCTTGTCTATTTTTTCTTTCAAGTTCGTATTTACCCGGAATCGAAATCCATTCAATTTCTAAAAACTTAAACGGTCCTCCCCCAAAATCTGCAAACCCGGTATTATCAAACTTTTCCGAATCCAATTGTTCAAAACTGAACCTGATTACATCATCAGATATAAGAAACTTAATCTTCGCACTACTAAAAAATAGTTTTTCCTTTTTAAGATAGTCAAACAGCTTAAACCACTTTGCATTACTCATATAACTAGTCAGTGTTGAAATTTTATTTTCCAGCTTTTTTTAATTATCTCTAAACCTGCCTAACTCCAAATCCGAACTTTTATTCATCAGTGAATTCCTAATCTAGTTATAATTTTCTACCAGCTGCCACCTTGATTCAGATTTTATTTTTTGCTATTCTACATACTTAACCAGGTTTTCAACAGTTTCTTTAACAACCGGATCTTTTGAGTTATTACAATATACCGAGTATATTATTCTTGGACGGATAATAGAATGATATAACCTGTAGTAATCTGTTTTGAAAATCAGGTCATATCGCCCGTCTTTTCGACCGAAAAAATAGTCGCTCATTATTGTATTTGGTTTATCAGGATCATACAGTTTTACTGTAAAACCGTGACGGTATTTAAAACGGTCGCTACCCTGTTCAAGTTTCTCCTCCAGACTTTTCAAAGAACGCATTTTATAGGCATAATTTTCTTCAAAAACCTTACCAGAAATTATATCCCTTTTCATTGTCTCTAAATCACTAAAAAGGTTAGTTGTAGGTTTCCTTGGGGATATTAGTTTTTTTGTATCTGGATACCACTCATGAACAGCATCAATCTCGTTATTTGACTCATTATCTATAATCATTACAATTTTCTTTTCTGCACCAACAAAATCACCAATAATAATGATTGTTGTGTCATCAATAGATTGCAGAATAAAGTAGTTGCGGAAATCCCTTGTCACAGGCATAAACTGCAACCGGTCAATTGTCATAGGGTTAAGAATATAATCCGAAACACCAAAATCTTGTGCATACAAAAGAGCGGTAAATAGAAACACCGGGAAAAAAATAGACTTTAACATCACTTTTTTTATCTTTTTCATGTCGAACTCCAACTTGGCGTTATATACCGCCTATTTGCAAAACAAATTATCTTTTAGTAATATATATAATTTCTTTTAAAAGATCAAGATTAATCTTCGGATTATTCTTGATACAGCCGTTCTGGTGACATAATACAATCTAAAAAACACAATTGAAGAGATAAGAGATAACAATAACGTCAAAATAAACATCGAATTAATCTGCCAGTTATATGCAAAAATTCCGGTCAGTTGATCAATAAAAATATCCAGTGGTTCTTTTCTGGTCACATCATGTGCATCAATAACAAATGAAACATTTTTATTATCACTTTTTCTAACAACCCTTTCAGGATCATTGTTATACACATATTCTCCCCAAACTCTTACGCTATATTCACCAGGAGATAAATTCTTGAAGTGCATTATTCCATTGTCACTGCTGCCTTGATTAATTACCTCGCTATTTTTATAAACTGCATAATAGTAGTTTTTTACCGAAAAAACAAGATCTTCATTTGATGCAAATTCAGCCGAGATTATTCTTTCACTATCGGAAACTGCATTCGAAATTCTTAGTTCAATTGCTAAATCTTCATAAGCATAATCCTTGGAAATTGGCACTACAGGTGTAATATTGGGATCAGTGCCACTGATATTATCTTCTGCCTGATGAACAGAAAGAGCAATTTTTTCATATTCTTCGGGTGTAAGTTTATCACTTTCACCAATAATAAGCTCGTATGTAGCAATACGTCCCGGGTTATCCGCTTTATCGATTCCACGAAGAGTTAAAAAATAACGCCCATCCGCCAAATTTTTAAATTCAAGTTCAGTTTTTTCTATAAACTTTTTCGGTTCTGCGGCTCTGTCTTTTGTTAAAGAGTAATAGTATCCTTTTATTCTAACAGTATCGTCCATATCCCATTCAAATACTGCGTCTCGTTTTTTAGAGCTTTCACCTTCTGTATGTGTAAGAGACCGGATTCTTGGCACTGAAAGGGGACTGTTGCTTACCAGAAGAGGATAGTGTATTGTCCGGCTGTAGTTACCCGCTTTATCAACCGCTCGTATATGAAAATATGATATGCCGTCAGTTAAAAAAGGAGCACTTGCTGAATTTGATGAAGCATCAAGGTTAACCACTGTCGGGTCAAAATAGGGTTCCCGGTTAACAATCATCGCATAACCCTCCAGACCTGAAGGATCATTAACAGTCTTCCATTTCAATTCGGCAGTTTCAAACTGAGACCATTTTCCAAAAGGGTGTGTCAGTGAAAAAACTTCTGGAGGAGAGGTGTAAATATCACTCTTAACTCCGGATAACGCATTTTGTTGATTCCATAATACCGAAACCTGATTATTATAAACAAACGCGAAAGGATTCTTAAACGTTTCAGAATCTTCTTCTGTTAACTGCTGTGCATCTGAAAATTTTAGTTCTGCCAAGTCATAGTAGGAAGAATAGATTGTGCCCCGATTGTCCCGGTTTATTTGCCATAGGATTCCGATTCTATTATTCGGTGCCTTGTAAACGAAGGGAGCGAAACAATCAATATTTGTATTGTGAACAACCGATGACTTTTCTTCCCATACGGATCCGTAGTCAAATCCTTTTAGAAAATTAACTTTCCAGTTTGAATCCAAATTGTTCAAGTAAGTTAGATATAATATGGAATCATGAGCTATCATCTGAGGAGCATTATCATCCTGATCACCAAAGGTAATTTGTCTGGATACTGACCACTCTTTTCCATAGTTATCTGAATAGGTGAAATACAGATTATCACCCAAGAGCTTGGTATTGTCTTTCCCCTGCCATACAACATAAATATTTGACTTATCCGTTACAACAGCTGGGAAAAATGCTCCTCTTATTTGAGCCTGTTCAAGAGATATTCTTGCAGGGGTTTTATACTCATTATCTTTCTTCGTTGTATGATAAATCGAAAACTGCTGTCCTTCCAGTGAATGATAAACAAGATGAAAGGAATTTTTATCATCATAAAATGGCAAAGGAAGTACCTGCATCTCTCCCGTAAGTGGCACCATATCCGGGCTGCTCCAATTAATGCCGCGATCTGTGCTATCCGAATAATAAATTCTGTAAGCAGGATCATCCTGTAATAAATTTTGCCATACTATGGTTATCATGCCGTTTTCTGAAATCGCTACACGAGGATTTATGATCTGGTTCTGATCAAGATTATTTATTGTACCAACCAGAACAGGTTTAAAAAATGATTTTCCACCATTAAATGATACCGAAGCATATACTCCCCGATTTTCTTCAACAGATCCGTACCAGGCCACAGCGGTTAATGTACCACGTGAAAAAACATTATAGCTGAAAACTTCTGTATTACCTTGAGTTATCCTGATTTTTTCCGACCAACCTACAGGTGCCGATTTAACTAGAAATATCCATGAAAACAAAACAAAAAACAACACAAAGGAGACCATAAAGACTACAAGTCGTTCCAGGTTTTTTTTTGTTCTAATGTTCATTATTTCTTATAGCCCTTATCAAGAGTAATCAGTTTGCACACACTTAGATATTTCATTAATTATCGGTTATTGGCGTATATATTGTTAAATTTGATAACAAAAACAACATTACTATGTTAAAGTATCGAGTAGGGTAAAATCGGATAATTAGTCCGATTTTATCCCTCTCACAGAACCGTACGTACGGACCTCGTATACGGCTCCTGTT
>JAFGRW010000135.1 GCA_016934935.1 Spirochaetota bacterium | reverse complement strand
TTATATTCAATCTGTGGAAAAATAAAACTATTTATGATGAATCTAAAAAAAACGTTGCCGCCGCTTGACATAGTGGGTATGCAACCTATGCTGGTCGTCCAGCACCATTTATAAAAATAAAATGGTGCTGGGCTGCTCGTATCCTTGTTAAAAAGGAAATTATTGAAGGTTGCCATAAATCAGTTCGAATTTACATGCCAAAAGAATCTGTTCTTTGTTGTTTAAAAAGTGGGGTAAAAGTTTGAATTGATACTGCGTGTGTATTTTTTTCTTTTGTTAAACTAATTAAAGTGCAAACAGAATATATTTATACATGTCTAAATTCATTCCTATTTGAAGCAGTTGGGATAAATATGTTGATTCATTTGATTAATGTTGTTATATTAAGATATTACAATGGAGGCTTTATTATGAATAATAGAGAATACAGGCTTCGCTTGATGTACTGGTACAATATTGTTGTGACTGGTGGTTTTTCAATAGTTATTGCTTTAATGTATTTTGCCCCGGAAATTGGCTTTTTGGTTTTTTGGCCAGGCGGCGGCAATCCGATAGTTGTCAGTCTTGTTGTACCACTGTTTCTTTTTATGGCTTTTTTTTCTGCACTCTCTCTGTCTAAGCCGGAAAGCGGAATATTGCTTTTAAAAATGCAAGTTGCCTATAAACCGGTTGCTATTTTGTTTTTAGTATATTTCACAATTAACGGATTAGTAAATCCTATATGGTGTCTGATTATAATTTTGGGACTTTTGATATATATTATTGGAAATATTTGGGCGCTTAAATCTCGTTAATGTCTTAATGCTGAATGAGCTTATATTGTTAATATAATTATGATTGGCTGCCTTCTTAACCGGACTAAGGAGGCTTGCTGGTCATAAATTACTTTTACCCTAATTCAAACCTTTTTGTATCGGATTTTCTTTTTTAGTAAAAATCGCCTACCGTGAAAACATATCTGCACGATAACTATCAAAATTAACACTAAATAAGATAAATATAGCCAACAATAACAATGTTAGTTGGAAATAACTTGACAATATCCAAGTAACACAATATATGGATATATAAAATATTGGGGAGCAGTTATGAGGCATCAGATCGAAGGAGAGCTGTACAATCAGCTGGAGACTTTTGGTGGTGAACAATATAGGCATATTGGTTTTCGTGATAAGAAAAAATCATTTGGAGATATGCTTGAATTTCTTGTGCCCGAAACCGGTATGACAAAAAAAGTACGCATTACTATCGAAATACTCGAATGAAGTGCATATGTGATTATACGGATTCGGTAAAACTATTGAATGCATAGTAATATCCGGTCTGTGTAACTGTACTGCCACAGAATAGGAGCGGTGATTATGATACATATTAGTAAGAGAAGATGTGTTGGTTGTGGAATATGTAATTCGGAGTGTCCGGTTGGTGCACTAGTTGTTGATACTGATAAGGGATATGCGGTTATAGATAACAGTAAATGCCTGTCATGTGGTGTTTGTATTGCGCGCTGTCCACAGAGAGCAATAGCCGACATTACAAAGTCTATAGTATTCGCGATTGGAACAGATGATGGAACATTTATCAAACAAAAGGATCATGTCGGATCTTCATTATCTTTTATGATATATCGTTATTCTGAAGGTAAAATGGTTTTAATCGATAAAAGGAATAATGTTAAGTATGATGAGGATGAGTCTGAAACTCATGGTGATCCGGGAAAGGCCGCTGCTGTATCTGATGTGCTGTCAGGGGCGGATGTGATTGTTGGTAGCATTATTGGGCCTAACGTTAAGCGTCTTCGAAAACAGTTTTTGCCAATTGTTGTGCGTACTGATACTATTGAAAACAGTTTGAAAATTATTACGGAAAACATGCCTGACATTTCTGAGGAATTATCAAAAGAAAATATGAATGCCCTTGTGCTTAGTTAACTAACAGATAATGACTGAAGTTATTATGATTCAGCAGTCAAGATAATTGTTATAAAAGTCACGGAGTCTGTTTGATTTAAGCAAAACGAATTTGTACGGCTATTTTAAATCATTGTAAATAAACAAGGAGAAACTCATGTTGCAAAAAAATATAATTAAGTCAATTGATCCAGGGCGGATAAAAAATTTTCCGATATCATTTCTTGCTGTTACTCTAGGGCTTTCCGGCTTTTCGCTTGCATGGCAACGAGCAGAACAAATATTAAAGCTGCCATTTAGCGTCCATAGTATACTGCTATTTACAACTTTGGCGGTAACTTTATTTGTTTTTGTCATGTATTTATTAAAATTGGTACGGTATCCGGCGGAGGTGAAAGCCGAATTTTATCATCCGATTAAAATAAATTTTTACCCGATAATCGCGAAGCTGTTTTTAATAATAAGTATTATACTTCTTCACTCGCAGCCAATGGTATCCCGTTATCTCTGGTGGGGCGGAGTAGCAGTTCAATCTTTTTTTACAGTGCTTATAATGGGCTTTTGGATACGACACGACAAGTTTGAAATTCATCATATTAATCCGTCATGGTTTATACCGGTAGTTGGGTCGATACTTATACCAATTGCCGGAGTGGAACATTTCCATGCCGATCTGTCTGTTTTCTTTTTTAGTATTGGGATATTCTGGTGGATTATTTTGACAACCCTTGTTATAAATCGCGTGGTTTTTCATCATCCAATTGCCGATAAACTTGTGCCTACATTTTTTATCCTGTTTGCTCCACCAGTAATAGGCTTTATCGCGTTGACTAAAATTAACGGTTCTCTTACTCTTTTTGGCAATATGCTCTATTATATTGGTGTATTTCTATTTTTACTTATCATTTTTCAATTTAGAATGTTTTCACGCCTTACTTTTTATCTTTCATGGTGGGCATACTCTTTCCCGATGAGTGCACTAACTATCGGAACATTGTTGATGTATCACGAAACGGGTTATTCTTCATATCTTGTCGCGTCATGGTTGCTTTTTATTACTTTAAATATCCTTATACTTGTTTTGACTGTAAAAACTTTACATGCCATAAGTAAGCGAAAGATTTGTATCGAAGAAATTGATTAGTTATGATTTTTTATGTTTAAACTTAATGTTTTTTGTTGAAAATATGTTAGATTGTATTGCTGTTCCGGTGGTAGTGCATTCAAAGGAGGAATAATGCCCTGGGTAAAAGAGTGTTGTCGTGGTTGTGGAATTTGTGTAAAGGTTTGCGAGATTTCAGCGATTGTTATGAAAGGTGATGTCGCCGTTATAAACCAGGATATTTGTACTAAATGCGGTGCATGTCTTAGTGCATGTCCTTTTAATTGTATACGTCCAAATTCCGAAAACTCACAGCTAAGAGGTGGTAGCGGACGAGGTGGTGGGAAAGGCAGTGGAGGATTTGGTCGTGTATTGTAATTAGAAATTTATTGAATAGCTGGTAATTTTTAATTACTGCTTTGCCGGAAAATCTATTTTGTAAGGAGTGTATTGGTTATCATAAATACAGCAGCTATAAAGGTCGTTACAGCAAAAACCATTTTTAAATATTGAGGATTTGTTTTTATAGCCAATTTCCCACCAAGTATTCCTGCCAGTATTGCCGCTACAGCCAGGGGAATGGCAAATTCAGGATCAAAGTGCCCCCTCATTGCATGACCAATAAAACCCATGATTGCAGTCGCTGCAATCATGGCCGAGGAGGTTCCGACCGCTATATGCATTGGCACCCCGCAGAGCAGAACCATCAGGGGGATCTTGAATGAACCGCAAGATATCCCTACAGCACCGGCTACAAGGCCGGCAGCTGCTGTTATGGGGATTGTATACCATAAGTTAACAGTATATTCTTCATCACCGAATTTTCTGTGCCAGTAGCCAAATCTTTTATCAGTTTTAATAGGATGTTCTTTAACCTTGATTAGCATTGAAATGCCAGCTAAAACCAGAAATAGGGAAAGAATAATCTTAAGTGTTGAGCCGCTTAAGCAGCTTGAATAGTAACCGCCTGCAAATGCCATTATATCTGTTGGTGGGTCGATGACCAGGGCGAGTTTCCAATCGACCATTTTTTTCTTGTTAAAAACAACCAGACCGGTTAATGCGGCAATTGTAAGGATAAACTGTCCCATAGCGGAAGCCTGGTGCATGCCTAACCCGGCGATAACAAGCAACGGAACATAAAAATTACCACCACCACGTCCGGACATTGTCATGATCAGACCAATTGAAAAAATTAGTAAACTGATAACCAGTATTTTGATCATGGTTATGCTGTGACCTGATTAATCTGTTTTAATAATTTTCCAGGCTTTAGTTGTTCTATCAATTCAGAGTAACCGCCTTCAATTATTTTTACGTTATCGTATCCTGCTGTTCTTAAATAGAAGTATGACATTGTAGACCGAACTCCGGAAGAACAGAAAATGCCAACCGATTTGCCGCGGGGTATTTCGGATAATCGATCAGGAATTTCGTTGATTGGAATATGTATAACCGGCATATGATGCAAAAGAGTAAAAGCGATTGTTTCCAGCTCTTCTTTTGACCTAACATCCAGAAATACGGAATTCCGGGAAGCTAAATGCGCTGCCGGGGTGATTTTATGCTTACCATTACCAAAGAAATCAAAAGTCATTGATTTCATAATTTCATCAATGTGGTTCATGAAATTTTGCCTTTTTAATATTAGTTATTTATAATTTTTCTCATTATAGTTCCAGGTATATAATCCGACAACAATACCACCAAGAGGAAAAAGAACTAATGCGATTACAGGCCTTATAAACAAGTTTTCTTGAGGTCTTATTATGTGCATTATTAATGACCATAGAAATGCGGTTGTAAGCCCCCACGATATGATGCCGTATTTTATGACATATTTCTTTTTGCCAATTTGTCTGATTTTTTGCCATTTTTCACGCTGCTTAATATTCATATTTTTTCCTAAAAAGTTATTTCCTTTCTTTCAAATATTTCTGACGTGCTTTTTTGCCAATAATATTTTCTATTTTAACCAGAAAAAGTTTCCAGTGCCATCTGAAAAATGAGTAAAATGTTAAAAGAAAAGCTGCAAGAAATAATAACGGAATTAATCCAAAAAAGATTATTACAACCGCTTCGGTAACGGAACCTGCAACTTCGATGCCTTCTGAAAATCCTTCAGATATTACATTAAACAGTGATGGTTTCTCCTTATACCTGATGTAAATTATGCTGTAATCAATTCCTTCTCTGGTTTCCTTTAATCTTTTTTTAAGTTCTCTTTTTTCATCGTTATCGTTATCAGGGCTGTTGATTTCTTCCTGGAGTTTTTCAATATTGTACGATTCATCTGCTTCATAAATATTAAGATACCTGATTTCCCCAATTTTTTTTATTTCATCCATTACGGTAAAAAAATCATCTTTATCCACACGTATTTGAAAAAAGCCACTTTGGGTATTGTTCGTTTCGGTACGGATATTATCCTGCATGATTTTGGCCTTGTATTTCTCGCAAACAGTGTAAATTGCTTTCCGTGTCTTATTCGCATTTTTTATAGTTATGTTCAAATCCCCGGTTCTCCGTATCTGTTTTTTATTATCCGAAAATCCGGAAGTTCCTTTCACGCTCTCATCTAATGGAGACATGCTGCCCTTGGCGCATCCGCATAACAAAATTGAAAGTAATGCAAAGTATATAAGTTTTTTCATAATTACCTCTTGTCTAACTATATTTACAAGGTGGTTGTGAACAGTTAATTAATAGGGTGTCTGCCTACCGGCTTTGATTGTAAAGCCACTTCCACATGGCCTCCGTATCATACGCGCGGCTCCATGAATCATGTCCTCCGTTTTTGTACAGGGTGTAGTTCACCTGACCTGCGGGATTGGATATATCCTCTCTCCACTTTGCGTCTCCGCCTTTATTAAAAGAGATGATCAGGTCCTTATCCGCCGGTTTTAGCATATTATCGTTCTGGTGCGGATAGTTCTTCATTAATGAATCCATATCCAGTCCGAGTATCATTTCAAGAATCGGGTTTGTTGTTGAGTCGATCTGAACAATCTTGTCATCGAAAGCATGAAAGGCCCATATCGGCATTCCGGCCAATGTCTCTTTGCCAATTGCCCATGAGTAGCCGCAAACAGGTACAATTGCTGCGTAGCGCTTGGGGTCTAAGGCTGCCATGTCCCAGGTTGCCCCACCTCCCAGACTTAATCCTGTCAGATAAATGCGGTTTGTATCTACGGGGTATTCGGAAACAATTTTGCTGATTAATGGTTCTATTGATTCTTTCCAGCTTTGCTGACTGCTGCTTTGAGGGTATATTACAAACGAGCTTTTAACGTAAAGGTTCAGTTCTTTGAGCCTTTTTTGGTCAATGGTACCGGTGTTGAAATCAAAGATTTTTTTGCATGGACCGTTTATCATTACAACAGGTTTTAGTTCGTCCGAAAGTTCTCCGGCTCCGTGTAAAAAAATCAGAAGCGGATATTTGTGATTATGTTTGTCGTATTCTTCCGGTTTGAGCAAATAATAGGGGTAGGGTTCTGCTTCGGGATAAGCCTCCAAAGTGCTGACCGACTGTTCTGTAATATGCCCGGCTATAACAAACGGCGGCTTCGGACTGCAGCCAGATAATAGAGCAATAACAAAAATCATGAATATCAACATTTCAATTTTAATATTATGCTGTAGCTTGAAAAATAGAGTGACACCTGATTTCCTTTTCATGTTTTTTCTCACCTGTTCTGGTTATTTAGAGCCATCGTGTTTATCTGTCTAATTCTGATAATTAAGATGATTGGTGTAATAAACCTGACTGTTCTATATCTGATTTTATTTATAATATTTCAAGTGTAAAATGTCACAGGATTTTTTTATTATATAGTCCAAATAATTGCACAGTTTTCACGCGCGATTATTTGGACGGTTTCGGGCGAATAGCCCGAAAATGTTCCATGCCTATCACCACTGTCGCGGAGTGATAACGACGCGAAGTGGTGAAACAAAATAATTGCGCAGTTTTCACGCGCGATTATTTGGACGGTTTCATTTCTTTCTCTTACAGAGGGTTTTTTGTTTTTAACAAAACAAGGGGTTGTTCTTTCTTTTTCAATAGCAAAAAAGAAAGAACCAAAGAAAACTGCCACAAGGGGCTGCCGCCCCTTGACCCTGCAGGAAAAGATTGTTTATCTTTGCTTGAAGGTTTTATTAATGTGATTGAGGTTATTAATTCCTGCTTTGCAATGTCCGCTAAGTTGACCTCCTGTCAAAAGCGCTACCGCGCCGACTTCCTGTCGACGCCAGTGTACATAATATGGAAATTCTTATTTAATTGAATTTGCTCTAAACGGTTTAAGATTTTCTGTAATCAGCGATTATGTTGCTGCTTCGATTAATTATCAGGGTGTATTTCCCATTATTATTTTTCATTAGTAATTATTAATTGCTTTCCTCCGGAGTGACAACGACGCGATGCGATAACCTCCTGTCAAAAGCGCTACCGCGCCGACTTCCTGTCGACGCCAGTGTACATAATATGGAAGTGCTGGTTTTATGGATTGATTTCTAAACGGTTTCAAAGCTTCCGCTAACAGACAACTCAATTTAGAAATGATTTCACCCTGGTGTCATTCCGGCCGAAGCGAAGCGAAGAGCCGGAATCCCTTGTGGTGATTAATTTGAACTATAGATTCCTGCATTCGCCGGAGTGACCATATACGGATTTGTATTGATTTACACCGTCCCTGTTGTTTTTCATTAACCAAAGAGACGCCCGGTCGAGCATCTTTACAACAAGGCACACAGCAGTGTGCCCTTCGTGTCCTTTGTACTTTCCATTATTATTTCATTATTAATTGACTTCTTTTTACCTTTTTCTTCGCCCTTTTTTTCGAAAAATCAGTTAGTATAAGTAAGAGAAAATGAGGTGAAAGATGAATGAACATGATAAGCTTTTCAAAGAAATCGAGAGTGTCAAAGAGAATGCTGCGGATCTGATCAGGTCGTTGTTTCCAGAAGAGATAATAAATGAAATTGATCTTGATTCATTACAGCTTGATAACAACAGTTACTCTCCTGTTTGAGCACAAGAGCTATAAACCAAAAAACGAATATCTGCAGCTATTACGTTATATGACTAATATCTGATTGTATCAGGAAAAATCTGCTATAAAAGCTCCAGTACTTTCTCGCTCCAGTCCGATTTATCCGTTCCGGAAAGAGGAAGGCCGTTGGGCATCATGTTTTTGGGGACATTTTCTTTTCCCAGAGCATCGCACATTTTCAGCCGTTTGCATTCGTTCATCTTTTCCCCCCTGCAGTATGTATAGACAAAACCCTCCAGGGAAAGTTTACGCTTGCTGTCATTCTCGTAAGTTTTAAAAAAATTACACTTTTCCAGATTCTTACACTCTTCCATAATGTCTCCTCATTATCCTGTATTGAAGATCAGTATCAAGAACATAGTATCATCTCAGGAATTTGTTTTAAATATAACAGAATATAATAGTAATCTATACAGGATATTGTGAAAAATCAATTTATTGAGCTCTTCCAAACAGAAAATAGTAATTTTACAGTGATGACATTACAAGTCATACAAGTTTTAAAAAACTGTTTAAACGGGATTTTAACCGTGCTTTAGCTCTGATTTTTAAGTATATTGGTAATGAAAGCTTGCTTTTTGAAAAGCTGTACGATATAATGTTTCAATTGAAAGATTATCTGGAT
>JAFGRW010000134.1 GCA_016934935.1 Spirochaetota bacterium | reverse complement strand
GGTTTATAACCTCGTGATTCAAGAGCCGGTATCGTATGACGCATGTTCACAACCGGATGATATAGTTGATGAAATGATCGTGGACAAGGTTTCTTTTTGTATAGATTGAATAATCGTGGCATGTGTTATAACTCGCTGTAATAGTTAATAATATTACAGTCTGCCACGAAAATTTTATATTAAATGTCAAGCATAAAATTCATTTTTTTTCATCTTTTTTTACCGTCTTTTGAATGCAAGCAAAAACCTAACCGGATATTACTGGTCACAGAGTGATAAATGATTTTTAAAATTGAGAATAATGATTTAGGATTCATTAATTTGAAAAATGAATGGAGTCAATTGCTTTCCTGTTCTTTTAGTCCCAGTATTACACAGAGTTGGGAATGGATGCATACTTGGTGGGATATATATGGTAAAGAGAGGGACTTATTAATATTTTTGGGATATCAGAATGGCAATCTGGTTGGGATTGCACCGCTTTCAGTTATAAGAAAAAGGATACCGTATTATAAAATTTTTAAGTATAAAACAGTCTGGTTTCTGGGCAGCGGTCAAACAAGAGCCAGGGGGGTTATTTCGGACTATCTTGATCTTATTGTCAAACAAGGGGATGAAGAGCAATTTATAGACGGATTGCTTCAATACATGAGTAAATATCAGGATTGGGATGAAATAATTCTCGAAAACATATCGACTGAGGCTGCTTCAGCCTGGCTTTTAGAGAAATTTTCAAAAAAATACCGCTTGAAGTTCAAAATAATCGATAGAACTCCAAGTATTCTGATAAAACTTCCAGACTCATGGGATGAATATTTTCGTTCTATTTCAAGCAGCACAAGATATAAAATAAAACGTGGTAGAAAAGAATTCAAAAAACTTGGGGGCACATATCGTCGAATCAATGCTGAAAATGAATTGCAACAAGCGTTCACGGATCTGGAGAAGCTTCATCAGCATCGTTGGGACAGCAAGGGTATTGCCGGTGCATTTTCAAGCAGGGAGTGGAAATCTTTTCATAAAAAACTTATGCCTTTGTTATTAAGAAAAAAACAACTTAGGTTAAGTTTTTTATATCTCAATAACAAACCAGTAGCTGCAAATTACAATTTTGCCTTTAACGAAAAAATTTACTCTTACCAATCAGGCATGATACCTCACGAGAATAAACATATCAGACTTGGTTTTATCTTACATAGCTATTGCATAGAGGAATCTATTAAAGAAGGTTTCAGAGAATATGATTTTCTAAAAATAGGTGCTTCTGGCGCGGGTTATAAAAGCATGTGGGCGAACAATTTAAGAGATTTATTGACTTTAAGAATTTCAAGAAATTCAAAAAAGGATAAAATTTTTAATATCTTAAATGAATCCTTAAATAAAACAAAATCTATCAAACATAAGATCTTAAAAGGCAATACAATAAATGATATACAGTACAGGAATTTGAAAACTCAAAAATAAGTTAATTGTTAATTGATAACAGTTTAGCTCTTTGAAAATTAAGCTGCCTTTTTGAAGGTGATCTCCGTTTCATAGAGGGTAAAAGAGGATTGACTTTTTGAGAACTTACGATAGCAATGATATGTATAGAAGATTTCGATCGATGTCTGATTTTTGACAGGCGTCAAATTCCCGACAGAACCCAAAATGAGATGATCTATTTTTTAAGTTCTAATATTAAGCCACTACTTTTAGTGGTGGACCTAGAAAGTTTCTACTGCTACGGAGAAAAATAAAATAGGCTCTTCCAACGGAAAGCTTCATAAGGGATAGACAGAAAAAGAACTTATGCATGATTGTCAAAGTTTGTCGCATTTGCGTTGGGATTGCCAATTATGTTCAGCAGAATATTATGCGAAGTTACTCGACAAATCTACTGTAATTTCATGATCTATAAGCTGATTCACTGCACATAATATTCAAAAGTGAGTATCCATGGCACCAGTGTTATTCGACTATTTCAACTGGAGATCCGTCACGAAAGATCGCATTTTTCATTTATGTTCCGATGTAGAGACGGTGGTTACCTCCCTGATGGATATGTTTTCTCGCTTCAACTGCTTTTAGCGCGAGAATGTTATGTTGTACTGTTGGCATAATATTATTTTAATTTCAATAAGTTAGGCTAGTGCAACCTTTTTGCGTATATCAGTTATTGAACTGAAAAACCGGCTGCTAAGTGCCGGTCATTTTTTCACATTGCCAATCCCCGAAGCTATAATCGTCTGGGTAACCCAAACCATCAAACAATTTTTGGTTAAGAAGCATTCTCTCACTTTTCATATGGGCTATCCAATACTCATCCCAATCACCGCTTGTATAAACTGATCTTAAGAGTAGAATTGCCTCAGCTCCATTTATTGACCATCTACGCCCCGTGCCTTCCATACGATTTTTAACCGTATGCCCGCAGGTTGACTCAACAACACCGGTTCTGATTGGATAGCGTTGGGCCGATGTCGCCAGTACCTTTTTAGGCAAAAAAATACTGCATGGCGTAGAATCCTATTTTCAAAACGCTTGCAAAAATGTGTTTTTCAATATCATAATACTTTGTATTCAGAGGTATTTTTACGAATAAAGTCAAAAAGCTTTTGCAATTCCATGTTTCCATCTGATATAGATTTTTCTGCAGAAATGGCCCTCATTTTTTCTCCCTGTATGGCTAAGGGCTGACTCAAAAATAAGTTTACATTTTTAACGGCGTCAACTTGTAGCTCCAG
>JAFGRW010000133.1 GCA_016934935.1 Spirochaetota bacterium | reverse complement strand
TATATACCAGGGATGGAAGTAAATGGGAAAAGAGTATTACTGCCTGGTAATAAGGATGACGCCGTATATGGAAGACATATAAATAAGACTGTCAATATAGGTTATGTTGATAGTCATATAAAAAGATTAAGGGCAGATAAATTATTCATCACGGAAGTAAAAAATATTTACACAAGCGGCTTTCAATTTTAAAAATCGACGTAACTATTTAATAGCAGCAAGACTAATCTTGCGAGCTAACTCTTCGATTTCATAACCTTCAGGGTATGTTATATCTATCCAGTTTTTTAACACATACTCTTCAGAAAGGGAATACTTCTGCCAGTTTTCGATACGTTTTGGCAAAGACGTATCCTTGTCTATATAAGAACGCCATTTATAATAAACTAAAGCACCGTTAGCTGTTTTGCTGGACCATGACAAATCATAAATCTGAGTGTCAGGTAACTTCGTGGGAATTTCCTCATCTGCCAGCAGTTCCCAATTATGGCTACTTGGTAATAAACTAAGATTTTTAAACGGCAGTAAAGTTAGAGAAACATCCATTGTTTGTTTAACATCCATGATTTCTGTATTATTGAGGTTAACAGTTTTTAAATTCTTTGATTTATCCGTTAAACTCCTTTTAACCTTATTCTGAATATCCCAGAGAACCCATTGGTTGGCAGAATAGAACACTTTGACATTCAGATCCTCTGACACCCAAACTCTCTGTGATATTTCGCTATCTCCTGAGGTCCCGATTGTCATACAGATATTTTGTACATTGCCCACAGCTTTGTAAATGTCATCTAATTCTATTGCTTTAGCAAATGTCCCAACAAAAATCCAGGTTGCAATAAGAACTGCCGCTGCGATAGCAGATAATGGCTTTGCTAACTGCCGAATAAGATTATTTCGACCAAGTCGATTATGAGACAAACTTGCTTCATCTGCTGTTTGGCTTTTCAGATTGCGTACTACAATCCTGACATCACAATCGTTATAATCGCTGTGGAAATTACTGGAAGATTTGCTGCCAGTTGGCTCTTTTATAATATATTCAGTAACAATCCCAGATTCTTCACGTTCGAGAAAATTCTTCAGCACAGCTGAAATATCTTTATTAGAACTAATGGTCTCATTAATCATATCAGATGAAAATTCAAATCCTCCGTTACGCCCTGCCTTTTGACTTATAATTATTTGCTCTAAATTGGCGAGTTGCTCACTCGTTAACTCCAATCTGACAATTGCGTCAAGGTCATGCCTGCATAATGAGCAGTTTCCAATATGAGTAGTAACCGGCGTAAGTATTCGAATATCGGACAATAAACCTGCAAGACCGGGTATAAACTCTTTCACATCGCCACATGTTACTTCCCTGTTGGCAAGAGCAAAATGTGAATCCAGAACAATTGAAACTCGTTTCTCCTTATAGCTCACATCTTCGGTTGTCGTTTCAGCTAAAATGTCCTTCAATTTTCCTATCTCACTCCGGCAGTAAGTACACTCTTTCATGTGATGAAAAATCTCAGGTTTAGCAGTACATAATTCTGTGTTCTGGATATAATCATAATAAAAAACACTTGCCTGCTTACAAATAGTTTTCTTGTTGTGTTTCATAAAGTCTCCTCGAATCTATCTGCTATGACATAACGGATTTTGCTGATTGCTGTTGACAAATAATGACTTACAGATCTCGGTTTTATGCCCATTTTCTCAGCCGTTTCACTGATATTAAAACCGTGCTTATATTTAAGTATTATTACCATTGCTTCATTCCGCGGCAAATGTTTATGGACTAAATCAAACATTCTCTCTGCACTCTCATTCTTAACCAGTGAATCTTCATGAAATTCCGCTATGGATTCTTTTTTCTTCTGTGCATATTTATGTACAACAATTTCTCTGCGATATTCATGACGTAATTCATCAATAATCCTTGCTGTAATTATACGATAAAGAAAACTCCGCATATCACGAACATTTTGAGGCAATGGTTTTAAAACCAAAAATAAAAATAAATCCTGAAACAAATCCTCTGCTTCCAGTTTATTGCCGGTATGAAATCGGATAATTTTTCGTATAAAATCACCGTGTTCTTCAAAGACCTGTCTGGCAAAACTAACATTCCTCGGTGATATTGTTTCCGGATTAAATTTTTTCAGAGACATTTTTTAAAATTTGTTAGATAGAAGCAAGTTAGGTTTTTTTTCGTATTTGCTAAATATATAGTTAACGCTCTGATTTTTCAAGAAATTTATTATCTATATCCGAACTTTGATGGGGTTATAAATTATGAAAAAATAAATTTTTCTACTTCTTAATCAACATTTGCCACGTCAGAAACGACTTCTACCCGGAGAGATGGAAGGACGGTAGCAGTATGTTTGTAAAACCCTGAGAATACTAAAAAGGCAAGGAGCCACGTAAACAGAAGCCAGGATGGTGTTGTCCGCGTCCTTCTTCTGGAAGGTCGGGTTGTCGGTCTGAGGACTTAAGGCAACCCGGCTGCTTTTACCTGAATAAGGAGTTTGTCCTATGAAAACAGACAACAGGATAGAAAACCGAACACCATGTTGGGGTATTATTGCTAAAATTGAGTCACATAGTCTCAACCAGGAGGCAAAGGTAATAGATTTAAGCCAGGGTGGTGCTTGCGTTGATCAGAAAATAACTCCTGTTAATCCCGCAAATGTGATACTCTTCAAAAAAACATCTCAGAATTTTTATCGCCTAAAAGAACGCAAATGTCAAATTGTTGAACATCAAAATCGACCACATACCGGTATAAGGTTTGCTGAGAAACTAACTAAAGATGAGATAGATATATTGGGTTTATTTAAAATATAGTTAACAAAGATTTTCACAGATATGGATGACAAGACAAAAAAACATATTCGATATTTCGATATTGTTGCCCAAATTGAGCTGGACGGCTTGATACAAGATGCAAAGATAACAGATATAAATAGTAAAAGTGTATCTATTGACAAAAAAATAGATTCCGCCGATTCTATAAACATAATATTATACAAAAGGACATCTCTGAGTTTTTTTCGTCTCAAAAAGCACGAATGTAAAATCGTAGAACATACGGATGAATCACACACAAGCATACAGTTCCTTGATGAGCTTACACCCGATGAGATGCTTATATTGGGGGTAGACAGAAAGTAATAGATTTTCTTAAAAAATCTATTGGCTAACGCCAAGTGGATAAAGACCGCAGAGAAAAAGCTGCTCAAGTTATGCAAAATTTGCTCAAAAATGTTAAAAATTCTAAGAAGAATGACGCCCGAGGCAATTTTACAGCAAAATGGGAGACTAAAGTAAATGAACACGGAAGGATAAGTATTTGTGAATCAAGAGGTTAAGAAAATGGAGCCAACAGGGATCGAACCTGCGACCTCTTGCATGCAGATAAAACGTTGAGTCAAAAACACTAACTAAAAGGCCATAAGGGCCGCTTGAAATCAAACTTCTATAAAGATCTAAAGGTTGTCGTAATAAATATTATAAATTCCACTTTCGCTCAAAGCTTTATCATAAATCCTTACCTCATCGATAATACCATCGAAAAGCTGACCTAATGGTGGTACACCGCCAATATAGTAATCAGTTGTCGGATTACCCAG
>JAFGRW010000132.1 GCA_016934935.1 Spirochaetota bacterium | reverse complement strand
TTGGCTTTATTTTAATTTTTTTCGCAAGTGCTCAAAAAACCGCTCAAAAAAATCGCTTTAAGGACAGCGATATTTTTGGCTTTATTTCTGGAGAATATCTGATATGAATGAAAACTACGATTTCAAATCTATTGAACCAAAATGGATAAAAAAATGGGACGATTCCAAAGAATTTCGTGTGGAAGAAGATCCATCGTTTCCAGCCGATAAAAGGCTATATGTTCTTGACATGTTCCCCTATCCATCAGGTTCCGGTCTTCATGTAGGCCACCCGGAAGGTTATACTGCAACGGATATTTTTACACGTTTCAAAAAAATGAACGGATATAACGTTCTTCATCCCATGGGATACGACTCATTTGGGCTTCCCGCCGAGAACTATGCTATAAAAACCGGAACTCACCCTGCAGTAACAACCAGAGCAAATATTGACCGGTTTCGCGACCAGATCAAAACCTTTGGTTTTGCCTACGACTGGGATCGTGAAATTAGCACATGTGAATCCGATTATTATAAATGGACCCAATGGATATTTTTACAGCTGTACAAGAAGGGCCTTGCTTATGAAAGCGAAATGCCAATCAACTGGTGTCCTGAGTGCCTTACTGGACTCGCAAACGAAGAGGTCAAAGAGGGCTGCTGCGACAGATGCGGTTCGCAGATAGAGCGAAGACGTATACGCCAGTGGGTATTAAAAATAACAGAATACGCCGAACGCCTGCTTGCCGATCTTGACGGTCTTGACTGGAGCGAATCCATAAAAGCAATGCAACAAAACTGGATTGGCAGAAGCGAAGGTGCTGAAGTCGATTTTGTAATAGAAAAAACCGGTGAAAAACTCCGTGTTTACACAACACGCCCGGACACTCTCTTTGGCGCGACATATATGGTTCTTGCTCCAGAACACTCAGCTGTACAACAGATCACCTCTGCCGAACAGAAAGAGCAGGTCGATAACTATATAATTGAAGCCGCAAAGAAATCAGACCTTCAACGCACCGAGTTAAACAAGGATAAGACCGGAGTCTTCACAGGCGCCTATGCAATTAACCCTGTTAACGGCTCTAAAATTCCAATCTGGATTTCAGATTATGTTCTGATAAGCTACGGTACCGGCGCTATTATGGCCGTTCCCGCGCACGACACACGTGACTTTGAATTTGCCAAAAAATACGATATTCCCATAATTCAGGTTGTAAGCTTAGACGGCTCATTAAACGATCTGGATGAAGCAATGACGCAGGAAGGCATAGCTGTCAACTCCGGACAATTTGATGGACTGAAAACATCAGAATTCAAAACCAGAATAATCGAATGGCTGGAAAAAGAGGGAAAAGGTCAAAAAGCAATTAATTACAAGTTACGAGACTGGATATTTTCACGTCAAAGATATTGGGGCGAGCCGATCCCTCTTGTACACTGTGATAAATGCGGTATTGTCCCGGTTAAAGAAGAGGATCTTCCTTTAACACTACCTGAGGTTGATTCTTATACTCCAACCGGAACAGGGGAATCTCCCCTTGCAGCAATTAAGGAGTGGGTCAATACAAAATGCCCTGTTTGTGAAGGTGACGCAAAACGGGAAACAAACACAATGCCGCAATGGGCTGGAAGCTGCTGGTACTACCTCCGTTATATGGATCCAGCAAACAGCAAAGCTCTTGTTGATCCCGGCATTCTTGACTACTGGGGCAGTGTTGACCTGTACGTGGGTGGTGCCGAACACGCTGTACTTCACCTGCTATACAGCCGTTTTTGGCATAAAGTTTTATTGGATTGCGGTGTTGTAACTTTTAAAGAACCTTTTCAAAAACTTCGAAATCAAGGCATGATTCTTGGTGAAAATAATGAGAAAATGTCAAAATCACGTGGAAATGTTATCAACCCGGATGATGTTATTGCCGAGTTTGGTGCCGACTCGCTTCGAATGTATGAGATGTTTATGGGTCCTCTTGCTGCAGACAAACCCTGGAACACAAGCAGCATTTTCGGAGTAAAGCGATTTCTGGATAAAGTTTGGCGTTTACAGGATAAAATATCTTCTGATGCACAGCTATCTTCAGATGCTCTTAAAATGATTCATAAAACAATTAAAAGTGTTACCTACAAAATAGATAATCTTGATTTTAATACAGCCATAAGCCAGTTAATGATATTGCTAAATACATTACAAAAAGAACCGGCTATTACACGAGAAACATACCAGACTCTGTTAACACTACTACACCCTTTTGCTCCATTTATAACGGAAGAACTCTGGGAGGAGTATGGAAACGGAAAATCAATGCTAAAAACCAACTGGCCCTCTTTCGACCCGAAACTAGCTGTTGATGATGTTATTACTATTGTTTTTCAGGTAAACGGGAAGGTCCGCTCCCGCGAAGAACTTTCGGCAGACTCAAGCAAGGAAGAGATGCTTGAAATCGCAAAAAATAATGATAAAATTAAACAATATCTTGACGGAAAAACAATTATAAAGGAAATTGTAGTTCCTGGAAAACTTGTAAACTTGGTTGTTAAGTAAACATCTCTTTCAGCTGTAATTTTTTGAGTATAACTTTAAATCTCTAACATAAAAAATATAAATTTCTTCGGCGTTACAGATAGATCCTCTATCTGTAACGTTTTTTTAATCATTATTCACTACTTCTCTTATTTTTTTTTTCAGTTTTCCGACAATATTAATAACTTTTTATGAATATTATTTGACAAGTATTATGTCACATTCCATAATCAGTAAAAAACAGATGCAGGGGTTACTTCAATGAAAACTAAAATGGTTCCAACAGAAATATATTCACGCGTAGTTGGTTATTACCGCCCGGTAAACCAGTGGAATAAAGGCAAACAGTCCGAATTTGCTGATAGAAAAGAATACGATGTTAACTCCCTAACCCTTGCTTCTGAACAGACTGAAAAAGAAGCTATAGCTGTTTAACAATCCAGGAGCGGAACGTCTTAAAAAAATGTTCCGCTTATTAGTAAAACTTTCTATTAATTTTTTTATACAAATTTGTAACATACTTAGAAGCTCTGAAAGCTGATTTTTTTATGCTTTTTCCTTTAATTATATTACATGCGGTAGCCGTAGCCATCGCGCAGCCGGTTCCATGTGTATATTGCAAATTCCAACGTATTTTCTTTAGCGTATAAATTTCTTCGCCTACAAGATATTCTTTTATAAACTTACTGGCTGTTTCTTCATGACCCCCTTTTATATAAAACAACGGCTTCCCTTTATATTTGTCCCTTATTATGTTAACTGTTTCAATCACTGTTAAAACTTCCATCTGTGTTATTATTTTTAACTCTTCAAGGTTTGGAGTAACCAGACATGCCAAGGGTAAAATTTCATTTACCAAAAACAATTGCATCTCTGCACTGTAAAACGGTTCACCTTCAGTGGGTGAAAATACTGGGTCTATCACTACTGGTAATTCCGTATTTTTTTTAATATAATGCCAAACCATCTTCATCTGATCAATAGACAAAAGTGCGCCAATTTTAAGACCACCGCATTTAAAGGACAGCCCACATTCCAGCTGTTTTTCAAAAATTTTATTACTTACAGGCTCTACCCCTATTACTCCATCAAAAGTCTGGGCGGTAACTCCACTAACTGTAGTTACCGGCCAGACATTATGATCCATAGCTACTCTCACATCCTGTTGGGTGCCAGCCCCGCAGGAAGAATCAGTTGCCGAAATTATATGCAGAAATTTACTGTTTAAGCGCACAGAGAGAACCGCACATTGTACAATAATCTTTTTCGCTGGACTCTGACTCTTCTCGACGTTTTCGAGGAAGTTCAGGATCAATAGAGCAGGCATACATTTTTTCCCAATCAAGTTTCTTACGGTACTCTGTCATTAGCCTGTTTCGATCATATGCGCCCGGAACTCCTTTCGCTACATCACCCGCCTGTGCCGCAATAACCGAGGCTACTACTCCCTCTCGAACATCATCTTCATCCGGCAAGGTAAGATGCTCAGCCGGTGTAACGTAACAGAGAAAATCAGCCCCGTGCCAGGCGGCAACCGCCCCGCCAATTGCAGCCGTAATATGATCATAACCCGGTGCGCAATCAATTACAAGCGGTCCAAGAACATAAAATGGTGCCTCTTTGCATACTTTCTTCTGGATCTCCATATTAAATGGTATATCCTGTATTGGAACATGCCCCGGCCCTTCGACCATTACCTGAACATCACGCTCTCGGCACCTGTCAACAAGACGGCCCAAAGCGGCAAGCTCCGTAAGTTGAAGTGGATCAGTCGCATCCGGCATGCCACCGGGACGCAAGCCGTCGCCCAGACTGATCGTTACATCATATTTATAGGCTATATCCAATAGTCTATCAAATTGAGTATAAAGAGGATTGTCCTTTCCGGTCTCTCTCATCCAGCGCCTGGTCAGTGCTCCACCACGGCTTACTATACCGGCCGCCCGTTTATCAGGATCATGGCTGGAAAATGTTTCACTGTTAACACCGCAGTGAACTGTCATAAAATCCACACCCTCTTTTGCCTGTTGCTCTATTGCACCGAAAAGGCGATCACCATCAATATCCTTGATAGAACCTCCATCTCTTACGGTCTCGGCGAATACTGCATATAGTGGAACTGTCCCCACCATAATTGGAGAATTTTCAAGAACCTTACGTCGCATTCCATTAAGGTCTCCACCAATTGAGAGATCCATAACGCTATGTGCTCCATATTTTATCGCTGTTTCAAGCTTTTTCATCTCGTTATCAACATTATTGCAATCAGGTGATGTGCCAATGTTGGCATTAACCTTGGTTTTTAATCCCTTGCCAACACCTTCCGCACTAAAAGTACGATTACAGTTTTTTGGTATAACGATCTTTCCGGTAATAATTCCTTCTCTAATAAATTCAATCGTTCGCTGTTCTTTTCTTGCGACCTCTTCTATATCAGGAGAAATATCCCCTTTTTTTATTCTGCTTATCTGTGTCATTTTTTACCTCGCAAGAAGAGATGAATAAAAAGATATCTCTTCTTCAATATTTGCAGACTTAACAAGCCCTTTAATCATAGCAATATTTTTGGCTCCTGTTTCTAAAACTTCATTAATATTATCCCGATTTATTCCTCCGATTGCCACAACCGGACATTCTGATAAGGCAAGCACCTGTTTTAGCTGATCACACCCGACAGGAGCATCTGGATTTTTTTTTGCAAAAGTAGGGTATACTGGGCCAAATCCGATATAATCCGGTTTCAGCTTTATTGCTTCTTCTGCCTGTTCCAGCGAATGCGTAGACAGCCCACAAACAAGATTACGATTTCCAGCAACTTCTCTTGCGTTTGACAAAGGCAAATCATCCTGCCCGAGATGATACCCGTCGACACCGGATGCAATTGCCAAATCTACCCGGTCGTTGATAATCACTTTGGTAGCGCTACCTTTGGTAATTGAGAGCATTATCTCTAATGTTTTAAGAAGCTTTTTGTCACAAACATCTTTCTCACGTAGTTGAAGCATTCCAACTCGATATTTCACACAAAGTTCTGTTATTTTTGAAACGGGATAATCAGGATCTGTAATGATTACATAAAGACCAAAATCTTCCATATCAGAGCTTTTCCATAATTAGATTTGCAACTTTACGTCCCGACATAAGCATTCCACCAAAAATCGGCCCCATTCGGAAACTTCCGCTTACGCCGTTAGCCGACATACCTGATACATACATTCCCGGATAAACTTCCTTTGTATTTTCAATAGTTGTTCTTTCACCTTCAACAACAGAAAGTGAACACTCACCCATTACGCCACCTGTCGGTGTATTAAGCTTTATGTCATTTTTACGTGCTAATGTAGAAACAATTTCGCAAGGATGACCTGTGCCATCTAGAACAGCTTTTGCTCTGACTACAAGAGGATCAACATGCATTCCAATGTTTACTACAGGCGTCCAATTAATAACAACGCCGTTAACTTTTCTGGTCTCACTATGAACAACAACGTCTTCAACCTTGACACCGTTAAAAATTACCACACCGTTTTTAACAGCTCTGTTTATTAGAGCCGAAGTTGCCTCTACAGAGTCCAGCATAACATTGTTATCATCATACTCAGTATATCTGATGTCAAACTCCTCAATAATATCTATAGCCTCTTTTTGCACCATAATCTGATTAAAGAGCATGGCTCCGCCCCACATACCGCCACCCGGCGCCAGTTTTGATTCATACAAAGCGACCTTTTTCCCGGCTTTAGCCAAATAATAGGCGGCGGTAAGACCAGATGGTCCTCCTCCAACAATCGCCACATCAATATCCAGATTGTCTTCAAGCTTTGCAAAAAATGAGCGGATAATACCGCGTGAAACTGTTACTTCCATATTGTATCCTCCCGGAAAATTATTGGAGGATAATGCTGTGATAAAGAAAGAGGTAAAAAAAGAGGTTTTCTTTCCCTACGCTGGCATTATCCAGATCAGGTTATACGGGTTTAATCTCAGCCCCAAAGGAGCACCCCGGGCAAAAGCAGCAGCTTTCACCTGATACAATGATTATTAATCCCTGTTTTCAGTCAAGTAATATCATACTAAATTTTATTCTGATATATTAAGTGAAGTAAATATCAGCATTATTTAAAAATTCTATACACCAGGAACTCCGGAAAGAATTAATCATTTTGGATCGCTGCTTAAAATATATCTTTTCAATAATGCCAAATTTTGCAATACAAAACTATTTTTATTATAGCCTGAAGTTCAAAATCTGGTTATATGCTCAGGCAAATAATTACTTGACTGATAAACTAATTCACGCTAATATTATTTAGATTGAATTTTATGAAACTCGAAAATGATTTTACAGATATGATTTCCTGCCGTATTGAATCCGATTGCCGCTTTATTGTAGTCGGTGGTTTTGCTTTAGCCTTTAACGGTTTTATTCGCAACACTGGTGATATTGACTTTTTATAGAACCAACAATTGAAAATTCTGAAAAAGTCTTTGATGCACTAAACTCTTTCGGTGCGCCAGTTCACGATATAAATCCACATGACTTTGCCCAGAAAGGGACCATATATCAAATCGGACTCCCTCCAATACGAATCGATATTATTATTTAATTGACGGTGTTTCTTTCGAAGAAGCATATGCAACAAGGAAAATAAAGAAAATAAGCGGATTAGAAATTCCTTATCTATCGATCGAGCTTCTTAAAAAAATAAATCTGCTAGCGGCCGCTCCAAAGATTTACTAGATATAGAGGAACTTGACAAGCTATGAACAGTGAAAAAGATAAACGTAAGCTGGAACGATTAAAAAAGTGGTCGTATTGTCTTATACGAAATAGCGAAGTTATTGCCAGCAATAAATCTTTGGATAATAGCGAAACCGATATTGAGCGCTGTCTTTCACTGCTGCACGAACTTCGCAGAATGGCCTGGCCGGAACTTAATGACGACTTACGTATAAACAAGACTATTGTAAAGATGATCCGGCCGTCTGTACCAAATAAGAATTAGAAAAATTATTTACTAAATATTTTTTCAATTAAATATCATAACAGATGTTACCCTTCAGTCGAGCCATCACTGTTCTATCCACAAGATCCTGTATCGTTACACTCTCAAGAAAGTCTATCATACACTCTGATAATTCCTTCCAGAGATCTCTTGTAACACATATATTTTGCCTGCTGCAATCAACGGTATCATCAATACAATCGACAAGACACAGGTCACCTTCCAGCTTTTCGACAACTTCGCGCAGAGTAATCAACCGGGGCTCTTTTATAAGCCGGTAACCACCGTTTTTACCACGTTCAGAGGATATAATACCGGCACCTTTAAGTTGAATTACCAGCTGGCCAAGATATTTTTCTGAGATACCCTGGCTTTGCGCTATGGAGTTTAACTGCAGGGAGCCCTTGTCCTGATTAAGTCCAAGTTCAATTAACAGGCGTACTCCATAACGTGAACGCGTGGATATTTTCATTTGCTATCCTCAAAAAGCCAGGTAGAAAGATAACGTTCACCAGTATCCGGTAACAACACAACGACTCTTTTGTCTTTATTCTCCGGTCTTTTTGAAACCTCAAGAGCAGCCCATAATGCAGCCCCACTGGAAATGCCAACTAGAATTCCCTCTTTTTTTGCGGCTTCACGCGCTATATCTCCCGCATCTGTCTGTTTAACCGGAATAGTTTCATCGATTATATCAACGTTAAGATTTTTTGGGATAAATCCTGCTCCAATTCCTTGAATTTTATGTGGACCTGGTTTTCCTCCTGAAATTACCGGCGATTCGATTGGCTCTACTGCGATTATTTTTACTGAACTGTTCTTTTCTTTTAGAAATTCACCCACTCCGGTAATTGTTCCTCCTGTGCCGACACCAGCCACAAAGATATCGACTTTTCCTTCTGTATCGTTCCAGATTTCCTCACCCGTAGTTTTTCGATGCACATCGGGATTGGCCGGATTATCAAACTGCTGTGGTATAAAAGAATTTATATTCTCGCGAGCAAGTTCTTCAGCCTTCTCGATTGCGCCTTTCATACCTTTTGCACCTTCGGTCAAAACCAGCTCGGCGCCAAATATTTTCAAAATATGCCGGCGTTCGGCACTCATCGTATCAGGCATTGTCAGAATCAGGCGGTATCCTTTTACTGCAGTTACAAGAGCAAGACCGATACCGGTATTACCGCTTGTTGGTTCAATAATAATCGTGTCTTTATTGATTTTACCTTCTCTTTCCGCGGTTTCGATCATAGATTTTGCAATACGCTCTTTAACACACGAGGCGGGATTAAAAGATTCAAGCTTTATCACGACTTCGGCATAACCTTCCATATTCAGCCTGTTTATTCTCACAAGCGGTGTTTTCCCGATTGTTTCTGTGATATCGTTATAAATTTTCATATTACCTCCATTTTCTGATAATCATGATAATATCTATCAGTACACATGTCCTTGTCAACCTTATTATCACTATTGCTATCGTTTTAGTAGTAATTAAAACCAGTCACTATTGATCGATATTTTTCCAATGATAGAAGGACCTTTTGAAGGAAATTTCGGATTTGGTCTATTTTACGAAACCAAAATCAGCTCTTATTTATCACTCGTAGCCGAATACAATATTTACACAAATTTTGAACAAAATATGACATAAATTTCCCGGACTATTTTACTATATAATCTCTGCTTAACCATTTTTTCCATAAATCAAGAGCTTCGCGCTTTTTCCCTGACTCATCAAATAATCCGGTATCCCGCCAAACAATCCCGATTGGATCCTTATTCAACGCGCCTTCCCATAGGGCGTCATAATCATGTATCGAAAACCAGATAACAAACATTGACTCAAATACGTTTGATTCATCAAGAAGGCTTGCTAGAAATTCCTCCTGTTTTTCCGGAGTTCCATTAAAGTCAATCACGGGCGTTGTCATAGTCTGCCAATACTGTGCCGGATAACTGCTTTCTGAAACAGCAACGGGCCTGATCGTCATTTCGAATAATTTTTCCAGATAATCATCCGGAAAATTTTCCGCAGTTAAGGCACTCATAAACGGATGTACTGAAAAAGCTATAAAATCGGAAGAGGCTTCAAGCTGCTTTAATCCTGCAATCTGTTTGTTTAGATTATCCTCCGGCGACCAATCAGGAAAATAGGTCACACAAAACACAGAAACACCTGTTGGCAAATCAGGGTATTTCTTTTTAATCTCTGTATACACATAATTATGCAACTCTATATATGGCTCCCATAAGTCCGGACTGTTGCGAATAAGCAGATTAACCTCGATACCGATAACAAGGTAATCAGGATTAAATAATTCAACCATTCTTTCTGTATAGTTTGTATATGCTGTTTTCACCTCATTGCTGTTTAAATCGTAGCTATCCCAGGGCGATGGCAACGCCATACTCTCAGAAGATCCTCTGTAAAGCGCCATAGCATCACGTCCCATATTTAAGGGGGAAACCGAGAGCAACACTTTTTTATCTGCCTGGTATCGTTCAACGCGCGAATTAATTTCTGTCTGAAATTCATCAGCAAACGATTCCCCTGCATATGCCTCAGGCCAGGGAACGCCTTCTTCCATATGGTGCGAGATGATATCGCCATTTTCATTAATTGCGTCGTAGGTCCACTCTACTGCTTCAACCGTGGCATCATAAGGCCATGGAGTAAAACCCATCAAAAACGATCGTTTATTGTTTTTATCATCAACATCGCTTGTACAAGCCACAAAGAAAAACATCAATGCCAGGATCCTATAATAATTTTTCATAAATTTGTCCTTTACCTGTTTATTATAATTTTAGTCATATATTCATCGTAAATTTTTTTGAAGTGCTCAACTTCCTGCTCTCTGACCTTTGGCGGCTGTTCTTTATTAAAACACATTCCCATTTCGCTCATAAAATCTAAACAGAAAATAAGTGTATAAAGATCAAGAGCTGCCTGTTCCAACCGGTTAATCCCGCGTAACTTTATCCAGTAATCAATATAAGTTAAACCATACTTTGAATTTAACAATGACATTTTTGTCAAAGCTACAGTATAAAGATCATCGCCAAAACAGAGATTGTCAAAATCAATAATTCCCGAAAACTTTCCATCATGAATCAGCACATTTTTTGTTGTCGCATCATCAAAAAAAGCAACCGGACTAATTGTTTCAAAATACTTACAAAAATCAGGTAACAGTTTTTCAACTTCATCAGCATATATGTCAGGAAAAAAACCGTTTGCTCTTAATCTGTTTTTTGATCGGTTTATATGTTCTTTTATTACATCCAGCCAGCAATTTTTTTTGTTCGGATCCGTCATATTAGATAAATAACCATATCCATCTGCCTGACCTAACCTCTTTACCTCTCTCTGTATATTAACCAGATGTTGTGCTATCTCCTTTTTATCAGATTCACTTAACTGTTGATATACATTACCAAGATCATCTCCTTCAATATAAGTATAAATTACAAATGGAGTCTGGCAATTCAGATCCATGTTTACAAGACAGGGTATCTTGAGATTTAACGTTTTAAGTCTCTCCATCCAATATACATTATTTTTCAACGATTGCAAATCGTCTTGCCTGCATATTTTTACAACATACTTACCAGTTTCAGTTTGCAGATAAAAAGAATAACTTCTCAGACCGGTTGTAAATCTGTAACATTCTAACGGATCAATCTTCAGATATTTTTTACATATTTCTTTTGCAATTTGTGTATTCATAGATGACCTCAAGCATTAAACATTAAGAATATAATTAACGAAACCCCAAAAAAGCCCCAGGTTTTTCCGAAATGCGTATGAATTTATTGTTATTTTTTTTCCGTTGTACATAAATTCAAAAAAATATCGAGAATATATTGATCCCAATTTCTTTTCGGAACACATTGAATAAATATATTTTTGACTTCGATATCTATTTCGAATTTCCATATATTCTTTATCAATCAAATATACTGTAAAAAAGGTCTTATGTTCAGCAGGTCCGTTTTCAATTGTATCGATGCCCTTTTTTTTTATTTTTTCAAAATTATCTTGTATAATTGTTTTTGCAAGAAATCTTATTTTTTTTCCAATCAATGGTATTTCAATCTTCCTGTTATTATAAAAATATAATTTCATACTTGATGAAGACTCTGCTTCATAAACAAACCACCCTGTAAGATCACTCATTAAGTATTCCTTAATTTTGACAAACGGCTTTTTTACTGTAACTTTATTACCCGGCAAATAAGAATATTTACCAGAAAGCAACCAATAACAAAATAAGAAAATTATTGTTATAGCAATATATAAACACAAAGCAAACTTTTGCTTTTCAACTAAGCCCCAAAAACCACTCAATATCAAGTACATTGGCCAAAACCATATTATTGACATAAATAGACACAGGCTTCTAATAATAATTGATGTTTTTGCAACCAGAGTTTTATCTTCCATTTCAAACCTTTATTTTTTTCCTTTATTAATAAAAATGTGTGCTTCAAATAATTACTGTTAAGAATAATATATACTTTGAATCCTATATTTCATTAACTAATAACTATTGGTAATCTCTAATTATTAACTTTTCAACCAGGTTGCGTATGCGAGCAGCCCAGCACCACCTTATTTTTCAAAGTGGTGCTGGGCGACCAGCATAGGAACTTGCAAAAAATTCTTTTATTATGTATACAATTATTACTTTTTGCGAATATAAACTGTTTGACAAAGTTACAATTGGACAAAAAAATTATATATTACCGCCCTTAAACAGGGCCCGGTCGATTTTGATTACTGAGGTTATATGGATAAAAAAAATCTTGATTACGGTGTTATAGGGAACTGCCAAAGTGCCGCCCTGATTTCAAAAGAAGGTTCTGTTGAGTGGTTATGTCTACCCAATTTTTCGTCGTCGTCTATATTTGGCTCACTACTTGATGACAAAAACGGTGGACACTTTTCAATTAAGATGAGTGGTGATTATACTATCCAGCAGTCATACGAGTATAAAACACCTATTCTTAGAACACAATTTACTTCCAAAGATGATAAAGATTCATTCATGATTACAGATTTTATGCCTCGATATCTTCATCCCGCCCGAGGTTATCATCAACCGCCTGAAATAATTCGAATAGTAACACCGCTTAAAGGTAATCCTGTCGTTAATATTGAATTTAAACCAGCATTAAACTACGCGAAACACCCAACAACAATAATTGAAGAAGATAATTTCCTTAAAATGTTTTCTACCAATGGCAAGTATGACTCAGCTTATCTTTATTCTAATTTATCTAAAGATATTAGTGTTCTTAATGACAATCATCAGTTAACCGACGAACTTTTTTTTATTGTATCATATAACCAAAAATTGTTAACTCCTAATCTCGAAAAAGCATATCTGGAATACTATCGCACAAAGACATATTGGCTTGACTGGGTCGAAAGGCGTGAATGGCCTCTGCGATACCTTGACCAGGTTATCCGCAGCGCCATCACCATCAAACTTTTAACTTATCAAAAAACTGGCGCTATCATTGCTGCTGTAACAACATCGTTACCAGAGACAATTGGTGAAGAGCGCAATTGGGATTATCGCTTTTGCTGGATACGTGACTCGTCCATGATAATCAGTGTATTAACACGTCTCGGTGACAATGGCAGTGCCGAAAGATTTTTAAGTTATGTACTTAAGCTTATTCCAAACAAAGACGAAATGATTCAGATAATGTATGGTATTCATGGAGAAAAGAATCTGACCGAAACCGAACTTCCCTGGCTTGACGGATATTGCGGATCAAAACCGGTACGAATAGGGAATGCCGCTTACGAGCAAAAACAAAATGATATTTATGGAGTACTATTAGACGTAATTCTAAAAAACTTTTACTATTTTCAGATGAACATTGATCAGGGTGAACATCTCTGGACAGTAGTCAGAAACGTCGCACGAATAGTCGAAAATCACTGGCAAGAGCCGGACATGGGAATCTGGGAATTCCGTTCACAAAAACAGAATTTTGTTTTTTCTAAAGTACTTTGTTGGGTGGCTATGGATCGAGCTTCAAAAATCGCAAAATTGCTTCAACAACCAAAATATGAAAAACAGTGGAGAGATTGCGCAAAAACAATAAGAAATGATATCGAAATAAATGGTTGGAATGAAGAACTCCAGGCTTACACTCAAGCATACGAAAACAGCGCCATGGACGCCGCAAACTTGCTTATGTGTGACTATGAATTTGTCAGTCCGGATAACCCAAGATTCATTTCAACTGTCAAGCGGATAAAAGATGATTTGTGTATAGATGGCCTAATGTATCGATATAAAAATAATGATGATTTTGGTTCTCCTAAATCTTCTTTTACAATCTGCACCTTCTGGCTTATCAAAGCCTTATATAAAATTGGTGATAAAAAAGAGGCAATTTCTCTTTTTAACAATATACTTATGTATAGCAACCATTTGAATCTTCTTAGCGAAGATATGGATTTTAAAACAAAAAGACTTTTAGGAAATTTTCCGCAGGGTTATTCTCATCTTGCATTAATAGATGTAGCCTGGGAAATATCAGAAGATGAACTTTCTGAAGAAGGACGTTTTGTTCACACACTTGAAACACTGAATCTGGAGGGTATATGAGTAAAACAATTATTGTTTCCAATAGACTTCCTGTTAACATCACTATTGAACAAGACAAAGTATATTACAAAGAAAGTATAGGAGGCCTGGCTACAGGTCTGAAAAGTTTTCACGAGGACGGCAATACCTTATGGGTCGGATGGGACGGCTTGGACTGTGAAGATGTACCTGAAAATCTAAAGATGCCTATATATAATGAATTACAAAGTCAGTATAACTGTATACCTGTTGAACTAAGCTCGGATGATATTAATGATTACTATCTTGGTTTTTGTAACAAAACCATTTGGCCCCTTTTTCACTATTTCCAAAACACAACAGTTTTTGATCCTCACCTGTGGAACGCTTATAAACAGGTTAATAATAAGTTTTTCGAAGAAATAAAAAAAATAATTAAAAAAAATGATACTATCTGGATTCATGATTATCAGCTATTTCTGTTACCAGAGCTTTTACGTAATCATGACAGCACATTAACGATAGGATTTTTTCTGCATATACCATTTCCATCTTATGAATTATTCCGGCAATTACCCTGGAGAGAAGAGATATTATGGGGATTAACAGGATCTGACCTGATTGGTTTTCATACTTTTGATTATGCCCGCCATTTTATAAGTAGTATTCGCAGGGTTTTATCACTTGATGCAAAAGGTCAGAGTTTCTATCATAAAGACCGTACTGTACTTGTGGATGTATTTCCAATGGGTATCGACTATAAGAAATTTAACACTGCAATAAACGAAAAGGACATTCTACACGCCAATAATGAATATGCAATGAAAACCCGTGGCAACCAGGTTGTACTTTCAGTCGATCGGCTTGATTACACAAAAGGTATTCCTGAAAGGATTAAAGCTGTTGATCTTTTCTTTACAGAGAACTCGGATTATCTTGAAAAAGTCAGTTTTATCATGATCGTTGCTCCATCACGATCAGATGTTGACACCTACAACATGTTGCTCAAAGAAATCGAAGAATTGGTCAGTCACACAAACGGAAAACACGGAACAATTGGCTGGACACCAATCATGTTTTTTTACAAGCCCTTTCCGTTTGAAGAACTGGTTTCTCTCTATAATCTCGCGGATGTTTTACTCGTTACTCCTTTACGGGATGGTATGAATCTGGTCGCAAAAGAGTATATAGCGTCTCGCCCGGATAAACTTGGAACACTTATATTAAGTGAAACAGCTGGTGCGGCTACAGAACTTGGTGAAGCCCTTATTGTTAATCCAAATGATCTTCAAATGATATCACATCAACTTAAAGTAGCTCTCGAGATGCCGAAAAGGGAACAGATCGAACGTAATTCTATTCTTCACAAAAGACTCGAACGGTACAATATTTTCTTCTGGGCAAGTGAATTTATGCGCAAACTTCGCTCCATTCACTTAAGGCAAACTTCCATTAAATCAATACTTTTAAAAGACCAAGAAGAAATAAACTTTATAAAAGCCTATAAGTCAGCTGAGAAAAGACTAATCTTCTTCGATTATGACGGAACTCTAGTAATGTTCAATAATTCACCATCAAAGGCTGTACCTGATCTTGAACTTAAACAAATACTGACCAAGCTAACAGAAGACCCGAAAAACATAATTTCAATTGTAAGTGGAAGGCAAAAGGAATTTCTAGAAGAACATTTCAACTCTTTTAATGTTAATCTGATAGCTAATCACGGACTCTCTTTTAAAGAACAGAATAAAGAATGGATCGAAACAGAAATAGTACATAATGATTGGCAAAAAGAGATAAGACCTATTATTCAAATGTTTACCGACAATACTCCAGGATCATTTATTGAAGAGAAGACTTTTTCATTAGCGTGGCATTATCGCCGTTGTGATCCCGATCTCTCTTCGTTAAGACTGAACGATTTACGTGAAACTCTTTTGGATTTAACACGAACGATGAATCTGACTATTATGGATGGAAACAAAGTTCTTGAAGTTAAAGATTCTTCTGTAAACAAGGGAAAAGGCATTCAATCAATGCTAATTCATCATACAGATGTTCCTTTTGTTTTAGCCGTTGGAGATGACCATACTGACGAGGATATGTTTCATATATTATCTGAGAAGGATTATTCCATTAAAATAGGTACCGGAAAAACTGAAGCTCGTTTTCACTTACCCGATCCATCATCTTTTAGAGCACTGTTAAACAAAATCATAGAATAAATATTAACAAATGTTACTATTTCAAAAGTGATTCTTATTTAAAATAGTAACATTATCCTTTAAAACAATAATAGATTTCTTATACTTTCAGAATAATTTTAACTATAAAATTGTCTCAAACTACCCTGCCATTTTACCAACCCTTTTAAAAAACTCATCAAACAAGTATCTTGAGTCATTAGGACCCGGATTTGATTCAGGATGATATTGAACAGAAAACAGTGGCAATGAACAATGTTCGATTCCTTCAACAGTATTATCGTTCAGGTTAATATGTGTTATTTTTATATCAGAGTTATCTTTCAAGGAATCAAAATCAACGGCGAATCCATGATTTTGTGATGTTATTTCGACACGGCCTGTTTTAATATTTTTTACAGGTTGATTGCCTCCCCGATGTCCAAACTTCAACTTATATGTTTTCCCACCCAACGCAAGGCTCAAAATTTGATGTCCTAGACATATTCCGAAACAGGGCTTTCCGGTTTTAATAATCTCTTTTGCCAGTGATACTCCACACTCAACAGCCTCAGGATCTCCAGGTCCATTAGATAAAAAGTATCCGCTTACATCACCAATCTCTTCAATTTTCACATTACAAGGAAAAACTTTTACTTTAAAACCTGATTCTTCAAGCAAACGTAATATGTTGGTTTTTATTCCAAAATCAATGGCTGCAATAACTGGTCCATTTTCCCGTTTACTATAATCATACTTCTCGGTAACACTCACCTTGGATGCAAGATCCAGTCCTGACATGCCCGGAAAAGCCTTAAGCTTCTCAACAGCACCTTCTTTTGAAAAAAAGATTCCACCCCTCAAAGCTCCCTTATCACGAATATGCGTTGTAATAAGTCTGGAATCTATACCTTCTAGAGCGGGAATCTTATTTTCTATCAGATATTCAGATAATGATTTATCAGCCCTGAAATTTGAATAATTTTTGCTATACTCTTTAACTATGAAACCCGCTACTTGAACTTTTGATGACTCCACATCTTCACTGTTAACACCGTAATTTCCAATCATTGGGTAAGTCATAGTAACAATCTGCCCGCAATAGGAAGGATCCGTCAATATTTCCTGATATCCCGACATAGATGTATTAAAAACAATCTCTCCGAGATTTTCTCCTTCATATCCAAAACTATAGCCTTCCAGTTCAAATCCGTCTTCAAGTATCAAATAACCTTTCTTTGCCATTTTATCCTCTTCTTAACAGATCTTAAAATTTAACACCTGTACATTATCAATTTTATAAAACCTAACCTGAGCTTTGTTTCATTTAATAAAAATAACTATCTTGCTGTGTTCATTCTATAATATCCTAGATTTTTCCCTTTAACATAATATTGTTCACTTTTTCGAAACCTATTGTTGTTTCTGGTCCATGACCTGGGAAAACTCTTGTAGTGTCACCAAATTTTTTTATCAATTTATTATTTATATTTTCGATTAGTTCCTTGTTACTTGTGCTTCCCAACAGATCTGTACGCCCTACAGCAAAATTAAACAGCGTATCACCGGAGAAAATCATGTTGTCAATAATAAAGCATACCGACCCTGAAGAATGTCCACTTATTCGAACAACCTCAAATTCTCCTAATTCTGTATTCAGCTTACAAGGGGTATCCAAAACATCGTCTATTTCAAAACCATCTGGGCAGTCCATCATAAGCATCTGAGCCTGCATTTTTAACGCACCTGCCATCTCCAAATCATTTCTATCGATTTTTACCGAACATTTCGGGTATTTGTCTAAAACTTGAGCTACACCGGCAATATGATCAAGGTGTCCATGCGTAAGTAAAACCGCTTGAACCTCAAGGTTCATGGACTTGCATCTATTAATTAATCCGGCTAAATCATGCCCGGGATCTATAACAACAGCAACTCGATTTTTATACAATAAATAACTATTAACAGAGAGTGGTCCATTTGGAAATGTTTCAACTTTCATTATTCACCTTGCAAATTACCGTAAAATCATTGTGCAAATAGTCCTCAATTATCGAGAAATCTGCAAATTTAAACTTTTTTACCAACTCAGTAATACAATTTGAAGAGTAATAATAATAAGCATCTTCTTTATCTTCAGATTTTTCACTTAATAGATTGAAAACAACATATTCTTTCGATACTTTTTTATAAATTGATAATGACTCTTCCAGAAAATTTATATTATTATTCTGTTTCAAGTTATATATGCCCGATGCGTATACTATATCATAGCTATTATTCTGCACAAAATCTGGATCAGAAAATATATCACGATGTTCAATATTCAGATGAGGATTCATATCCAAAGCTTTATTAACTACCACTTCTGAAATATCAACACCATAATATTTTTCCAGTTCAACACCCTGGCTACATAGGTAAAAAAAAAGATCTCCAAGGCCGCATCCAACGTCCAACAAAGATCTTTTATATAAGTCAACGTTATCTACCAATACGGAAAACCGGATATGCTGCGCCTCCCGACTTTCCCATCCTAGAATTTGATGGTTCTCGGAATAACTGTTAATATTTTGTTCATAATAATCTTTTACATATTCAAAACAGTATTTGTTAATTTTTTTCACTTTCTTTATTTGCCTTAAGTTCAACAAACATATCAGAAGGATTCTCTAGTGGTAAAAATCCTTTTTCAATCATGCTATTATAAATTTTCAAACAAACCCATGCATCAGTTGCCGCATATCTCAATTGCTGATCAGTTAAATCAGCTCTTTCCCAATTGGATTTTTGAGCAGATTTTGAAATTCTTATTTTTAAAAAATACGCTGCTAAAGCTCTAACACCTCTTTGATGAAATTTATGGTATGCGGCAATTTTTTCTAGATCAATAAATCCCCTAGAAATGACTCCCAGAGTCTTTTTGACCTCATACAATTCATCTTTTAACCCCAGCCCAACCTTTATAATTGACTCATCACATAACAGTGGTGAAAAATCAGGTATGTTTTTCATGCAATTTACTCTGAAAAGATAAGCCCTTTCATTGGTAGCCAATTGAACCAGAGCAATAGGATGGAACTCGCCCTTTCTGAACGATGGTTTGGACTCTGTGTCAAAACCAAAAATTGATACATCTTTTGACAAAGTATCAATTATTTGCTGTGCCTGATTTTCATCAGAGATTAAATGTATATCACCTTCAAAACTTCCAAGTTCACACTCATTTATCTCTTCTTTACTTATTGAATATTGAAATTCTTCCATTATTTTTTCCTGACTTTATTGTTTAATGGCTCTCTTGTACGTCAAGAAAATTGCCTAATTATCTCATATAAACCAAAAAAAAGTACAATTCCGAAAGACCTTATTTTTTTTATTCAAAATAGTTTTCAAAAAGCTTATTATTTATCACCAGTTGCAAACGAATGACAAGCTGCGACAGCTAAAGCATCAGCTGCGTCATCAGGTTGTGGTATCTCTTTCAACCCGAAGATGTTTTTAACCATTGTTTGCATCTGTTTTTTATCGGCTCTTCCGAAACCGGTAATTGCCTGTTTTATCTGAATAGGTGTGTATTCGGTATACAAAACAATATACTGGTGTAACACTAGTAATATTACACCAACAGCGTTTGCCACATTCATGGCAGTAGTAGTGTTTTTAGAGAAAAACAGCTTTTCGATAGCACAGGTATCCGGTGTATACTTGGATATTATATCGGAAAGCTCGGTATATATTACAAACATTCTTTCATCTAAGGGCATTGAAGAGGGGGTCTCAATAGCTCCATAATCTACAATTTTTAAACCCTTATCGATAACTCCCCATCCCAAAATTCCGTATCCGGGATCAATACCCAATATTCGCATCAGCTTTGAATTTTTTCCATTATTTCATCAGAAATTTCATAATTACCATAAACATTTTGAATGTCATCATGATCCTCAAGCAATTCTACAAGGCGCATACACTGTTCTGCCTTTTTTTCGTCAAGATCAACGGTTGTCTGAGGTATAAAGGTTATCTCATTAAAAGACGTAGAGAGACTTTTCGAAGTGATTAAATCATTTACATCATTAAACGATTCAGGTGAGGTAATAATAGTTATTGAATTATCATCATTTATCTTAATATCCTCTATATCATAATCCACTGTTAACTCCATTACCGTATCTTCATCAGTCTGGTCTGGATCCAAAATAATCATTCCCTTGCGATCAAACATAAAACCGACACATCCCGATTCACCCAGATTTCCACCGTTTTTACCAAAAATTGTTCTTATTTCAGGATGAGTTCTGTTTTTGTTATCTGTTATTACATCAACCATCAAAGCAACACCACCTGGACCATATCCTTCATAACGCATCTCTTCATAAACGACACCTTCCATTTTTCCGGAAGCCTTTAGTATCGCTCGTTCTATATTGTCCATTGGCATATTATTTTCACGAGCTTTTGCTACAGCAGTTCGTAAACGCGGATTTGAATTTAAATCCTCTCCGCCATTTTTTACTGCCACAGTTATTTCACGTATTAGTTTTGTAAAAATTGCACCCCGCTTTGCGTCGTTGGCACCCTTCTTTCGCTTAATTGTTGACCATTTATTATGACCTGACATAATATTACTCCATTAATTGAAAATTCTTTTATTCAGTAGAACTTTCCCATAGATTAATAACCCCGATTTATTTTCAACTGAATTTTTTCAATACGTTCACGTGCCTCATTTGATCTATAGTCAAGTTTAATGGACTCCCTATAATAGTCTATTGCCTTATTCAATTGTTCAGTTTGTTCATATACAATAGCGGTTTTCCATCTTCTTTTACCCGAGGCATGTTTACGTAATTCGTAATTTAATTGAATTTCTTCCCGCTTCAATCTAGCCAACTCCTGCCTCAAAAATTGGTACTCATTATATTGCACGTAATTATTACTTTTTAGTAATTCAATTTTTAAATTGTTAATTTTATCTTCATAGTCCTTAATTTCGGTTCTTTTATTTTCAAGATTATCACGATATCCCTTCTCTAATTCTATGCTTTGCAAATACCATTCGAGAGCAGCATTATAGTACATTTTTTTAAATGCTATATCACCTAGGTGTTCCATGCTTTTTGACTTTTTTAGCGATTCTTCATCTTTCATATTTTGTACAACCTGCATGTAACAGGTTTGAGCTAAATCAAGGTTTCCAGTTTCATTAAATGCCAGATTGCCCACCACATAGTAAATATCATAGTCATCGCCACTCTTTTCCAAATACAAAAGATAGAATTTTTGAGCTTCCAAATTACGATTTATATCTGCATTAAGATTTGCTATTTTTACAAATATCTTTTTATCTTCAATTTCGAACGATTCCATTTTAACATAGTTAACAAGATAATATATCGCTTTTTTCTTTTGACTGCTCTCATAATATGATAATCCCAAGTCTTTTGAGTATTTACTAATTGCAGGGTTCAATTTGAAGGCAAGTTCAAGACTGTTTCTGTATGCAGTAATATTATCCATATTTAGATATATTTGTGACATTAATGAAAACAGTTTATCATCCTTTTTAAACTCTATTGGTTTATATCTTAACGATTGATGTAAATATGAAGCAGCTCTTTTATACTCTTTTAGCTGATAATTTACCAGTGCCGCATCCAAATGTAACTGGTGTAGTTCCGGGTTGTCTTCAATTAAAAAATTTTCTACGGTTCTTTCATTAAAAAGTGAGTTTATATCAATTTCCTGTTCTATAGACACGAAACTTATAAAATTTGAAGGAATACGTTTGTTTTTTGTATTTTTGCTGTTTATTTCTTTTAATTTAGCAGAAATTTTCTCTTGGGCTTTTTCGTATTCGCCAGCATCCATCAATTCTTGATACGATCGTTCATCATCGACTGTAAAACCCTGTGCTTTTACATATCCATTCCAAAAAAATGAAAATAATACAATTTGCCAAATAATAATTTTTTGAATTTTTCTCAAATCCATCTCCAAAAGTATCTTATTAAATACTTTTTACGGTATACTGTATAAAGCTTCCAAATATCCTTTTTTGTTACAAATTATTACAGATTTTATATTTCCGGATACTTTTTACATCAAGAAACTTAATCTAGATTATACTTCATTATCGGATTATTATTTTAGAATATTTGATAAATTTCATTTTCTAAATTTTTAAAAAAACTGTTTAGTTATATTTATTCTTTTAAAAGTGAATTATTTTGCAAATAGCTTGCTATACCATCTCATATTTATTACACGATTGGTTTTTTATAAATTAAAGCAGATGGTAATTTCAAAACAGAGAAGAAATTGGGGCAAGATACTACTCATAAGAGGATTTATTCAAGGTAAGCTAATAAATAAATTTCAGGTTAAAAAGACTGTGGAGTTTCATTTAACGAAAATTATACTTTTCTTAATTTTACGACCCTTCTTTTTATCTTAGGGGCACCTTCCGGGTTATATTTATTTTGTACTGTTTCGATATCATTTCTCAATAAATCAAAAATTACCGATTCAGATTTATTCAATACATCAATAAGAATTAGTTTTTCCTCATCAGTAAAATCTTTAAGAAGATACTCCTCCATCTTCTCTCCTTTTCCTGGAGAACCTACACCAATTCTAACTTTTGCAAATCGATCCGATTTAAGTCCTTTTTCCATAGAAATAACCCCTTCATGATGTATATCAGAAAGGACATAATCTACTCTTAAATCACCTAAGTCCAAAGTGGAATCTTCAAAAATACAGATTACATCTTTTACATTAATCCGAAGGAAAGAGGCAATATAAAGTACCGATTCGCCAATTAAATTGACAAAAGTTTGAGGTTTAAGCAAAACAACATCCTGGTTATCAATTTTGCCTCTACCAATTATTGACTTTTTCTTTTTAACGCGAACATCAATATTGGCATTATTCGCCAGAATCTCGATTACTTTAAAACCGATATTCTGGCGGTTATTAACATGTTTATCACCAGGATTTCCAAATCCAACAATTAATTTCAAAAAGCTAACTCCTGTAATTGTTATTAAACAGGATCACGAAAAAAACAAAATTAAACTGTTTCGCTTTCTTCCTCTGCATCTTCTTCATCATCAGCAGCTGCAGAACGTGCAATAATAACATGAGCAAGAACGTGATCCGCATCCTGTTTGAAAGTCATAGATTCTGGAACTTTCAAATCAGATATATGTACTGATTCACCTATCTCAAGATTTGTTACATCAACTACAATTTTCTCTGGCAGTTCACGCGGAAGAACTTCAACCTCGACTTCTCTTTCTACCGGTTCAAAAACACCGCCCTTTTTCACTCCAACTGACGACCCGACAAATTCAAGCGGAATTATTGTATGAATTTTCTCACCGGCAGTGACTTTAAAAAAGTCAAGATGAATCACTTCTCCAGAAATCGGATTGCACTGATAATCTTTAACAATCGCGTCATGTTCTGTGCCATCTAAAGACAGAGTTAAAATAACACTTTCTGAAATATGTCCTTTAAAAAGTGTTCCAAACTCCTTTGTATTAACAGATAAAGTTTCTGCCGTACCATGTGAGTACATAATAGCAGGCGTCATTCCATTAACTCTTAATCTTCTATTATTATTTTTTCCTGTAACGGCTCTTTTTTCAGCCTTCAGCATTAGTGTTCCCATTTTTTCCTCACTAAAATATTATTATACGAAAAGATTACTTACAGATTCTCCGGAATAAATTCTCTTAATTGCTTCCGAAAAGAGAGAACATGTTCGTAGAATCGTCATATTATCCAACATTTTATCTTCAGGTATCGGTATTGTGTCAGAAAATATTATTTCTTTAAAACCGGCACCTTTAAGATTAGAAACCGCATTGCCCGACAAAACCGGATGAGTAGCTATACAATATATATCCTTGGCACCGAAATCCTTTAAAGCTTTGGCGCCGCCAGAAATTGAACCGGCAGTGTCTATAATATCATCTATAAGAAGACAATTTTTGCCCTCTACTTCTCCAATTACATTCATTATTTCACAAACATTTGCTTTTGGACGACGCTTATCAATAATAGCCAAACCACATTGCAAATGTTTTGCAAGATAACGCGCACGATCAGTTCCACCACTATCAGGAGATACTACCACTAAATCATCAATTTTTAAAGAATTAAAATATCCTATTGCTATTGGTGTTAAAAACAGATTATCGACCGGAACATCAAAAAAACCCTGAATCTGATCTGCGTGAAGATCCATTGTCAATACACGTTGAATTCCGGCTTTCATTAATAAATTGGCGACAAGTTTAGCAGAAATTGGAACCCTCGGCTCCATTTTTCTATCTTGTCTTGAATAACCGAAATAGGGAATGACAGCTGTTATTGTACGGGCTGACGCTCGCTTTGCAGCGTCAATCATCAGCAGTAGCTCCATCAAATTATCATTGGCAGGCTTACAAGTCGACTGGACAATAAAAACATCACATCCGCGGACACTCTCTTTTATCTTTACAAAAATTTCCCCATCAAGAAATTTTTTACAATCAGATTCAGTTAAAGAAACACCCAATTTGTCAGTTATATCGTTAGCCAGGGTTAAATTGGAATTGCAACTTATAATTTTTATATCATGTTTCTTTTTTGTAATATCAAAGTTCATTATATATTTTCTCTGCCTGTTCCAGTTCTTTTTGACTATTTATTCCAATGCCTTCGCGGTTGTCCGAAAGAACTGAGGATTTAACAATATACCCTTTAGAAGTTATATATTTAACTATGTCCGGTAAATAGTACTCATTTTGGGCATTATCTGTTCCAACAGATTTTAATCCTTCAAACAGCAGGGAGGAATCAACTACATATGTACCGCAATTTACTTCATTTATCTGTTTTATCGAGTCAGAGGCATCTTTTTCTTCAACAATTCCGACAACATTATCGTTCTCGTCTTTAATTATCCGTCCATAACCATATGGATCATCACATATCATCGTCAAAACAGCAGCTTTACATTTTTCTTCACTACAAACAGAAATCAGCTTTTTAAAACTTTTGGCTGTAACAAACGGTGCATCACCGCAAGCTATTATAATCAGTCCGCTATAATCTTTAAAATATGGCTCTGCTTGTAATACCGCATGACCGGTTCCCAGTTGCTCTTTTTGAAAAGCATAACATACAGAATCACCAATCGCGTTTTGAACGTCATCTGCTTTATAACCCACAACCACACAAACAAGTTCAACGTTAACTTTGTTCAATGAATCAATTACATGTTGTACAAGAGGTTTATTATTAATACGGTGTAATACCTTAGGTAAAGAGGAGTTCATCCGAACTCCCTTTCCTGCCGCTAAAACAATCGCTCTCATACTTTACCTTCTCTCTGAGGCGCAAGGATTCGAACCTTGGAATGCCGGGACCAAAACCCGGTGCCTTACCGCTTGGCTACGCCTCAATATTATATCAAATATGATACTACAGAAACTAATCCTTTCTCGTTCATAAAACCTGCCGCTTTACAAGCCGTCTGCTTTGACTTGAAATACCCAACCACAGAAGAACCAGAACCGGTCATCAACGAAAAAATGGCTCCATAATCATACATGAACTTCTTTACACTTGCTATCTCAGGATACTTTTCGATAGCATAATTCTCAAAACTATTGTAATAATGACCAAAATCCAATAAATATATCAACTCTTTAATTTTGCTGCAACTATCATAATGACTATTGCAACTTAATACCTTTTGATAAGCCTCTTTAGTACTAATATGAAAATCATTAAAAACAATTACAACCCACAAACTTAACTTCAATCTTTTATAGACAGATATATTATTTCCTGTACCCGTACAGAAAGCTGCTTTTTTTTGCAAACAAAATGGAACATCTGCTCCAATTTTAGAACTCAAAGCCATTAACTGTCTAAAGTTATAACAATGAAAAATTCTATTCAGCAACCTTAACATCGCGGCAGCATCACTACTACCACCAGCAAGTCCAGCTCCAGCAGGAATGCTTTTGCTAAGCCGAATCTTCATATAAACATTATAAGATACGTTTTCAAAGAACAAAATAAAAGCTTTATAAACAAGATTATCTTCCAAAGGTAAATCTTGTATTACCGAAGCAAAACGACCATAAGCCTCAATTTCTAACTGAGAGCTTCCGGTTTTCTTTTTTTCGCAAACCAGAACCTTTATCTCATCACATAAAGAAACCGAAAACATGACTGATTCTATGTTATGATAACCATCAGCTCGTTTCTCTTTTACAGCCAAATGCAAATTGATTTTAGCATAAGCTTTTTCTTTCAAATCACTACTTCTCAGTCAATTTCAGAGCAAAAATATTATGCACCCTTTCGTAGGTCAAGACAATTAATTCTAATTTAAGGTTTTTTTTGACACAAAAAGGACCTTCAAAATGAAGGCCCTTTATATCAAAACTATCTAAATAAAATAATTATCTTTTAGCTACAGCAAATGTAACTCTTCTCTGCTTAGGATGGCCAGCAGCTTCAGAATCAGTCATTACTGTATCACCTAAAGACTTAGCACCCATAAGTGCAACATTCACATTAAGAGCTCTAAGCTCATTAAGAACCTGACGAGCACGCTTAAGACCCATTTGCATGTTAGCGCCTTTTGAACCATATTTACAAGCATGACCAACAACGAAAAGCTTGTAGCCTTTCTTGTTCAGCTCAAGAAAAGTAGCATCTGCAAGACAAGCATTAACAGCCTTAGACACAACTTCCACTTCGGTAAGATCAGCTATCTGATCACCAAAAGTAAACTCATCAATTACAAGAGCAGACAGATAAGTAGCTGTTAAAGCTTTTGCAATTTCTTCGTCCGGAGTTTCCGCAGTTACTTCAACTGGAGATGGAACAGTGGCTCCACAAGAAGCAAGCACAACAGTCATCAAAACAATTGAAGCCATTAAAAATAACTTTTTCATAAACTTCTCCTTAAAACAGTTTTAAAATTTATTTTCTATTTTTATATTTGCATCTATAAAAATACTTAAGCCTACTTATAAATATAACAATACAGCACTCTTAAAAAATCAGAACATCAAAACAACGCGAATTTTTAAGAAAATATCAGAGAGGGCACTGCCCTCTCCAATAGAAATAACAAATAACTATCTACTTAAGAACAGTTACTTTTTAACTACTCTAAAAGTTACACGTCGCTGTAGAGGCGCACCTGCATCTTTTTCAGGAACTAGTTTTTTGTCATAGCTATTAACAGCTCTAACATTACCAAGATCCATACCAAGAGCACGAAGCTCATACATTACAGCTTTCGCACGACGGTGTCCAATGGCGCTTTTACCTTCGAACTTGTCATTGTGACCTTCAACAGTAAGAACGAAACCAGCTGGAACGCTTTTCTGTGCTGACATAACAACACTAGAGATGCCAGAAACAACCATAAGACTAGGAACACGAGCGCTATTGAAAGCAAAACCGTCAATAACTACAGGCTCCAAAGTCTTGTTAATAGTTGCTGCGATTGCAGCAGGGCTGTCCCCTTCAATAACATCTACTTCTGTTGGAACTGAAGCACCACAAGAAACGAAAGCAACTGCCAAAAATAATGCAGCAAGAGATAAAAGAACTTTTTTCATTTTTTACTCCTTAATTTAGATAGTTGCATTACAAATAATAAAGAACGCAGAGAAAATCAAGTAAATTTTCATTAATTTACAATTAATTGAGTTTATATTCTATCAATACGTTCTTTTTTATTGTCTAATTCTTAATGATTATAACAATATCTACGTTTTAGATAAACAATCAAAGAAGATATTCAGTATAAATTCTTGTTTTTTATACTTAGTGGGAAAATTGAATTAAATGGCTCATCAGAGATAACTTCATTTATACCTTCAGAATTAATAAACGCACTACCTCCATTCCACTGTGCAAAAATCCAACAAAGAGGTGTTCCTGCTTTACAATTAGATCCAAGATACCACCCCCTCGACAACTCTTCATCCGTAATCTCCGTATCACTATTTTTAATTTTGATTTTGTCAGTTTTGTTGTAACCCAAAACAGAACTCTTTTTTAAATCATAGGCAAAAAGGTAAGCGTAATCTTTATCCTGAACAAAAATAAATATTTGTGGAAATTGTTTACCATCTATACTAATAACACCCTGCTTTTTATCATTAACCATGATTATTTCATAATCAAAAGTTTTGCAATGTTCAAATTTTCTGAGTTTTCCATCTTCTGATTTACCGCGCACAACACTTGATCCATTACTACAGCTTATTATCGACAAAAAAATTATAAACATAAAACCAGCATTCTTAATATATATAGTTGTTTTCATTTAAACTTTCCTCTCCAAACCAGTATTCCAAAATTTCGAACCAGTTTTCTACAATTCCATTACCTTCGATAGCGTTATCACGACACCAATACAGATTGCCATAACCATCACTGTTTTCCAAAACAAAGGGACTGTACCACCACTGATAGTCCCAACAAGAAAAATATTCATTGCCATTATCAAAAAGAGTATCACCATCAGGAAAAAAAATAGATAATCCGCTATACCCATTAACAAATTCTTTATGCCTTAAACTTGATCCGGCAAAAGAAAAAAGAACAGCTTCGCCAACTGCATTGCTCAAATCCCCTTTTACAATACTTAAATTTTTTTCAAGATGATTAACAATATCATATAAATCAAAAAAAGGAGTCTCAAGTTGACCAAAATCAGAATCAAAATTGAAATAATGTACATAATTATTTCGGTTATTAACTATTTCTTCTTTGTACAACGATATTTTACCAGAATATGAGTCAAAAATGTTTTTTATTTCATAAATATTGTAAAGATTATAAGCCGCAAAAACCTGATCAAAAACATCCTGCTCTGTTACAGCGGCATAATATTCCTCAACAATTATTGAAGCAAAATCCGCGGCGTTCATATTTAAGGGATTGTAAATTATTTTATTTTCGGTTTCTTCAATAACATGATTTTTTTCATTAATATATTTATCACCATTCTGTTTGGACAATCTGTTTAATATATATTTATAGTTCCAACCCGGCGCCCATTCCTCATCAGCTGAAGCTACCATTATTTTTGCTGAAAATCCCTCATGCTGCGGAGCAAATTGATAGGCAACCTCAAGAGAACCCATGTAACAGGCATCAAAACCTATTAATTCTACACTCTCATTTTTTGAAAGATATGCACTTATTTCTCCAGTGCCTAAAGATGAATCATTTGATCCATAATCAACACATATTGCCCTTTGTTCAGTTATGCTTTTAGAAAAAGAACGAGGACCTGTTCCATGATTCCAGAAAAAAAGGGCATATTTATCAGCTTTGTATTCATTTTTACAAAATGTGATAAATTTTTTAAGATTTTCAGGATCTCCCATGTCAGCTTCAAAAGCCCCTGAAATAGTGATTTCAGGAAAATGTTCTTTTCCGGAAAGTCTTTCTATTCCATTATCAACCAGCCTGTAAAGTCTTGTATCAGAAAAATTCTCTTCAAAAGGGCCAATTTCGTTCGTACTTCCCTGTATTGAACCATCAGCCCTATCTAAAATTATTATAATCTGATATCCATTATCAGTTTTAAACCCTTCTATCATCTCTTGAACATCCAAAAGTGAGTATGTTTCCAAATTGTTATCAGCACACATATATATCATAATGGTCCAGGTACCCTTGTTAACCAAGCCATCTATTTTATAGTGATAAATATCCTTATCCGAGGAAGAAAAACATCCTGTAAGGGAGATAAAAAGAATAAAAACCCAGATTTTTTTCACATTTTTACCTAATTTTAAGAAATTTGTTCTGTTCTGTTTAATTCGATTAATTTATAATCCGAACATCTATTGAGGTATATTATGAAAAAATTCCTGTTTATTCTACTACTTTTTTTTAATTCTCTCAAAGCCGATCCGATTAATTTGAAATGGAAACTTAATGAAGGCGATCGTCTTGAAGTTCTAAAAACCGCCGAAGTTGAATCTTACATTAATGCCAAAACTAATGCTGTATATTCCGAAAGAAACATAATTGACCTTACCTGCAAAAAAGATAATGGAAACTTGTTTAATGTTGACGGCACCTTTTCTGTATTCACAAAGATGAAAAACGAGCCGACTTTTAAGAAAACTGACGAAAACAGTTCATCGTTCTGGATCAAGGATAACGGAATTTTTAAAGTACCAAAAGAATTTTTAATGCCTAACTTACGCCACATTCCCGGATTTCCCGATAAAACAGTCAGTATTGGTGAATCCTGGACAATGGATGGCGAAATAATTATAGATACTTTCAGCGTACCTTTTTCAATTACAATGCCGGTTAAGTATACACTGAAAGAGACTGTAAAATCCGGTTCTATTACAATAGGGCATATCGAATATTCATATCTGATAAATCAGGATATTAAACCCGGATCCGTACCAAAAGACTTTCCGTTAAGAATAACAGGTACCGACAAAGGAATAATCAAATGGGACATTACAAATAACCGGCCTCTCGATTTTTTTAATAAATATCACATTCTTTTTATTTTTAATCAAAGCGGTATAACAACCACTTATGAATGGAAAATGAATATTCTCACAAAACATACAATTTATCCATTTATTACTCCAAAAGAAAAAACCATTAAAAAAAATGAACTTGAAAAAGATATTAAAGATAAGAATATAACTATTGAAGAGAACGAAAAGGGACTTGTTATTCGCTTGGGAGAAGTCCTTTTCGATTTTGACTCAGCAAACATTAAACCGGAAACCCGTAAAATACTAAATGATGTATTGACAGTGATTAAAGCAAAATACCCCGACAGAGAGATTATCGTAGAAGGCCATACGGATAACACTGGCAATCCTCATTATAATCAGCAATTATCAGAAAAGCGGGCATCAAATGTAGCTAATGAAATTATTAATCAAGTTGAGCATGACAAAGTATCTTATATAGGACACGGGGAAAAATTTCCTATTGAAAAAAACAATACAGCTGAAGGAAGAAAAAGAAACCGCCGTGTCGATATAATAATAAAGTTAAACTAGGATCCGTGAATCTAAAAGAGAAAATATTAATCAGAAAACATCTTGTCGACAAAGATTATAATGCTGTTTTAGCATTAACAGAGACAATATCCAAAAAAGAAAAAAACGGATATGTATTTTATCTGATGGCAAAATCACAATATTTACTTGGATATTATAATGAATCATTAAACTCGATAAAAAGAGCACTGATTTATAAAGATACTGATTTTGACATTTTTCTTCTGGCCGGAAGAATCTATTTTAAGTTAAACTATTACAAAAAAGCCGAAGAGTTTTATAAGTATGTACTAAAGATAAGACCTGATAACGTTGAAGCCTATGCATCGTATGCCTTTTTACTTTACATAATCGGTAACGACAACAAAACCGAACAGTATATAAATAAAGCTTTTAATATTAATAACGATAACCTTTTTATTTTGTTAACTCACTTCAAAATAATCTTATATAATAATGGTTTTAAAAAAGAAGCCTATGTTTTGGAAGATGTACTGACTCATAGTTCTAGCGATGTTTATTATTTGGTTCATTCAGCTCTTAAAATGGCGTATAACAATAACAAAAGAGCATCCCGGCAATTACTAATTAAAAGCGGCTTAAAAAAATATGATCCCAGGCTTTATAAAGCCCTATCGAAGGCAATATCTTATAAAAAAAACAAGAAGAAATCTACCTTGAACAAAAAAGCCGGTTTGATAAAAATCATGATAACAATTATGATCAGTTCTGTGCTTTTCGCGTTCAATAAAGATCTATTTCTTTACTGGATTTTTCTTTGTCTTATTATGCTTATTTCTAGAACAGTGTCGCTTTTGTCACGCTTGTTTTCCAATGAAAAAGGGCTTAATAAATGATTTCATCACTCGACAGAACTTCTATATTTTACAAAAATATTGTTTTTCCATGTTTAACAAATATACTTTTCTCCACAATCCGCTACTAAAACCGCCTAGTGTCCCATTAGAATTAATAACTCTATGGCAAGGTATAATAATTATTATATTATTTTTTGATACGGCTCTTCCAACCGCTCGAGCGTAATGATTACTTTTGTTGTTTTCAATTTCTCCTAAACCTGCATTTTCTTCAGGATCAATAATCTGGCCATAACTTTTGGTTTTGCCGTATTCTATCATTTGCAAAGACCTATATACCCTCTTTTGAAAAACTGTTCCTTCAAAAAGCAATGGAAGATCAAATTTAAAAAGTTTTCCTTTAAAGTATGCTTCCATTTGTTTTTTTGCCTCTGTCAAAAGAGGTGTGTTGTTATAAATATTTTCATTTTTATTCTTGAAACGCACCGAGTTTATTTTGTTATTGTACTCGATTATTTCAATAATTCCCAAAGGTGTCTTAACACTGACTTTATAATGTTCCATACTCTTTCCAAAAGGCAACCATATTGTTGTAGTCTCTGATACATAACTTTTTCATTTAAAATGTCTTGAACTTTTTTATATAATTGTAAAAAATTTTATTATTAATCTCTTTGATAAACACCAGCGAACTTTGAAAACACATCATGTTCCCGTGAGTAATATGGTTTAATAGACTATTCTATAGGATTTTTCACAAGTTCCTCTGCTGGTCGTCCAGCACAACTTTGGAAACACAAAGTGGTGCTGGACTGCCCGCAGATGCAACCTTTTTGATAAGTTAATTTTCAATTTTACTACATATTTTCGTATTACACGTGGGTTTTTTCTCTTGCACAATAAGCTAATTGTTTATATAAGAACAACCGGCAGGGTAAAAATTAATCAATCCAGATTACCTGAAATTTTTATGAGGAACTTATGCATCAAATTGACATTTATATGACTCAGGTTATTCAATCCTTTCCATCTTTTTTATTACCTGTTAGCCAATTCATGGATTTTATAGGTTCATCAAATGGTTACATTCTTTTAATACTCGTTATTCTATTCTATTTCGATTACAAACTCGCTGTAAATATTACCCTTCTTATATCTTTTTCTTTCGTTGTTAATAGCATTTTGAAAATCGGAATCCGTATACCACGTCCTTTCGAGGTTGAAAGTTCAGTTAGAAATTATTTAAACATCAATCGTTTTATCGGGTATGGAATGCCTTCGGGACATTCACAATCTGCAATGGTTCTTTGGTTATTCGCAAATAAAAAAATTATAAGCAATATTTTGAAATTACTTATGCTTATCTTATTATTGATAATGGGTATATCAAGAATATACTTAGGTATTCACTGGACAAGTCAGGTAATTGTCGGTTTTTTAATAGGATGCATTTATTGGCTATGCAGTATAAAATTCCAAAACACTCAATTCATTTATCAATTTCAAAAAATGAATTCACAGTTCAAAATAGTTACAATAACCATTTTTTCCTTATTAATAACACTTGGTGCTCTAAGCAATATGATGATTTTTAATGATTTCATCTCGTCAAATATTTTTTTACTAGGAAAGGATGTTTTCACCGGTAGCGCTTTTTTTGCGGGCTCTGGTTGCGGAGCAGTTATGCTGTTAGACAAGTATTCAATACGTTATAACAGATACAGATTTGCAGGAACAATACGCTTTATAACCGGAACATCTTTAATGCTTATATTTTTTATACCTTCAAAAATTGCTATAAATCATTTTTCTAAACTCGATACCTCTCCATTTTATTCTGTATCGCTTTTATACGCTCTATATTTTACAATATACATTTTCTCATTTATTGGATTTTATTTGGTTCAACTTTTTTTTAATCGTTTACGGCTTGTTTTTCTGGATCCTAAAGGAGAAGCTTTACAATGAAGCTTTTTAGATCTTTGGTTCAACTTCCGGATTTCAATTTCACAATTTGTCATAATGACTCAATTTTCAGCTCCGGCTCATGTTTTAGTGAAGAGATTGCAAATAGATTGCATGTAAACGGTTTTCAGGTTTTAAAAAATCCTTCAGGTATTTTATTTAATCCGGTTTCCATTGAAACATCAATAGAAAGAATTATTCACAATGTTAAACCGGACGGTTTATCGGAATTTCACGAAAATAATGGAATTTATTATTCTCTGCTTAACCACTCTTCGGTTCACGGAGAAAATATAAATACTTTAACAAACGCCATTGTTACAAACCAAAAAAAAAGTGCTGAATTTATCAAGAACTGCAATCTTTTACTTATAACTTACGGAAGCTCATTATGTTACAAACATATAAAGAGCGGGATTACAGTTGGCAATTGTCATAAAATTCCTAACACGGAATTTTCAAAATATTTTTTGTCTCATACTCAAATAATGAATTCGATCATAAACACTATAAGTCTTATCAGGAAAACAAACAGTAAAGTTAAAATTATATTTACAGTCAGTCCTGTAATTCACAATTCAAACGGCCTGGTTGACAACATGCGAAGTAAAGCTTCCCTTATAAGTGCTATTTACGAAGCAATATCCGGGATTGATTCAGTCTGGTACTTTCCATCGTTTGAGATAATTACACAAGAATTAAGAGATTACCGTTTTTATAAAGATGATATGTCACATCCTTCAGATACTGCTGTTGACTATGTCTGGGATTTATTCAAAAACAGTTTATTTTCCGATAAAAGTTTATTAATAGCAAAAGAGTGCGAGAAACTTTATTTAAACTTTTTACATAAGCCTTTCGATTCACAATCTTCGGAATACAAACTATTTGTCGAAAAGACTATTCAAAAACAGATGAGTATTTGCCGGAAACTGAAAAGAAATATTTTTGAAGACGAGATGAAAAATTTTATTGCTGTTTAATCAAGATTTATAAGTTTGCGAACCTCGGTAATAAATTGTTTATTTGATATTTCCTTAAAAGTAAGGATATCGCCTTCATAGTTAATATTTTCATCATTCATAATATGGCAGTATTTTACAAACTGGTATTCATCTTCAGTCAGATGTTCAACATTACTATTTTTTCTCAATTTTGAAATTATCTCTTTTTTCATCTGAGTCTCGTTTTCCAGTACAGCCTTTTCCTTTATTTCGTTATTTTTTTTGGTAACCTCATTAACCAGTTTTGAAACGATACCTCTTCTTGAAGATCTGCCCCAAATCAGAAAATATATCAATGCAAAAATTACTCCACCGATGTGACCTGTATGTGAAATATTTCCGGTTTGATACATATATGAATATAGATCAAAACCGATATACAAAAGAACCATATATTTTGCCCGGATGGGTATAACAAAAAACAATAAAATCTGGGCATCAGGATAATAAAAAGCAAACGCAACGAAAACAGCATAAACAGCTGCTGAAGCACCAAGAGTATATTCTAATACATTTGTCTGATACAAAGCAATTAAGCTAGTAACAAAAATTATTAAACCAGCGCCAATACCGCAAAAAAGGTAAAAGAACAGAAACTTTTTTTTCCCCATTACTTCTTCTACCTGCATTCCGAACATAAACAAAACAAACATGTTAAGAAAAAGATGCATAAAATTATAATGACCAAACATATAAGTTATCACTTGCCAAACATAACCTTTGTAAAAGACACTAACCGGATTTAAGGCTAAATAATCTGTGACAAAAGGAGTGTTAAACCCCAAAATTAATGATAATATGATATTTAGTATTGCAATCTTTATTACAACATAAGACATTAATGGATTACGTGTCATGAAATCTCCTTTTACTATGTTTTTGATATTTCAAGATCATATTATCATTTAACAACTACACAAAAAATCAATCAGGCCCGGCAAATTGAGCAGGACAATTATTTATCATTATTTTCCGTTTTGATTTCTCTATCGATTTTTCATATTGCTGTTTACTGTATTTGCTGTTTCTTTCAACAATACGCGGTTGAACATTTTTTACAGCTTCTCGATCAACAACCTCTTCTACACCGATAAGGTCTTCAGAGTTTTTCAGTTGTAATATCTCCTCAGTTTCAATAAACTCCAGGTTTAATATCGATATAGTTGTACATGATTCATATAATGTAAAAATAAAGATTGCCATAGCAATCAAACCGGCTCTCACAAGTAAAATTGACCCCTTTTTCGAAACATACCTTATTATGATAAACCCGGAATTAATCATTACTTGTAAACATTATTTATAAGCCAAAACTATCTTCAGTTTCTTCATCATGATGTGTTATTCTTTCTATAACTTCATTTGTTACACTGTATGATTTTCCGTTATAAGATAATTCCCTTTTTTTTATGCTTAAAAAAGCACCTTCGAAATATATTCTGACAGATTCTTTTAAAGTATCAACCGATTCAACAGTATATTCCTGATTACGTATTTTTATTTTGGTGCCCTGTTGAGGCAATTCACTATTTAACATATTATATACTTCATACTCGTAATCAAGGCAACATAATAGCCGCCCGCAAGTTCCCGATATCTTTAAAGAATTCAGATTAAGATTTTGTTCTTTTGCCATTTTTATGGAAACAGGGGCAAAATTTCCCTGAAATTTTGTGCAACACAACGACCTGCCACACGGGCCGAATCCACCGATCATCCTTGATTCATCACGAACTCCAATTTGTCTCATTTCTATACGGGTTCGATATACTGCAGCCAGATCTCGAACCAGCTCTCTGAAATCAATACGATTTTCAGCAACGAAATAAAATATGATTTTTGTTTTATCAAATACAGCCTTGACTCCAACTAACTTCATTTCCAGTTTTTTTTCTTTAGCCTTTTGACGGCAACTTTCAAAAGCTTTGTTTTCCATCTCTTCAATTTTAGGCAACTCAAGATAATCTTCCTTTTCAGCTGCTCTTAAAACCTTTCCCTTCACGTGTGCCGGATCAATATCTATGCGTTTTCTAATCTCAAGAACAGTACCCATATCTGTTCCATGTTCAGTTTCAGCAATGCAGACACTTCCCGCTTTTAAGAATATATTATTCGATTCAACAAACTCAATTACATCGTTTTTTCGCATTTTAAGACATGTATATTCCATAATTATCTCCGTTAACAGCAACTGTATAAACTTATTGGATTTCTAGTTAAAATCCATATTATTATTTACTGATAAAATTGAGTGTTTGCACCTGTATAACCAGCTAGATATTTTCACTCAGTTCGTATAAAGCGGCTTTTAAAGCATATTTTGAATTCACATTAAACTTTAAATCATTTTTTAACTGGAGCAGCTTTTTTATTAATCTTTGCAAAAGTACATAGTCATCTATATAAAAATTTTCCACATATCTGTTATACTGCAATTTTTTATGAATAACAAGTTTAATGTTATAATGGAACATATTAATAAGAATATCGTACAAACCAAAATCACCATTATAAGCATCAAAGTCTGATAAATTCTCATTAAATACGGCTTTATTAATTACTGTTTCTCGAATAGCACCGGCTATATCAAGTATGGGAGGAAGTATCTGTTTTTCAACAAGATCCTTTGTCACAGAAACGGATCCTCCCGAAACAATCAGGGCCAAATCCTCGTACGAATGAGGCTCTGGATCAGTCTTTAAAATTTTTGATATTTGTTCAGCTGTTAAGGAATGGAAATTTATTACCATGGATCTGGATATTATTGTCGGAAGCACCCTTGATTTTGAAGAGCTTATCTGAATTATTACTACTCCTTTTCCTGGTTCTTCAACAGTTTTCAACAGTATATTCTGACCAGCTTCACTAATTCGGTCTAAGCCATCAATAATTACGATATAGCGGCCACTTGAAGATTTTTCAGTTAATCTATGAGTCAACCAACGAACTGTTCCGTTTTCATTATCAGATCCAACAGCAATTCGTCCTTTTTCATCAGGCTCAAGAACAATATAGTCCTGAGAAGACCCGTTTTGCAAAGATTTACAAGAGGAGCAAATCCCGCAAGGAGGCTCATCTTTTCTTTGACATACAAGCAATGCCGCGAAAAAATCAGCGGCTTTTCGCTTTCCAATACCTGCAGGTCCGCAAAAAAGAAAAGTCTGCGGAAGCCTTTGTGAAAAAGCCAACGACCGAAGATGCTGAAGCTGATTAAAATGTCCGACTATATCATTCAAAAATATATCTCTTTTAAAATTTACAAGTTTATCTATTAAACAAATATCGTTCTGTACTAGTGCAAAAGATCAAAAATCAGACCTCGAATATCTTCACACTCTTTAACAAGACAAAACGCCTTGTTCTCCGAAGAAGTGAGAGCCGCTGCAAGACGATAAAGTTTCTCGTTTATTTTTTTTACAATAAAGAAATCGGTTCGATTTGTACTTCTGGTTCGACGGTATGTTTTAGTTTCAAATCCTTCGGCTGTAATCAGCTCCAGTATCTTCTGAATGGTTTTCTTATATTTTTGCAAATCCGCGAGAGTCTGATTATCCAGAAGATTTTTTTCCTGACCGCCAAGATCATTCATCAATTCTTCTATAGATGAACTATATTCTGTCTCTACTGTTTCTTCAAGAATAGAAGCAAAAGATGATCCGCTAACAGAATTGCTGGAAGCCTCTTTTTTTTTAGACTTTATCTTGTTTTTTTCAGGCCAAAAAGCAGGACCGATTCTCATCTATTTTACCGGACTCTTGTTTATCGTGCACTTTCCTTCCAGTTTAACACCGTCTTCCATTATTAAACTGGGAGTAATAATACTTCCACTTACATTGCCACTTGATAATAAAACGACCTTTTCGGTAGCATAGATATTCCCTTTTACAGAACCTCCAACCACGACAATACTGGCTTCTATATCGGTTATGGCCTCACCACCCTTACCAACAAGAACTTTTCCATCTGTTTCAATAGTGCCGGTAAATTTACCGTCTATTCGCAAAAGCCCGTTTATTTTAAATTCTCCCTTAAATTCGGCGCCTTCACCGATTAAGGAGTTAACTATTGTATCTTCCTGTATACTTGTCCGAACCATATTACCTCTTGATGTCAAAATCAAATAATTATTTAATGGAAAAACTAACTAAATTGCACAAACCTGGAAAGATAATAGCTCTCTTTAATAAAAAATAAAAATTCCAGATAAGCTAAAAATTACTCTACAGTAAAATCGCATTAACAAAAAGCGGTCAAGTACAAAAAGAGGTTGATTTGCCGTAAGAAAAACAGAGGATAATCTATTTCATAAGAACAGAGGGCAATAAAAATGAGAAAGATTTACCTATTAATGTTTCTATTTCTGTTTAACAGTTGTATTTCAATTCCGTTTTCCAGAGGTATTGAGCCATTAACAGAGCAAACTATGATCAAGGGTTCGAAAGACAAAATTCTTGTGATAAACATCAACGGCACAATCCATGATTCTCAAAGCAGGAAAACCTTTTTAGGTTCGGCCGAAACAAATATCAGCTCGAGAGTAGCTGAAGAACTTGATAAAGCAGCTGAGGATTCTTCAATAAAATCAATAATTTTTCGTATCGATTCTCCTGGTGGATCAGTCACAACCTGCGATATTTTACATAATCTTATTACTGAACACAAAAAAAAGAGTAAGCAATACATAGTAGCGCATATGGGATCGATAGCCGCTTCCGGTGGTTACTACCTGTCTGTAACAGCTGATAAAATTATTGCGCATCCAACAACTGTTACCGGAAGCATTGGAGTTGTTGCTTTTATGGTAAACATGGAAGGATTATTACAAAAAATCGGCATCGAAGACCAGACGATTAAATCAGGTTCTGCTAAAACCATGGGATCTCCTTTCAAAAAAATGACAAAACAAGATAGAGCACTTTTTCAGAAAATTATCGACTCGATGTATAATCGCTTTATAACAGTCATTTTGGAAGGCAGGCCCAACCTGACTAGAAAAAGTCTTCTTAAAATTGCTGATGGCAGGGTCATGATAGCATCTGATGCTTTGGATTATGGCCTTATCGATGATATTGGCTACTGGCAGGAAGCCGTAAAAGCAGCTGAAAATGGTGCTGGAATCAACAATCCGACAATTATTACCTACAGTCGGCCCGGTAATTATCATCCAAATGCTTTTACAATCAAGAGCGGAAGCGAAAGCCTGTCTCTTAATCTTATCTCAATTGACAGCTCAGAGTTTTTAACCAAATATGGTATCTCATTCATGTATTTATGGAAGATGTGAAAAAAAGAAAACGGGACGACGCATCCCGTTTGCTTTGAAATAGTATGTATTCCTTTTCAAGAAACCGGAACACAAAGGAGTATGAGTTTCTACTCTATTTATATCGGAACAATCGGGAAATAGTTAAGTGATTTTATGGCACAATTTGAAAAAATTCAGGGTTCAGACAAACTTTTCAGTAAATATGAAAAACTTTCTCCATCCGGAGCTTTCCTTTTCCTGGGAGAAGAGGAGGCTGAAAAAGAGAAGTGCGTAAACCTTTTTAAAACAAACTTTTTTGACTCGCAACCAAATATGCAGATTTTTTACTGTGATACAGATGATTTTTTAAAGGGAGCGGATTTTGTACTTTCTGAAGACATGTTTGAAAGCAGAAAAGCTGCTGTTTTTAAAAAAATTGAAGCTGTATTGAAAAAAAAACAGAATATATCACTTCTTTGCGATATTCTGAACCGAGCATCGAATTCAATAATGATTATCATGGAAACAAATTCAAACCGTATACCCGCTACTCTATTAAAAACAGGAATCCCATTCGAAAGTGCAATTTTCTGGAAAAAATTCGAAAACGACCTTTTAAAATATATAGTAAGCGAACTGAAAAAGAGAGGCAAAACCATTGATTCTCACGGGGCTTCGGTTATACTCTCTCTTTGCGGCCGTAATATTGCCATTATAGACGACGCATTGAAAAACATTATTTATGGAACCTCTAATAATAAAGTTGAAATCGAAGATATCAAACACCTGATTCAAAACAATCGATCTTTGTCGGTTTTTGAATGTATAGATTCTATTTTTCAAAAAGATAAAAAATCTATCTCTGTTATTCAGAAAACCTTGGATGGAGGTACTCACGAGCTTGTAATCATCAGCATGATTTATAACCGTCTTTTGCAAATGGAAACATATTATGAATTAAAAGATAAAGGTAATTCAACAAACGAAGCCCTGTCAACACTATCGATTCAACCGCGCCAACAGGCTTTTTTTCAACAAAGTCTTCGAAAATTTTCAAAAGATTCTGTTAAAAACAACCTGATTCAACTAGCTATAACTGAAAAAATGCTAAAATCATCACCATCTTCAAAAAACATACTTGCCAATCATTTAATGGATCTTTTATATTCTCTTATTAAATAATTGAATATTTTTTTGAAGTTCCTTTAAACTACAATTTTATAAGTCATTTTCCTGCAAACAATTGAAAAACTGTTTAATAACTTTTTTTGAAAAGTGCGTTTTAAGTTTTATTAAAGGTTGCCAATAGAAAGGTTTTATAATAGATATGGAACCTCTATTTATTTAACAGAGATATTTATAGCCCACATGGGCTAATTAATACAGGGTTTATAAGTGGATACAGAAATACTTGAAAAAAACCGGAAAGCGTTTCTTCTCTTTAACAATAAAAAGGTAGAAAGATTTAAAGCTCTTTTGCCCTCTTCAAATACTGCACGCATACTTGACAGCATGCTTTATCTGCTTCATACCAATCAAAACCGTCTTCCCGGCTTTGTTAACGAGTTTACTCCTCACGGCATTCACGGCTTCTCGCCTACAGAGTCTGCGCAGAAATATCTGAAAAGCCTTTTTCCAACAATATCATTCAAATCCGAAGAGACCAGACCTTTTATCCAGTGCATCGCTCTAATTGGAAGTGCTGGAACAATTGCCTATAATAAAAAATCCGATTTTGACTTTTGGGTCTGTATTGACAAAAAATCTGTTCCGGAAAACAGATTACAGCATTTTAGAAAAAAAGTGCAAGACATCCAGGGTTGGGCCGAACATCACCTGGGTCTTGAAGTTCATCTGTTTATAAACGATATCAACGACTTGCAACAGAATATTTTTGATGAGGATGAAGAAGAAGCTTTTGGCTCGACCCTGGGGGCTCTTCTAAAAGATGAATTTTACAGAAGCTCCATAATTATTGCCGGAAAAACACCGTTTTGGTGGGCTGTTCCCCTGGGAACAAACGATGAATCGTATAAAAAAATATTCGCAGCCCTTCCGCCTGAAGAGCGAAACAATAAATACATCGACATCGGGAATCTGCATAATATTACCAAAGATGACTTTATCGGTGCCGCTCTCTTTCAGATTGTCAAGTCGCTGGGAAATCCGTTTAAGTCCATTTTAAAACTTGGTGTTCTGGAAAAATATCTTCTTGAAAGTGATACTGTTGAGTTAATCAGTCACAAGTTAAAAAAACTTGTTTTGGCTGGAAAACTATCCAATACTGTTCTGGACTCATATCTTCTTATGTTTTATGAAGTATTCCAGTATTACAGCAAAACTCTGGAAGACAAATCATCTTTAAAAATTCTAAAGATTAATCTTTATCTCAAAATAAATCCTTCACTTTCTAAATACACGTCGTTTAAAAACAGCTCCCGGCTTCCATACAAAGTTTTGGAAATGTACAAATACACAAAGTACTGGAAATGGAATAATGCCGTTCTCGAAGACCTGGACTCTTTTATGAACTGGGATTTTGTCAAGGTTACGAAATTCTGGAACCAGGTTCGTAAATTTATGCTTATCAGCTATCAAAAAATATCACGCCAGTTTGTGAATTTTGACCTTAAATCAAAAATTTCCGAATCTGATTATAAATTATTAAGCCGCAAAATTCGTGGTTACTTTTCCTTTTCAAAAGATAAAATTGAAAGATATATATCCTTTACCGATACCTCCTGTGAGCCATACCTCTATGTAGATGTATACAAAGATAAAGATAACAATATTATGTGGAGACTTTACAAAAAAGTTGGTGATGCTTCAGAAAACCAGTCAAATGTTGTTCTGCGCATTGAATCCTCTCTAATCAGACTATTGGCCTGGGCAGCTATAAACGGGCTTTACCAGGGTGGAGTAACCCGCATAAACATGATCAACACCCAAAACAACACCAATACAGAAACAATTGGGTTTACGAACCTTATGTCAGATCTATTTTCTAAAAAAGAGCTTAAAGCAAAAAACAGCTATTATTTACACGAATCTTTTCCTTTAATAAATCTTATTGTAGTCAATTTTTTTATTAAACAAAAAAATTCAATTTTAACAATAGATCATCTTTACCACTCTTCCTGGGGCGAATCTTTTCACAAACATTATACAGATCCTGATTCACTAACTGATATTCTTTTTGATGTTATAAAAGGCGGGGTAAATCATAAATCATCATTTGACAGTTATTGCTGCTTTTATGCTGATGACGATTACAAAGCCATGGTAAAAAACATCTATCAGCTTTTTAAAAAAGCATATTTGCATATTGTACTTTCAAAACAAAAGAATGTTCGATTTATTTCACGAGTATCAAACAATTACATTATAATAACCAGAAAAGAACGACGTATATTCACTCAACAATGTGATTCAATTACCAATTTCTACTCTCATCTCTCCTCTTCACCCGTCAAAGAAGTAGCAACCCAAGTATACAGCCAAAACGATATCTATCTGGAAAAATTGGCTTATCTTACCGAAAACACCAAAAGTGAAGAAATCACAATTTATTATGAAACTATCGGATCCATATCGTTCGTGTATGTTTTCAATGAAGAGAAGAATATTTTTGCTTCAATAAAACCACAAACGGAACTTAACAAATTTCTTGCACATATATATCATTATACACACCGGGCCATTGAAAACCTTAAACTGAATAATCCATTTGCCTACATAGATGATAAATCTATTTCAATAAAGGAGTTGCTAACTTCAAAAGGCGGGACTTTTCAGCTTAAATCGGGTCATAAACCCTTAACACTGCAACCTCCATCTGCCCGCGGATATCGTCTGATATGTCTTAAAAACGGTTCATACAAACTAGGGTTGCCGGATGGATCAAACACAAAGCCTGCTGAACTGAAGGACATTGTGTTCACCTGCATTAATCACTCAATAAAAGAGAGTCGGGTTTTTCCACAGTTGGGCTTAACCCTTATTCAGGCTGTAGAACTCGAAGGTTTCGAACACAACGCGGCCATGACCTCTAACATATTTTTCAGAGAAAAATTTCTAATTGATAATTTGCTTGAACAGACATTTAAATCGTTAAAAAAGTAAATCTCCCGAAAGTTCCTGTCAACCGAATACGGGTAGAAGAAATTCTGCCAGGACACAAGGTTCGGGATCTTTCTTTATCATATCCTTCACATCACGAATAATGAAAATTCCTCCATGCTTTTTGGCAACGTAATCAGCAACCGCTAACCCCAATCCAAAACCGATTCTTTCTACTTTTGATACTGTCTCATCGGGGGGATGTATTCGAAAAAATGGCTCAAGCACAAGTTTTTCATATTCTGGAGGAACTCCGCCGTAAGGTTCTTTATCAATACTGTTTTTTACAGAAAACCAGAAATACCCCTCACGGAAACGGGCAAAAAGATTTATTGTGCTGTTTTTTCTGGAGTATTTATATGCATTTACAACCATCTCTTCCACAACAAGAGAAACAGCTTTTTTGTTAAATCTTAATTTTGCATCTTCTGTCGGCTCTGGATAGGTTATCTTCAAATTTTTTTCTTTCAAGTAAGGAATTACTCTCTCGGTCATTTTTGGAAGATCAGAAATAAACCTGCTTATGGAATAGTCTTCAAATTCGAAGTCCCTTTCCATGATCCTTGTCGCAAAATTTAAACCATCTATTTGTGCACGACAATATTCATTATTGCTTATCATCATATCAACTACATCTTTATCAACAGAAATCTTGCCGTCATCGGTCTCCATCGACGAAGCCTTCATAATATCTATTAAGGTAATCAATGTTCCAAAGCCAGCTCCCTGGGCTAACGAAGTTTTTACATTATATATGGACTTTGACTCCGCAGTATCTTTTGCAGAGAGTCTTCTGTTCTCTTTATAGTTTAGCCAATCTATCTGAGCCTTGATTTTTTCACCGGCACTTAACGATTGCTGATGCTCAAGATCTTTCAAGTATTTGTATTCCAATGATTTTAACAATACTTCCTGAAAAAGCTCCGGATCAATAGGTTTGATTATGTAATCATATACACCTTTTTTCATTAATTCGATTATTGTATCCGGTGTATCCAGGGCGGTTTGAATAATTATTACAGCACTGGAATATATTTTTTTTAATTCTTTTACAAAGGTACGCCCATCCATTACCGGCATCATTAGATCCACAATATAAACTGCGTAGCTCTTGTCTTTTACTAATTCTAAAGCTTCTTTGCCGTTTGAGGCTATATCACAGGCTACATTTATTTTTTTACATATCCCCTTCAGTAATGCCTGGTTTTCAGCCTTATCCTCTACAATTAAAACCGGTTCCGTAAATGTTCCAGCTTGAGCTAAAACCTGTTTTGAGTTGTTCATCTTTTTTCTCCATAAATTTTACTAAGATCATTAACTATCTCCAGATAATCCACCGGAATAAGATAAAAAAGATCGTATCCCATACTTAAAAAAACCTCTTTATAGTTCATATCAAGAGTACTTGAAATCGCAATAACAGGAACATTGTTCATTGCTTTGATCAGTTCTACAAACTTCTGCTCATTTCCTATATTCTCTGCCGTCTCGACTACTATTGCGCCGATATCATCTTTTTTCAGGGCTTCACCAGAGACGGTGCTTCTTTTTAAAATAGTATACTCCTGCCCGTTTGTAGTCATAAACTCTACACAAGTCGTAATCTGTTTTTGAGAATTTAATATAAAAAGCAGTCTTTTTTCTTTTAATATCTGCGGATAATTATTTTTCAAAGATGAAAGGGAATCTTCATGTTTCTCTGAATCGTACACAGGCAGAGAAAATGTGAAAGTGCTTCCTTGACCCGGCTCGCTTGATACATAAAAGTGGCCGAAATGCGATTCGATTAATGATTTTGAAATAGCCAAACCAAGTCCTGTTCCTTCGTTTCTTTTGTTTAGGCTGTTATCGACCTGGTTAAACTTGTCGAAAATTGTCTTTTGCATATCTTTGTCAATACCACATCCATTATCAATTACATCCACATAACAAGTTTTACTGTTTTTGCGAATATTAACAGTAACCCTTCCTCCGGCATCGGTAAATTTAATAGCATTCGATAATAGATTAAGCATCACCTGTTGTATCCGTTTTTCATCCGCGAAAACGAACAATTCTCTCTCTTCAAACTCTCTTGACATACTAAGATTAATATCTTTATTTTCTGCCTGTATACTTACTATGTCCATGGATACCGCGCTGACCTGAATAATATCTGATTTTTTCCTTTCTATCTTCAGTTTTCCGGCTTCCATTTTTGAAAGATTAAGAATATCGTTTATCATGGACAACAGGTGTTCTCCCGAGGTTATTATATTACCGATATATTGTGCCGAATCTTCAGGATCTATACCCATCTTCAGTAATTTGGCAAAACCAATAATCGAATTCAGAGGTGTACGCAATTCATGGCTCATATTCGCTAAAAATTCACTTTTTGATTTGCTTGCTGCCTCCGCATACTCTTTCATTTGAACCATCTGCTCGGCTATTAACCATCTTAAAGATATTTCGTTTTCCAAATCCTTGTTAACCTGTTTGAGCTCTTCTGTTCTAATCTCTACAAGCTCTTCCAGATGATTTTTATATTTTTCTATTTCCTGCTGAGCACGTTTCTTTTCAGAAATATCAGAAAGTATTATTACTGCTCCCGTAAATTCTTCTTTTTTATCGATTATTGGGTCAAACTTCCCCTCGTACCAGTTATCGCCCATACGCTGTTCAAAGATACGGGTTTCAAGCTCTTCCTTTATTTCCAGAAAACAGCTGTAAATATAATCGCCAGATTGGCCAAACAGTTTTCTTACGGAATATCCAACAATATCATTGTATTCTTTTTTAAGAACCAGAGTAGCTTCGTTGTTGCAGCGTATAACCTCTCCATCTTCATTTACAAGGAAGATGCTGTCGGTTAACGAATCAAATGTTACACGCCACTCTTCAGCTGCGTTACGGATGATCTCCTCTTTCTTCTTTCTTTCGGTGATATCCCTGATGGTGTAAATATTTCCTGTAATTTCTCCGTCATCATCAAGTATTGTAGAATTATTTATATCTACTGGAACTTCCTTACCATATTTCGATTTGAGAATATAGTTTTGCAACATTACAAGAAGGGAATTACGGGCTGTCCGGTCAAAAGCAATCCTTTTCTTTTTTTGATCCGCGCTCTCTTTAATCAAAATTTCATTTTTATGTTTACCAATCGCATCAGAAGCAGTCCAGCCGGTCATCTTTTCAGCGATACGGTTCATAAATGTAATCACACCATCAATATCAACCGAGATAATGCCTTCACCTATTCCGTTTAACATCGCTGACAACCATTGTTCGTTTTGCCTAAGCTTCAGTTCAGTTCGAAACTTGTGAAGCGCCATCTCCAGGGTGGTGAATATCTCGACATCTTTAACAGGTTTGTTAATATACCCATATGGCTCGACTTTTTTAGCACGCTCCAGGGTCGCCGAATCAACAGATACTGTAAGAAAAATAACAGGAATTTCCAGATTCGCTTTTATGGCCAAAGCCGCATCTATACCGTCCATCTCTCCATCAAGATGAATATCCATTAATATTATATCAGGCAACGAACGTTTACAAAACTCAACTGCATCTTCACCGGAAGTTACAGAGCCGATAACCTTATATCCATACTTTTGTACGGCATTTTTGATATCCAGAGCTATAATTTTTTCATCTTCTACAATAAGTATGTTTTTCATATTGGTAACATTTAGGAAAATATCCTTTTGTATCAGGAGTTTATAAAAAATTAATTATAAATTAAAAAAATACAAAGAATTCTGTATCTTATCAAATCATTATCTACAATATATGTATGAGTTTTGATTAATGCAAGTTACCAATTCATTTTTTATGCTCTTTTTAATGAACTTCTAAAGTTCACTTATTTTCAAAATATCATTGTTTTGGTAATATTTGACTTTTTCAAGACAGCGTCTACATCAACAGGCTGCTTTGTTACCGATTGCGCAGCTTAGGCCGCTTACTTATCAAATTGCATGACGAGTTTACCAATTTGTAAGAAAAAATTGTAATTGACTCTATATAACAAGTAATGGCTCCATAATTTAGCCTTGTTTCAGTATTTTTAAAAACCATTTATTATAAAGAGATTAGTTTTAAACCATGAGCCAACAGAAAGAATTCGATATTGCAAAAAATAAAAAAGCCCGTTTTCAATATGATATCATAGAAACTTTTGAAGCAGGTATTGTTTTAAAAGGAACCGAAGTTAAATCTATTCGAAACGGAAAGGTCAATATAAGCGAGTCTTACGGAAGAATCAGGGATGGTGAAGTTTATATTATGCAAATGAATATTTCTCCTTATGAACAGGGAAATCGGTTTAATCATGATCCTGCACAACCACGAAAACTTCTACTACACAAACGAGAGATAAGCAAGCTTTACGGAAAAATCATGGAAAAGGGTTTAACTCTTGTTCCGCTTAAACTCTACTTCAAAAACGGAAAGGCAAAAATAGAGCTCGCCTTAGCCAAAGGTAAAACCCTTTACGATAAACGGCACTCTATAAAACAGAAGCAGGACAAGAGAGAGATGGAAAGAGCAATAAAAGAGAAAAACCGTTAAATATCCATCAACTATTCAAGAAACGACAAATCTTCACCCTCTTTCAAGTCCAGTAATACAACAGCTACAATTCTTGTTTCTATCGCTCCACTTGTCAATGAGACGGGTCTAACATAAATATCCTGTTCAAAAGGCTTGAATTTTTCATGCTCAAAAGTTACCAGGAATTTTTGTTCTAACAGAGGATCACTCTCTTCATCAAACAAAGGCCAAAAATGATAGTATGAGCCTGTTCCATCGTTTGTATGAAAAGGGTTATCCCACCCATCTGAAACCATTTTTACCGGCGACTTATCTTTTAAAAGAGTAACCTTTACCCCTGGGATTTTGGAAAAAGTTGTTTTTTCCAAAACTTCGCCAAGCAGGTGAGGGAAGAAGAAATTTGGAGCGCCCTTTGAAATATGAATGTGTTTATGATTTTTATCACGCCTTTCATGAATAATTGTCATAGCTTCATAAACAAGCATGATTATATCACTTTTTTGTTGAGCAGAAAATTTTGTCTCTAGTATACCATGAAGAATTCCCCTGTCACTTGTCACATATTTAGCGGGTAACCGGTTTAAAACATATGCACAAATATCTTCAAAATATTCTTTGGACTCGTTTAGTCTCTCCTCTTTTTTCAACACTTCAAGAACAAGGGATGATACAATCCCTTCCATCATATTTCTAATGTTCATTTCTCCCTCCTTTTATTTTTTAGGAAAAAGAATCTCCAGAACCTCTGAAATCTCTGAAACAGGATAAAACTTTAATCCTTTTTTTACGTTATCCGGAACCTCTTCCAGGTTTTTCTCATTTAATGACGGGTAAATAATATTTTTTATTTTTGCGCGTTTTGCCGCGATTAGTTTCTCTTTAAGGCCACCTATAGGAAAAACTTTCCCTGAAAGTGTCAACTCTCCGGTCATTGCAAATGATTTTTTTGCTATCCGTTTAGTTACAAGCGAATATATCGCCGATGCCATGGTTATACCCGCAGAAGGCCCATCTTTAGGTGTTGCTCCAGCCGGAACATGCAGGTGAATCAGGCAGCTATCGAAAAGTTTTGCCATCTCTTCGTCTTCAGATAAATACTGCCTTATGAAACTGTAAGCAATATTTGCTGACTCTGACATAACATCACCCAGCTGACCTGTAAGTTTTAAACCGGCGTTTTTTGTCTGTTTAATGGATATGGCCTCCACAACGAGAATTGCTCCTCCCATGGAAGTCCAGGCAAGTCCATTTATAAGCCCTGGTCGGTCTATTTCGAATTTTTCATCGTCTACAAAACGCTCCGAGCCTAAATATTCACGAATTTGCTCATAAGACAGATTATCACCCGGTAATTTATTTTTTCTCGCCTTTATCGAAGCTGTTTTCCGACATATTTTTTCCACGACGCGCTCCAAATTACGAACACCCGCCTCGCGTGCATAGGATTGAATTAAAAACATATAACCGTTTTTATCAATCTTCACATCGTTTTTAAGCAATCCATGTTTTTCTAGCTGTTTTGGAAGCAGATACCGTTTGGCTATTTCGTATTTCTCTTCCGAAATATAACCCGATAACCTGATAACCTCCATTCGATCAAGCAGAACCCTCGGTATTGTATCGAGAGAGTTGGCTGTTGTCAAAAAAAACACATCCGATAAATCAAAGGGAACATCCAGATAGTGATCCCTGAATGTCGAATTCTGTTCGGGATCAAGCACTTCCAGAAGTGCCGAAGCCGGATCGCCCTGATAACTTTGCCCCAGTTTATCGATTTCGTCGAGCATAAAGACAGGATTTTTCGTCTTGCATATTTTAATACCCTGCATTATTTTGCCCGGCATTGCCCCGACATAAGTTCGACGGTGACCCTTTATTTCGGCTTCATCACGCATTCCACCAAGAGACATTCTGAAAAATTTTCGATTAAGAGCTCTTGCAATGGATTTTCCAAGAGATGTTTTGCCAACTCCCGGAGGCCCCACAAGACAGACTATTGAACCCGAAGCATCCGGTTTTAATTTCCTCACGGCTAAAAACTCAAGAATACGCTCCTTCACATCATCAAGACCAAAGTGATCTTTATTAAGAATCTTTTCTGACCTGTCAAGATCCAGATTATCTTCAGATTTTTCGTTCCATGGAAGAGCTAAAAGAATATCCAGATAATTTCTTGTAACTGTATATTCAGAAGAATTGGGTTCCATATTTTTAAGCTTTTCAATCTCTTCAGTCAGCTTCTCCAATACCTCTTCTTCGACGTCAAGTTCACTGATAATCGCTTCCATTTCACTAATCTCTCGGCTGCGTTCATCAGCATCAAGTCCAAGCTCCTGCTTTATAACCTTAAGCTGTTCTCTTAAAAAATATTCTCTTTGCTGCTTATCTATTTTATCATTTATCTGATTCTGGATTTTTTTCTGTATCTCAATAACTTCCAGCTCTTTTTGAAGCATATGTAAAACCAGACGTAATCTTTCGACAACATCAAGCGTTTCCAGAATAGTTTGATACTCTTCTTTTTCCAGATTAAGTATCGAAGATACAAAATCACCAATTTTACCAGGTTCATCAACATTAACCATGGTAAGTTTCATCTCTTCAGTGAAAAGAGGGTTGTTCTCGGATAACTGCTTAAGCTGACTCAGAACAGAACGAGTAAATGCCTTCAGCTCGTTACGTCTTGATTTAGGCGGAAGCTTATCATCAAGATATTCAACTTCAGCTATAAGGTAAGGCTTCTCCTGTATTACTTTGACAATACGGAATCTTTTCAAAGAGTTTATTAGAACATTTATTCCGCCATCTGGCAGTTTTATCTTTTTAAGAATTTTTGCGCCTGTACCAATCTGAAATATATTCTGAGGCTTTATATCATCAACTTCATCATCCCGCAGCAAAACAAGACCTATTGATCTGGAATTATCAAGCACCTGATCGATAGCATCAGAAAAACGCCCTTTTGATATAATCAAGGGTGTGATTATTCCCGGAAAAATCGGACGATACCTGATGGGAATAATATGAATCTGTTTCGGTAGAATATGATCAATTGAAACAAGATCATTTTCAAGACTCTCTGAAGGAATTGTTATTTCTTCATTGTTCTTGTTATCCTTACTCATTAGAACCTCTGTTTATAAATTTGTTGTAACTGAAAATTTCAGGATCTTATTTTTTTAAAACGGTCACAATCTATTTCAAGTTTTTTTACTTTATATGTTAAAATTCTTTTAGTTGTTCCAAGCATTTCCGCTGCTTTGGAAATATTGCCCTCTGTTATTTTAAGATAATCAATGATTATCTCTTTTTCAAAATTATTAACCATGTTTTCAAAAGAACTCGACCCGGAAACATTTTCAGCAATCTGTAAAGTAGGAGGCAGATGATAACTGCGAATGACCCCCTCTTCTGCAAGAATTACAGCTCTGTTTATACAATTTTCCAATTCCCTGATATTCCCGGGCCAATGATAAGCAACAAGCATATCGATTGCTTCAGAAGAGACCCTGTTTATGCTCTTTTGAGTCTCTTTTGAAAATTTTTCGCAAAAGTGGTTCACCAATGCAAGTATATCAGCTTTTCTCTCTCTTAGAGCAGGAACATTAACCGGAAACACATTTAATCTGTAATAAAGATCGCTGCGAAATTCATTAAGCTCTATCTTTTTTTCAAGATTCTGATGAGTTGCCGCGATTACCCTGACATCAATAGGAATAGGTTCTACCCCTCCTACTCTTTCGACAAATCTCTCCTGCAGAACCCGTAAAAGTTTAACCTGTAAAGGAAGTGCCAAGTCTCCAATTTCATCCAGGAATATTGTTCCACCATTGGCCAGTTCAAAACGCCCCTTTTTTGTCTGTACAGCACCCGTAAAAGAGCCTTTTTCATGACCAAAAAGTTCGCTTTCTATAAGATTCTCAGGTAAAGCCGCAACATTCACTTTTATAAATGGTTTATCACTTCGCAAACTGTTTTTCTGTATCGCATCAGCGACAAGTTCTTTGCCAGTTCCACTCTCTCCTGTAATCAAAACAGTTGTGTTTGTTTCACTTACCAACGCTATTTTTTCAAACAGCTCATGCATTAAAACAGAATTACCAATAATTTTTATGTTTTTTATTTTTTCGCTTAAACGGGCATTCAATCGCCTGTTCTCTTCAACAAGCTGCCTTTCACTTTTCTGTTTTTCAATACGGCTGCTTATCTCATGAGCGCTTAAAATTGCAATTACCGCAAGCTGTTCTGCAGCATAGCTTAAGAAATCTTCTTCGACATCCGAAAAATCCGCCGAAATTGTTCCTATAGTATTATCTTTGAGTCTAACCGGAACACATACAAATGCACCATCAAGATCTGCCTGAGTGCTTCTCGATCCCGTTTTGTTAAGAAATTCCGGACAACTGCCTATTCTTGGAATTATTACAGGTTTACCATCACTGATTACCTTTCCAACAATTCCCTCACCTTTTTTGTAAACTCCCCTTTTAATCTCGTCAGCCGAATAACCTGAATAGATATCAACAACTATCTCTTCGATATCATCCTGATATATGTGCACCATTAATCTGATAATTGACAGCTTTTTTAAAGTCAGCTCTATCGCTTCTTTTAACAGATCATCAAGATTATTCCCCGAGGTGAAGATATCACCAACAGCATATAGATAGTCAATATTTTGCCGCATTAATCAGGCCTTTAATAATTTTATTATGCGCCGGCTCCCGTCTTTTTTCAGGTCAACACTTACCGGACGCTCCAACTTTTTACCCTGACAGTTTGTCAAAACGATTATTTCCGGCAATGTGTCGGCAAAACCGTTAGTCTTAACAACAGCAGCGACCTCTTTAGTGTCAAGCAAAACTAAAGCTGTTTTACGGTAAATAGGACCATCCATAAGCATAGGTCCCATTACCGAAATAAACTGATTAATTATTTTTGGAGAGAAGCGCTTTCCCATCTCTTTACTAATCGTAAAAAAAGCATTTCTGGGTTCTTCTCCTGGTTTTTCTGTTATGTTTATTGTTAAAAAACTATAATAATTACATATTGAAACAATATTCGAAGATTGGTTAAAATCGCGGGTTGAAACACCTGCCGGATATCCAAGCCCATCATAGCGTTCATGATGGGCTTTTATTATTACGAGTATCTCATCCGAAATTATATTTTTCTGTGTAAGCCAGTGAATAACCATTTCCGGATGTTCGGATAAAACAGTTTTTTCGTACTCATTATCGCCGTCCTGTTTCCAGACCAGGTTTTCAGGTGTATTAATTTTCCCCAGATCGTGAAGCACTGCTCCAAGGCCAAGAGCTCTAAGCTCCATACCCTCTATTCCTGTTCTGTATCCCATGATGAGTGATAACATCAAAACGTGTAATGTATGGTAAATCAAATATTCCGAGGTTTTTTCCGGATCTGGCAAATAGAGCATTCCCTCTTTCTGGTGTGAAATTTCCTGTATCAGGGAATCTATTAATTTTTCTGCCGATTCCATATCAAGATCTTTACCGCTATGCAAATCACTGAACAGGGATTCAATAACAGAAAGCCCTCTTTTTTTTAGCGCCTCGGAGATATTCATAACTACACCTCTATATAATCTATTCTGTTCCGATAACAGACATCAACATTCTTGTTGCATACAATTAGCTAAGAATAATAAGCCCGGCTAGGCTTATTATTGAATGATCATGATAAAATATATCCAAAGTCAAACAAAAAAGAGTTAAAAAATAGTACTTCAAGAATTTACTCTTGTACTATCATGAAGAATTATCTTATCATGATCATGTTGCAAATATACACTTTACAGAATCATATTTTGCTTTCTGATAGAATACCGTATTAATTATATCTTAAACAACAATTAAGGAACCGGCATGAAAATATTCAAATTTGGCGGAGCTTCGGTAAAAAACGCTGAATCTTTTTCTTCTGTTACCAATATTCTTAATAACCAAACTGCAAAGCACGACACTCTTGTTATTGTAATTTCGGCTATGGGTAAAACAACCAACCTTCTGGAAAAATTAACCGATGCATATTTTGAACATAATATTGAAGAAGTAAAAAATTTATACAAACAGACTCGTGATTTTCATTATCTTCAAAGTATCAAACTTTTCGGCGTTGCTTCACTAAAGCATATTGAAATTATGGATATACTATATAAACTTAACGAGCGGTTGCAACAAAATGTTTCCGATAATTATGATTACGAGTATGATCAGATAGTCTCATATGGTGAACTTTTGTCATCAAGATTTTTATCATCTTTTCTTGAAATAAACGGCTTTTCCAACACCCTGCTAGACTCTAGAAAAATTATAATAACAGACTCCTCTTACCGATCAGCATCCATAAAATGGGATATTACTAAAACAAATATTGATTCAAAAATAAAGGCTCATCCGGGTAATATTTATGTAACACAAGGATTTATTGGAGGCACAGAAGACAAAACCACAACTACTCTGGGCCGAGAAGGTTCTGATTTTAGCGCCTCTATTTTCGCATTTTGTACAGATGCTAAAGAAGTAACTGTCTGGAAAGATGTACCGGGAATTCTAAACGCGGATCCACTTTTTTTTCCTGATGCTGTAAAAATAGATTTTTTATCATATCATGACGCTATCGAATTAGCCTATTATGGAGCGAAAGTTATTCACCCTAAAACCGTCAAGCCGCTTCAAAACAAAGGTATTCCCCTTTACGTTAAATCCTTTATTCAGCCATCCGGGACTGGCACAAAAATTTCAGAAGTTTCATCTCACACAAAGGTTCCGTCTTTCATTATAAAAAAGCAATTAATACTTCTAACTATTTCTCCGAAAGATTTTTCTTTTGTTACCGAAAAATCCCTTAGTTTTATTTTCGCACTGATTGCTGATAATTCATTAAAAATTAACATGATGCAAAACAGCGCCCTCTCTTTTTCACTTTGTCTTGACACAAATAGCAGAATCAAAAATATTATTCAGGCACTCTCGATTGATTTTTCAGTAAAGTATAATGAAAACACTGAATTGATAACCATTTGGCACTATAACGACAACACAATCAGTACTTTGCTTAAAAATAAAACAGTGCTATTAGAAGAGAGAACGCGCCATACTGTTCAATTTCTTGTTAAAGGATAATCCGATTATGACAACTATTCAGTTAAAAACAGGTTCTCACGATCAATTAATTGACATTACTGCCGATGTCCGTAAAGTCATCAAAGATTCAAATATTAAAAACGGCATATGTGTAGTATACACCCCGCATACAACTGCAGCGATTACCATAAACGAAAACGCAGATCCGGATGTTATTACTGACATGATAACCGGTCTTAACTCTCTTGGTTTCGAAAAACTCCCTTTTAGACATATGGAAGGAAACTCGCCAAGCCATCTTAAATCGTCCTTGATAGGCTGTTCCGAGCAAATTATAGTTGAAAACGGAACACCGGTTTTAGGTACATGGCAAGGTGTTTTTTTCTGTGAGTTTGATGGCCCTCGAAACCGAAAAGTGTTCATTACCTTAACAGGGAAATAAGGTCGTCAATTTGTAGCGCAAAAATGAGAAAACGGAGTTATTATATGCTTATTAATAAATACCTATTAATTTCCTTTCTATCTTTTTTTATCTCTTTAAATCTAACTGGACAAACCGAACAACCAGCGGATTCTTCTGATAAAGCCAGTGCTTCCTGGGGCGTAAAGTTAATGAAAGCCGAATTTGAAAACGAGGATTTTTATATTGGCTGTGTTCCTTTTTTTGAATCTGCAACAAATGTTTTTTTTAGTGGAATGTACCTCTATTCTAATTCTAACTTGACCTGGGGCTTAACTGATTTTTTCTTTGATTTTGGTTTGGGTGCAGGTTTACGTTATTATCCATTCAATAACAAAATCCTCAGTATTTATGGCGGAGGAGAACTTTCTACCTTCTTTTTTAATAACGCGACAACAACTGGACGATCAGGAGCAGACCTTGATTTTATCATTAATGATGAATCCAGTGTTTTTTTGGGTGGGGAAGTTTTTTATCGTAAAGTTTATCGTGTTGCTGAATTTATTGAATCAGACCACTGGTACATTACATCAAGGGGTTGGTCTGTAAACGGCGGATTCAGAGCAAGATTCAGTATTTTTAAAGATGGTATAAAAAAAATGCCTAATCCCATATAAAAAGTAGTAACTTTCAAATTGTTTATATTAGTATTATTTTATCTGTTATTAAAACTGATAACATCTTTTCAGGTTATATAAATCCATATATCATTAGGGAACTTCGAAAAATAACAATGTTCCAGAATGTGACCTGGTTTATGTGCCTATTCTAAAGGAATTTTCCGCAAGTTCCTTATTGAAAACTTTATTTTTTAGAGGTTGCCATTAGGTTATTATGAATAAATTCTCAATCTTTCTTGTTATATTTCATTTACTCTTTTTTTCATGTGAGTCAATACCTCCTCCTCCTGACTTTGAAGCAGAACCTGTGTCTGTTTCTTCAGAAGAGATGATTGAGGTAGAGGCTCATACAGGCGCATTTTTTATCTTTTCACCCCCCAAAGAGGCTCTCTATACACTTTCTGCTTACGACATGAGTACAGATTTTGATCTGACTCTTGGAATATATTGCGATACCGAACTGTTTTCTGACCAGATTGTTATCGCCGTCAGCAAAAACCTTTATCTTGAAGATGAAACAATCGAAATATCACTATCACCCGATGAAAAATACCTGATAGAGATATGGAACACTTATGATGATAGTGGCTCATGCATGTTTAAAATTACTGAAAAGGTTGCCCCATGAAAATAGTTCTATCTGTATTTATTATATTTTTCATTTCATTTCAATCTTTCTCAAACGGCGCAGAAATCATTTACAAAAATTCTGCCGAGTACCGTAAAGCAGAATTTAAAAATATCGGTTCGGGCAAAGCTGCATCGGGAAGCTGTAACGCAATAACCCGAAGAGAATTTTCTAATCGTCTGTCAGCTACTCCGATTAATGAAAACAAAGGCTTCAATTCAGGTGTGGATTTTACGTTAACTCCCTACGCCTCAGGTTTTTTCAGCCCGTTTGCTTCTTACGAAAAAACTTATCCCTTGCAGATGGTCTATCTTCATGATAAGTCAATTGACGCGCTTAGAATTAAAGCGGATATAGAATACGAGGAATCACTTTATTTAAAATTCACCTATGGTCTGAGTTCTTCAGCCAAAAGTATTGCTGACGGCTGGAACGCCCACCATCCTTTAAACCCGGATTTTTACAGTCCCGCAGACTCCCCTGATGAAGGATATATATCATATGCCAAGAATCATTTTAGTTTAACAATTGGAAGATTTCGCGGAGGAATCGGTCATGGTTTAATAGGTAATACTTTTCAAAATGGCAAGGCTCCGTACTATGATCAGATACAGTTAAATCTTTATTCAAATAAATTTAAATTCTATTTTATGCTGGGATCTTCAAATCATCAGTTAAATAAGGAAGAAGATTTTATTCAGGATAGAAGATCCGATTACACAGATTATGAAAAAACCTGGGGTACAGCGTACAATAATCGTCATAAACAGTCAAAAATTTCTGATAACTCCAAAATGTTCGTTTTTCACAGAGTTGAAGTAAGCCCCTTTGACAAGTTTTCTTTTGGAATAGGAGAAATGAACCTGATTGGAGGTAAGTTTCCTGATCTTAACCAGATAAATCCTCTTGGTATTTATCATGATACATACGATCCCGACTTTCACAGCTATACCTTCAGTATTGATGCCAGTTTTGTTCCATCACCTAATCATTTCCTGTTTTCTGAGTTATTAATTAACGAGATAGAAGTTACAGGTGAAAGAAACGAAGACCCAACGGCATTAGGCGCTCAAATTGGTTACTGGTACATTTTACCAACAAAAAGCTCCTCCTTTCACAGAATTGCTTTTGAACTAACCCATATCGATACATGGACCTATTCAGACAATGTTCCATATCTAACAATGTATCAACGCCAATACCGCAATCAGTTTAATTATGATATTCCTTTAGGATACAGTTACGGTGGAGATTGTGAACAATTTTCCATTATTTACACATACATTTCTGGGAACAATACCATGATAGATGTAACATTATCACATCTTTCAAAAGGTGAAATAAAATTTTCACCGCTTGAAGACGGTACTATGCCTTACGAAAACGCTGAAAAATGGCAGGCAAGACCCTCTGGTACAGTCGAGCAGTGGAGTTCAATAGACATGACCTCTTCAATATTTCTGGATTCCACTAAATCCATTGAAACTACTGCGATGTACAGCTATATACAAAATTTTAACCATGAAAAGGATAACACAAATCATCTTTTATATATATCGGCTGGATTATCATGGCATTTTTGATTAATGAATATCGAAGACTTTTCACTTATAATCTGATAACACAATTTGTTAGTTTCAAATTATAATTAAAAATCTCTGCATCTTTAAAAATTATCTGTAACTTTCGATTGTAAAGAAATTTGATCGTAATATTCAAGCAACTTGTTTCTATTTGGTTCTTTCCAAAAAGCAGCCGAATGTTTGCAATCAAAAGACCAAAATTCTTTTTTTTCAGATGGAATCATTGAAAATATTTTCTCTCCCAAATAATAGGGGACTGTTTTATCCTGTCTGCAATGCGAAACAAGTACCTGACTCTCTTTTAACCTGGGGTATGTTAACTGTGGATCATGAGTATCAGTTATTAACAGGGATCCTATAGGAATCAAGGTATATTTTTTTCCATGATAATCGGCAACCTCTCTGTAAGACGGGAAAGTGCAATCAAAATGAATAAGATCAATATCATCCAAATCCCTGAACCCTTTCAGGCTTCCAGCCAAAACAGCTCCACCTAGAGACTGGCCTATTACAATTAATGGCAGATTCTTCTCTTTTGAAATCTGATTAGCATATTCTAACAAAGCAATACCATCAAAATAGAGAGAATCCCTACTTGGTGAACCCTCAGATTTTCCATAACCGCTATAATCAAAAGCAATATAAGTATATCCTGACTCATAAATAAAATAAAACGTACGGTAAAGATAGGTTACATTACGTGCGTTTCCATGAAAAAAAAGAACAACCGCTTTTGATTCTTCAGGTTCAAAGACAAATGTATGCAGTTTGTTTCCACTTTGAGATTGAACAAAAAATTCTCTTTGTCGTGTAGGTACAGGTTTTTTAGAAGGATCTTTTCTGGGATAATAAAAAAGGGTATCACAGGCAAGGAAACATAAAATAAACGCATAAAATAGAGTCAAAACTACAAATCGCATAAATTATCTCCCGTGTTATATACACCGTTTTTTTTAAGCAGTATTTATTCACATAACAATAATTATCTAATATTGCAAAACATTATAATTTTTTATAAAAGAAATTTCTAATTTTACAGCAAAAACAAGCTTCATTTTACAGATATAACGTCATAGAAACATGATTTCCCAAACAGTTTTATTGCCGGAACTCATTATTAATCAGAATTAATTCATTGACAATTGTTTTTGAGGAAGTATCTTTTTCTCGGGCGATTTTCAAGGGAGGGAATCATGAAGATTAATACGGATATTAATACCCGTGTGCAGGGGTATTCAACAAGAGTTACCGATTCCGCGGCAACTCCATCAGCAGCTGCGTCACAGCAGAAAACTGCACAAAATGTCAGTACAAGAGATATGTCCAATGCGCTAATGATAATGCAGAAAGCTCAGGTAATTGTACAGAGGGCATTAACGGCTTCTCATCGTTTGCAAAACATGGCCATGGGTACAATTACTAATAACCCTTCGGCTTACGAACAGATCGGCCAGGAATTGCGTTCAGTTAACGCTTCTCTTTCGGAGTACAGCGTACCTGTTACAGCGCCTCCAGCCGCACAACAGATCGCAAGTAGAGAATTACCAGAACTTAAAAACAATATAAACGCGCTTTCAGAGATAGCTCAAAACCAGGCAGAAGGGAAAACCCAGAGAACAGAGCTGGATAATATTTCCCGAAATCTCGGAGAACAAGCATTACGAATTGAATCGGCTAACTCTCAAATAATTGGCAGACAAACTGTTTCTGATATGCCTATTGCTAAAACCATTACAGATACTGCCGATCTTATAGGTTCGAACCCTAAAGCCGCCATAGCCGCACAGGGATATGTTCAACCGGAAAGAGTTAGCAGATTAATTTAAACCAAACTATTACTCATAGCGACAGGAGAAAAAATGCAGATATTTGACGGATTTATCGCGGCAATCGCAGCCGAGTTTAATATGGAATTTCATAAGAGTGGAGAAGGTTCGTACACAACCGTTATTGAGTTTGAGAATAACCGTAAAAAAGAAGTTCTTGTTATGCTCTCATGGGATGAAGCTGAAGACCGCATGATTCATTTTTACTCTTCTGTCGCTACCTTTAAGGCCGATGACGGCGAACTCTTTAAATATGCACTGGAAACTAACGCAACTCTTGATTACGGAGCTTTTGCCATAATCGACGATTCACTGGTATTACGTGAAGCAATACTTCTTGAAGAGTGTGAACCAAAAAGATTTATTAAATCACTGGTATATATAGCGGCAAAATCAGATGAGCTCGTGGAAATACTTCTGGAAAAGCAAAATTCCTGAAACCACTTATTATAACGTTACCTCTGTTAATTAATCAAAATAAATAAATTCTAGTGTCATTTTTAACCGATTAGATGTTTAAGAATTAGATAGATGTATTTTGCGCTTATTTATCTCAGAATTTTTTAATAAAATTTTTTCACGGAGCTTAATATTATGAAAAAAACAGCTCTTTTATTGATTTTTCTTGTACTTTTGTCTTCATGTACAGGTAACCTTATTGTAGGTGGTCCCTCTTCAAAAAAAGCAATCGGCTCCGCTCCTATATTTAATAACAACATAGATCAAGCAAAACAGCAGGCCATTAATAACGCCATGCATCAGGTGATCAAGGATTCTCTGAAAGAACACCGGAATTCTGATACCCTTTTAATTAAATATAATCTGGTCGAAGCAATTGTCCCCGCCAAAGAAAGCGAAATGATAAAAGACTGGGATCTTGAGAATGAAACAGTAAAAGATGGATTTTATTTTGTACAAATCCGTGGCCGGGCAAATATGGATTCTGTTATTAAAACAATTAACGATACTTTTTACAAATACGGGTCGCCAAGAGTTGCTGTGATTGTAGACGAGGTTACAGATACAGAAAAAACCGGTCCATTTGAATCAGGAACAAATACTATTATCATGTCATTACTTAAGACTTCCGGTGTCGAATGTATTGAAAATTCACATCTTCAAAATTTAAGTGAAAAAGACAAGAAAGACCTGACTGCCCTTGTCAGAGGCAATCTTGGTATTCCCGAAACCATTAACTCAGAATTAAAAGCGGATGTTATTATTGCAGGAACTGTTGAGATTTCTGATCAGACTGAAGTGTTAAAGGATTATAAAACAAACATGAAGTCCAAAACGGCCATTATTAATATCCGGGCAATCGATACAACCACAGGACGAATTTTATCAGCGGCTTCACACTCGGCAGCCGGAGTACACATTAATAGCAATATCGCGGCAAAGAAGGCCATAGAAACTGCTCTTTCTCATAACACCCTTTTTGGCCAAAAAGATCATGCCAGCAATATGATGACCGGCCAGTTTACAAAGAATATTATTTCATCTTATATTACTACAACTGTTAACCGTAAAATCAGAATTTCTGCTCTCGGAATAGACAAAAAAGAAGCTGAGCTCTTTTATAATAATATAACTCAAAATATTTACGGAACTATAATTGTAAGCGAAGTAGAAACAGTCAAAGACTACTTTACAATAACTCTTCAATACGCCGGAGAAAGCAAGAAACTTGCCCAGGAAATTTTTGACAAGTCAGACAGCATGGGTTACCAAATTAAAGCCGAATCAATTAAAACTGATGAGATAATTTTTCGCGTTAAGAAAAGATGACTCAAAATTTTAATTTGTCCGGTTTTGATTATTTATAAGCAATTTTTTTACCAGATAAACAGAATTTCCAGTTTCGTTATATTCAACCATATCAAATATCTCACGCATCATTTTTATTCCGCGTCCGTTAAAAAGCTCCTCTTTATTTGAAGAATTTAAGTATTTTTTATGCACAAAACCTGTTCCTGTATCTTCTATCCAATATTCGGCCTTTTCTCCGGTTATCTTATATTTTATATTTACGAATGTATCCTTATACTCTTTTATTTTTTGTCTTTCAAGAAGAAGAGAGTAATAATTATTGTTCTTCAAGGCATCCGCTTTTTCTTCAAAACTAATGTTAAGATTGCCATGTTCTATGGAATTTACTATTACTTCACGCAATCCGATTCTGATAATATTAATTTCTCTTTGCGTCAAAAATTTTTCTAGATTACGTGTTATTCTATGTGTCAAGTCTTCAACAAGAGAAATAAGATTTGGTATTCTGTAAACCTGCATCTCCTGTTCAAAGTATTTTACAAGCACATCCTCTGTTACCTTGACTATGCGTCCCAGTATCTCTTTCTTGTCACCAAACTTTATTAATTGACAGTTAAGAACGGCATCAACTGGTTCTGTATCAAGATTTGAATGCATCTGTATTCTTACAGATATTGGCTCGCAATTGTTTACCATCATATCAAGTCTTTCCTTGATTATATCCTTTGCCATTACATCCTGTTCCGATTCCTGATACAGAATCGAATCAATATAGATATCGTTCTTTAGTAAAGATCCGCTGTTTTTTTTCATTTCACGATTCATACTTAGTATCCGATAATCCGAATCCATAGTGAAAATCAGTTCATTGGAAGACTCTACAATGATCCTATATTTTTTTTCGGATAAAGAAATCTTGTTATACGCGATTACGAGATTTTTATGAAATGATTTTATCTGTTTTTGAATATCTGATAATCTTTGAACCATTATATATATGTTACATACAAGCATTACGATAAAACCAGCGTTAATTAGATTTATTTTAACACTGATATTAAAAAAGTGACTTAACAGATCAAATAACCCGAGAAAGATAAAAACAAACGCTCCGAAGACCATAATCCTGAAAGCTTTATCTCCTGTTTTTATCTGTTTAAAAATAATCATTATAAAAAAAACTGCTCCCGGTAAAACAGCCATACTGTAAATTTTAAAAGATAAGTATACCGGATAAAGCTCCATATAGGCCGCAATTGGCATAACTGTAGCATAAAGTGAATAAAGAATTATAATGAAAATTTGGCCTTTTCTGTATACTTGAGTAATTGTTGAAATGTATGCAAAAAGAAACGGAGTAAAAAGATAAGCTGAAAGAGTAAAGATATAATACAATACCAGCTCAGAGCCAGGTTCAAAAATCGGATAAACTATCCGTGATCTGAACAAAATGAAAACCGATAAGAAAACTGATACTGCCCCAAAGTAAATATATATTGCATCTCTTTTAAAAAATACAAAGAACAGTATAAGGCTTAATCCGGCAAACAGTGTAAACAGCCCTTGAACATAATAATAAAAATTATATCTAGATAAATACCTGTTTATACCTTTTTCGTTTCCTGCAACAGCAAAACCATAGAGCCCTATGGTTTTTTGCAAAGAGGTTATTTTAAAATAAACGGTCTCGGAAATACGGTCGTTGGGAAGGTAAAACTTGTGTGGAGGGGAACCCGAGAATGTTAATATTTTGGACTCGTCTCCAAATCTGTATATCAACTTCCCGTCACAGTAGACCTGTATATTATGGTCGACTCTTTGCAAATAGACGAGTTGTTTGTGATTGTTTATTAACGGAACTGATGTTTTGATCCACAGAGTTGAACTCTTTTTTTTTGGCATTTTGAAATTGGAAAATGGAATCCATTCCAGTTTTTTTGCGTACTCCTCAAACTGTACTGTATTTAATTTTCCGGATGTATCTATTTCGCCGAAAGAATAAAGTCCCTGATTAATATGTATTATCTCTTGAGCATGTACGGTTAAACTCACAAATAGAACAACAAGAGATATTACAGATTTAATCACCCTATTCAAGAATCCTACTCCATATAAAGCATTAATAATCTTAAAAGTAAATCAGCATTTCACAGGTTGGATTGCCTGTTATAAAATTTCAATTAACTCATCCTTATAATATACCACGATAGATGTTAAAAATCACCATATATACATAAATCTGATATTATTATTTTGAATTAATTTAGATACAAAAACCGGTACTCTTCAAGTACCGGTCTTATTTAATAACATAAATTCTCTACTCAAGATATTAAAAGATGCTATCCCTTAAAATTCATCATATCTTTCAACGATAACTCTTTTTTTGTATTAACCTTCTTTATCTTTGCAGGCAAATACGCCTCATTATAAAATCTGGCAATCCTGTAAACGGCGTGATCTTCATACCTTTCGTCTATCTTAACCTGAAGGTTGTACTCTTTTTTTCGCAAACCTTTGTTTACTATATGCATTACATCTGAAATACTTTGGGCAAAATGTCGAGTATAAACAAAACTAAAGGCAAGAACCAGCACAATAATTATAAAAAAGTTTTGAAGCTGCTGAAAAGCTGTTTTGGCATGAATACCCAATAATGAAAAGTGAAACTCGAAATTTTTATGTTTTACGACTAAAATATCTTCGAAATTATGATATTCAGACGCTAATTCTTCATTATAGGGTATCAAATCCTCTTCATTGTAAACAACACGTAAAAGATCTTTCTGGTTTTTAAAGTGAAGACGTGCGTTCTCTTTTACGGTCAAGATCGTATCTTGATCGGTTTCTAGAATTGTATCGGCTATTTTTTTGTAATGTTCGGCTTTATCGTTCATTATTTGCGAATATGGATTAACAAACAAGACCGAAAACATTATCAAAGTCAGTATTATCGAAAAAACAGATATTGTAGTTATTACAGAGGTATGATGTTGTGCCATCGCCGATTCTGTATTGTGTATTTTTCCAAAGATCTTGATTATTCTGATAAGCCGTAAAATTCTTGTTACCCGGATAGCCTTTACAACCTTAAGCGCGTTCACTATTCCAAAGCCGGTCAGAGAAACTGTATTTACACCAGCAAGAAAAACAAGCAGGGAAGGTCCTGAATTTAAAATAAGCAGAGGGAATGAACTTAAAAAATCAACCCATCCCCTTCTGTTTACAAAATAGTCCGTAAACTTTCTGTTTACACCATTAGCTATTGAGCGTACAACAAATTCGATAGAAAAAATCAGATCGAACACAAAACCAGAGATAATAAGAATATTTCGTTTATCCACACTCCAACTGCGAACAACACTGAAATCTTCCAGAAAGGTCTGTACCAGAACCAGAATAATGCATAAAAAAATGAAATTTTCCAATAATTTGTATTTTCTCATAACAACTCTTTTACCATTTATTGTCACCGGCCAACATAAAAAGATCCTCAAGCAAACGCTTGTCAAAACCGTAATATTTGGCATTTTTCCGCATTATGCTGAACCAGCTCTTGTCCGGAGTCTCGGCTCCACGATCAATTTTTTTATAATCCTGATAATTTTGAAATCGCTGTGACATGATGTACAGAAACCTTGCGGAAGCATCTTCCGGCTTTAGATGAGTCGCAGGAAGATTGCATTTTATAGCCATATCAAAGATTTCGGCAGTTACCCCTGGTAAAACTTTCGCGAATTTTTTTGAACGCAGATCCAGATACTGCTCAAGCAGCCTCTGATCGTTTTTATAATTAACGATATTTACCTTGGAATTAGAGAGGGGGGGCAACTCTTCCTTAATAAATGCCGAGCCCCTTAAAAGAAGCAGAACCTTCAGATAGTTAACATACTCTTCGGTGTGAAGATTGTTTCTTTGCACCCTGACAAGTTCAAAATAGAGAGGACTGTGACGCGCAAAGCTGATACCGACATAACGCTCAAGAGCATTGGATTTGATAATGTTTAATGAAGAATTAAACCCCGAACGGGCTTCCGCGTTTATAATCAGCTCTTTTATGTATTTTTTAAAAATTTGCACATAATAATCCGGGCTGTACTTACCCTTATAAATATCACTAAGAAACGTAAAATCTATAGACTCTATCATGGACTCAATATCCGGAAGAACCGAATCGATGGTACGTCTTCGCAAATCTTCAGCAATCATCTGAAAAATAGTGCTAGCAGGCACACCGGCAAAAAATTGAGGTGATTTGAAGTTCTCTTTCAATTTTTCCCTGTTTGTGCTGATAAAATTCAAAACAGTCTGCTCGGCAATTATAGGGCAGTCATTTTGAATGCCCGGGTTTGAGAGCAGGTGGGAAACAAAACTCGATACTTTTTCCTGATATTGACTCATTTTTTTTCCTAATCAGACATTGAACCGGCAATAAATCATCTTCAGAACATCTTATTTATCAAAATTTGTTTGTAAACAGGTTTTTTTACAAATTTATATCTTTAGAAAAACCACACCTTTAATATTCTCCGTTGAAATTGGGCCAAAATAGCGACTATCATAGCTGTAGTCCCAATTATCACCAATTATAAAAACTGTATCTTTTGAAACCGGTTTATGAGACATATTGTCACGTTCTGTTTTTTCACCCGGCAAAACTCTTGAATCCTTGCTATAGAACTTAATGTCAGAAGGTGCGTCATTCACATACAGAACCTTTTTTTCGATTCTTACAGACGATTCGCCAACAGCTACAACCCGGGAAAGATAGAATCGATCCTCTTGAACAGGACTTTTAACCAAAACAACGTCTCCAACTGAAGCAGATTTATATCTGTTTATAAAAATATAGTCTCCGGGCTCTAACACCGGAGACATATTTTTATCACTTACCCTGTAAGCACCAAAGAAAATGACAGTTATAAGAAAACCTATACATAATCCCGTGGTTAAAAATACAATTTTTGAAAAAATCGATCCGTTCAGACTGTCCGGGTCTTTATACATTAGTCACCGCTCTTTCTTGAAAAACCGCACCATCAGAATGCCGTCTATATTTCGAATTTTTTCAATTGTAGCTTCAGCGATTTCTCCGTCAATATTAATTATATTGTAGGCCAAATCGTTCTTGTGTTTGTTTACCATATCCTGAATATTTATTCCATCAACAGCAATTATTGATGATATCTGCCCAACCATATTAGGAATATTCTTATTGGCAATTATAAGCCTGTGATCAGTTGTAAACGGAAGATCACACTCAGGAAAATTTACAGAGTTTTTAATGTTTCCGCTTTCAAGAAAATCTTTTAGCTGGTTTGCAGCCATAACAGCGCAGTTCTCTTCAGCTTCCTCCGTACTTGCACCAAGATGAGGCAAATTAATCACATTTTTTGTCTGTAACAACTCCTGATCCGGAAAATCTGTTACGTAACAGGATACTTTGCCCTCATTAATCGCCTCTTTCAGATCGGCATTATTAACAAGTCCGCCTCTCGCGAAGTTAAGTATGACTACATTCCTGTTTATATTTTTAAACCGCTCTTTATTGAGCAGACCCTTGGTATTGTCATTAAGAGGAACATGTAATGAAATATAATCACACTCTGCCAATAATTCATCGATGCTTCTGCAACGGGTTATAGAATGGTGCAAATCCCATGCGTTATCTACAGTGATAAAGGGATCAAAGCCCAGAACTTCCATTCCCAGAGCTGTTGCCGTATTCGCAACCATTACACCAATAGCTCCAAGCCCCACTACACCAATTTTTTTACCGCTGATCTCTGTTCCGGTAAACTGGCTCTTTCCTTTCTCTACCAGTTTGGGAACCTCGTCTCCCGTTCCGTCAAGAGTCGGAATCCACTCCAGCGCCTCTTTTACTTTTCTTGCGGAAAGCAGCATTCCTGTAAAAACCAGCTCTTTAACAGAATTTGCATTTGCTCCCGGCGTATTGAAAACGACAACACCCTTTTCTGTACATTTTTCGATAGGAATATTGTTAACACCTGCACCAGCTCTTGCCACAGCTTTTAACGACTTAGGAAGATCCATATCGTGCATTTTGAAACTTCTAAGAATTATGCCGTCGGGATGACCAATTTCAGAGGCAATCTCGTACATGTCACGAGGCATAAGATCCAGTCCCTTTGAAGATATTTTATTTAATGTCTGAATTTTATACATAATTTACTCCTTAAGCGTTATTTTGTTCGAATGCCTTCATAAACTCTACAAGCTTCTGCACACCTTCAATAGGCATTGCGTTATAAATAGATGCTCTCATTCCACCAACCGAACGGTGTCCCTTAAGGTTAACGAAACCTGCTTTAGTTGCCTGTGCTATAAAATCTGCATTTTTCTGATCATCACCTGTTACAAAAGGTACATTCATTATCGATCTGTATGCCGGTTCAACAGTAGGTTTAAAAAGCTTGCTGTTATCAAGAAAATCATACAATAGCGCTGCCTTCTTTTTGTTAACCGACTCCATTGTATCAAGGCCGCCCTCGTTTAGAAGTTTTTCAAACACAAGCCCCGCAATATATGCCGAATATGTCGGTGGAGTATTAAACATGGATTCGCCTTCAGAATGTGTCCTGTAATTAAGCATTGTCGGAATCGAATCATCAGCCAGACCGATCAGGTCTTTACGGATAATGACAACAGTCAAACCGGATGGTCCGATGTTCTTCTGGGCACCGGCAAAAATAATTCCGAATTTACTTACATCGACCTTTCGTGAAAGAATATCAGAAGACATATCCGCAATCAGAGGCACGTTGCCTGTGTCAGGAAAATCTACAATTCTTGTTCCGTAAATCGTATTGTTTGATACCAGATAAAAATAGTCGGCATCTTTATTAAACTTTGCCTTATCAAGTTCCGGAATACGGTTAAAAGTGGTATCTTCAGAAGAAGCTACAATATTAACCTCTCCGAATTTTTTTGCCTCGGCAATCGCCTTTTTAGACCATACCCCTGTATTTACATAATCCATCTTTTTGCTTTTAACAGCCAGGTTCATGGGAATCATTGAAAACTGCAATGAAGCGCCCCCTTGTAAGAAGAGAACTTCGTAGTTATCCGGTATTTCCATTAACTTACGAAGATCGTTCTGAGCCTTGTAAAAAAGATCCATATAATCTTTGGATCTATGACTCATCTCCATTACCGATGTTCCGGTAGTTCCATATTCCAGCATCTCTGATGCTGCTTTTTTCAGTACGTCTTCGGGCAAAACTGCGGGCCCTGCTGAAAAATTATATACTCTTGCCATACCTTCTCCCCGTTCATCTGTCGGCAAGCGAAATCATGGCGCTTAAAACGCGCAACTCTTTCGTCACATCGACATCTGAAACTGCTATTTTTTTATCTATTGTCAAAAGAGCGGAACTAAAGTTAACAATACCTTTTATGCCGCCTTTTACTAAACGATCCGCGCAAAGTTGAGCCGCGTCCGCCGGAACAGCCAATACGGCCAGTTCGATTGAACGATCCGTTACCACCTCCGGTATCATGTAAGAGGGGAAAAGATCCATATCAGCGTTAAGCGTCTCTACAATGTTAACATTTGAGTCAAAACCAGCTACAATATCAAAACCGTAACCGCCAAAACGTGAATAATTCAAAATAGCTGCACCTATCTTGCCAAGTCCAACCACGCACGCCTTGCGCGATGTTGTAAACTTCAAAGACCGGCCGATAAGCTCTTTAAGCTTTTGTACAGTATAACGCGCGCCCGATATCTGGGCTTCACGTAAATAACTGATATCCTTGCGCACAGTATGAGCACTGATATCAAGTCTTTCTCCTATCTCTTTCGAAGAGATAGCCTGCACTCCCGATTTTTCGAGTCTGCATAAAAGCTGATAGAGTGCGCTTAATCTTTTTATTGCCGGCTCAGGTATTGAGTGTATCATTTTAACTTCCTTCCCAGTAATGTGAACATAGTGTTAAATCCTGAGAAATTGTCAACACAATATCCTCTAAAAAACGCTTAAGCTGTTATTTTTTTCACATTTGTGATCAAATAGCTGCTCTTTTCTTTAAAAAACTTTTTCTTGCAATAAACAGCCATGTATATATCACGTAATATCTTCGAATTATTAGTTTGAAATGTGATTATTTTTGCAAAGGAGGCCTTTTTGTTAATCGATAAAATAATTCAAAAAAAGTCTGGAATAATCACCTATGGAATAACTCCTCCCCGGCAAACCTGTTCACACGAAAAAATAGTCGAAATAACCGGCAACCATATTGAGAGACTTAAAATAATGAAAATAGACGGTCTTGTTATTTATGACGTTCAGGATGAGAAAGCCCGGACAAGCGCGGAACGTCCTTTTCCATTTTTGCCAACACTTGATCCGGACTTCTATTACAGGAATTACTTGAACAAGCTGACCCTGCCCAAGGTTATTTACAAGGCTGTCAGTAACCATACCAAAGACAGCCTAACAGGGTTCATTAACGAAAACTCCAGTCAAGACGTACTGGCTGTATTTGTAGGAGCCGCCTCATCAAGACAGAAAACCGTTACAAAACTTGAAGATGCCTACAAAATAAACGCACAACATGATGCCGGCTTAACACTGGGTGGAGTCACAATTCCCGAAAGACATCTTTCCAGTCATAATGAGCACCTAAGAGTAATTAAAAAGATGGAAAATGGATGTAAATTTTTTATCTCCCAGGCGGTTTATAATCTGGAAGCCTCTAAAAATTTCTTATCGGACTACTATTTTTATTGCAACGAAAATGGTATCGATATGGTTCCCATTCTTTTTACATTAACGCCCTGCGGTTCTTTAAAAACACTGGAGTTTATGAAATGGCTCGGCATTAACATACCGCGATGGCTAGAAAACGAATTACAGAACTCGGAAGATATTCTGGATAAATCTGTAGATATATTAAAAAGACAATTTGCCGAGTTACTCGATTTTGCCATCGAAAAGAAGATTCCGATTGGTTGTAATATCGAAAGTGTTTCCATCAGAAAAGTTGAAATAGAACGGTCTGTTCAACTGGTTGAAGAAATCAGGGAAATTTTCGGGTTAACATAAGATAGATTGTTTTAAAATACTGGCAAGGGAAAATCAATTATCCATATCATAATCAGTCCGATAATTCCACCCAACAATCCTAATCCAAGAAGAATTTTTATCTGTTTGGCAGTGACTTTATCTAAATTGTCGCCAAATCCTCTTTTAATAAACAAACCTGGATGCTTTTCAATAAATTCGGCACCATTTTTGAAGTAAATCCAGTAAACAGATAAAACCCATATAAAAATTATTGAAATATAGAAAATTAACACAAAAGGGTTCAAGTTCTTTGGGTTAAAATAATCAAAAATGTTTTTTGTATAGTTACCTATACTTCCAATTCCAACTATTATCCAGGGAATATTTCCAAACACCATCCATCCTGTAAACATCTTATTATAACCGCTCTTCAGCTCGGGGTTATCCTTTATATATTTTTTTGATTTTATTTTAAAATTGATTCCAGTAATAGATGCCGCAATAATAAAAAAAAGCCAAAAGTTTTCAAAAACTATTTTCATGATACGTTTCTCCATATCACAAACTATATTTTTTTCGTTTCATTCAAAAATTATCTTAGACTGCAAAAAATTATCCTTAATATAATTTGCTATTTCATTGTATTTATCATTATTACCAACCATTTGCTTGGTAATAATATATGCTTGTAATGTAGAAATATAAACATAAACGGCTTTATCTGTAATACAAATTTTTTCTATCTTATTTTCTGCTAATTTTACACTGGAACTTTCTGAAGAGCATGTTATCTCTTTTTCAGAGACGATAATCTTCTGTTGTTCATGATAAAAGGCATTAGAATTATATAACTTTTTGACGCTCCGAACAATCCAATGTTTGACTATTAACACAAAGAGAATCAAGTATAAAATGATATATATTGATTTCATCTCATATATATCTATCTTTCCATCCATAAATCTGGAAGCATCATAAAATGCCAAAATGAAAACTATAACAACAAAAATAGACAGCAATACTTTATTTTTCACCGTGTTTAGCGTGCTTTTGTAATAATACTTATTAAAGTCTAACAGATCATTTACTGTTATCATGCCATCTATTGTATACATTTTTTACTCCTAATGTTTACTGATTATTACTATAATTATTTGTATTTACCTTTAAACTAAAGATTTACATCTTTCCATTCTCAGTTAATCTCTATTTTTGCAAGCGACTGTTGTGTTTATCAGGGATTATCGTTTCAAGAAGTCCCATTTCAACAGCAGGTTGTAGATAAGTTTCTCTGAAACACTTTTCACCTTTCAAACAAAGTTTATCCTGAATTTTTCTACGAGTCATTTCGCCATCCATAGCTAAAAACATTTTTTTGACTTCGGGGATGACTTTGGGGTATTTAAAATCAATAAAGTCTTGAAAACCAATTTTTGTATATATTCAACAAAGACAGATAACTCAGCATTTTTTGTATTTTTATTTAGAACGTCATAATATTAAGCCTGATGTTTATACACTATACTCTCAACCGTGATGCTAAAAAGAGTGGATTCCATTTACAAAAATAAGCGTTTATCATAACCGCCCCATCCTTCTATTACCATCATCAAAGGGATAAATAAATTCAATTTTCGTCATGTTTTTTTCAATCGCAACAACATATCTTATCACTTTTAGCTTTTTCAAAGCACTCTCTTCCTTCCTTAAAAGCGAAATAAGCAAGCCCAAGAGTTCCAATACTGTCGATATACGGAACTTTGAACAGTTCATAAATGCCACTACTAACAAGCAATATGATAGACATATAAACGCAAACCAGTGTACAATTTGCATCAGCCAAAATAGGCGCAGAACCAAGCTGGTTTCCGATTTTTCTTTTCCAAAGCACCAAAATCCACATTATCAGGATTGATATTATCGATATCACAACTCCCCAAAAGGTTGTGAGCGGCTTATGACCCGTCCAAATATTATAAACACTTGTTATTACAAGACCAAATACCAGAGTAAAAAAAGCTATTCCAGTAATTCTTAACGCTGTTTTTTCAAATCCGTCTCTTTTGCTGTCAGGATTATTCTGGATTCTTAAAATCATATGAGCAATCCCTAATCCAGAAATTACCTCTATAAAACTATCAGAACCAAAACCAAAAAGAGCCAGACTTTCATCTTCAAAGAGAGTGTAAAAAAGATTGTGTAAATAGCCATAAAATAAATATTAGTAAGAGGACAAAAATATGGCTAAATCACAAGAACAAATTGA
>JAFGRW010000131.1 GCA_016934935.1 Spirochaetota bacterium | reverse complement strand
GGCGGTATTGTTGAAGAAGACGACACACCACTTGGCGCGGCAGTAAGGGAGTTAAAGGAAGAGACAGGTTACAGTCCGACTGAAATGGTTTATCTGGGCATGGTCCATGCAAACCCTGCCTTCTTAAATAACAGGTGCCACACATACCTTGCACTGGACTGCTATCCTGACGGGCCACAGAACCTGGATGAAAAGGAGGATATTGAAGTGGTGTTAAGGCCCCTTGCCGACATTCCAAGGCTTATAAGAGAGGGAGAGATATCTCACTCGCTTATAGTGGCTGCATTTTACCGGTATTATATGGAGTATGATTTTGAGGGTACGGAGAAAAGCTAAAAAACAAAAACATATTCACCACGGAGAACACGAAGGACACGGAGAAAAACATTAATTTTTTTACTAAAAACTAAAAGCAAATAATTGGACACGGATTAACACGGATTTTTAGGATTTTTTAAAAAACAAAAGATCTGTGTTCATCTGTGTAAACCTGTGGCCCTTAATTCTAAATGAAGTTTCATCCGAGAGATCAATGACGCGGAGGGCCTGGATTGATAACTCCTTTATCTTTGTTTTCTCATGCCAAATACTAATCAGATACAATAGAGATATCACAAGTTTTTGAGCACTTCAAAAACCTGTGATCAATAGCAGATATTGCAGGTTTTGAATGCTCTTCCGTATATACAATATGGTCTGGTGATTTCAACTTGACCCAAAAAGCCTAACTCCATATATTTTATTCCTCAAAAAGGGAATTCTTATCAACTCATCTGCTCTTTTCTACATCCACCATTGTTTTTATGTGCGGAGTATAAAAAATGTAGAGCTTTTTTTCATTAATTGAATCTGTTTCTATCCTGTCATTATCGTTTTTTAAAAGACTCAGTACCAATGTGTCACCGTTTTTTATAGAAATATTAGTTTTAAATCCTTTGATAATTTTTGAAGAAGTTATATCAGCTTTTGAAGCTTTAGGCCTTTTTGTGGACCTTTGTGCTATATTCAACCAGATTATATTTTCACCTTCGATTGTTGGTGTTATATCCATTGACAGAGACGGTTCATATGGCTCCTTTCCTATAATGAATAGAGATATTGGCAGACCATTAATCGTTGATGCCTGGGGTTGCCTTCTGACCTTAATATCTGTTTCATCCTTCAAATATCTGATCAATTCTCCATAATCGGTAAATAATTCTCCATTAATCACAATATCTCCTCCAAATACTCCTACTGAAACAGCCATCTGTATAACAGGAGAATTTTCGTTATCTATATCATAAAAACCGGTCTGAACATTTTTCCATTTTACTCCAAGTTTAAAATCCTTGCCCTTATCAACTTCAACAATGAGGGCTTCAAAATAAATTTCCCGTAGAGAAGTATCAATTACATTCTGCATATATTGATTATCTGATGCAGTTTTATTATTTGTTGAAGTTTGTGAAATACAATTCATTGGTATTACACATATAACCATAAAAATACTTAAAGCTATATTTGTTAATATCCTGAACATTCTACCCATCAAATTTTACAATATGTGATTTTAAAAAAGAAGCAGGGGCGTTTAGTCCCGGCTTCTTTATTTATTAAGACAAGATTTATTATAGTGACGGTTCTTCAGCGGTTTCGTCAAAGCTCAGGTCCGCATATATAATCGTCCATGTATAATCTTCCTCATTCTGCCACCATGCGATTGGAGTATCTTGATCTCCAAAAGTAACTCCATCGCCAGCATAATGCCAATTGCTTTTAACTATTTTTTCCTGAGCGAAAGCCAACCCACTTAAGACTATTTGGGCCTGCTTGCATGCCTGATCAAACTGTTCATCAGGATCGCCGCCGATATTAAATTTATTTACCAACAATGGATTGAGAAGATTATGATCCATCATATCGTTAACTTTATCCGGAAATTTACCTTCATTCATCTTGGCCCAGAATGACAATGCCTTTATCAAAACATCTTTATCAATTTTTGATTGCGGCTGTTTCTTCTCAACAACCTCCCAGTCATCAGACAACTCGAAACTGAAAATTGATGGATCCAGCTCAGAGTCCCAGACAAAATCGGTCATTATCACAGTCATCCTGTCACTGATACCCAACCCGCTTCCGCGGCCGCTGCTTATTCCAATAACTGCTGTTTCATAAGATGATCCGCCAAAGTCGCTTTTTGTCAGTTCGTATTTTGGGGCAACCACCTCTACATCTGTATTGGGATAATTTTCCATAACTATTTTGACAGGAAGGTCTGCCTGAGAATCAACCCATATAGTTGTTTTTTCATAAGGCACTTCAATCAGAAAAACATCTGTATTTTTCCCATCAAGGTCTTCAGAGTGAGAGTAGACTGCTGTATTGTGATGCATTTTTTGTATCCAGTTGAGCCTGTTGAAAGGCACTGGAGACTTTTTTCTACCTATTTTTTGAGTTTTAATACATTTTTTCTGTTTTGGACTTAATGCCATCTGAATACCATTCGTATCGTCAAAAAGCATAATTGCACCAAACGGCATTTCGGTTCTGAGTAATCCATCGTCAGTTGCTATATTTTTGCTTGAGAAGTCACTTTTAGAAGTAATCATTTTCTGTGTGTATGTTACATTTTTTGCTTTATAAATAGTCTCCATTACATTTGCAAAAACAGGAGCGGCAATATCAATTTTTCCGCTTGAAAAATGAATGACTGTAAGGGCGGCAATTATTAAAACTGTAATACATGTACTGAGTTTTGCTATATTACTTTTCATGATTATTCTCCATATATCCGGCTCTTCAGCCCGAGGCAGTAATTTGTTGATGGCTGAATAAATCCTTGCATCAAGTTTTTCACTGGCAGTTGTTTTCAAATCTTTTATCTGCACATCTATATCGTCTTTGTAATTCATTTTTTATGCTCCATTAAAAAATGGATCGCAGTTTATCAAGTCCATAGCGGTACCTGCCCTGGACAGTATTAATTGACTCGTTTAATGTTTGCGCAATGGTTTTAAATGTAAGCCCGGAATAAATCCGAAGCAATATTACCTCTTTCTGCTCGTATGGAAGCCTGTTCAATGCTGAAATAAGATATTTCTTGTCATCCCCGAAAATGGCCGATGTCTCAGGGTTGGAAGATTGTTCGTCCTGGATTAACTCGTCACTGATTTCCACTGTTTGTCTTATGCCTGCCGATTTATTATTATTTCTGGCCGTGTTAGCAACAGCGGTCATCAAATAACCTTTAAGATTAGTTTTAATCTTCAAATTGCCGTTTGAGTTAATGAGTCTAAGAAAAACATCGTGAACCATATCTTCTGCCGCCTCTTTATTATTTAAAAGAGCCGCAGATAACGTTACGAGTTCGTGTTTATACTTTTCATAGATATAGCGCAAAACATTTTTCTGACCCCGGTTGAGCCGCCAGACGAGTATTTTATCTTCCAGCATTTTCCACCTTCGTATCGATTGCAATCGTTTATTTTACCTATATGACAACAGATATAATGGATTTAGTATATTTTTTAAAATTTTATTTTTTGATGCTTTAGAATATGGGGAATCCTATCCCAAAAACTGACAAGATCATGGTAACTGAAAGAAAATTGTTAAGATACTAATAGATCAACATATTGCATTCATAACGGCTTGCATTTATCCATTTTGGTATAAAGATACTATATATGGGTCATAAAAGTCTGCTCTTGACTCTTTGCACGGTGGAGACAGTGTCTTTGTTGTGTTGCTTCGCATAACTTAACATCTTGACTACATATCACTTGCGCATGATCACAACTTAAATCAAAGTTGTGATATATTTTGAATATCTAAACGCTATGTTCTTCTCCGTGTCCTCCGTGGTATACATGTT
>JAFGRW010000130.1 GCA_016934935.1 Spirochaetota bacterium | reverse complement strand
TTAAGTTAATAACCACAAAAACAAAATCGAGTTCAGAGGAGGACTTTTATGTCTGGTAAAATTATCGAAATCAATGAGGAAAAGATCTAGCAAGATTTAGGATTATTTTTTAAAAATATGTAAAGCGGTAAATAGTTATCCCACAGTGATGACAAACCGGAATCGCTCACTTTAAGTTTGCCGGACGTGATTCCTTTTCTGAAATATATCCAGGTTTTAAAAAATTCGGATTGTCTGTTTGCATAGCTATGCTGTTCTGCTTTATGTGCAGTTTGTTTTATTAGTTGTTGTGTGGTAATCGGCAGTTTTTTTGTCTTTCTTTCCGTTTGTTATAAAACGGAATCAGTCAAAAATGTCGTTCAACTCAGCAAATGCATCGTTTTTCTGGATTGTTGTCCAGCAGGATGGTCCTGTCCTTCGTAAAAGTTCATGCCCCAGCTGTTTATGAAGTATGGAAACCCGAAAAACTCGTGAACAAAAGAAGCATGAAAACAGGGACGAACAAATTCCGTAACACCAGCCATAAACTCATCAAAGAAGTCCATTGCAAGATACAGCATGTACGACAAACTGTAACAGTAAAGATTCGCTATGTCCTTCAGTTTTCTTTTAGAAATACTTGAAAACCGGATATGCACTGATTTGTAGAAGGTACCTCTATCTTGATATCTGTTCAGAGTATCGTTACATACTGGATTCTTAGCCAGTTCCTTTGAATACCTATCCAGAACCGTATTCATCACATCAGATATATCCATATTGTGTTTTTTTGCGTAATTTTCAATTCTTTCCAGTCTGCTTAATTCCACATCGATTGATGTTCGAAAATCTGTAATTTCCATATCTATCCTCCAAAGTGTTGTATATATATGAATACTGGACTGGAGTCTGTTTTGTTAAATTTTTTTGAATAATTTTTCATTTCTTGATCAACGCATTTATTATATTCAGATAATAGATTAACTGACTTTATTTATGCTTCTATTCCTTTTGTGGTAGAGAATTAAAAGCGGATATCTAAAATGTATTATTCCTGGAGAGAACGTGTAGAATGAAAATGCCACCCTCGATTATTATGAATTCTAATGAATATCCTTAATTTTTTTCAAAACATAAAGCTTGTTGTTGTTTATAAATTTCTGCATTGCTGCATACTGTTCTCTTGTTTCTGAGTCTGAGCCGGCAATCTCAAGAATTTCGTTATGACGCCATCTGAACCATATACTGTGCAAATAAGAGTAATTAAAGTTGCTCTGGTTGTCCATTCTTCTTTCAAAATATTTGCTTAAATCGCTGTGATTATCATCCCCTGAAGTATAAGCTATATTTTTTGTAGAAAGGTAAAGTACGGCTCTTTTGAATCCGTATCGTTGGGCGTCATCACTCTTAAATCCTTTCAATTCTATATCCATAGATGCAAGACGTAAATCATGACCCTCTTTTCTTAATTGTTTGCGTAAGTCTATTATTTGTCGTTTAATAGAGCGATAAACATCCGGGTTTCTGTATTTCTTTTGAAGAGCCGCACGCCATTTTCTTAGCATGTTCTCATATTCTGTGAAAAGTTCAACACGGGTTAAATAACGCGATGTATCATTCAGGAGTGTCCAGACGCTAGTAAATTCTTCTTTCAACTTTAATAAAGATTCAGATAACATTATATTTGTCCTGTCAGGTGATTGTCTCCTGGTTATTATAGTATACAAGGTGTTAGATTTTGTTCAATTAAAATAATTATTGTAAGTGTTGGGAAATATGATTTTTTTAACCCATAATAATATTTAATTGATAAATTAACTTTAATCAAACTCAATGTCAACTCGTCTGTATTTAGCGATCGCTACTACTAATAATTGTTCTCTGGAGGGGCCGGTGGAAGGTAAAGATCTGGTATTAAAATATTTTAGAGATAATATTACAAGCACATCGGGTGAAAAGATTTTTTTCTCTCCGGGCAGGGTCAACCTGATTGGTGAACACATTGACTATAACGGTGGTCTTGTTTTCCCTTGCGCCATAGACAAAGGAATATATGGATGTGTCAAAAAAAACAGTACAGGCAAACTTAATCTTTTTTCTGCTAATTTTCCATCAACAAAATGCAGCATCAAATTAGACGAACTGGAATATGATGAAAAACATGAGTGGATGAATTATCCCAAAGGTGTACTAAAAAGCATTTTTGAACTGACTGATCAAAAATCTGGTTTTGATATCGCATATTACGGGGATATCCCAAATGGTGCTGGCCTTTCGTCATCGGCTTCTATTGAGCTTTTGACGGCAGTTATTGCTAACGCTTTTCTTGGATTAAATCTTTCCATGCTGGACATGGTTAAACTTAGCAGAGATGTAGAGAATAAGTATATTGGAGTTAATTGTGGTATAATGGATCAATTTGCCGTGGGCTTCGGAAAAAAGGATAAGGCAATTCTTTTAAACTGCGAAACTTTGGAATTCGATCATGTACCTTTTGAATTAAATGAATGGACTTTAATTATAACCAACTCTAACAAGCGTCGTGAACTGGCTGACTCAAAATATAACGAAAGAAGATCTGAATGTGAGTCTGCATTAAAAATGCTTAACACGCAAATTGATGCTGAGAATTTATGTAAAGTAAGCGAGAGTGATCTTGAAAAGCACAAAAATCTTCTTACTGAAAACGAATACCGAAGAGCCTTTCATGTTATTTCGGAAAACAGGCGGACAATTTATGCAGCTGAGGCGCTTAAAAAAGGTGATATAAGATTGTTTGGCAGGCTTATGAACAGCTCTCATATTTCGCTTAAGGATAATTATATGGTTACGGGCAAGGAGCTTGACTCGCTTGCTTTGAATGCACAGAAAATGGATTGTGTGTGCGGCAGCAGAATGACAGGTGCCGGTTTTGGAGGAGCTGTTATTAGTCTTGTGCAAAACAGCAGTATTGATCTTTTTAAAAATGAACTGGGACAAATTTATGAAAAAGAGTGTTCCCTTTCCGCTGATTTTTACACCGTAAAGGCATCAGATGGGGCAGGTGAGATTTAGTTGTCTTTCGTACACTAATATCCTTTTCGCTTTTTTTGTTTTTCCCAGTTCCATGCTGAACTCACAATATTATCAATATCAGGATATTGAGGAACCCAGCCTAATTCTGAATGGGCTTTGTCAGATGATGCTACTAGAATCGCCGGGTCACCATCCCGGCGTGGTCCTGATTTGATGGAAAAGTCTTTACCGGTGATTTTTTTTGCTGAATCAATTACCTCTTTTACTGAAAAGCCGGTTCCGTTGCCAAGATTATAAATACTGCTTTCTGAGCCGTCAAAAAGCTTTTCAAGCGCAAGTACATGTGCATCGGCAAGATCGGTTACATGTATATAATCACGAATACATGTGCCGTCCTTTGTAGGATAATCCTCTCCGAATATTGTTATTACATAATCAGGATCCAGGGCTGCGCGCAAAACAAGAGGAATAAGATGTGTCTCCGGGATATGGCTCTCTCCAATTGTTCCGTCAGGAACTGCTCCAGCAGCATTGAAGTAACGGAGCGCCATGTATCTAAAATCCTGAGACCTGCTAAGGTCAGAGAGGATATTCTCTACCATAAGTTTCGTACGACCATAGGGACTTTCAGGCTTTAGTGGTGAATTTTCTGTTATTGGAACTTCAAGCGGGGTGCCATAAACTGCAGCAGTGGATGAGAAAATGAATTTGTTTACGCCGCAATCGGTCATGGCTTTCAGAAGAGTTATGGTTTTTGATGCATTGTTATCGTAGTATTTTAAGGGGTAATTGCATGATTCACCTACCGCGATGAAAGATGCAAAATTCATTACACAATCAATAGAGTAACTCTTTAGCGTTTCGCAGACAAGGTCATAATTCCCAATATCCCCAATAATAAGTTCAAAGTCACTTACAAAATCCCTGAATCCACCGGAAAGATTATCGTAAACCACCGGAGTATAGCCTTTTGATGCAAGACTCCGTACAACATTACATCCTATATATCCTGCACCTCCAGTCACAAGAACAGTTTTCATAATGAACCTTCAATAAGTTTAAATTATAGGAAACTTCGAAAAATTACCCTGTTCCAGAGGGTAACATGGTTTAAGTGCCTATTCTAAAGGAATTTTTCGCAAGTTCCTTGTTGAAAAGTTAATTATCAGAGATTACTGATACATAACCCATATTTCTTGATTTATTGATTCTGCTTTAGTTTTGAAATCAATCATTTTTTTAAGCAATTTCAAATATGGTTAAAAATGTCGTGTTAGCCCTTTCCTGTTTAATTGATAAAAAATATTGAAAAAGCTTGATTAAATTTGGAATTTATACAAATATACAGTGATTTATAAATATCGATAATTGCTTAAAATTGTTTTGAGCTGAAAAACATATAAATTTTGAACTCGTTAAGAAATGTTTTTTGCATAAATGAAACACTCGATTTATCGATCAATTGCATACTGAGAAAAGGAATTGGCAATATGAGTAAAAAATTAAAATTTATATACCGTAAAAAGGAAGATAAGTATATTGTAGACTATTCCAGGGTTAATGATATCAAGACAGAGCGTTTTTCAATTTTAAAGCAGATAAATCAGTCACATGATATGTTTATAGTTTTGGATACAGAACTACTTGGTGTTGTTAATCCGCAAATGAATCGAGATAACCTGCCTTTAGCCACAAATGAAGGGCAACAAAATATACTTAATTTGTTTTTAAACAAAAACATACCCCATAGTATTCGTAAAAAATATGTTGATTATCAGAAAAAAGTGTTTGGCTTACCAGTAGGAAAATCCGAGCACAATGAAGAAGTAAATCTTGCTTTCTATTTTAAAACAGGATCAATTGGCGAGGAAATTTATAAACAACTGCTTTGTGTTTATGATTATATGATCGGTATTGAAAGTCTTTGTGATATTGAAGTAGTATTAGACAAGTTTCGCAATGGTGAGTTTTCATATATTCAGGATACCAAATCCTTTAAGTATGATCTGGTAGATTCGCTTTTTATGCGGCATTTTTATACAAATTATGATTTAAAAAAAAATATCATTATTCGTTAATTGCTAAAGAATAAATTTTTTCTTTGGTGGCTTCTTTCTGTAACAGTTCGGCAGTTATCCGGCCATCAGCTAGAATTAATATTCTGTCACACATACCTATAATTTCATCGATGTCAGAAGAAATAAGTATAACTGAAGCGCCTTTCACAATTAAGTTATTCATTGAGTTATAGATATCGATTTTAGATGCGATATCTATTCCGCGTGTTGGTTCATCCATTATGTAAATTAAACTTCGCTTCATAAACCATCTTGCTAATAGAATTTTTTGCTGGTTGCCTCCAGAAAAAAACTGAATTCCATTGTCAGAGTCATCAGGTGTAATGCCCAGCTTTTTTACATAATCGTTAACAACCTGACGAAGAATATTGTCATCTAAAATGCTGTTGTTTAAAAAGCGCTTAAGATTGGGAAGCGTCATGTTATTGCGCATATTTAATGGATAAAAAATACCGTTCGTATGTCTGTCTTCAGGTATTAAAGAAATGCCGGCAAGTAAAGCATCAAGAGGGTGTGCAAATCGCTGTTTTTTCCCTGAGACCAGAATAGTTCCTCCATCGGACTGTTTTATACCGAAAAGGCAATTCGCAAGGCGGGTTCTGCCGGAACCCATGAGGCCGGTAATACCCAGAATTTCCTGTTTGTGAAGATTAAAGCTGATGTCTTTAAGAATAGAGCCGCTTGTCATATTTTTTACACTTAAAACACACTCACTATTCGGCTTAATGGATATTTTTGGAAACTGATGAATGTCCTGTTTTCCTGTTATTAGGCGTATGATATCCTGTTTGTTTGCATTTCTGATATCATTTGTCGATATTAGCTTTCCATGCTCCATCACAGATAACACATCTCCGACTGTTGTAATTTCATCCAGTCTGTGGCTGATATATAAAATTACTTCTGCCTTCTGCCTGATAAGTGCAAGGATATCAAAAAATATGTTTCTCTCAACTTCGCTCATGCCGGCGGTGGGTTCATCAAAAATTATAACTTTCGCATCGGAGATAAAAGCCTTTGCCGCGAAAAGAAGCTGTCTTTCGGCAAAGCCGTAATGGCTCATATTTTTTATTGGAGAGAGATTTATGTTTAGCTTTTTAAAAAGCTTGGTGCATTCTGAAATGTTTTCTAACGCATTCCATGTTTTTAACATTTTTTTTGTGCTTATCCGGTAATCAAAATATATATTTTCAGCAGCAGATAAATTTTCAAAAACAGGTAAATCCTGATGTTGATAATAAATTCCGCTCTTGATAGCCTTGTTAACTGTGGGATGATTAATAACTGCTCCATTGTATAGTATTTCCCCTGAATCAACTGTAAAAAAACCTGAAATAATCTTCATAAGCAGAGATTTTCCAGACCCATTCTCTCCCATAATCACATGCACATCGCCAGAATAAATCTTAAGATTTATATCTGATAACGCAAATTCATCTTTAAATGATTTATTGACACCTTTGATTTCCAGAATTGCTTTTTTATTCATACATTGCCTTCGAACGCGTTAATCGATGTATAAAGAACAACATTCTTGTCGTATATCGCGGCTTTATATTTATCAGAAAGAATCGGATTAGTTATAAAGCTGTTTACCATTGTCACCGAACCAAGCTTCATAAATGCCTTGGTTCCGAAAAGTGTATAGTGGCAGAGAAGGGTTGCATGATCAGCACTTTCGATTGCAGACTCAATGAGTTCCGCTTTTTGTTGTGAGGAGACTGACAGTTCAAGTTTTTCACTAATACCATCAACTTCTATAAAAACTCTGTTCACATGATATTTTTGCATGTTTCTGAGAGTAATGGTTCCAGTCACCGAAACGTTATCCTGATCGATCTCTCCACCAAGACAAATAACCCTGTTTTGCCCACCAGCGGATGCGTTTAGGGCTACGATCAAGTCATTTGTCAGGATCGTTAATCCGTTTTTCGCGGATAATTTTTTTGCCAATAATCTGCTGATGTCTCCGCTAGTAATCATTATTACATCGTTTTCTTTAACCAGTGCCATCGCAGTTTCGGCAATTTCATTGTTTTCTTCATCTTCGGCGGCTTTTACAGCAGGCTCTTTGGTGTATGTTTTTTCAGAAGGATCATGCAGAATTGCACCACCGTGTGTTCTTATTAGAAATCCCTCGTTTTCGAGTTTTTCAAAATCACGGCGTATAGTTACTTCGGAAACATTTAGCATCTCACTGATTTTCACAACTTCTGCTTTGTTGTTTTCCAGAAGATATTTAATAATAATTCTTTTTCTTTCTGCTGCAAACATTTTTTACCTGAGTTTTTTTGGGTTATTATTAGCTTATTTGGCCATCATTATAACAGTATTATTTATATCTCAACTGAAAATCGCATTATGCAATAAGGGCGGCTGATGAACAAAACGAAACAAAATGATCATTATTATTGATCAATTTTACCTAATTTTAATAAAAAATGAATAAAATGTTCAAAAAAAGACAAGAAATATTTTTTAAATTTGACAAAAATAATAATATGGCTTACGAAATGATCAAATATGAAGCAATGCGTAACTCACTGTCCGACTCAACATAACTGTATTGCCTATTTAAAAATCCGTCTATCGGAAAATAAAAAAAGGGAGGTTTAAAATGAAACGTATCGTCAAATTTGTCACTGCTTTAATTACTTTAGCACTCATCGTTTCTGTAGCATCATGCGGTAAAAACAGCGGAAAAAAAATTGTAGGTATTGCAATGCCGACACAGTCATCACAAAGATGGATTCAAGATGGCGGAAACATGAAAAAAATTCTCGAAGACAGAGGATATCAGGTTGATTTACAGTATGCTGAAGACAGCATCGATGCCCAGGTCGCACAACTTGAAAATATGATTACAAAAGGTGCAGATTGTCTGGTCATCGCTTCAATTGATGGTGAAACATTGACAAACACACTTCAAAAAGCCGCTGATGCTAAAATTCCCGTTATTGCATACGATCGTCTAATACGGAATAGTGAGCATGTAAGCTACTATGCAACATTTGACAACTTCCTTGTAGGAGTTCAGCAGGGTGGATATATCGTTGATAAACTTGGTCTTGCAGATGGTAAAGGGCCTTTTAATATCGAGATTTTCGCTGGTTCACCGGATGATAATAACGCCTATTTCTTTTTCAATGGAGCAATGTCAAAGCTTCAGCCATATATCGATAGTAAAATGCTTGTTGTCAAAAGTGGACAGATCGAATTTGACAAAGTTGCAACTTTAAGATGGGATGGTGCAACAGCTCAGCAAAGAATGGACAACATACTTACTGCACATTATACATCATCAAATGTTGACGCAATTCTCTCTCCATATGACGGTATTTCTATAGGTATACTTTCTTCTCTTAAAAGTGTTGGATACGGTTCAGGCAGCAAAAAACTTCCTATAGTAACTGGTCAGGACGCAGAACTTCCTTCAGTTAAATCCATGATTGCCGGTGAGCAGACACAAACTGTATTTAAAGACACCAGAACTCTTGCAAAAAGAGCTGCCGATATGGTTGACTCAGTGCTTAAAGGCGAAGACGCAGAAGTTAATGATACCAAAACATATGATAACGGCATTAAAGTTGTTCCATCATATCTTGAATCTCCAGTTTCTGTAGATATCAATAACTACAAAGAAGCGCTTATTGATACAGGCTATTATACAGAAGATCAGCTTAAATAAATATTAACATAAGGAGAACCCTGAAAACGGGTTCTCCTTATGTTTAAGGATATCAAAATGGCAAATATACATTTGGAAATGCGCGGTATAACAAAGAAGTTCTATGGTGTTACAGCGCTGGACTCGGTGGATCTTACAGTTAATAATCAGGAGATTCATGCCATTGTCGGTGAAAACGGTGCCGGTAAATCTACGTTAATGAAAGTATTAAGTGGAGTTCATACTCATGGATCATTTGACGGTGAGATCTATTTTAACGGGCAAAAATGCAGTTTTAACAATATTAAAGACAGTGAAAAACTTGGTATTGTAATCATCCACCAGGAGCTGGCACTCATACCTTTTTTATCAATAGCCGAAAATATATTTCTTGGAAACGAGAGGGCAGTAAAAGGCGTAATAAACTGGAATGATTCTATTTCAGAAGCAAATAAGCTTCTTGCGAAAGTTGGCTTAAATGAAAAATCCACAACATTGGTAGACAGTATCGGAGTAGGTAAACAACAACTTGTAGAAATTGCAAAAGCTCTATCAAAGGATGTTAAACTCCTTATTCTTGACGAACCTACTGCGGCGTTAAACGACGAAGAAAGTAATAAATTGCTTAATTTACTTGTAGATTTAAAAAAACAGGGTATTACATCAATTCTTATCTCGCATAAACTTAATGAAATAGAAAAAGTTGCAGATGCTATTACGGTAATCCGTGACGGAAAAGTCATCGATAATCTGCATAAATCAAAAGATATAATAGATGAAGATCGTATAATTCGAAGCATGGTTGGTCGTGAAATTATCGACAGGTTTCCATCTAGACGCTCAAACATTGGAGAAGAAGTTTTCCGGGTCGAAAATTGGACGGTATATCATCCAGAACATACCGATACAAAAGCTATAGATAATGTAAATTTTTTTGTTAAAAAAGGGGAAGTTGTCGGCTTTGCAGGTTTGATGGGGGCAGGTAGAACCGAAATCGCAATGAGCATCTTTGGTAAGTCCTGGGGAGTCAAACACTCAGGAAAGATAATGAAAAATAATAAGGAAATAAATTTTCATAATGTCAGTGATGCAATTTCACACGGAATTGCTTATTCAACTGAAGACAGAAAAACATATGGCCTTATACTTCTCGATAATATAATGAGAAATCTTACTCTTTCCAGTCTGGAGGCAATTAGTAAAAATGGAGTCATAAATAGTAATGAAGAAGTACTGACTTCGCAAAATTATCGCAGCAAATTAAACGTTAGATGTTCCGGGCTCGAACAGAAGGTTGAAGATCTTTCGGGTGGTAATCAGCAAAAGGTTGTATTGGGTAAATGGATTATGGCAAATCCTGACCTCCTGATTCTTGATGAACCAACAAGAGGCATTGATGTCGGAGCTAAATATGAAATTTACACAATGATAAACAATCTTGTGGCAGAAGGAAAATCGGTTATTATGATCTCATCAGAAATGCCGGAACTACTTGGAATGTGTGACCGGATTTATGTGATCACTGAAGGGCGAATCGCTGGAGAGTTGTCCGCGAAAGAGGCTTCTCAGGAAAGCATAATGAAATGTATTATAACAGATCAAAGAAAACGGAGTTTAGCATGACAGGATTAAAGAGTTATTTTAAAAACAACATTCGTCAATATGGAATGATAATCGCGCTTGTATTCATCATGGTTCTCTTTCAAATACTTACAAACGGTATATTACTTAAACCGATGAATATTACCAACCTGGTTTTGCAAAATGCCTATGTATTGATTCTTGCAGTGGGGATGCTTCTTGCAATCATTACCGGCAACATAGACCTCTCGGTAGGTTCGATAGTAGCCTTAGTTGGTGCCTTGTCGGCTGTAATGATGGTTACCCTGAAAATGCCGGTTGTCTTTGCTGTTGGACTTTCTCTTCTTATAGGGCTGGCGGCAGGATCATTTCAAGGACTCTTTATTGCATACTTTAAACTTCCTCCATTTATCGTAACCTTGGCAGGTATGCTTGTTTTCAGAGGTCTGACGATGGTAATTCTAAAAGGTCAAACTCTTGCTCCTTTTCCTAAATCTTTCCAGGCTATTGCCGCGGGATATCTTCCCGGCAGAGAAAAAGAGGCCATTTTAGGGCTGACTGTTGCTGCGATTACAGCAATTATAATCGGGATATTGATGTCAATAATCTATATCCTGTTTGAACTGAATTCCAGAAAAAATAAAATTAATTATGGATTTGAAGTTTTGCCTAAGAGTTTTGAATTTTTCAAGTGGAGCATCATCATTATAACAATTAATGCGTTCACAATAAGCCTTGCGGCATATAACGGAATACCAATAGTGCTTATATTGTTATTGGTAATCATTATTATATATACTTTTATATCGCAAAAAACCATTGCCGGACGACACATTTACGCACTAGGTGGAAACTCAAAAGCTGCAAAATTATCGGGTGTTAAAACAAAACGTGTTATGTTCTGGGTTTATGCTAACATGGGTGTATTGTCTGCAGTTACTGGACTTATTGTTGCTGGTCGTTTAAACGCTGCGACTCCGAAAGCCGGTAACATGTTTGAACTGGACGCAATCGCGGCTTGCTTTATCGGCGGCGCGTCAGCATCCGGTGGTATTGGTACCGTTGTTGGAGCGGTTATTGGTGGGCTTGTAATGGGTGTTTTAAATAATGGTATGTCTATTTTAGGTGTAAGCGTTGACTGGCAGCAGGTAATCAAGGGGCTTGTACTTCTTGGTGCTGTCTGTTTTGATGTTTATACAAAAAATAAATCTGGAAGCAAGTAGTTAGTTCATTAATAAAAAAACTCTCTCACAACCTCCGGGAGAGTTTTTTTATTGTTTTAAATATTCTCGTACTCGTAGTTTTCTTTTTAAGGCATAAGCATAATTAGATAAAAGAATTGATGATCAAATTATAAATGTCAATTATCTGCATCCGATTGATAATAAGGGAGCTTCGAAAATTAACCAAATAAATATATATTAAATATAATCAGGTTTAAAATTTAGAGCTCTAAAGGATTGATTATGAATTTTAGAAATTTGAATATTAGTACAAAACTTTATTTGCAGTTTTTTATATTTCTATTTATAATAATATTTGCTTATAGCTCTATAATAATCCTCTTTGTTAAGCAAAATAATGACTACCGATTGTACGAGTATAATAATAACCGTATCAAAGATATTCAAAAAGCAATATATATACACAATAGTGACTGGAAGAGCATTTTAATTAATGCCCAGGACCCAAGCGGTTTTGATAGAGCAAAACGAGTATTTTTTAACAAAACAATAACAATATTGAGCGATATAAATGATTTTAAATTGTTGGTTGCGGACGATCCAAATACTTTGCAGACGTTGGATGAGTTATATAACAGTTATGTTGCGATGAATACCCAGTATGAGAATGCTTTAAAACATTATAATAAAGAAAATTATGCAGAATCTATAAAATTGATAAATAAAAAAGTTGATAGAATAGAAGATGTTCCCCTGAATAATCTTACAAAAACCGTTTTCAAAATTTCGGACTCAACTGAAAAGAGTAAAGAAAATCTTATGATTTTAATAGCTCTGCTCACAATTATAAGCGCTCTTGTTTTTATACTGGTTACATTTATTTTTTCTAGAAAAATAATACAAAGTATAAATAAACCTTTAAAACGTATAATCAGCAGGTTGCATGATATTTCGGATGGTGATGGTGATCTGACAAAAAGAATTGGTATAATTTCTAAAGATGAAACAGGAGTACTCGCGGCATTATTTGATTCATTTATTATTAATATACAGGAAATAATCAAAACTATAATACATGTTATAAATAATCTTTTTAAAGCGTCAGAGCAATTGTCTGCAAGTTCAAGCTCTTTTTTGATTGTCTCGCATAAACAATCAGAGATTGCAAAAGAGATGAATGATACAATTAGTCGTGTTAAGCTGCGTGCTAAAACCATATTTGAAAATTCAGTTCATCAAAACGAAAAAATTGATTCTTTAAATCAAAAAATAGAAATATTATCCCAAACAATCTTCGACATGGAGTCTAAAATTCACTTAGCTACTAAAGAGGCTTTAGTAATTAATGATAATGTGGTAATCGGTGATACTGCTATGCACAAAATGAATAAAAGTATGCTGACCATCATGCATAGCTCAAAAAAAATTGTCGGAAATATTAAAATGATCGATGATATCGCAGAGCAGGTAAGTTTGTTGGCGTTAAATGCATCGATCGAAGCAGCCAGGGCAGGTGATAGCGGTCTTGGATCCCTATATGTCAGCATAGTTGAAGCTTCTAAAAACACGGAGGATTTCAATTATGATGTACAGTTTAGCATTTAAAGAGTCACATGTT
>JAFGRW010000129.1 GCA_016934935.1 Spirochaetota bacterium | reverse complement strand
TGAATAACAGGCCAAGAAAACGACTTGATTATATAAATCCGTATGATACTATAAAATCAAAAGTTGCACTTAATACTTAAATCTAATATAAAATATTAAAGAAAAAGCAGATTTAAAAATTAGGTCCTTTAAATCTGCTAAATTACTACTTATTAATAAATTATGTAATTTATCGATAGTTCAATCAATACAAAAATCTATTTGTAATTAAAAAGAACTACTATATAAAGATACTTTAGAATATATATTAATACTCTTTAAGAAACTGATAATAATTTGTCCAAATTGAATTATAAGCATATAAATTAAAAGAACCATTTGGAATATATATAATATGCCCTTCTTCTTCAGTAAAACCATTAAACATACTAGATGTACCATTCGGCGGTTCGATGGCTCTACAATATACTATTTCAAGAGAACAATTTGCAAATGTTAATAAACCTATATTCTCAATAGTTGGAGGTAAATAGACATATATAATATCTGATTCATCTTGGAACACATTATTACCCAATGTAGTAACAGGATGATAACCATTACTTCCATCATCAAAATAACCCGGTATAATACAGTTATTGGAGGAAAAGTCGGCACTTCCTTTATTAGTTATTTCGTAATGATCAGTCACAAAAGTATACGACAATCCATCTGTAGCAAGCAACCAATTTGCAGTAAGTGCTAGATCATTTTCTACTTTGTCAGTTTTAAAATTCCATCTTTTTGTAAACTCTTTGTCTGAATACCAACCATCAAAATAAAAACCAGCTTTTACCTCTTTTGTAGCTTCAAGAAACTTCTCTTCATCAACCCGGGGTACCGTTTCACCTTCCTTAACGACCAGATCTTCTGTGCCGTCAGGGTTTATTCCACAGCCTGTCTCAAAGGTAACAGTAAAAGTAGTAATCGCTTCTTCCTCATCCGTATCATCCGTATCATCTGTAATACCCGGATCTTTAGTACCCGGATCCTTGTCGTCGGTACCATCGCCTCCGCCGCCGCAGGCTGTCAGGGCCAGCATTCCGCTTACAAGCAGCACTGATAACAGTGCCCAAAGTATTTTTTTCATTTTCATCTTTTTTTCTCCTTCTTTAACTGGCAGCCACCGTCAGATTACCGCCTTTATACAAAAACCGGTCAAACAGCATCTGCTGCCGGATTTATCACGCTAAATCGCTGTTCTGGTTTTTTCAGACAAAACCGGCAAAAAGCGCGATTTCAGATGATTTTTACCATATTTTGGAGCGTCTGTCTTGTTGATATGTAATTCAACAAGTGAAAACTGGGATTTTTTTGGATTATTTGATAATTAATATGATTTTCTGAAAATTTTTCTGCGCTTTTTATCAAAAACTGATGTGTCAAAAGCAGTGACTCAAAAATAGACTTTTTTGGAATAAAACGGGGATGGAGTCAGTAACATAAAAAAATTTTTTCCGGCACATGTATCTTGTAAAAAAAAAGAAAAAATAAAACAGTTTGAAGCAACAGAAATGGCTGCAATTGATGAACTGACCAGCCTTTTTAACAGAAGACACTCCATGAGTCTGTTTAACCATGAGCTGTCTAACCGGAACCTGGCAGACCTTTCTGTTATCTTCTTTAATATTGACAACATTAAACGATTAATGATACGTATGAACACCATACCGGGGCCATGGTGCTCAGGAAAACAGGTAGCATTTTAAACCTGAGGACCGGGTTTAAAAAACTGAAATTACGGGAAATGAAACCCAATATAATTTACCTGCAACATGAGTATTTCATCACTGTCTGACAACACACAAACCATAGAAAAAACACTTAAACCGGGTTCTGTCGAGGCTCATCAAAACGCAAGTAAAACAGACAATATAAAATATCAGAGAGACATTTCTGCCCTGCTTATAAGAATAGCAGATACTGCCCTATACTGTTCAAAACAGCCAAAATGTCTTACTTGTGGTATAACTTCTGATGATACGTCTCCTGGCACAAAATGCAGAAAGTGTGGAGGCCATAATTTTACACAAGGGAAAAACCAGGTAACAGTATTTGACGATAATATAATGGAAATTGATTAAGAAGCCAAACACATATCAGATTACCAGCTGAGAACAACAGAATCAATTTGGCCACAGAAAGAATCACCCCAGGGGTCTTTGCCAATATAAAGGTCATGCTCAGTTCGATTAAGAACAGTTCCAGTGCATTGCTTTTTTCCAATGCTAATATCATCGACAAATACCTCAAAGTATTCACCATCATAATCAGCTTTGATTGTATGCCAGTCAGAATTGTTTACTTCAGAGTAGTTATAGGTATCAACAACAACATTTCCGCTCTCATCCGTCATTATCGATGCATACACCTGATCTTCGCCAAGACGAATCTCATACTGCTGATACTTTTTTAATACAGCCAGATTAGCTGCCTCTGGTACACCTGTTACCCTGCAGACTACAGTAATAGAAATTGAGTTCATACCTCCGAAATCATCATTGTGAGGAAATAAAACATAACTGTTGGTACCTGCAAGGTCTAATGCCCCCCCATCATAAGAAGGAGTACCAATCCAGTAATGCTCATAGACATATTCTGCAAGATTATCAAGATTGTTGTCAAATTGAAGGTCTATTCGTAAAGATCTATCTACAGTATTTTCCGCCTGCTCACTATCATCAACGGGTTCAGCACTATTGTCGTCCCCCACTCCCCCAGTATCTGAATCAGGACTTGAAGATTCTTCATTATCATTATACTGATTTACATTTTTCCAAGAGATGGGTGGAGAACTGAAATTTGATTCACAAGCAGTTAGTAAAGCGGCAATGATCACATAAATAAAAAAATACCTGGTCATAATCCCCCCTTACTTTCATTATTGATTATTATTATGTCTTAAAAAAGTAAGCTCCAATGCATTATTATCAGATACAAAAATTAACACGACCTTTAAAGTATAGCTTTAAAAAACCAGAAAAAAAATAAAATTGAAATTCAAAACCTGATAAATGGAATTATTCATACATATTTTTAACATGTTTGTCTTGTTGATATGTAATTCAACAAGTGAAAACGGGGATTTTTTTGAATTATTTGGTGTTTAGGGATTTTTAAGTAAAAAAAATGGTTATTTGACAATGGTTCGTGGATTACGACTATCTGTTTTAATGTAACTTCATCACATTGTGAAAGTTCATCTTTACTAAAAGGAACATTGCAAACCCCGCATTTGACAAAATGAATTTTACAACATAATTGAGCAATATCATTCGATTATTTATTGAGCCCAGCTCAATAAGGTGTTCTTTATCGGGAGTAGTTCCCTTATTATCTTTGATAATGTCAACCACATCATAATCTCCAAGCTTCTCACCGTTCTTGGCTTTACCAGCAATTTTTGATTTCGGCACATATTTAGGTAAAGAAACTGAATCTGGAACTACCAGTTTTTATACCTAAAATAAAGAGGCTGTTAAAACAGCCTCAAGTCAATACTATTTGATCTGTAACCAGTTAATGTTAAACCCTCCAGTTTTGGCCAAAAGACGCACCTTGCTTACACCTTCCGGTAGTGAGAATGTTTCCGAGGTTACTGTCCGCCATTTCTGCCATCCCCCGGTTGAGGGCACTTTGATTCTGGCAAGTTCTCCACCTTCGTCATCAATAAGCAATACAATTCCATCATTTGACTCTGAAGCAACTCTTAGAAGCATTCGGTACTTAATATTTTTGGCAGTTACATGATAATCCATATAATCATTAGCATCAATCCAGCCAACATTTGACCCGCCGTTTGAATCTAAAGTAGATTCAATCTGAATACCCTTCATAGCAACAAAATCTTCAGCTTCTATCAATCCCGGCAAAGCTACGGAACGAATTGCATTTGTAGTAAATGAAGCACTGGTAAACTCAGAAGTATTTCCTGCAAAATCGACAGCCCTGATTTTAAATTTATATTCAGTTTCCGGATTAAGGTCTTCAACACTAAGAGTGTTAGCCGCAACAGTTGTAAGAAATTTATCATCTTTATATACTTCATACTCCTTTACCCCAAACTCATCATAAGAGTGCACCCAATTGAGTTGTAAAGCAATTGAAGATGCTTTTGATGAAAAACGCAGAGGTTTATCCGGAGCTTCTTTATCCTTGGCAAGGGGCTTTCCTTGATACACTCGTACGTAATCAATTTCAAAGGCCTGGGGAAAGATCGAATCATCGACCCCCCTGTTACCCCCCCACGAACCGCCTACTGCAGTATTCATAACCAGGTGAAAAGTTCTGTCAAACGGCCACTCCAGCCATCCACGGTAAATATTGTCATGTGAAAAGTATTGTTTATCATCAACATAGCATGAAATTTTAGTCGGTGACCATACAAGAGTGTAAATATGAAACTCCTCCTCTGCAGTACTGACCATAATATTGGCAGTCTTTTGGGTACGTTTTGTATGATTAAATGATTCAGTATGAATTGACGAATGCGCAAAGTCAGGCTGAATACCGACATATTCAAGGATATCGATCTCTCCGCTTTTAGGCCAACTACCATATGCATTTTCTGTTGGCAGCATCCACAAAGCTGACCATATCCCGGTACCCTGCGGCAGTTTTGCGCGTATCTGTATAGTTCCGTATAACCAATCCCCCTTGCCTTTTGTGACTAAACGAGCAGATGTATACTCATTACTCTCATGTTTTTCTTTTCGCGCTGTAATAACAAGCTTGCCGTCTTTTACAAAAGCATTTTTCTCGTTTTTTTCCGTATAGTACTGAAGTTCCTGGTTACCCCAACCATGACCGCCGACATCATAGCTCCATTTTTTTGGGTCCGGAAGGCCTTCATAGTCAAACTCATCCGACCAGACAAGTTTTTTACCTTTAGTAAATTCATCTATTGTACTTACATCTCCACGGCTACAACTAGTCAAAACTATACATATTACTGTAATACTTATCATT
>JAFGRW010000128.1 GCA_016934935.1 Spirochaetota bacterium | reverse complement strand
TACCGTCTTGAAACAGAAACCGGTCACATGATATCTGTTGCCAAAATTATCGTACTGCAGCCACAGGTTAACCTTTTAAGGCAAACCCGGGAAGCAGGCAGTAGTGAAGTGTTTTACCATATTTTTGGCGTGTTTGTCTTGTTGATATGTAATTCAACAAGACAAAAATTATACTTTATGCTAAAATTCCATATCATTAAGCTAATTTCCGTCTTTTTAAGGGTTATTTCCCAAAAAAACCTGAAAAAGCCATTTTTGAAAAGATACCTTTTCAAAGGAAATCAGCTTCATGTAAATAAAAGGAGGAGTATAAAAGTATATGAAAAAGGTTAAAACACCGGGTTTGGTAATTTTTCTTGGAGCCACTAATATAATATTTGGCATCTGTTTGGTTCTACAAGGTTTTTCTGGTCTTTTTAGATTTAACAAGGCAATTATCGAAAGTATTAGTATAATAATTAGAGCCCATCATGGTTATGCAGTAGTATTAATATTATTACTCATGATAATTGGTGGTGCTGTATCAATTTTTATAGGATTTGCTCTTCTTAAGGGACAAGAATGGACAAGAGCATTATATCTTATAGCAACTATTCTTTCATTAATCCTTATATTCTCTGGTTACCGAAGAAGCGTAATAATTTATTATTTTGCGTCGTTCATTGTAAATGGTGTATTTACCTATTTATTATACTATAACGACAAAATATTGGATTTTTTTCAGGCACAAAGCTAATTACGGTAAAAAATGATAACAAGAATACTTCTGACAATTGTATATGTCACTTTTGCGATACTTCAAACGATATACATAGTTTGACTTGTCGCGGTTGCGGCAAATACAGGTAAATTATTCATAAAATTATGCCTGCTAATACTTGAACCCAGGATACTTTAAGATTCAAGTATAAACAGGTATAATTTGCCGGAATGTTATTCCTGATGATTTGAGAGTAAAACAGGAAATGCCGCTTGCATCATAAAAATTTAACGGCTAAATCAAAAATAACTATGAACTCAATTTACCAGTCGCTATCCCAGTCAGTGCTTCCCGAGTCCCATGTTGAACCTGAATCCCAATCATAATCAGAATCCCAGCCGGTTCTACCACCACGGCCCTTAGCTTTGGAATATTCTGACCAGTCTGACCAGGAATAAGAAGGCATTTCGTCTGTCTTAAAATCCCTGAAATCCTGATCGAAGGGCCATTCTGTCTCATGATAACTCATTGATGATTTATCAAAAATATACCACGTTTCAGTGTCTTTATAATAATAATTACCACCACACTTGTAATAACCGTTATGATAAGTACAAATATAAATGAGAAATATGATTGTTAAGAATATTCCGACTATCGTCAGGTTCTTTCTTCTATTTACGCCAGTGAATACGTTTCGTCCCTTATTTCCGGCATTACAGAGTTTCTGATTCAGTATTTCGGACTTGAGCCTTAAATAAAGTTCATTAACTGCATATGCCTCATCAGTTCCTTCATATCGAATTGCTCTTGAGCCGTCATTCTTGTTCTTGTAAACAATAAACTTTCCTCCATCTTCATAGATACCAAAAGCTCTTGCTTTATAAACATTTTTTCCAATAAAAAATCTCGTAACATCCTCCGATGGAAGATTGCGATCAACATACCACTTCTTTAATTCCTTAATAGTTTTTGGAGTCCCTTTCGCCATACGTGCAAAATGTTCGTTAAAAGCGCCGCAATTTTAACACTTTTCTTCTTTATCACTTGTCATGTAACCACAATATTCACATTTAACTTGCATTCAATTTCTCCTCCATAACATAAAAAACCTAACTTCTCATACATAAAGTATTTTTGTAAAAACTCTCTCTAAAAAGCAGCTTGTTAAATTTATAATTTATTTTACAAAACCTGTTTGACAGTTTCACCAGGCATACTCAACAGGCCCCCCTTGTAACGGGAGACCTGTATAAGTAAAAAAAGTAACAGCTTTACAGAAATATATGCGCTGCTGTTTATGTGTAAAAGTTACTGAGCTTTGAGGTTGCGTTCAAAGCCTATACCCCAGGCATTTAAATATGTATCAACGCTGCCGGCAGGTACAAGTATCTGCGTATTGTTTTTTCTAATACTGTCCCAGTCAAAGACACCCGTACTATAACTGCCTTCTTCCAGTTCAGGCGGATTTGTACCCATAAAATATACTGTCATCAGATACAGTGTATTATCAAGAGCCGCGTAACCGATACGCCTGACCGATGCCGGTATGGCAATGGTAACAAGACCGGCACAATTAAACGCGTTATTACCAATTTCTGTTACGCCTTCATTAATAGATACTTCTTTGAGATAAAAATTACTAGAGAAAGCCCAGTTTCCAATTCCTGTAGTTGAGTCCGGTACTTCATACGATGTATCTTTCTTCTGAAAAGGATAACATCTTAAAACATTACTGCTGTCAAAAAGAACACCATCAATGGTATAAAAGTGGCTGTTTCCCGGCGCAATAACGAATTCTTCAATGTCGCAAAATCCGAAGGGATTGTCCTCTCCAAGGCTTGTAACCGAAGCAGGCAGAATTATAGTGCTTAACTTCGTACAGGCATAAAACGCATGATTGCCAATTGATGTAACGACAGAATCATGAGCAAAACTAACTGTCTGAATATTGCCGGCACAATAAAAAGCATAAGGCGCAATATCTGTGACCATTGCTGGAACTGTATAATCCGTTTCCATTTTTCCTGCTGGATACTTGAGCAGGGTGTAGATGTCTTTATCTGTTGGAGCATAAAACAGTACACCGTCTATGGATTTGTAGTAACGGTTGTCCCTGTCCACAATGATATCCGTAAGCTTAGTGCTGATACGCACGAAATCCTGACTGATGAATGTTACAGATGATCCGATTTTTACTGTTCTCAGGTTGTCGCTGTCATAGAAGACCATTTCGTTTTCGTCTCCTATTTTCTGAACAGAATTTCCAAAAGAAGCTTCTGTCAGCGCGGCACACCCCGCGAAAGTATCTTTCTGAACAGATACCGCGGCCTGATCTTCAATAGTAACCGATTTCAGGTTAACACAGTTTTTAAATGTGCGTTCCAGTACGCCGGTTAAAGGTCCTGTTAGTGTAACATCTTCAACAGTTTCATTTCCACCAAATACGCTTTCAGAAATAACCTGTACCGGTTTGCCGTCAATTTGCGCGGGAGTTGCCAAAACAGCTTCGCTACCCGTGTATCCTGTTATGATTACAAAGCTGCCGTCATCGCCTGTTTCATACTCAAAATCATTCAGTGATGCCCACTTGGCGTACAGTACAATATTTACCGCGGCATTATCAGAGATTGTATCTGCTGTAACAGTGTCTGCCGAGAAGTTCCATCTCTGAGTAAAAGCCTCGTCTTTGTACCATCCTGCAAAGTACGATCCGGCTTTAACCGGTACCTCCGGCCGGCCCAAAAGGACACCATATTTCAAGGTCACAGGTTCAATGGTGCTGCCGCCGTCTGTATCAAATGATACTGTATAACTCTGCATCGCTTCAACAGGAAATGAAGTTATCTGACCGGAGTAGTACTGTGCAATAAGCAGCGCGTCTGTGATGTTTATGACAGTATCCCCGTTAACATCCGCCACGGTTGTGTCAAAGTATTCAAGATCCATACTTATATAGTATTGAGCTGTCAGCAGAGAATCCTCTATGGTTACTTCGCCGTCGCTGTCTGTATCACCCAGTATTCCGGTTGATACCTGTTCATCAACTGTCGCATTTTCAAGTTCCAGCGTTAAAAACGTACGGTCTTCAATCGCTTCTTTGTACCCTTTTTTTGTGGTAAGGTCGTATTTGATGTCAAGACCTTCAACCGATGTTTTCTTGATGCTTCCACTGGACTTTCCGTCACAACTGCTTAAGCCTCCAATGCTCAGCAGCATAAGCATTAATACTATAATGCCCAATTTTGTTTTTCCCATTTTAATCTCCTTATTTTTTTGGATATGCAGAATATTAACCGTGTTGTGCAAGCACTCCGTGAATCAATATTTGACTGAGCACTCTGTAAAAAAACGGCAATATGCTGAACATACCAGTAAACAGTAAAACTGTGTTGTTTTTTATGTTTTACTGTATAACAAAATTTTTTTAACATATTTTTGACGTATTTGTCTTGTTGATATGTAATTCAACAAGTGAAAACGGGGATTTTTTTGGGATTATTGGTTAGTTTTGTACAATATAATTAATCCGTCAACTTTCATCATGGCCTGGAGTTGGCCGTTTTGGAAGAGTTCGGTGACTTTGCGGTTTCCCAGGACCGAGAGGAGGTAGCCGGGGATGTGGAGGCCGCCGTCGACGACGTAGTCGGCGTAGGCTGGCATGGGTTTCTTTTTACCCTGGCGTCGGTAGGAGATATCTTTTTCTTTGTGTTGGGAGGGTTTATTGGATCTGTTGTGGTGCATGGTTGGTTCCTTTTTAAAAAATAAAAATAAATACTTTACTTACAAAGTTTTTATTTAATGAATTTCTAAAAAAAAAAGCCGACTTAGAAAAGATATAGCCTTAAAAAGTCGGCATGATTTTGTGTTCTGGAATTATAAAAAAATTAAGATTATCAATCTGTTTCTATATATGCTCCTGCATAATCTAACCATCCAATTTTTTCAGCATCAAGATCATCGGAATCATACAAAACTTTTGAACCCACAGGTACATAGATCCTCATACTAATAGCATTGTCATTAGGCCAAAATATTCCAATATTATCATTGTCGATAGCTGGTGCATCAGGAGGATTATTTGCTCTAATGTAGACTTTATCAACAGGACAACCAGAGAATGCCCCCTGTTTAATATGTAATATTGTTGAAGGTAAATAAACTTTTTCAATATTAATTTGATTATTAAATGCATCAGTGGAAATTATTGTTACAGGATAATAATTGCTTCCTTCAGAATGATAAGCCGGAATTACAAGACTGCCATTACTATAAGTTACACTGCCAGATGGACCATCAAGTCGATACTCGCTCCCAACAAGCGTATAATTTAAATTAACTGTTTCTGGTAACCAGTGTGCATATAAGGTTATATCATTTGTGATGCCAGTTGAAAAATTCCATTTTTTTGTAAACTCTTTGTCTGAATACCAGCCATCAAAATAAAAACCGGCTTTTACATCCTTTGTATCAAAAACAAATTGATCTTCATCAACCCGGGGTACCGTTTCGCCTTCCTTAATGACCAGATCTTCTGTGCCGTCAGGGTTTATTCCACAGCCTGTCTCAAAGGTAACAGTAAAGGTAGTAATCGCTTCTTCCTCATCATCTGTATCATCCGTATCATCTGTAATACCCGGATCTTTAGTACCCGGATCCTTGTCGTCGGTACCGCCGCCTCCTCCGCCGCAGGCTGTCAGGGCCAGCATTCCGCTTACAAGCAGCACTGATAACAGTGCCCAAAGTATTTTTTTCATTTTCATCTTTTTATCTCCTTCATTCGACTAACAGACACCGTTTAGATTACCGCCTTTTTGCAAAGGCCAGTCAAACAGCATCTGCTGCCGGATTTATTGCGCTGCATCGCTGATATGTCTTTTTCAGACAAAACCGGCAAAAAAGCGCAATTTAAGATGATTTTTACCATATTTTGGTGTGTCTGTCTTGTTGATATGTAATTCAACAAGTGAAAACTGGGATTTTTTTGGATTATTTGGTTATTTTACTGAATTTTTATTATTTTTTTTGTTTTTGGTTAAAAAATAAATGAAGGTGAAAATAGTGACCAGAAAAATATAGGGGACAACGCGCAAAACCAGTCCTTCACCATTGTCAAAATTTTTTCAGTTTGACAATAACAGATTATTCACGTACATTAAGCTATGAACGAAATTAAGGCATATAATGACATTGTCGCCAAATATATTCTTGGACGCGAAGAGACAAAGGACATACTATTGTCCTTCATCAACGCCGTTTTTGAAGATTCGGATTACGAACAGATAAAAGAGGTTGAAATACTTAATCCCTTTAATATTCAGGAATATCAGACAGATAAACTGTCTGTACTTGATCTGAAAGCCAAAGACGAAAAAGAGCGTACCATAAACATAGAAATCCAGATAAGGGGTGACAGAAATTTCGCGCACAGGTCGCTGTATTACTGGTCCAGGCTGTACAGCAATCAGCTGAAAAGCGCTGACAAATTTGAAATATTGAAGCCCGTTATCTGTATAAACCTTGTCAATTTTGTTCTGGAAGAGGGTTATCCCAAAGCACATACCTGCTATCTGCTCGCGAACAAGGATAATCCTGAATTGATACTGACGGACCATTTGATGATCCACTTTCTGGAGCTGCCCAAAGTCACGGATTTTCCCGGACGAACACGGCTGGAACGGTGGATGAACTATTTTAAAAATGAAGGCTCAGAGGAGGAGATAATGAACACAGTAATAAAAGACGAACCCATACTTGAAAAAGCCCATAACGAGTACACAAAATTTACAGCCGACGACAAACTTCGGCTGATGGCTATAAGCCGGGAGATGGCGGAACGCGACCGGGCGAACAGCCTTTACGAAGCCGAACGCAAAGGACGAGAAGAAGGTATAATTGAATCCGTAAAAAACATGCTGAAAGAAGACATTGATATTCGAATGATTGCCCGTATCAGCGGTTTATCTATTGAAAAGATTGAAAAGATAAAAGCTGATATATAAATAGCATACAATTAAAAATGCTGCATGGCATGCACCAGCTCATGGGCCAACAGCTTCTTCCCCTCTTTGGTCTCAGGGTTGTACTCGCCTTTGTTAAAATAGATATCGTTTTTGTGGGTAAAGGCGTGAGCGTTATGGGCTTCGGCCATTTCATTGGCTTCGACGTCAGTATAAATCTTCACCTTGCTTGAATCTGCACCTAATTACGATTCAAAAAAATCTTTCAAGGGCTGGCTCAGGCTGATGCCTTTGCCTGATAATTCCTTGATATTTTTTCAGCATTTTCGGAAGTTTTTGCACCACTGTCGCTTTTGGCCGTAATGGAATCCATGGTGTGTTTCAGCAAATCGGGATTGGTTTTCTTTTGAACCATTTTTTCTGCCATGTTATCGGCTTGTTTCTCATGGGAGTCACCAGGGGTGTTAATACCCCGCTTGGCCTGGATTTGTCCGCTTTCAAAGAGTTCAGTTACCTGCTGGTTTCCCAACACAGAGAGGATGTGGGCAGGAATGTGCGCTCCGCCTACGGGTAATCCGATTGGTTTTCACCGTTGAATGTTGATTTTTGTTAATGTTTGAGCTGGTTATGTTTGTTTTGAAAAGGCTTATGGCGGCTCATGGGAGATTCCTTTTTAATAAACTAATTTATATATTTATTATAAATTGATTTAACATTATTCGTGATTGGTTTTTATTATATCACATACTGATAATAATTCAAATTAAAATATATTTGTTTTCGGCTGACAATTAAATACCTGAATTCAAGTAACAAGTGCAACTCTTCATCATAGAGAAGAGTTGACTACTGATAGACCATATCTTCTTTATGTAAGTGACCAAACCAACTTAAAGGAGATACGCATGGCCTATCAGCAGTTAACTTATGAAGAGAGAATATTACTATATGTATATTGTAAAGCAGGTTTTTCAAGACCGGAAATCGCCAAATTGTTGAAACGTGACAAAAGCACTATTTATCGAGAGCTTAATCGTAATAAAGGTGAAAAAGGATATCGGTATAAACAGGCTCAGGAGAAAAGCGAAGAGAGAAAACTGAACTCATATAAGAACTGTAAATGGACTGAAGGCATCGAGAACCTGGTCACAATTTACTTACAAGAAGAGCAATGGAGTCCTGAACAGATTTCTGTATATTTGAGAAAAGAACTCAATATCTCTATTTCCCACCAAAGGATTTATGAGTTTATTGTATCCGATAAAATTGCTGGTGGAACATTATTTAAGCATTTACGCCAAGGTAACAAGAAACGGCGGAAAAAATACGGTAAAATTACCGCTACAAGGGGCAAAATCACCAATAGAACGCCTATT
>JAFGRW010000127.1 GCA_016934935.1 Spirochaetota bacterium | reverse complement strand
TATTTTAAAAAAGACATTATCAGCTGTATATCTTTTTCGTTATCCAGATAATCTTTCAATTGAAACATTATATCGTACAGCTTTTCAGAAAGCAAGCTTTCATTACTAATATACTTAAAAATCAGGGCCAGGGCACGGTTAAATTCCCGTTTATAGAGTTTGGTTTTAATCGTTTTATCATCATAACGGGCTACATCAGTTAGCAGGTATCTGAAATCCGGAACAAATTGAGCCCATTTTTCATCACAGCCATTAATTAAATCTTTTAACGGAGCGATCTTCCATCTCTTTTTGCCATGATAGAATATTATTGGAACAATCAACGTGAGATTTTCTCTGTTTTTTTCCTGATACGACCAGATATTTACCATGTAACGTAAAAGTTGAAGATACTCATTTTTTGGCTTAAAACTCTTATGCTCAAACAAGAGCGAAACTGTTACAAAATGATGATCTTTTCTTTTGCACCGATAGACCAGATCCGTATAGTGCTCTTTAAGATTTTTATCCACATAACTGTTATTATCGAGCTGTAATGAATCATAATCGATTTCGTTTATTATCTCTTTTGGAAACACTGATCTGATCAAATCCGTAGCATTTTCTTTAACGCTCTCTATCGCTTTAAAGAGCTTATCGTGTTCATTCATCTTTCACCTCCTTTTTTTCATCTACATATAACAACTGATTTTTTGAAAAAAAGGGCGAAGAAAAGGCAATGTAAGATCAACAAACAGCAAAATTCCCGCATAAAAAAACAAAACGATAACAGCATCGTAAAGACGCCCGGCCGTGTAAACAATAGGGACGGTGTAAATCAATACGAATCCGTATATTGTCATTCCTACGCATGCAGGAATCCATATTAGGAATTAGTCATCACCCGGGATTCCGGCACTCCGCTTCGCTTCGGCCGGAATGACACCAGGATGAAATTATTTCTAAGTTGAGTTGTCTGTTAGCTGAAAATCCAAAAACCGTTTAGAAAAAATCCATAAAATCAGAACTTCCATATCAGGTACTCTAAAGCCGGCACGATGCCGGCGCAGTAGCGCTTCTGGCAGGATGCCAGCTAAGCGGACATTCAAAAGCAGAAATTACGTATAAATATCAAAGCCATAAAACCTTTAAGAATATTATTAATAATCCTCACCTTGCGGGGTCGAGGGGCAGCAGCCCCTTGTGGCATTTTCTTTGGTTCTTTCTTTTTGCCATAAAAAGAAAGAACAGAAAGGTTATTGCTTTACTAAAAGTAAATCCACTCTCTGGAAGAGAAAGAAAGGAAAGAAAATGGCAGAATCGTAAAGACGCACTGCAGTGCGTCTCGCTGGTTAATGTAAAATAATAGGAATCCGCAAGGGAAAATTGAAATACGCTACATAGCTTTGTAAATAAGATGTATACCAATAAGCATCAGAATAAATATGAACATCTCTTTAAGGCGGTTATCACCGATAGAACCGCTTACTCTTGGGCCGATCTGCCCGCCTGTAAAAACACCGATCCAGCACATTACAAGAATATCAAGATTCAGAAAACCAAAATTATTGCCACTTAAGCATAAATGGAGCACAAGACCGACAAGAGCAATAACAAGATTAAGGAAAAGACACGTACCCACCGCGTTTGTCATTGAGATCTTTAACTTGCTGCGGAAAAGCGGAACAAGATTATCACCGATACCTACTGAAAAAAGACCGGAAAAGCTGCCGAAAGGAATACATAACCCCATCATCCAGCAGGGGGGCTTGGTTTTACGGTCTTCGTTAAGTACCGCGTCGTAACGTTCCGGTTGAAACGCAAAAAATAGACTGACGAAGATACTCATCACCCCCATTGCACCTTGTAATACATCAGGAGAAGCTATTCTCTGGTTAACAAAAGAGCCGGCAAGTTCACCAATAAATATTAACGGCATCAGGAAAAACACAAGTTTCCAGTATATATTCTTATGCACAATGTTTGTTATAGCGGCAGAACCCATACCGACAATCTGCACCGCGAAAGAGTACATAGCGGCGTGCTGTGGTTCCATACCCAAAAGAAGTATAAAAAACGGAGCCCAGATAAGACCACCACCGATACCAATTACAGACGCAAAGGTCGAAATAATCATTCCGACAGGAATTAACCATATATACTCAATCATAACTGCGTGTTTTCCTTATCAAGATAATTATGTTTAAAAGATTCTATGGCATATAACACATAACTGTTTTTAAGTAACAGCATATTTTGCGAAATCAGGTGCATCGCATCGGTCTCACTCTTGAATATCTGAGGAAATTTACTATGCCGTTTCAGATTTTTTGAATGTAATGCGCAAAGCTTTGTCATATCAAAACTTATACGTTCAACCTGGGCAATGATTTCCTGAACATTGTTAGAGAGATCGTTGATCAGATTGCCCAGATCCGAGAGTTCATCGTTAGACCGCATCTTGACTCGCAGACTAAGGTCTCCCTCGGACATCTTAGCGGCCATGTTTATCATGTAGTTTAATGGTGAGACGATCTGTACTACAAACAGAAACAGTATTACAGATGAAACAAGAATCAATATGGATACGAGCACTATATACTTTTTTACAAGCTGATCAAGCATATTGTCTACAACCTGGACTCTCTCACTCTGTTGGGGGGTATCTATACTGCTATAAACATTCTGACGGTATTTATCGCTAGATATTTCAAATATTATCTCACCGGCAACGAAAACGTTAGCAAAAGCGATTAATATAAAATAGAAAATCATCCGTTTGCGCAACGAGCTCTTTTTGGGCATATAATTGTGTCCTTCATTAAATATCCGGAAGTTTGACAGCTACAGAGGAAAACCAGTTTCCAACCATGCTGCCCCAATCTAAAGAAACAAAAAAAATCCGTCAAGAATGTTATTGTTGACACAATCACTCTATAATTTTTATTTTTCTTTTTTCAATATCACTATTTTGTCTGTACAGCATGGCCACATGGCCTATTTGACCGATAATCTCTGATTTTGTAAGTTGAGCCAATTTCTTAGAAAGATCTTTTTTCTCATCCTTGAAGTCAGAAAATCTGACCTTGATAAGCTCATGATGATCCAGAGCTTCGTCTGCAGCCTTGACCAGCTGTTCTGAAAGTCCCGACTTGCCTATCATAATGCAGGGGTCAAGCTCCTGTGCCAACTTTCTAAGATATCCTCTCTGTTTTCCTGTTAATTTCATTAATTTACCTTTGTTTACTCTATATATTGTCTATGATACGTATCCTTTCGTAAAGATACATGCCGCATTTTTTTCAAGCTCCCTGTAAATATCAGCGTTTATGACATTTTTGAGAAGTTGGACGAAGCTCCCTTTTCAAATTGTTAAGTAGTCAAGCAGACATAAAAACTTTATTTATTACGTTCTTACCAGGTCACCATTTTATGCAATTTACTACTTCATATCAGCTTGAGATTGAATTAATTTTATGTTATGGAGTCAACCCATTATTTGATCAAAAATAGAGCTGAACCCAAACTCATCTTAATATTATATGAAATTTGATCAGATATTTCAATTCGTAACTAGCAAACTGCATTATTTGAAGGAATATCATCTTTTATAAACGATAAAACGGGGACGGAGTTATTTTCGAATAGAGACCTTGTTATAATCAAGGTGGGTAACTTCTATCCGGTTTATCTATTAAACCCGGAGAGGACAGAAATCGGAAATTACGGAAAGTTATAAAACAGCTTTTGTAAGATCAATCCGTACTGTTAAGCCGGAATCGGAATAACAGTGCGGATTGTTCATTTTATCTTAACCAACGATGCTCAGGATAACAGATACTGATCTATTTCAGCAGCTACGCGTCTGCCCTCGTCAATAGCATAGACCACAAGCGAGGCTCCACGACGGGCATCGCCGGCCGCGAAAACCGGGTCGACACTTGTTTTAAATGATGAGTCCACCTTTATATTACCCCGTTCATCTTTTTCAAGACCTAAATCATTAACAGGTCCGTCATGCTCGGGGTGAACAAAACCCATTGCAAGCAGTACCAGATCAGCATTAAGGGTAAAATCGGATCCTGGAACCTCTTTCATCACGAAACGTCCGCTTTCATCCTTGTCCCACTGAACCTTGACACCATGTATCTTTTTAACATTTCCTTCGCTGTCAGACTCGATTCTTTTTGTCGATACCGACCAGAGCCTCACACAGCCTTCTTTATGTGAAGAGGAAACCTTATGCAATCTGGGCCAAAGCGGCCAAGGCATATCTTCTGTACGATGCGCTGGCGGCTGAGGCAGGAGTTCCAACTGATAAACAGAACGTGCACCCTGACGGTTAGCGGTACCAACACAATCACTTCCGGTGTCACCTCCGCCTATTACAACCACATCCTTATCCAGTGCCTGAATAAGAGACTCTCTGCAGACTTTTTCACCCGAACAGCTTTTGTTTTGCTGCGACAGATAATCATAAGCCATATGTATACCGCCGGTATCGCGGCCCTCACATACAAGGTCGCGTGGTTTTCTTGCGCCTATGGTTATACATACTGCATCGTAATCCTTTAGCAGAGATTCGGACGCGATGTCTTTACCAACACGGGTAGATGTCCTGAAAACAACGCCCTCTTCCTCCATAAGTCCGATCCGGCGCTCGATGACCTTTTTATCAAGTTTAAAGTCGGGAATTCCATATCTGACAAATCCGCCTACGTTTGCTTCGGCTTCGAAAAGTGTAACCGTATGCCCAAACTGATTAAGATTGTCCGCAGCCGCCAAACCGGCAGGACCGCCGCCGATTACAGCGACCTTTTTACCAGTACGGTTTTGCGGGATCCGGGGCTTGACAAGACCCAGTTCCCAGGCCTTATCAATTACAAACCACTCGTTTTGCCTAATAGTAACTGGTTCATCATTTACGGCAAGCACACAAGATGCCTCGCAAAGAGCCGGGCAGACACGCCCCGTAAACTCCGGAAAATTGTTTGTCTGCTGAAGTATTTCATAAGCATACTTCCAGTCACCGCGGTAAAGGGCATCCTGCCATTCCGGCATGATATTGCCAAGTGGACAGCTCCAATGACAAAACGCGACACCGCAATCCATGCAACGCGAAGCCTGCTCTCTACGCCCGGACTCATCAAGTTGAATCTCAACTTCATGATAGTCATTTATTCTCTCTTCAACAGGACGGTATCCGCCCTCTCTTCTTTTTACTTTTAAAAAACCTTTAGGATCTCCCATTATACAGACCTCCCTAGCTCTTCTTCTTCAGTGACTCCTACGAGTTTTTTATTGATCTCTGCGATCTTCATCTCATTCAGGGCACGCATGTATTCAAGCGGCATCACTTTAACAAAATTTCCAAGTGACGCGTACCAGTTTTCAAGTATTCGTCCGGCAACGGCGCTCTTTGTGTATTCAAAGTGCTTTTGCACTGTTTCAAGCAGAAACTGCTGATCCTGCGCATCACCAACGCGAGTTAACTCGACCATGCCCTTGTTACAATAAAAATCAAAATCACCGGACTTGTCATAAACATAAGCTATACCGCCACTCATACCGGCACCGAAGTTACGCCCAACCGAACCCAATACAACAAGACGACCGCCTGTCATATATTCGGCACAATGATCTCCCGTACCTTCGACAACAGCAAGCGCACCCGAATTACGAACACAGAATCTTTCGCCAGCAACTCCGTTAATATAGGCCTCACCCGAAGTTGCACCGTAAAGAACAGTATTACCAATAATTATGCTCTCTTCGGCTGTAAATTTTGAACCTGCAGGAGGAACAGCCACAAGAGTTCCTCCGGAAAGTCCTTTTCCGAAATAGTCATTGGCATCACCCTCAAGTTTAAAACTTAATCCGCGCGCAAGAAAAGCCCCGAAACTTTGGCCCGCTGACCCACGAAAGATTACCTTAACAGTATTTGAAGGAAGTCCCGATTCGCCATATTTTTGCGAAACAGCGTGCGAAAGCATGGTACCCACAGTTCGATCTGTATTTTTTATGTTGTACTCAAGATTAACTTTTTCACCGCTGTCTAATGCTCTTGATGCGTCAGACAGAATCTTTCGGTCAAGAACCGATTCGGTTTTGTGAACCTGATCTTTTTTACAATAGACGTCGTATTTATCTGATTCAGCCGGTCGATATATTATCGCTGACAGGTCGACAAACGATGCCTTTGGGTGATCAATTTCACGTTGAACAAGCATATCGGTACGTCCAATCAGATCATCAAATTTGCTAACTCCAAGAGAAGCCATTGTTTCACGGACATCACGTGCCAGAAAGCGGAAAAAATTGATCAGATAATCACTTTTCCCCATAAATTTTTTACGAAGCTCCGGATCCTGAGTAGCAACACCGAAAGGGCAGGTATTAAGATGGCATTTACGCATCATCATGCAGCCAAGAACTATCAGGACAGAAGTTCCGAAACCGAACTCTTCAGCTCCGATCATACCGGCAATAACGATATCACGGCCTGTTTTCAGCTGGCCGTCAGTCTGGGTTCGTACACGCCCCCTCAAATCATTAAGAACAAGTGTCTGATGAGTCTCGGCCATACCGATCTCCCAGGGAAGTCCCGCGTAACGTATCGAGCTTTGGGGAGAAGCCCCTGTTCCACCATCGTAACCCGAAATAAGAATATTGTCGGCATGGGCTTTGGCCACACCGGCAGCAATGGTTCCAACTCCGGTTTCGCTGACAAGTTTGACCGAAACACGTGCATTTGGATTGGCATTTTTAAGATCGAAAATCAGCTGTGCCAGGTCTTCTATAGAGTAGATATCATGATGAGGCGGCGGTGATATCAATGTTACCCCAGGAGTTGAGTGACGTGTGGCAGCTATTTTAATATCTACTTTATGTCCAGGTAACTGACCACCCTCACCAGGCTTTGCACCCTGAGCCAGTTTAATCTGAATCTCATCGGCATTGGCGAGATAGTTGGAAGTTACACCGAAACGACCGGAGGCAACCTGTTTTATAGCGGAACGGGCAAGCATACCGTCTTTATCCGGGGTAAAACGGGCAGGGTCTTCTCCGCCTTCTCCCGAATTTGAGCGGCCCTTTATTTTATTCATCGCTTTGGCTATTGTTTCATGAGCCTCTTTAGAGATGGAACCAAACGACATGGCACCAGTTGTAAAACGCTTCATGATCTCGTCTTCAGATTCGACCTGGTCAACTGGTATAGGTTCTGTTTTTTTGAAATCGAAAAGACCGCGTATTACATTAGGTTTTCGATTGTAGTCGTTTACAAGTGATGTGAATTTTTTGAACTTGGTGTAATCACCTGTACGGGTAGCCCATTGGAGCATATGAATTGTTTCCGGATTCCATGCGTGTTGCTCTCCATCACGTCTCCACTTGTACATACCCTCACTGAAAAGCAGTGACGGCTTTTTGACAAAAGCCTGCTTATGCGATTCCAGAACCTCTTCGGCAAGTTGTAAAATTCCGATTCCACCGATACGGGATGGTGTTCCTGTAAAGCATTTCTCAACAAGTTCATTGCCAAGTCCAACGGCCTCAAAAACCTGAGCTCCCCTGTAAGAGCGAAGAGTCGATATCCCCATTTTAGAGAGCACTTTCAGAATGCCCTTGGAGATACCCTTGTTAAAATTATATACTGCCTTTTCGTAATCGATATTAATCTTGGCGTCCAGGACAAGGCTCTTTAACATCGCGTATGCTCCGTATGGATTAATCGCATCCGCCCCGTAACCGAATAGCAGACAAAAATGCTGGACTTCACGTGGCTCTGCTGATTCGACAATTATAGAACACTGAGTACGCAGCTGTTTGCGAATCAGGTGATGATGAAGACCTGCCGATGCTAACAGCGAAGGTATGGGCACAAAATTCTCATCAACGGTTTTATCAGATATTATTAAGAAAGTTGCACCCTCTTTTATCTTCTCCTCCGCAAGCAGGTAGAATTTTTCCAGAGCTTTTTCCAATCCGGCAGCTCCATCAGCAGCCGGGAAAACCGCATCAAGTACAACACTCATAAAATCCGGATTATCAAACCGCTTAATTTTGGCGAGGTCCTTGTTTGTAAATACCGGGTTCAATATCTTAAGCATACGGCAATGCTCAGGTGTCTCATCCAAAAGGTTTTTCTGCCGACCAAGAAAACTGGTTAAGGTCATAACCAGCTCTTCCCTTATCGGGTCAATAGCCGGATTAGTAACCTGAGCAAAAACCTGTTTAAAATAACTGTAAAGTCTTTGTGGAATATCGGAAAAAACAGCAATAGGCGTATCTGTACCCATTGATGATGTTATTTCCTGGCCGTCGATAGCGAGAGCCGGTAATAATTTATCTGACTCTTCACGACTGTAACCGTACAACTGGAAAATGCCTTGCAACTTCTCTTTGGAAATATCATCACTAAAAGACGTTATGTCAGGAATATCCTCCATAGTAATCCTGTTTTCCGTTACCCACTGTTTGTAGGGCTTACTGTTTACAATCATCTGCTTAATCTCAAAATCGGGAATAATTCGCCCCTCCTGAATATCGACAAGAAGAAGTTTACCCGGCATAAGGCGCCCTTTATAACGAACGTTTTGCGGTTCAAAATCCTGAACACCTGTTTCAGAACCCATCACTATGAGGTCATCATCGGTTATCGTGTACCTGGATGGCCGCAAACCATTTCGGTCAAGAGTTCCACCAAGAAATCGGCCATCAAAAAACACAAGTGATGCCGGCCCGTCCCAGGGCTCCATCATGGCCGCATGATACTCATAAAACTTTTTTAACTCATCACTGATTGGATTCTTGTCGTTCCATGACTCGGGAACCATCATCATAAGAGCATGAGGTAAAGGACGTCCCGCGGAGACAAGCATCTCAAGCACATTATCAAATGACGCAGAATCACTCTTGCCGCCTTCGACCACAGGCAATATTTTGCTAATATCATCACCAAAAGCATCACTTTTTAAAAATGGCTCTCTGGCGCGCATCCAAAAGCGGTTACCTTTGACAGTATTAATCTCGCCGTTATGTGCTATCATTCTAAACGGCTGGGCAAGGTCCCATGCCGGAAAGGTATTGGTAGAAAACCTTGAATGCACTAGAGCAGCCGCACTTAAGCATTTTTCATCTTTTAGATCCGAATAGTAAGCAGAAACCTGCCCCGGCATAAGCATTCCTTTATAAACTATTGTTTTTGAGGAAAGTGAAACGACATAAAAAATGCTCTTTTTATAAAGAGCATTTTCACTTATTTCACGTTCCGACACTTTTCGGATTATGTATAACTGTTGCTCTAACTGTTGTTGCTGACCATCTCCGGGAACAATAAACACCTGTTCTACATGCGGCTCGGTACGTGATGCTATCTCTCCTATCTCACTAGAGTCCACAGGAACTTGACGCCAGGTTAAAATTCTTGCACCTTCAGTTTTAACAATTTCTTCAAATATTTTTTTTATATTATCTCTATCTTTTTCATCTTTAGGCAAAAACAGTAGTCCAGTACCATAATTACCAGCAGTTGGCAGAGCGGTTATTTCACTCGAATAAAGCTCATGCGGTATTTGAATCATGATACCGGCGCCGTCTCCTGTTTTATTATCAGAAGCTTCGGCTCCCCTGTGCTCCATACGCTCGAGTACTTCAAGGCCGCGCCGCACTATATCATGGGAACGTTTACCTTTTATATTGGCAACAAGCCCGATACCGCAGGCATCATGTTCATTGTTACTATCATACAGCCCCTGATTGTCGGGATACATTTGTAACATCGGCAGTCTCCTTATATATACTTGCAGGTTTATTTCAAACCCGCCAATGCCACGATCGGGCAGGCATACTCAAAGTACAACAAAAAAGATCCGTTGCAAAGCCTGTAATGTTACACAAAAGTAAAATTAGTTAATGGTGGTGGATTAATGGTTTTGTTTGAGTAAAATAACCAGTTTTAACAGATGTTTCTTATAGACTTTGTTACCAGATTATTGTACATGTATTCAGGCTATAATACAAAATTTAAGGAAAGAAATCAACTAAAGTAGTTCACGAAATAGATCTTCAATTTTTATAAATCCGTTATCAATAGCTATGTCAAATGGCGTAACGCCGTCACTGTCCTCGATATTCACGTCCGCGCCCAACTCGATCAGCTTCTTTACAGCATCCAAGTTATTAGATGAAACAGCCGTATGCAACGGAGCCGGCACACCTGGAATAATACGATTAATATCGGCCCCTTCTGCAACAAGTGCACAGAGGTCATCCAGCCTTTTATGTATTATAAGATAGTTCAAAAGAGAACCCCCTTCTATGGAAGACGGCATATACATATTCGCGCCCTTTTTGAACAGAATTAATATGATTTCATTTTTATCATGCAATGCCGCGATATGTACCGGACATAAATTTTCATCGGATAAAGAATCAGGGTCTGCACCGTTATCCAGCAGAAACATTGCAAGTTCGCTGTTTCCAATTTCTGCCGCATTATGAAGAAGAGACATACCCTTTTCAGAAATGATCGAATAATCAGGATTATTCAGCGATCCAAATACTTCTTTAAATGATTCTGTCTCATCTTTACGTAATAATTTTTTTAAGGTTAAAAAAACATTTTTCTGATTTAACTCATATATTGCAGACTCGACCATTTTTGTAATATTTTCATCGTCAGGTGCATATTGTTCGGCCTTTTCAAACTCTTCTATAGCCAAGTCAGTTTTATCTGTCTTTATAAAAATCATGCCTCGTAAAACATGAAGAATATCCAGAGAAAAACCCTCCTCGAAAAACTGTTTATCTTCGCTTAATATCCGTTCGATGTCGGCTAGAGATTCTTCAAAAAGGCCGTTTTGATAATATGCACGGGCTCTATCATAAAGAACTGCCGAGCTTCTTTTTGGATCATTATTTATCACATACGTAAACTCTTCTGCAGCTTCTTCGAAGTTGTTTGCCTTAAAAAGCAGATACCCACGCCTGTAGCGGGTTTTATGATCAGAAGCATTACGCCCCAGAAGCAGATCACATAATTCACAAGCAAAAAGATAATACTCCTCAGGGAAGTCGCCATTTGCAATTTCACCAATTATTTCGGAAAGTTTATCCATGTCTTCAACATGTTTTTCCGCTTCGTTTATGAATTTTTTAAGACTTTTCATTATCAATTCCGTTTAATAATAATTTCATATTCTCTGATAATTAGTTTATCAACTCGTATAACACAAAATTTGCAAGCAGCATGGCACCTCTTTGTGTTTTATAAATGGTGCTTCACAAGTGAGCAGAGGAACTTGCGAAAATTACTTTAAAAAAGCCTGAAATATCACTAGAAATTAAAATCAGTTATCTGAAACAGTGAAAACATAAAATCTTTTCATTTGTACAATATAAATTACACCTATTTTAATTTTGTCAAGTGTATAAAACGATTATCAAAGGAGATTAAAAAATAAAGCTTATTAAACTTTATATTATGGAATATTGTAATTTAACAAATTTACAGGATATTCTGATAATTAATTTTCAAACAGATTGCGAGCAGCCCAGTAAAGTAACTTCCGAAAAAATCTTTTTATAAAGCCAATATAATCGCTGGTCTTAAAACGATTTCATTGAGCGTTTTTTCGAGTGATAACGAGAAAAATTACCCTTATAACTTTTTAAAAGTCATAGCCGTTACAGAAACAGTATTTTCCGAAGTTCCCTTATCAAGAAAACATACACTTATTAAACTCCAGAACCGGTATATATAGAGATTTTTGTTGACTGAATATACACTTTTAGGCTATTATTACACTTTACGGTATTTGATTACAAATTGCGATTGTAATCAAAAGTTATAATTATGCTATTTGCGCGTTTTGAAAGACAAGCCTGACTTGATTATAATGTTGTAATTTTTAGACCAGACTTTGTTATCGTTAAATTAGTTGTTAATAAATTTCGAACAAAAAGAGGTTAAAGGAGTTATATTATGACACATAAAGTTATTGGAGTTCTTGTAACAGACCGCGTAAAAGAGGCTGGCGCCGTTCAGGATACTCTTACCAAACACGGGTGTATTATACGCACACGGCTTGGACTGCATCAGGCTGGCAACCACTGTTCTCCCGACGGACTTTTACTTCTTGAACTTGCAGGAGACATCAACGAGTGGGTGGAGCTTGAAGAGGATCTTAAGACAATAGAGGGAATACAGGTTCAGAGCATGTCTTTCAACCAGCCCTGAAACCTTACTGTATTATTAAACTAGGCTTTGTCAATTAGAGCCGTTACAAGGCGTGATAGTTTTACAAGATCACTTTTTTTTATATACTCGGATGTTGTGTGAACTTTGCTCATGCCTGCTGACAAATTAACGGCCTCAAGGCCTGCCGATTGTAAAACATTGGTATCAGAACCACCACCCGAAGCCTCGTAACGAGGCTTTATCTTTATACTCGCGCACGCTTTTTCAAAATGCTCTATTACTGGTGAATCCATTTTAACACAAAAACCTGAATACTCAAGATTTCTTTCTATTTTTACTTTTACTCTGTGTTTAAGGGCTTCGTTTTTTATTGTCTGTATAATTTTACTTTCAAGTGCCTTCATCTTTTTTTGAGAAAGCGACCTTATTTCGAGTGCAAACGAAGCATCAGCAGCAACTATATTTGTGGCTTTACCACCACTGACTGTACCAATATTTGTGGTTGTCTCTGCATCAATACGTCCCGAAGGCAACTTGGAAATTATACCGGCTAAAGCCGTTATCGCCGAAATGCCATTTTCCGGCTCCATACCTGCATGAGCAGCCTTGCCCTTTATCTCGGTTCCGACAAAAAGGTGATAAGGAGCCTGTATTGCCGCGGTACCAATAGGACCACCGCTATCAAGCACATAACATAGTTTTGATTTAATATTTTTCAGATTCATGGCCTTCATACCGACCAGACCGATCTCTTCGGCACATGTAAAAAGCAGCTCAAGATCACCATGCGGAATTTTGTTTTCAGATATGTATAATACAGCCTCAAGCACGGCAGCGATACCGGCCTTATCATCACCGCCAAGCACTGTTGTACCATCACTTGTAAAGCGTGTTTCGTTTTCGATTACTTTAATATTCTCACAAGGAGTTACTGTATCGGTGTGCGCCGAGAAAAGCACCGATTTTTTTGAAACATCCGTTGCCTTTAGCTTCATCATTACGTTTCTGGATTTTCCGCAGGGATATGCGGTAAAACTTAATCCATGCTTTTGAGAAAACTCCTCCAGATAATCAATGACTTTTTCTTCTTTCATCGAAGGAGAAGAGATAGAAGCAAGATCTTTAAATATTTTATAAAGACGTTTTTCATTTACCTGATACATTGTTTTTTCCTTGAAAGAATCTGTTTATATATTTTAAACGACGCAGCCTCTTCCGAAATGATGATTTTTGGAAGTTCCCTAATAACTAAAATTCTTTATACATTATCTGATCCAAAAGTACTTTTTTTAAAACAATGTCAATCTAAACTACCACTTAAACAAAATTTAATTGTTAACTAAACATAACGGCTGTTTATACCGGAAAACTTCTTTATCATACGGGTATATTCGGATAAAATGGAATCACGAAGTTTCTCGGTGTTACCCTCCACGTAAACATGTATAAACGGCTGTGAACCATCCGGCAATAATAGAATCCAGCAATCTTCGCGAACAATTCTTATGCCGTCGGTCAATTCCACTGATTCTTTAACAGAAGCCTCTGTTACAGCTCTCATTATTTGAGCTTTCTCGTTTTGTGTACAATCGATACGCTTGTGAATCATATTCATTTCAGGAAGCTCTCTTCTTAATTGCGCAAGAGACTTTTTCTCTTTAAGTACAAGCTCTAACAACATTAGAAATGTAACAATTATATCATTTTCAATTATAAGTGAAGGGTAAACCCCCTCTTCTGACACAGAATATATCTGAGTGGTTTTTTTGGGCGAACGTATTTTTGTCGAAATTCTTTTCACTCTTGCTCCGAAACCCGAAAGAATCAACTCAAGTTTTCGAGATGCCGTAACCGGAAGAAGAAAGACGCGGGCGTCGCGGTAACTTGCGAAAAATATTGACAACAGCATAATCATCTCGTCTTCGGAAAGAAGATCACCATGTTCGTCATAAACAGATATATTACTGCCGGTAGATGATACGATGGCACCGACCTCACCATTTGAAGCGCACATCGAGCTTAAGGCTCCACGTTCATTACTATTCTCACTTTTAAGTTCTACACCAATATCACCGTACTGAATCTGTCCGCGTAATACTGTGGTTTTTAATCCAAAGAATGAAAGCACATCGGGCAAGATATAGGATGAGGCTCCATAAAGACAATCAATAATAACAGGCATTTGAGACGACTTTAATAATTCATGATCGATATGGCTTGACAAATAATCTTTGTATGCCTCTTTATACAGGGTCGAATAGTGTATCTGGCCTACCTCATAAGCAGATTTTCGGGGATAATCGCCGCGGTAAAAGATTCCCTCGATCTTTTTTTCTGCAGACAAATTAAGTCTGAAGCCGTTCTTATTAAAAAAATTAATTACGATATATTGAAGGCCTGTTTGCGGTTTTGTCTGAACATTTATTACAAGATCCGTTTTAATAAACCGGGAAGCGTAACGTGCCACAGAGACAGATTCAATTTCAAGATCAAAGACATCGACACCCATAGATAAAAGACCGGATGTAATTGCCCGTTTGATTAAACGTGAGGCACCTGAAGCATCACGGCTGACGATAACTCGAGTGTTTAATCCCAACCAGGCTCCTACAGCCGAGCCAAGTTTTGCGGAAAACTCGGGTGTGATTTTAACATTAAATGAACCGGTAATAGAAGAATTATTAAAGAGTAATTTTTTTTCAGAACGCCCCCAGATAAGATCAGTCGTTAATCTTGTACCCTCTTCTATAACCTTGTCAGGCCAGACTCTAATAGTCGAGGGGATCTCGGCATGAGCTCCGATATGGCAATCATCGCTTATAACCGCCCTTTCATATATAGATACGTTTTCTTCAAGAAAGCAGCGTTTGCCAATAACAGCACCACGGAGTTCGGCACCGGGGCCGATTATTGTACTATGGAGTATAACGGATCTACGAATAGAAGCCCTGGCTTCAACAACACAGTTATTCCCTATGATCGAGTAATCAGAAATTTCCGCGCTTTTTTTTACTTTAACAAAATCACCTATCAACACAGGACCCTGTATCTGAACTCCTTCTTCGATCTGAACATTTTTACCTACCCAGACCTGCTCATCAATCATCTTTCCCGGGATTATTACATCCGCAACACGGTTCAAAATATCCCGATGTACGGAGAGAAAAGAGTCTATATTACCAACATCACACCAGTAACCATCTACAATACATCCATAAATAGAGACCTCCTGCTTTTCAAAAAGAGGAAACAAATCAAATGAAAAATCGGACGGTTTGTCAGGCTGAACAAACTTATTAATGAAACCCGGTTCGATTACATAAACACCGGTATTTGCCGTATCCGAAAAAACCTCACTCCATGACGGTTTCTCCAGAAATTTTTCTATTTTTCCACTTACGGGATCGGTTATTACTATACCATACTCGGTTGGCTCTTTTACGCGTTTAAGTGCTATCGTGAAATCGGACTTTTTTTGCTTGTGAAAATCAATTATTTTTGTAAGATCAAAATCGATTATTCCGTCACCGGAGAGAACTATATAAGTATCGTCAAAGCCTTCGGCAGCCAGGTACACTCCTCCGGCTGTTCCCAAAGGGGTTTCCTCGACCGAATAAGTTATAGAGACATCCCATTCGGAACCGTCACCAAAATAGTTTTGAATATTTTCCGGAAGATAAAAGAGGCTTATTACTATATCGTTAATGCCATGACGTTTCAGAAGCTCGACGGCATGTTCGATAACCGGTTTGTTTACGACCGGAGTCATGGGTTTTGCACGGTTGGAAGTTAGAGGGCGAAGCCGGGTACCTTCCCCGCCCGCCATAATAACGGCTTTTATCATAAATAATCCCTTAAAATATTTTTACAGGAAGACAATAACTTCATTCACGAGCAGATAAGCATATATTATGGTATTCTCTGATAATCAACTTTTCAATCACGCCGCACATACTAGTCGTCCGGCAAAGAAACTTGCGACAATTCCTTTACAATGTTCACTTAAACCATGCTAACCTCTGGAGCATTGTAATTTTTCGAAGTTACCTTATAATATATAGCTCTCAAAAAGATATGTCAAACAACTTTATAATGTGAAAGATATATAGATTAACCATAAACAAGAACTATTTATTATAGCAATATCTAATAATTAACTTTTCAACAAGGTTGCATCTGCGAGCAGCCCAGCACCACTTTATTTTTCAAAGTGGTGCTGGGCGAGTGAGCATAGGAACTTGCGAAAAACACCTTTATTATGCTTTAAACGGCATAGCCATTCTGGAAATGGTAATTTTTCGAAGTTCCCTTATGATACTCTTAAAACAGATACCAGCAGATAACTGTTTTTGCGCAGACAAGGCGACATTGTTCCTAAAAAGCATATTATCTAAATAGAATAACAGAATATTGATAGACACTGATTTTATAGTTTGTTTTATTTTAAAAGCGTATTCTAACGACTTATTCGTCATTCAGCAATACATAAAAGTCAGAAGATGATTAGCTTAATTTTAATTGAAGAGGTAACAAAATGTCAGCCAAAACCCCTTTTAAATCTTTTATCGCAGCACCTTTGATGTTAAACTCTGTACTCATTATCGCGTCACTGGTATTTGTTTTTGTTTTAAAAGAAACTACCCCCGTACCAATATTTATAATTTTCATGTTGATAAATACAATTTTCATGACTCTTTACGCGTTAGTTCCCTTAAAATATAAAAACGGGTTCCGTTTAGCAAACATGTTAATTATTGGAAGTTTTCTATTTTTTCTCGCGCAACTTCTTGGCCGACAGAACTTTCAGATCGAGGGTTTCTTCTTTTATCTTTTTGCCGGAGTAATAGGCGGAGTTATGGTAAATTACGCAAATGGCAAAATAATTGGACCCCTTATTTCGGGAAGAAGCTGGTGCGGATGGAATTGCTGGACAGTAATGTTTCTTGATCTTTTGCCATGGAAAAAAAACACGACCTGGCAGACCGGTGGCGTTCGCTACATTAAATACATAATGTTTGCTTTATCGTTAGCACTAACTGCTGTTCTGGTACTGATATTCAAATATACAATTGTTGACACTTCACCCGAAGCCATGGCCAGTGGAACAAGGACTGCTCTTATCTGGGGAGCCGCCGGCAACATTCTCTATTATGTTATAGGAATTGCACTGGCCGTAAGTTTCAAGGATAACCGTGCATTTTGCAAATATGCCTGTCCTGTCTCTCTATTCTTAAAAGCCTCTAACAAATTTGCTCTTTTAAAAATTGGAACAAAAAAAGAGAAATGTACCGACTGTAAAACATGCAGCAGTGTTTGCCCTATGAGTATTGACATACCCGCATATGTTAAAGATGAAACACGAGTGCTTGCAGACGAGTGCATAATGTGCATGAAGTGTGTGTCTCACTGCCCCGAAAACGCACTCTTTGCATCTGTTGGACTTGATGTCAGCAAAAAGAATATTCTGCTAATGAAGAGCTAACATTAATAGCTGAATAGTCTGGAAGTTTTACCATACCCTATATATAACAAAAAGGTTGATTTTACCGGTATTCATGTAATTAAAGTTTATAAGATTAAAATACAGGAATTGCCATGAATACCGACAAAATAGACTCAGAAAAATTTCCAATTGTAATAAGAGCCGGAAAAAGAGCTCTGGAACACATCAGAATAAACGGTCTGAGCGACGACGACATCGATATGTTCGCAGGAGCATCCGGCGGCCCCAAAGGGTTGGTACTGGCCGGGTTTGACGAAATAATTTTCGGAGAGTGGTTTAAAAACAGGAAAAGAGCCCTTAACATGATAGGTTCTTCCATTGGAAGCTTCAGGCTGGCCGCTATCTCGCAGAAGAACCCATCTGAAAGAATTAAAATATTTTATAACAGATATATCAGTCAACAGTACACGGCTAAACCCGACTCGGCCGAAGTATCAGACGAGGCTTTGGCCATACTGAAGTATTATCTGGATAATAACTCTATTGACTACATTTTATCACATCCATTCATGAGATTGCATATAATTGCTGCGAGATGCCGTGGATTGGGTGGAAGCGACCATAAAATTGCACTTGCACCTTTTTTCGCTGCCGCTTACACGATGAACATGCTTAACAGAAGTAACCTGAAACTATTTTTCGAAAGATTTATTTTCAGAGACTGCCGTTCATCCATTCTGGAGCATCAGTTTAATGATATCAACACCAAAATGGTAAATCTTAATAAACAGAATTTATTCGACTCACTCATGGCAAGCGGGGCCATCCCCTTTGCCATGAAACATGTCACAGATATAGAAGGTGCGCACGGTGTATTCCGTGACGGCGGCCTGATTGATTATCACTTTGATTTACCCTTTAACCACATAAGTGAAAAGCTGGTATTATACCCGCATTTTTTTGACAGTCTTTGCCCCGGCTGGCTGGACAAAAAAATCAAAAGCAGAAAACCGTCGGCTGACAACTACAGCAATGTTATAATGATAGCTCCGAATGAGAATTTTATAAAATCTTTACCGGGAGGGAAAATTCCGGACCGAAATGATTTTATTCTTTATAAGAATTGTCCTGAAAAGCGGGTCGAGAGGTGGGAGCAGGTTGTAAAACGCAGCTTCGAACTTGCGGATGCCTTTATGCACCTGACCAAAACAGGTGAAATTGCCAATGCAGCAACTCCAATAGAAGGGATACTATGATAAGTTACATTATACAAAGAAGAGATATATAACGATAATAAACGATTAATTTATGTAATGAGAATACGCAGGGCTGCATATATGAGAGTTAAAATCGGCAAAACTGCTGCATCTGCAGGTTTTAAGGAATAACGTATTTGCGTATTCGGGTTGGGCTATTTGTCCTTAAACAGCTCAACCCAGGGATCCGGGTCTTCGGGTGTATCCGGCCTGGTCATCTGAGCATAGCTTCCTTCTATTTTCATATCCTTTATTTCTTCAAGAGTCTTCTTGTCAAAAAAGAATTTTCCGAATGAGTGCCTGGAAGTAATACTGGCAACATACCACTCTTCAGTTTCGTAAATGCTGTTTTTACAAAACGGGAGGGGCATTTTCATTTTTTTCTTAATAGTATCTATTATTGCAGACTCTTCTTTTGATGCAATGAAGAATTTATCTGTTCCAAACATGTCAAAAGGAGATACTTTTTCACCAAAGATTTCAATCACTATATCGTAATAGAGATTGTCGTTTTTTTTATGTAAAGGACGGCATGTAACATCTCTTGTAAAAACAACTTTTATTTCCGTGGAGTTTCTCCATATGGTAATACTGTATAGCGAAAGGTTAATGGGCATATCTTTATATTTGTCTTCGTAAATAGAAAGAGCAGTTTTGATAATATGTTCCTTTCCTTTTTGAATTACAGTTTCGATGTTCATGTTTTCCCCTTTTGAAAGTTTTGCAGCTTCTCTGGAATAGATGCCGGTAATGAAAAATAGAAAAATAATGCATATAAGTGCATGTGCCGGGCAAATAAAATAGTTCTTTTTCACAATGTCCTCTTATAAAAATTAAAAAACAATTCAGATAACAATAAAAGTAATTTATAGTAATAAACTATTTCTCCGGTTCAAAAGTAAAATTGGTGAGGCTTTTAACTGCCGCACCTCGTTTAAGAGATACCTTGCGTTTGTCTGTATTAATTATGACTACAAGGAACTCTTCACTATTGCTGTTTTTCATTAGTTTTTCAGCAATGCTTTCTATTTCAAATTCGTCGAGCTGAATTACATATTTTTTGCTGGAGTCTTTATCTTTAATTACGATTTTCCTGGGGAGAAACAGATCATAACCCGTTTCATATATCTTATTGCTTCTTTTTGTTGTGAAACCAAACAGATCATCAACTGTCAGCCAGTATTCCTTAAGATCCGCCTGATACTTTATCGGGAATGGAACAGGTGCCTTGTAGTTTGCCACCCTGATTTTATTATTATCGATAATCTTTTTTAATTTTACAAGTTCATCTTTTGAGAAAGAAGTGTTAAGCATGTCCTTGATTTTTTCATCCGGAATTGTTTCAAACTCAATATTAAACAAATAGAAAAGGTTTTTATTGTTTGCTGGTTGAAAAAAATCAATTCTTCCGCCTGGTTTGATAAATAACTGAAGATTATCGGCATACAGGTGCCGTCCATGTCTTTCTTCTATTTCAATTTTGTTAAAAGCAAACTCTCCAAAATCATTATAAAATCTGTTTTCAACAGGTGAATAATATTTAATATAAAGTTTATCAGCAGATTTGGGGATTGTTGTATTCCTGTCTGACTGCATTTGTAATAAAGAACCCGGAGCCGGTTGAGAATCCGGTGCAATGTCCGGGGTGTTGTTCCTGAGTCTGATTACCTGTTCCCTTTTGTTTGCGGTGTTAACAAATTTCAACTCTTCAATAATTACCGGGTAAAAAGCATTGGTAACGATTTCTATGTTCATATTGATATTGTTGTTAATTTGCGCGCGATATGTTAAGACCTGATTAAAATATAAAGCCAGTGGAAACCCTGCTGTAATGAAAACCCAGGGAACAAATATAAACCAGCGGAAGATATGTTCTTTCATCAAAGTTGTCAGCTGCAGAGCTCCAATATAGATAATGAACAAATCTGCTGCGCATAGAAAAAAAACAGACAGTTTTTCCTGCAGGGACATCGCACTGGCAGTAGTGCTGTTTGCCATAGCTGACCCAAAGGATTGCAATATAATAAATCCCCAGGTGCAAACAAATGATAACACCGCTGTTATCATAATAATCCATTTTAATCTCAGGAAATATGTTAAAGGTAAGTATAAAACAAAACTGATTAATATAAAAAAACACAAAAAACTGAAAAATCTGATGGGTATGGCAGACCGTTTCTATAAAAGAAGTCATTATTTAAAAACACATATTCCTCCGATGATCTGTCAAATTTAAACATTTGTTTGGTGCTTGTTGCAAGTTTACTTTAAATTTAGCAACCATTTTACTTCACCAATGGAAATCGGGGCTGCATAATAATCATTGCAAAAGAATTCCGGTATTACGGCAGGAGTTACTATGTCAATCAATATGGTTTGAATTGTCAAACAAAATCACTTTACTGTGACAGGACATATTTTTCCGTACATAACAGATAAGATTAAATCTCCTGGAACCTGCATTTTTCTTGACCAAGGATATGACTTATATAGATTATATTAAATCCAAAACGATTACTTCGGCAGGAGGATATTTATGTCTTTTAGAATTCTATTTTTGATATGCATTTCAATTTTTTTTGTTAATGGATGCAGCACCTACTCCGGTACCCTGGATGAGCAGCTTACCCAAGCCATATACGCAAGTGATCATAAAGCGGCAGCTGAATTATTGGAGAAAGGAGCCAACCCGGACGCGTTGGTATCAGAAAACGATAATACATTACTGATTCATCTGACCATGTATAGAAACGATTTTGAAAGCTTTAAATTATTAATTGAATCCGGAGCTGATTTTAATGCTGCTGATCCGTCAAGGGAGGTTCCGCTTACTTATGCCAGCAGAAACAATCAGTATGAGTTTGTGAAGCTTCTGGTAGATAAAGGTGCTGATGTTAATTATATAAATAACAATAAAGTAAATTCAACCGCGCTAATGGAAGCAGCCTATATCGGATCTGACCGGATAGTACGTCTGCTGTTAGAAAACGGAGCCGATCCGGATATAGTTTCAAAGTGGAATTATTCCGCAATTTCATGGGCCGCTGATGCTGATCACTTTGATTGCGTAAAAATTCTGGCAGAATCGGGAGCGGATCCTTATATAAAAGGACGTGATTCGAATGCCCTGGATTTCGCGATTCACAATAAAAATAGTGAGATGGAGAGATATCTGAGAGACCTTGGAGTAAAGCCGTCAAAAAAATTTGATTTAGATTAAATATTTTAAATAAAGTTTGTAATTGGGATCACTCAACATGAAGATAAATTATAAATTTATTACTCCATTGCTTCTGATTATTGCATTGCTGAACGGATGTGAATTTTTCAGCGGTGGAAAATCGGAATCCGGGAAAACGGATGACTGGTCATTTACAGGGGACATTGATGATCCGGAGCCTGTTGTCTCTGCGGTTGATCAGCAGCTTCTTGAATTGGCATCTGAAAAAGCTAAAAGCGGTAAATCTTTGAATACAGATGAAGCTGAAGTGATTCTTAAACAGGTATCGTATGTTTTCCGTTCCTGGCGGGGAGACCTTGGAGTAGATGATGTGTCGGGATGGTGTGGACCTGCCAGAGACCTTGCCGCGTATGCACTCATGTTTTATGGCATTGATGAGGATGATATTTATCCACAGTCAACGGATCGTATTTTTATTACAAAATTTATTCATCAATTTCTTGTAGTTGATATGCCTGATGGCCGAACATACCTGGTGGATACCACATACCGTCAGTTTTTTAATGATTTTACTGATAAGGAGCATCCCGGAAAAAATGACTGGATACCGACTGATGACATGAATGGCTATTATGATTTTTCGGATCCCTTTGCGGTTGAGGAATACTGGATGTACAACCTTTTCAGTTTCATGGACTGTATTTGTACTCTGATGCGAAGCAGTAAAATTCATTCCGGAACCGCAGATAATATTCTGAAATACGGTTTTACTGTAGTTGATGATGAAACAATGAATTGCTATGGTGAAGGATTTGCGGGCGGGGCTGAAGACAAAACCTATTCAGTTGCCGATATGAGGAAGAAACAGACAGGTTCCATGAGAAGCAAAGCGTCTTTGTTGAACCGCTTAAATGAGAAGTCTGTAGAAGAAAATTTTATACCGGACGAAGATGCTCAAGCTGTAATAGAGACTATACTTGATGATTAATATATTCAGTAAAACAGATCAGAGCAAAGTTGCCTGTTACAAAAAGCCGTTTGAATTAGGCTTTAGGAGAGATGATTTTATTCAGGCTTTTCTGGATTTCGGTGTTTGCAATTTTGATACCTACGAAACTGCAATATACAATCCAGGTAATAAAGCTGTTATTGATGAGTTCTATCAGGAAATGCGGGATGACAGGATTAACGATGTCGATGAGATAAAAACGAACAGAATAAAGATGTTCAGATTAGCGGAATCAACAAACGCAATACTTGTGCATGAATCTTTGCGTGATATGCTTATTGAAAAAGGATTCGGTTCAGATATAACATTTTACGATTTGAAAGAGGCGGCCATATGACAAACAAATACTATATTATGCTTGCGGATACGCCCTGGGCTGGCCCTACGGCAAAGGTTGTTAAGGGACCGGATATTATGGTAAATGACGGGGTTTATTTGGACAATTTTAAGGAAGGTTTTGAAATTCATCTTTCAGTCGATGACGAAGCCGAAGATGCGAATGAGTTTCAACCTTGTGATATACATGGACCAGCTCGAACACTTATGTTCTCTAAACGGTTTATCGAAATATTGATATCCCTGGGTGTCGATAACATACAGTATTTTGATGCGGATGTAACTTATCTTCCTACGGGCGCAAAATATCCGCACAAGGTGTCGAATATTGTCGGTGTAGTGAGCGGGCTGGATATGGATCAATCCGAGGTTTTGTTGAGTCCAAGAGGCAACGTTATCGAAATCGACAGAATGAAACTGGATGAAGATAAGCTAAAAGGGCATAAAATTGTACGATTGCAGGAATCTGTTTCGTTGATAATAGTTCATGAAAGCATAAAGAAAGCTGTAGAGGACGCCGGTTTGACGGGTTTCTTATTTTTAAGCGATGATGAATATGAGCCGGGGTTAATATAATTGAAATCAAGCCTGATGAGAGCATGAATTCATCAATAAGAATAACTACATTGAATAAAGATAGCAAGCTTGAGGTTTCACTTGATAAACCAGCGTTAAGACCAAAAAAAAACATATGCGAGTTTAAAACAGCCGATTGGAGATTTAACTGGACTTTCAAAACAAAAAGAGCTCATGTAAGTTCTGTTAATATTCTAACTGATCAAAATGATTTATTTAACTCTTTTCTTGAGTTCTATACAAGATGGATCTTCAATTTAGATACATTGTTTATTGATAACGGTGAGATTTTTTGCAGATTTAAATACGGGTTTTATCTTTTTCCATATATAACAGAATTCCCGTATTTATTTTTACAGTATTTCTTTTGGAAGTTTTTCCACGCCCGAATCTATGAAAGATGGCAGCTTCATATAACACGGCGTCATGTGCGGCGCTCCCTTCGGCCGCTTGGGCGTATGAAATATTTCACCTTCACTGTGCTACGGTGAAAACGCTGCATACGCCGGAAACGTTAAATGACACTTCAATCTCCTTCTCTAAGCATTTTTTATTCATTACCAAAATTACGATATTTACTTGATTTTTGAAAGCATATACGCTATCATTATTACATGATTATAGTTATTGATACAAATGTACTTTATCAAGCTTTAAGAGGAAAAAGCGGTGCTTCTCATTTTATTCTGCAATTAATTAGAAATCAGAATATTTCAATAGCCCTTTCCTTCAAAGTTTTTAAAGAATACGAAGATGTTTTAAAAAGAAGTACATCTTTAAAAGATTTAAGCCTTAATATTTCTGATATTGATAAAGTATTACGATTTTTGGCATATACTTGTAAGCCAATTAGTACCTATTACCTATTTAGACCTAACTTAAGAGATGAAAAAGACAATATCTTTATAAAATCAGCAGTTAGCAGTAATGCTGAATATTTAATAACCAGTAATATTAAAGACTTCACAATATCTAATGAACTTAAATTTGATGACATAAAAATAGTAACCCCATCCCAGTTCATAAAATTATGGAGGAAAAATAACCATGAAAGCTAAAGCAAGTGTGTTAACCCTTAGAATACCAAATGAATTGAAGCATAAAATTGAAAAAGTTGCTGATCAGCAAGGTGTATCAATTAATCAATTAGCCATGTATGCATTTACCAAAGAAATTCAGGAAATGGAAACATATAATCAGTTTTCTGAGTACTGGGAAAAGAAATCAAAAAAAGAAATATTTGATGATTTTGATTCAGTCTTTTCTAAAGTACAAGATGGGTCTATTCCAGACTGGGACTCAATGTAGTTTACATTTGATCGAACATCATCTAACAAAGGGCAAACTCTCCGGTCCTCGGGCTTACGCCAAATGGCACTTGGCACGATATTCTGCTTGCGATTCTCTTTATCGGACATCCTGTCCTTGAGAATCTCTTGATACCATCCTGGTATCTCAGCAGAAATCGCGTCACCTCTTCGCGGTCGTGCCACTTCGTTTGCCCAAGACGTTAAGTGCAAAAATTTAAAAAGCTTATTTGAGGCGATTAATGGATACTAGAGTTTTTAGAAAAAAAATGATATGCGTATTCTAATTGCGTTAATATTTATACTCACGACATTTTCAGTAATAACTGCGGGTAATATATATACTTTCGGACCGTCGCTCGGTACAATGGAAAAAGATCGCGAGTACCATCCTGTCTGGACTTTTGATTTTACTGCGGTTTGGGCCGATTTAAGGGGATATGAATCAACTTCACTTCCTGCACTGAGCTGGCCGAAGATGCCGGTTCTCTGGACATCCGTCGGATTTAAACAGGTGATATCCTCAAAAGACAATTTTCCGGTTATTTGTTATGGTGAGATGGGCGGATATTATTTTATTAATGCTGGGATCGGATACAGTTACCCGCTGGAAAAGTATGATAATGGAAAAGGAGCTCACCTGTTTCTGGGTATTCCTTTTCCTCTGCCTTTTTTTGATAGCGAGCTGTTCATTGAACCGTATGGACGGGTTATGCTGAAGAGAAAAGGTGAAAGAGAATACGGTGTTATGATAAAATATTTCTTGGATTGAAGAATTTGCCGGATTTAATAATGGGATTTCCTGTTGATCAATTTCTTTTCGGTATCAGGTTACGGTCGAAAACCGATCATCTGCCGAAGTTATGATCAAAGACCAAGCTTCACCTTTATAAAAAGCAATTAGAATTGTCGAATATGATAACAGTACCTCCCCCGACTACACCACGTACGCTCACTTCGAGAGCCTCAGTGAGCGTCAAGAGCCTCAGAGAGCGTCGAGAGCCTCAGTGAGCGTCGAGAGCCTAGTGAACGTCGAGAGTCTCAGAGAGCGTCAAGAGCCTCAGTGAGCGTCGAGAGCCTCAGTGAACGTCGAGAGTCTCAGTGAGCGTCAAGAGCCTCAGTGAGCGTCGAGAGTCTCAGTGATCGTCAAGAGCAATCTTATTATTACCACCTTTGTAAGGTCATTGAGCAGTTCGACAAGCTCACAGTGACAGCTCTCGAAATGACCGGCCTTCTTTCGTTTGATTTTCTGATCAAAAATGGATAAAAGAATACAAAATTATCCTCGATTTTTTTTAATCTTATTATTTACTGTCTTTATAATCATAACTTATCTGTTATGGTTAATAAGATCATACACTGATTTATACAGAGTACATCCTAAAATAATGTGGTAATACAATGAATAAAAGATTTAGAAATTTTTTTGCAACAAAATACGGAATTATTGTTGGCGGCTTAATAATTGGTTTAACTGCCGCAATGCTGGTCACATTTGGAAACCCCGCAAATATGGGTGTCTGTGTTGCCTGCTTTTTACGGGACAGCGCCGGCGCCCTTGGTTTCCACCGGGCGGCTGTAGTACAATATCTTAGACCTGAACTCGCCGGCTTCATTCTGGGATCGATGACACTTGCCATGCTAACCGGCGAGTTTAAACCCCGGGGAGGATCCGGTACAATTATCAGATTTATACTTGGTTTTTTTGCCATGATCGGGGCGCTTGCGTTTCTTGGATGCCCCTGGAGGGCAATCATCCGAACAGCAGGTGGGGACTTAAACGGAGTTGTCGGGTTAACCGGTCTTGTAACCGGAATAGCAACAGGGGTTTTCTTTCTAAAAAACGGATATTCTCTTGGGCGAACCCATCAGCAGCACAAAATGGCTGGTCTTATTATGCCTGTTATAGCAGTCACATTATTAATCTTATTGGTATTCAAGGTATCTTCCGGTGAAAACTCGGCACTATTTTTCAGTACCAAAGGGCCGGGTTCAAAACACGCTCCGATCATCATAAGCCTCATCGCAGGACTTCTGGTCGGCGTAATTGCCCAGCGCAGCCGGTTTTGCACAATTGGCTCCTTTAGAGATATTTTTGTAATAAGAGACTTTCATCTTTTTTCCGGTATCGCGGCCATGTTTGTCGCCGTTCTTATCTATAACCTTGTTACAGGTAATTTCAATCCGGGTTTTACTTCGCAGCCTGTATCTCACAGTTCACATATATGGAATTTTTCAGGCATGGCTCTTTCGGGACTGGCTTTTGTCCTGGCTGGAGGATGCCCCGGCAGACAGTTCATAATGTCAGGTGAAGGCGACACTGACTCGGCTGTTTTTATCTTCGGTATGACAGCCGGTGCAGCTTTTGCGCACAATTTTAATACAGCATCTTCCGGAGCCGGCCCCGGCAAATTCACAATGCAGGCCGTAATCACCGGTATAGTTGTCTGTATTGCAATCGGAACTGCTTTTTCCGTATTAAAGAAAGGGAGAGTATAATCATGACTAAACAGATTGACGCTAGAGGTCTATCATGCCCGCAACCACTTATCATGGTACAAAAAGCAATAAAAGAAGGTGCAATCAAACTGGAGGTTCTTCTGGATAGTGAAGTACCAAAAGAGAACATAACACGTTTTGTACAGGGGCGTTACGGAATGCAAACCTCAGAAAAAACGGAAAACAACGAAATTGTGTTGAATATTTTCAAATGAAAAATATCTATTTTGACAATGCGGCGACAACGTTTCCCAAACCGGAATCTGTTACCGATACTGTTTACAGATATATGCGTGAAAACGGCTCAAACCCCGGCAGATCAGCAAATAAAAGATCTATCGAAGCCAGTGAAATTGTTTTTAATTGCAGAGAGCTTCTGGCTGATAAATTTGGCATTAGTAATCCGTTACGAGCCGTTTTTACATTAAACGCAACAGATGCTTTAAACACGGCAATCAAAGGCGTGTTAACAAAAGGCGATCACGTTATATGCTGCGGAATGGGGCACAACAGCACCATGCGTCCGCTGCACCTTATTGAACAGGACGGTATAATCGAATTAACATCAATCGGCAGAACACAGGTAACAACTGCTGATTTTCAAAACCATGTTAAAAGCAATACAAAACTGGTTGTGATTAATCACGCTTCAAACGTTACCGGCGATGTTCAGCAAATCAAAGAAATCTTTGAATTCTGCAAAAATAAAGGCATCATAACGCTGCTCGATGCAGCACAGACAGCCGGAATCATAGATATCAATATGAATTCCAGCAATATCGACATACTGGCAGCTTCAGGGCATAAAGGGCTCTACGGACCAGCCGGCACGGGCATTCTGCTTTTAAACGACAGCTTTGATTTCTCCACTTTACAACCATTAAAAACCGGAGGAACAGGCAGCCTTTCAGAAAGCTTTGCGCATCCGGACTTTTTGCCCGACCGTTTTGAGAGCGGCACCATGAATATACCAGGAATCGCCGGACTTGCCGCCGGGTTGTCATTTCTTAATGATAATTATAACGAAAGCTCCATTATCAGCCATAAAGCCGGATTAAGAGACCTTTTCATTGAAGGTGCCTCATCAATTGACGGTTTTACAGAATACCGTTCCGGCGAAATTAATACAGGCATTGTCTCTTTTAATATTGACGGAGTCGAGCCATCCAGAATTTCAATGCTGCTTGATGAGAATCACGCTATAATGGGACGCCCCGGCCTTCAATGCGCACCGTCCGCTCATCAGAAAATGGGAACTTTCCCAAACGGCACGATGCGTTTCAGCTTCGGCCTTTTTAACAATATGACCGAAATAAATATTGCCGTAGACGCTCTTGAGTCGATCGTTAAAAAAGTTAGAAAATAGACCTAAAATAAAATATTTACCGATATAAGATCGTTCTTGATAATTTCAGACATATCAGCAACGATGTCTAAATGAAAACAAAAAAGAAATCACTCTTGCCGGTTATTCTCTCCGGAATTAAAAGAAATATAATTCCCGGCCTGATACTTCAACTCATTGCGCTTACTCTTGTTGTCTGCTATTATTTCATTCCCGCTGCCGAATCTTTCTTTAACGTTTTAGGCGATATAAAAACCAGTTACGGTTTCATATATTCTTCATTGGCTACAGCACTATTCGGAGGAACTGTCCCTTTTTTTATAATGCTTATTATGGGACGAATTAAACCGGAGAACCGAATGACAGACTTTATTTTTTTAACCTGTTTCTGGGGAATAAAAGGTATCGAAATTGACCTGCTTTACCGGCTTATGGGAATTCTCTTTGGAACAGAACCGTCCTTATCTGTTGTCGTTCCTAAAGTATTTACCGACCAGTTTATTTATGGCCCCCTTTGGGCCGGCCCTACCATGACAATCGCCTATCTTTTTAAAGATAATAACTTTTCTTTACGGACCGTCAGGAAAGAGCTGGCAAACGAGTCACTTTTACGGCGCATTGCCATTGTCTGGTGTTCGAGTCTTGTAATCTGGATACCGGCTGTTTCAATCATATACAGCCTGCCTCAAAACCTGCAACTTCCACTTTTCAATATTATTCTCTGTTTTTTTGCGCTTATTTTGGCTCTGGTAGCAAAAGGCACGGAAAAATCTGAGCTCGAATTTCATAAAACAGGAACCATTTTGCCATGATTGATGTGATACTTTTCCACAGCTCCAGCGAAGCCATGTGGGCCTCCCGTGTATTAAAAAAAAATGAAATTGAACATAAACTGATCTCTGTTCCCCGGCATCTCGGTTCAGACTGCGGATACTGTGTTTCCCTATCCAATACAGATTCATCAAATGCAATAGAGATAATCCGCGGGGAAAAAGTTCCTTTTGACAGATTGAAACAAAATGTAACAATTTAGACCAATTTCATCGAACAGAATGGAGCGACTATGGAAACATTAGTTCTTATTTTCTTTACCTCCTTTGGAATTGCCTTTTCAGGAGCACTGATGCCAGGCCCCCTCCTGACTGTAACAATAAGCGAATCGACAAAACGCGGGGTATCGGCCGGCCCCCTGCTTGTCGCAGGCCATGCGTTGCTGGAGCTAACACTTATCATTGCACTTGTTTTTGGCTTGGCACCGGTTTTTAAAATTGATCTGTTTTTTATATCCGTTGCTTTCGCTGGAGGACTTGCCATGATTTATATGGCAACTGGAATGTTCCGCTCTCTTTCGACGCTAACCGTTAACGATGTTAACGATATTAATAAATCCGACGCACCTGCCAACGGCAACCTTATTTTCAAAGGCATTATTATGAGCCTGGCAAATCCATACTGGACAATCTGGTGGGCAACAATCGGCATCAGCATGATAATTGTTTCTCAAAACCTGGGATTAACAGGAGTCTCTGTTTTTTTTCTTGGTCACATTCTGGGTGACCTGGTCTGGTATGCCGCTGTTTCAATCGCCATAAGTAAGGGGAGACGTTTGTTTACAGATAAAATCTACCGGGGAATTATTGCCGCTTGCGCGGTTTATCTTTCAGGTTTTGCTGTTTTTCTGATAATTTCCGGGATAAGAAAGCTGGCCTGAACACTAACATACAGGGCTTAAAACGTTACAGGAACAATATAGTGGTGACGCCCTTGCGAACGCCACCATTTTCTACCATCAATGATATCTCTATTAACAAACTATTTTAATTCGAATTCAGCCTTAAGCGGAGAGCCGCCCATTAGTTTACAGCTAACAGAGTCGGGGGCACTTCCTCCCGCGTAAATCTCAAACAGTCCCGGCTCGAACCTGGTACTGCCATCATCATCAAAAACCACCATGCAATTTGAATCGACAACAAGGCTTACCTCTTTCTCCTCACCTGCCTTCAGGTAAACACTTTTAAAAGCGGCCAGAGAGTAGTTCGGAACTCTAACCGAAGCATCTACATCTTTTAAATAGACCTGAACAGATTCATAACCGGCAACGTCCCCCTTGTTAGCCACCTTAATCGAAACAGTAACCGATTCTCCCTGCTTAACAACGTCTTTATCAATCTTAAGCCCGGAATATTCATAACTATTATAACTAAGACCATAACCAAACGGATAAAGAGGATCATTTTTCATAAACCGGTAAGTACGGCCCTCCATACTGTAATCACGAAAATCGGGCAAATCTTCTGTCTTCCTGACAAAGGTTACAGGAAGACGTCCGCTGAAATCTGACTTACCCAAAAGAAGGTCAGCTAAAGCCTCTCCCCCCATCGGGCCCGGGTACCATGCCTGTATAACAGCATCTGCATTATCGTCAGCATAAGTCAAGTCCATGGCGCTACCTGCAAATACCGCAACAACTGTCTTTGTACCGGTAGCGACTATTTTTTCGAGCAGCTTGTTCTGCATTCCAGGAAAAGAGAGATTGATCTTGTCTCCTCCGGCATCTGAGTTGCCAACGTCACCCTGTTCGCCTTCGATCTGCGAATTAAGTCCCAAGCATACGATGGCGATATCACTTGCTTTTGCAACGCTTACAGCTTCAGCTACACGGTCATCCTCCATTGCCAACGGTTCAACACGATCCTTGCTGATATCACAACCCTGCGCGTAATATACGCGCGCGGTATCGCCGAGTGCATCCCTGATTGCGCGCAAAGGTGTTGTTGTGTAAGAAGGTGTTCCGCTGTAGTTTCCAAGCAGCATTACAGGGTCATCGGCATTAGGACCTATAACCGCAACACTCTTGAGTTTATCTTTATTTAAAGGCAATATACCGCTGTTTTTTAAAAGCACCATCGATCGTCGTGCAGCTTCAAGTGAGAGCTTATGGTGATCGGGATGATCATTCTTTTCAAAAGGAATTTTTGTGTACTCCACTTTATCCTGAGGATCAAACATCCCTAATCTGATTCTTGTAGCAAAAAGACGCGCCAGGGCATTATCAATCGCCTCTTCCGTGATAAGACCCTTTTTTACCGCTTCAATTAGTGCAGGGTATGTATTGCCGCAGTTAAGGTCACAACCCGCCTTTACAGCCATTGCAGCTGACTCTTCGGGACTGCCGGTAACCTTATGATTCAGATGAAAATCGCAGACGGCCCAGCAATCGGATACAACATGCCCCTTGAAACCCCACTCTTCACGTAATATTTTTTTCAAAAGAGTATCAGATCCGCATGCCGGTTCACCGTTAACCCTGTTATATGCACCCATAACGCTTTCAACATTGGCTTCCTGAACAAGCGCCTTGAATGCAGGAAGATATGTTTCATACAGATCTTTTTTGTTTACAACAGCGTCAAACGAATGACGGTCGGCCTCCGGACCGCTATGCACAGCAAAATGTTTAGCGCAGGCTGCAATTTTTAGATATTTTTTATTATCCCCCTGCAGTCCTTTTACAAAGGCTACACCAAGACGACTTGTAAGATAGGGATCCTCTCCGAACGTTTCATGTCCCCGTCCCCATCTTGGATCACGGAAAATATTAATATTGGGCGACCAGAAGGTCAGTCCTTTATAAATGTCATGATCTCCCTGCCTGACCGACTCATGATGTTTCGCACGTGCCTCGTCAGAAATCACTGATGCTACTTTATTAAGCATATCATCATCGAATGACGCGGCCATCGCAATAGCCTGAGGAAAAACTGTAGCTACACCAGCCCTTGCAACACCGTGTAACGCCTCGGACCACCAGTTATAGGCAGGTATGCCAAGCCTCTCTACCGGGGGAGAATGATATACCATCTGCGAAATTTTTTCTTCAAGATCCAATCTTGAGACAAGATCCTTCGATCGTTCTTCTATTGGAAGAGAAGTGTCCTGATAAGGATGCATAAATGACCTCCGATTATATTTGCGCTTTTAGTCTTCAATCTGTTTTTTGAAATTCCTTATTAAAAAAATAGCATTATAAAAGCAGATCGCTTTCGATTACAGTGATTATTCGACCAAAAAATTCTTTAATTCTATTATTAGCCTGTACCTACTGAATAATATAACTTCCAACAACAGTAAGCAAACATTATTTTTATTAACCCGAAATAAGAGAAAGTGATTAAAAATATGCAATAACAACTAAATTTATTATACACACCAATCACTAAATGAACAATAATTTCTTAACTACTTGGTACTAATTACAATTTTTCTGATAAAAAAGCACGATTTATAAATTATATAGTACCAAAGTATTATACAAAAGCATTATTTTTTTTATGTTTATTTTATTTTTAATATTATTCAATTGACTTTAATGATAGTTATGTTATTCTCCCCGTCACAATAAATTGTATTTCTAATCAACAGACGAGCGCTTATAAATAAAAGGCTTCAATCTCTTTATTACGTCTTCTAGCCAACGTTGAACATTATGATCCCGATCTCTTATGCCTGAACTGATTCAGCCTGTTTACACACCAAACCGGAGGTATACTATGAAAAACAACAAACTTTTTTTCAAATTTTCTCTTTTCAGTCTTATTATTCTTTTCCTTGTGACTTTATTGACTTGTGATAAAGATAAAAGTGACGACACACCTTCCCCAAAAGAGACTGATAATATTGAAGATGTTGAAGAGACCGAACCCACCCCAGTATTACCTGATATCCCTGCCAGTATAACTGTTACACCAGGCGGAACAACTATTACGGTTGAATGGTCAGCAGTTGAAGATGCTGCCTTTTATGAAGTATGGTACAGCAGCTATAATGACAGCGAAACTGCAATTCAAGTCGGTGGCGATATAGCTGAACTTGGTTATGTTATCAGCGAATTAGACTGTGGTGAAACCTATTATGTATGGGTAAGATCAAAAAATGAAAGCGGATCAAGCCCTTTTAGTGCAGCATTGGAATGTACACCAAACACAAAATGCGCTCTTATGGGTGGTGTTTGTGCTCACCTTGACGACCCATGCCCTGATGGCTTTTTTGACTGGGCCAGCCTTGAGTGCCCCCTTGGACGGGAATCAAAATGTTGTCTTCCTGATGGCTCTTGTACAGGCATACCCGGCGGCCACTGCGTTGAATGGGATGCGACATGCCCGTCCGGAACAGGTGCCTATGGAAGCATGGACTGTCCAGAGGGTCGATACCAGCAATGTTGTATTCCTGTTAGATAAACAGCCGCAAATTGCAATTTTTCCTTGCAAAATTAACACACATTGAGGATTATGTCCTCAATGTGTTTAATCAACTACATATTAAATCCAAAAATATTTATTGACCCGTTCCGATAGCTATTTAAACAAAATCCTCTGCTATTTACGGCTTTTATAATTCTTGTGAATATTTGTTATTTGTACGGCACGTTTTACCTGACAATTAATTTGACCCCAATCACAATTCTGGTTAATATTAACTGATTCGCAATTATTCGTTTTATACGCGATAATTTTTATTTCTTATGCCATGGCCAGGTTTTCAGCTGCAAACTGTTACTCCGCGAAAACGAACAACCTCTATAAATGCTTATAATGGATAACCAGCAAAACAATTGAGAGTCAGACAACGTTCCTTATAAGAACAGCAAAGCCGACATGTTTTATTTCATAAAGCAATAAGAGACGGTATTATTGCAACATATTGCAAGGTTTTCTGCTTATTGACACAAACCCAAGGAGAAAAAATGATATTTAATAAAAAACAACAAGACATCGCAAAAAATATTGATAACAACGCCGACATTTCCAAATGGAAGAACTGGAAATGGCAGCTCAAACACTCCATTACGGACATAGACAGATTTGAAAAAATATCTGGAATCAAATTTTCAGCAGATCGCAAAGAAGAACTCCAGGAGACCCTCGACAAGTTTCCCTTAAGCATCACCCCGTATTATATGTCACTTATTAATACGGATAACTACGAATACGATCCTGTTTTTCATCAATCGTTTCCCTCACCAAGCGAACTTATTACAAACAAATATGATATGAAAGATCCACTTGCAGAAGACAAGGACTCACCCGCTCCACATCTGACACACCGATACCCCGACAGAGTACTCTTTCATGTAAGCAATGTCTGTTCCATGTACTGCCGGCACTGTACACGCAAACGGAAAGTCGGAGACAATTCTCATACATGTGGAATGGAAGAGCTTGAGCCAGGTATAAAGTATATAAGTGAACATCCTGAAATTCGTGATGTACTTTTGTCTGGAGGTGACCCTTTTATGCTTTCCGATGAATATCTTGATAGCATACTGGAAAAGATATCAGCGATAGAACATGTCGAAATAATCCGAATAGGATCACGCATGCCGGTTGTTCTACCATATCGTATCACAGACGGCCTGATTAATGTTTTAAAAAAGTACAAGCCAGTTTATGTTAACACCCATTTCAATCACCCGCGGGAAATGTCAAAATCCGCCCAGGAAGCAGTGGCAAAACTGGTTGATGCCGGAATTGTAATGGGTAACCAGACAGTTTTGCTGGCAGGTGTAAATGACTGCCCGCGAATTATTAAATCACTATGCCACAAGCTTCTTAAAAACCGTGTGCGCCCATATTATCTTTACCAATGTGATCTTTCAGAAGGTTTAACTCATTTTCGAACACCTGTAGGTAAAGGCATCGAAATAATGGAGAGCCTTATCGGCCATACATCGGGACTTGCTGTACCAACTTATGTTATTGACGCCCCGGGGGGAGGTGGTAAGATACCCGTAATGCCGCAATACCTAATATCATGGTCAACCAATAAGGTTATCTTGCGTAACTATGAAGGAGTTATCACAACCTATAAAGAACCGGACTCTTATGAACCAACCTTCTGCAACAGAAAATGCGATGAATGCGATCTTCAGCTAAATCTTGAAGAGGCGAGCGAAACAGCCAACATAGGCATACAAATGCTTCTTTCTGATGAAGATAAGACAATTTCGCTAACACCGGCAGATAACGCCCGTTACGATCGACGTGATGAATAGAATTCAGTAGCGCAACACTAAAACCACAATCATAATGGTTTGGTAATGACTGAAACATGTATCAAAAATATTAGCCTCAAAATGTTTCTTTGTTGTACAAATTTAAAGAGGATGGCGTAACAATGCAAGACACAATTCAGGAGTACAGAAAATCAGTCATACAACATGGCAAGGAGAGCGATCGCGTTTATGTTATAAAATGTGCTCCTAACGATGTAAAAGCAGTCAAGGATCACGTTAACACACTTGCCGAAAGAAACGGTTACTCCAAAATCTTTATAAAATGTCGAAAAAAAAATTCGGAACCGTTTGCAAATGACGGCTTTGTTGCAGAGGCGGTTATTCCTTCGTTTTTCGGCGAAGATGACTGTCTGTTTTTAAGCAAGTTTACAAATGAAGAACGCGCTCATCCTGATAAAGAAAAGCAAGAACTGATCGATTCCGTTTTAAAGACCGCCAAATCCAAAGCAGGTTCAGTTGATTCAGCCACAATTTTTTCTGAAGTGAGAGAATTGACTCTTTCTGATGTGCCGGAACTTACCAAACTTTACAAAAAGGTTTTTAAAACATATCCTTTCCCGATATTCGATCCTGTTTATATTTCCGAAACAATGAAAAATCATATTGTCTATTTCGGTATTTTTGACGGAGAAAAACTTGTTGCTGCCGCCTCTTCTGAAACAGATATATCAACTTTCAGTGTTGAAATGACCGACTTCGCGACAGACCCCGATTATCTGGGAAACGGTGCAGCGTTTAAACTACTTGTTACGATGGAAAAGGCCATGCGGGAGCGTTCCATGAGAACTTCTTTTACAATCGCGCGCAGCCACTCCTACGGGATGAACATAACCTTCGCTAAAGCAGGTTATACATTCTGCGGAACACTTATCAATAACACAAACATTTCCGGCGAAATTGAGAGTATGAACGTCTGGTACAAGCATCTTGCGTAAAAGACGGTCCCGTAGTGTGCGATAGAGTCTGCCAACTACGGGATCCCACTGTTTTTCAATATGAAACACTACCCTCAAACTCTAAAGCATATCTGTTTTTTAAATCCAGCCATCTAGAAAAATTGATTTACTTCGCAAGTATCTCTGAACACTATATAAGCAATCACTTTATACAATAACTCGAGGCTGCCGATGAAACGTTCACAAATTAACACTATTATTAATGATGCTGCCAAATTTATGAAATCTAACGGTTTCAACCTGCCCCCCTACGCGTTCTGGACTATTGACGATTGGCGGGCGAACAAGGAGTCCTGCAAAGAGATCACCTCGGTAATGATGGGATGGGATATAACCGATTACGGATTGGGACGTTTTAACGAATGCGGTCTTGTTCTTTTTACTCTTCGAAACGGAATACCTTCTGATAAGACTTCTAAACCCTATGCCGAAAAAATCATGATCAGCCGGCAAAACCAGATCGCCCCGATGCATTATCACAATAACAAGGTCGAAGACATTATTAACAGAAGCGGAGCCACACTTGCGATTGAGCTTTACAACCACACACCAGACAACGAACTTGCAGATACTGATGTCACAGTAAACAGCGACGGCCGTCTGTACAATCGAAAGGCGGGGCATATTGTAAAACTCGCTCCTGGTGAGAGCATAACCCTTCCCCAGGGGCAGTATCACAAGTTTTGGGGTTACGGAGGAGATGTTCTAGTTGGCGAAGTATCAACTATCAACGACGACAATACCGATAATGTTTTTTTTGAAAAAGTAGGAAGGTTTCCTGAAATAGAAGAGGATGAGGAACCTCAATATCTTCTTGTCTGTGATTATGATAAATTTATTTGATACGTTGGTATATTATGCGCTACTCATCAAAAAAAACAAATGCGGCTTTTTATATATCCTTACTAATTCTTATACTTTCAGCAATATTGGCTGGATACACCTACTTCCAATTTTTACGATTTGAACACGAGGGCAATATTATCAATACCGCTGGGCGGATACGAGGGAGTATACAGCGTATTGCACGCAAAGAAGCCCTACTCGAAAATCCGGATCAAGAAGATTATGATATAATAAATAATTACCTTGCAGGCTTTAAGGATAAAGAAGCACAACTAAGGCTAAACGAAAAGACTGACATTTTTTATAATCTGTTAGAACGTTTAGAAAGATCATGGATAAAACTGCAAACCGAAGCTCATAAATACAGAGAAAATAACAATAAAAATAACAGACTTAACTTAATTTTTGCTTCTGAAGAATGTTGGGAAATATCAAACGAGCTGGTTTTAACAACGCAAAAAGCTTACGAAAAAAAAATAATCAGTTTCAAAATAATATCCGGGGTTTTATCCGCTATTACACTAGGGCTAATCACGGTAGTCTGGTTTATCAGATACTATGTAAGAAAAAGGCTTGAATACGCTGTAAGTCATGATACACTGACCCGTATTTTAAACCGGCACTCATTTAATATCTACCTCGAAACCGAAATAGCACGATATAAAAGATACAACACCAATTTATCCCTGGTAATTTTTGATATTGATAAATTCAAAAATATTAACGACGCCTATGGTCACAAGGCAGGCGACTCGGTATTACACAGTGTTTCGCGTACAGTATCAAAGGTTATTCGATCTACCGATCTTTTTTTTAGAATAGGAGGCGAAGAGTTTGCGATAATAGCACCCGGAACATCCCTGAAAGAATCGGTTTACCTATCAGAGAAAATACGGGAAGCTGTACAAAACATAAGATGTATACATAAGATCAAAGTAACAATTAGCGTTGGCACGGCACAGGCTACAAGAAAAGAGACTTCAGAGACTCTGTTTGAAAAAGCAGATCAGGCGATGTATAAAGCAAAAGAATCCGGCAGAAATCAGGTAGCGACCAATGCCGACACAAGTAATCTATAATTAACTTTCTATCTCTGAAAGAATTGTTTTAGCTTATTGGAAATCTCTTTTAATTAACTTTTAAACAAAGATCTTGCGAAAAATCCATTTAATAAAGTCATAAATATCGCTAACAAAGTCTAAATTTAAGCTGTTATTAAAGCACAAATTTAGAACGTTTTATTGAGCCATGACGAAAAAAATTTTCGATAACAAAGCGATATTTATGAGCGTTTTTTCGAGTGACAACGGGAAAAATTGTCTTTAACATGCTTTTGACGTCATAGCTGTTTCAAAAAAAGTAATTTTACGAAGTTCCCTATTATCAAATATCACAATCGCTGATCTTAAACCGATTCTTCTCTACAAATTATATCTATAATATTTATTTCATCTCTCTTTTCTTCTGCTTCTCTTTGTACAAGTCCTCATCTGCAAAATCTATCATCTTTTCTAAAGACAACAGGCAGCTTTCGTCTGAGTAAAAGCGCCCTATGCTCATGGAAAGTTTCCAGGGTTTATTGAGCTCTCTGTTCTTGTTATCACAAATACTCTGAACACGCTGCTGTATCATTTCATATGTAGGCGGTTTGGCCTTGTTTACCAGAACGGTAAACTCGTCCCCCCCCATGCGGCCGATTATATCCGATTCACGCAGAGCCGAACGCAACACATCGGCAGCACATTTAATAGCCACATCGCCTTCGTGATGCCCGTAAGTATCATTTATTTGTTTTAACTTGTCAAGATCCGCATAAAGAATAAAGAATGGGTTATCCTGACGACGAAGATATTTGACCTGCTGCTCTGCTAAGGCGAAAAAACCCCGTCTGTTTCTGAGTCCTGTAAGCTCATCTTCTACCGACAGTCTTTCGACAAGAGTTAACGCAGCCTCAAGTTTTTTTTGAACCGTTTCACGCTGCTCAATTTCGTGAACCAGCTCCTGATTTAAAGTCATAATGTTTTTCAAAGAATCAATATCTTTACTTATACCTGAAAACCTTACACGCAAATAATCAAAGGTATTGGCAGGCTCTACCAGAGCATCAAGAAGAATATAGCCGTAACACTCATCGTTATACGATATCATATTGGCAACCATGGAGCCTGATTCTTTTGGAGGAAACCAGGCTCCAGACCCCGGCTGTGTTTTTGCAAAATCACCACCTTTACGATAAGCAACTTTAGTACCTGATTTTAAATCGTGAAAATCATTAAAATAAACTGAAAAAAAAATATTTGCGCCACACAGTTCAGCAATATTATCAATTAAATCGTTACAGGCCGAGATTGACGGGTTTTTCATTAACCCCGCATGTAAATTATCAACCGCAACACGAAGATTCATGGAGAAGAAATTCTCGTTCCAGAAGTCAACAAATACAGACTGGTTGCACTCTTCAAGAAGCAAGGAATATAAAGTGATAAAAAGCTGATTGTTTTTCATATCAAAACCGATATCCGTCAAGCGATTAGCCGAGTCCCTCAACATATCTTCCAGCTCATATACAGGCCTTTTGCCACGTAATGTACCATGAACAATGTCGGACCACGAACGGTAAATTTCATCGGGATCACAATCGGGATCATTTGTTTTTATGCAGGAGAGCACCTTACCTTTAATATCATCTAATCCAACAAATGACGATTCAACCCTGTTTTTATCTACACGTCTTTCAAATTCTATACAACCACAAGAACTACGGATCCTGAGTTCTGATTCAAGCGGCAGCACAGGGCTAACCCTCTCTTTTTTTATTAATGAATGAAGTCTTTTCGCGGCAAGGTATCCAAGAGTATTAAATGACTGACGCACGGTGGTAAACTGATGAGAAAGCGCCTGTGAAAGCTGACTATCATCATATCCGGTAACAGCCACGTCAAACGGAACATTTATGCCACGGTCAATCAGAGCATTCCAGACACCTAATGCCATAAAATCGTTAGCACAAACAATAACTCTGGGAGACAAATGCCGATTATCAAAAAATTCTGTCACGGCATCGTATCCCGATGGAGGTAGAAAATTACCCTCATAAACGAGATTTGTATTGAATTCAAGCCCGGCCTCTTTTAGTGAATCTCTAAAGGCTCTAAATCGTATCTGTGATTCGGCTCCGGAAAGAGGACCGGAGACATAGGCAAACTCACGGTACCCATGATCCGCTATCAGGTGATTCATTAACTGATTCATACCAGTTTCATTGTTATAAAGAAGCGCATCTTCACCCATTATAGGGGGACCTATAGAGACTATGGGCATACTGGAGCGGCATAATGCCATTTTTTCTCTTAATAATTGATCTCCACCACAATGAAGAAGAGTCGAAGTAATCAGTATAATACCATCAAATTCTTCCGGAGTAATCATATCAAGAAAACGCATACGCATTCTATCTTCAGGATTATTTATATCAAGACCGCCAACCCCGAAGAAAATGGCTTCGATATCTGTTTCAGCAAGATAACGCTTAACACCTATAAACGGCTCTTCCTGAAACACGGAAAACGCTATGTCCATGACTACAGCAATGCGTATCTTTTTGGCAGGCATACGTGCTCCTCTTGAAGTTATCCAGACAAAAACAGTTCTATAGGCATGACAACCAGCTGTCAAAGCCATTACAACATCAATCATGTCAGAAAAATATACAATATCTGTCGATAATTAGCAAATTTTTATTAAAATTATCTGCTCTGTAAAAATTATTATATTGACAGTGATCATCTCTTTGCCGGCGGTCTTACAATAGAATAGAGTACCGGAATAAATACCAGCGTTACAATGGTACAAAACAGAAGCCCCCAAGCCATAACCAAAACCATTGGGCGTACAGAAGGGATATCGCCCCCTACCCCGTAAGCCGCAGGCAGAAGCCCGGCAAAAGTTGTAAGGGTTGTTAAAACTACCGGACGAAGACGCGTGGATGCTGCTTTTGCGCACATTTTAATAGTATATTTTTTTGCAACACAGTTTGCCGCAAGATGTGTAATCATTACAATTGTATCATTAACGACTACACCGATAAGCCCCAGCATGCCCAGCATCGAAATCATTATAAGCGGTCTACCGTGAACAACCAGTGTTAAAAAGGAGGCGCAAACAGCGAACGGAATAATGGACATGATTAATGTTGGCAACATATAAGAGTCAAAAAGTATCACAAGAATAAAGTAGATCGAAACAAATACAAAAATTCCCGCAAAAAGAAAGCCGGAAAGACTTTCCGCTGACTCGGCGGCTTGCCCACCAAAGACAAAATGAGTCTGCGGTGAAGGTTTATCTGCAAGAAAATTAGTAATTATTTTATTTAGCCTGGAAGAGGTAATAATATCAGTATCAACATCCGCGGTAATATTTACCGAGCGCTTGCCGTTTTCTCGGATTATCATTACGTCTGCTTTCTGTTCTGCAAGGGTCACAACATGCTCTAAACGAACCATGCGACCCTCTGCATTTGCGACAGGTATCCTTAAAAGCATATCCTCCCTAAACTTTTTGCTATCCAGAAGCTTTACACGATAATTTACTTTTTCACCATCGATACGGCTTGTTGTAACTACTTCTCCCTCAAAAGCCGATCGAATTGCCATAGCAACATCGGCAGAAGTTAGCCCAACCCTGGCGAGCTCTTTATAGTCAGGCAAAACTACCAATTCATCTTTACCTACAAGTGAAGTCGTCTGTATATTTTTGACTCCTTCTATCGTATGTAGAAAATCAACTATCTGCTTTTCATAAACGATACGTTCATTGTCGTCATCTGACACAACGGCGATATCAAATGCTTTACCAACAGGTAATGCCGCAGGTATACCTGTTTCCATTTTAACAAGATTCAGTTTATCTTTAAGCAATTGAGCCTTGGGAATTATTTTTTCTATAAGCTCTTCGCAGGTTATCTTGCGCTTTGAAGAGGTGATCAAATTGATGGTTAACAGAGCCCATTCGGAGTGAAGTCCCAATGAAACACCAAAATAATCTGTATCGTGATGTCCAACCTCAGAAGCCAACCCCTGAAGCACCTCAGCGGGTACAGTTTCTATCACCATTTGTTCTATCACCTTAACCATCTCTTCGGTCTCTTCAAGAGAAGTGCCGTCCGGCGCCTCAACAATTATCTGGAACAGGTCGGGATCGATATCTTCATCCAGCATAAAATCAATTTTAACAATCGCGAAGGTAAGTAGAGCCGCTAAGCAGAGTATAAAACATGAAAGAACTTTCTTCTTATTTGTTACGCATTTCTCAATCAGTCTCTCGTAGATAGCCGTATACTTAGCAATCAACTTACTAAATGCAGAGTCACCGGTATCCACCTTGCTCTTAACAATCTTTTTATGGCTCACATGTGATGGTATAAAAAATACAGCATCTATAAATGATATTACCAGTAGTAAAATGACAACGAGTGGGATATCACTCATAAAACGGCCCATAACTCCCGGAACAAATTTTAATGGAAGAAACGCAAGTATAGTTGTTAAAACTGATGCCGCTACTGGAAACGACATTGCGATAACACCATCTATAAGATGCTCTCTACCCGCCTTACCCGCACTTTTTATTACATGTATTTTTTCGGTTATCACGATTGCGTCATCTACAAGTATGCCCAGTAAAAGAATCAAGGTAACAAGAGTAACAAGATTTATGGTAAGACCAAAAACTGAAAACAGAGCAAATGCAGTTATTATGGATAATGGTATACTAAAAGCACACCAGAAAGCGCTGCGCAAATCAAGAAACACAAACAGAATCAAAAGCACTAAAGCAAATCCCATAAGACCATTAGAGATCATCATGCTAATCATAATGCTTGTCAGTATCGAGTTGTCTCCGACCAGACGCGCGTTAACTCCTTGAGGTAATTTCTCATTAAAATCGGCAAGCAATTTTTTTGCCTTTCTCCCAAGGCTTACAACATCGGCTTCGCTATTAGCTACAACAGTAAGACCAATCGCTCGTCGACCATTGGCTCTGTACAGAGTTACTGGTTCTTCAAAAGTGTCACTTACTCTGGCAACATCTTTAACCGCCAAATGAAAGCCTGAGGTATTACTGCGCACAATTACATCATTGACATCAAACGGATCTCTAAACTCTGCTAAGGTCACAATCTTTTTATCAGAAACATAAGACTCGAGTGTACCTCCGGTATTACGGATATTTCGCGCCTTTATTGCCTCAGTAAGCTGTCCAAACGGCAACTGATTATCTGTTAACAGCTCCATATCGGCTTCTATCAGTACTTCACGCTTTCGATATCCTTTAATATCTACACGAGCAACTCCATTTATTTCTTTGAGACCTGTCTCTAATGATTTTGAATAACGCCTAAGCAGTGGCTCATCATCACCAGTAAGAGCGATTTCAAACAACGGCAAATTGGAGGACTTTATCTCGATATACTGAGGGCGTTCGGTAACGGCTGACGGAAGATTATTAACCCGGGAGAGAGCCTCGCGAATATTGTCTTTCGTTTTATCAGGATCACCGGCATCACTGTCGATCTGAATTGTAATTACCGAATAGTTTTCAAAGGAGGTACTGCTCAATCTTTTTATGTTTTCGACTTCCAAAAGTTTTTCTTCTATCGCATCGGTAACAAAAATTTCTACATCTTCGGGTGAGGCTCCAGGATAAACTGTACGTATCTGAACCGCGTCAAAAGAAACATCCGGAAACATCTCTTTTTTTACCATTGTTAAAGAAAAAATTCCTGATAAGAAGGCCATCATTATGACCATGTTTGTAATACGCTTATGTGTAATAAAATAGTTAATTATGCGTCGCATCATTACCTCCACAAAAACTGATATAACCGGGAACAGAATCAACCATCATTCTGAGCAATTGCATAATAATCCCCACAGCCTTTTTATCCGGCTCGTTTAAAAGCACCTTAAGAACTCCCTGCATAAACATATGAGATAGCACATCACAAAATCCGTTGTATTTAGATAATGAAGGGTCACACTCCATCTCCTTAAGATGATCGCGTAAATGATCCGCCATCATCCCGACAAAACGGCTATACTCATTCTCATAACTTGTTCCACGGCTTTTATTAAAAAGCAGTATCAGCCCTCTCCTTTGAGCAACAACAATAGTCGCGAACAACTCAAAGCGATCATAATACTCTTCGAAAAGCCTGCTCGCATCATTTGGGTTTAGAGGCTCTGGCTCGTGAGTCAAACCTTCTATTAGCACGCTCAAAAGAGGATTTACAAGAGCAGAAAAAATATCATCCTTGTTATTAAAATAGCGGTAAACATTGCCCACAGTCATACCCGCTTTCAGAGCTATTGTACGCATGGACACCTTCTCAAAACCATTTTCAAGAAAAAGTTTTTCGGCCGATCTGAGTATAGCGTCCCTAACTTCGGACTTTAGCACCTGCATCAGAAACCTCTCAACATTATTTTCTTAAAAACCCTATTATAAAATTAAACGCTCTGATTATTCACCATTTATAAGAAGTAGATTAGTATTTATTTTTAGGAATTGCGTCAATACAATAATAAACAAATGTTCATTATTGAACATTACGGGATATATGTTCATTATTAAAAAATGGAGCACCGCAAAGACACTCAACTGAACGTCTTGTAAGTTTCTGTCAAAGACAGGATTCTTGTATACAAAAAGTCTCTGTAAAAAGAGCTGTAAAGACGCACTGCAGTGTGTCTCGTTGCTTAATGTAATGCAACAGGGATGGTGTAAATCAACATAATCAACGATTACAGAAAATTCGAAAAACCGTTTAGAACATAATCCATAAATAAAGAATTACCATTTTACGTAAAGTCACCACTTCACGTCGGTGTCACTCCGCTGGACGGCAATTAATAATTAATAATGAAAAATGAATAATTGGTGCTACTCTACAAATATCAACTCAACAGATTTAATGAGTAGCTGTTAGATTTCTTGCCAAAAAAAAAAAAAAAATGATTAAAAAAATTTAACAAAATTACCTTCAACCCAGTATACATATATAGATAAATATTTGGAGACGAAATATGGAAAATACAGATTTTAGAACATCAATTGACGTAGAAACAGGTAGACTGGAAAAAATTGAGGAGTTTGCCCAGAAACATAATTTGGATATCTCGGATGTAATGAATACCGTTCTAGATAAGTATGCAAAAAAACTGGCTAAGAATCCTGTATGCAACGACACTCTTAACAGGTATCAGGAGAGAGGTACAAGTTACAAATCAGTACATATACGATTTTCGAGTATCTCAAAAAAAAAGCTCAAAGACATCACCAACCTTTATTGTTACAGCTTGTCTTATATGCTGTATCTGGCAATGGATTTCTTCGACGAGTTTATGGTTGGTGTTACGGAATTTGTTCGTCCCTGTTTTCATGCCTCTTTTGTTTACAAATTCTTCGGCTTTCCATACTTCATTAACAGCTGGGGTATGAATTTCTACGAGGGTCAACCACAATCGCCAGAATCTTCTGGACAAGAATCCCGAAAATTCAGGCCATTATTGTATTAATAATAATCACTATCACTATAAGAGCCGATCGACTAAAAAAATCTTACTAAAACACAGAAAATACCAAAAAAAATACAACAAGTTAAACGTACAAAATTCGCTTGATATGTTAAACAAATTGAGTAAGAAGTATTAATGTAATATTTCTAAATTATTATTACTACTCTGGAAACAGCCATGAATAAATTTATCAAATTAGTAATTGTATGTTCGTTAATAACTTCGCAGCTTACCGGTTGCTCAACTTATTTAAGCCTCTCATTTATAGAGAACAATATACACGGTGAGAAAAACACAGTTACCTACTATACCGGCTTTGCCGGAAAACCTGATTATCAAAAAGTACTGCTTTATATTGAAGGGAGCGGCCGCCATCATGCTTCAAAAAAATTCGGCATGGGAGCCGAAGCCTCCCTTTACGGATACTCCATAGTTTACCCTCAAAAAAAAGACATCCACAATAAAGACACTTATTTTACTTCTAACAATCGAGATCAACGCCTGCACGATTTAAGAACAGTAATTAAAGATCTCAAATCAAAAGGTGCAGTTGAAATACTTATCCTTTCGGAATCTGAAGGCACCATGCTAGCACCGGCACTTTCTTTCGAATTTCAGGATATCGTATCCGGCTTAATATGCATCAGTGGAAGCCTTAATACATTTGAAGCGGATCTGATTAGCAGCATTAAAAACAAAACAGGCAGGTACAAAGAATGGCAACTGAGTTCTGTAGAACAGCTTAACAATGAAATATCACAGATATTTACAGAACCAGACAATATATCTAAAAATTTTCTGGGACACAGCTATAAGTTCTGGAGCTCTTACCTGCGTTATGATCCCTTATACGATGTCAAGCAATTGCACATACCGATTCTTTATATAAATGGCGATCATGATGAAATTGACTTTAATAACCATAAAAAGAAAATTGAATCTCTAAAAACCCGGGGTATCAATATCGAGCAAATATTATACAAAGGTCAGGGGCACAGAATGGATGGCATGGGCAAAAAAATTGCCCATGATATTTTACACTGGGCAAACGAAAATCAAGTGATAAGATAACTCCCGAATAGATTACCCGCAATCATTAATCAATGCTTCATCTAACTTTAAAATATCCGGGAGTTAGTTATTCTGGTTCTAATCAACAGCCGGCGGCTCGATAGTAATATCCAGAGATTCCGCGGCATCCTGATCAGCCGGAAGATCATCAGTTGTAAATGCTGTTAAAAGACTGCTGGCATATTCTTCAGTATCTCCGGCTTCAGCAGCTGTAGATTTACCTGCGTCATCCAGAATCTTCAGCTCTTCCACATCAGCATCCGCGTTTATTGTGTAAAAAAACGAATCATTAATATCCAGAGAATTATCGGCTAGTTTCAGCAGAAAGTAACCGTCACCTTGAGAAATTCCGGATCCCACAATATTGTGGTCATAACCGACACCATCACGTATTACTTTTAGTTTAAAGACGTGGTCGTTTGTATTTCCCTCAAAATAAGCTCTTACAGACTCCCATCCGGTATTACCGGTTTCGTCCACATAGTTAGACATGAAAATCTCGATTGCCACGTCACCCGTCGACTCGTCATAAACTCCTTCGACAAATGATTTATTTAGTTCGCCATCAGTATCTATAACGGTTATATTGAGCATGCTTATTTTAGACTCTGCTTTTTTTACATAGGTATCAGATACATAACCGTCACTGTTATAACGCATATAAGTATCATAAACTGACTCACCCATAACATTCGAATATTCATAATCAAGACTCAAATCACCTGATTTAATTTCACTACCAGCACTTACAGCCTCGGTAAACCTGCTGTCAGCATTCTCCAGTGTGTCATATATGTTAAAATATCCGACCATTAGATCATCATCATTTTCCAGAATTCCATAAAGCTCGTATATAGGCGAGCCAAGACTCCACACCGCACGACCGGAAGCACCATAGGCGGGCAATACTTCACTTGCAGCATCGTAAAAGAATGAATATACTTCTTCTCCCCCCTTCTCATCCTCATCATCACATGAAAACATAACAGAAAAAACAACCGACATTAACAGCAACAGAATAAACCTCTTCATAAAACCTCCGATAGTATTGAATTAAATATGTTAGAACAGACATGCTGCCTGTTAATTCAAGAAAATAAGTCAATAAAGAGCAAACGTCTATTTATTTTGTAAATTAATTTATTTTTGTACTGTATGACTTTAGTTAAGTGAAAAATATACAACTTGTCTTTAGAATTTATTGGAGGTTTACTCTTTACTGCCTGTTTTATTCAGGCTTTTACCAAACAGAAGCTGATATACAAAAACAGCACCGAAAAAGATTGATACCACGCAAAATATGATTCCAATAAGATATTCACCAGCCCCAAGCAACCCGCAACCAGTTGCCGCAAAAACCGAAAGAACAAATGTGACAAACCCCGTCAGGATTACGAACTGGGTAATTATTGTTTTATCCTTAGCTTTAAGCCCCTCACGAAGATTTTCAGAAGTAACCGAAAATTCGAAACCGGCCTCTTTCCCGCTGGTTTTGGAATAACTGAAAGATTTCCCCATACCTCCAGTCGAACCTGTCAGAGGTCTATCCGTGGTTTCCTGAAAACCGGCACCAGTATTTCGTGCATAATTTATCGAAAAGAAAACAGCAAATGCAAGAGCAAAAACAGCGATAGTTATAAATAACCACATCAAAATCATTGCCACCATAACAGACTCCATTACAAATTGTTTGTCTTCTATCCACAAAATCTGAACCAACACATAAATACTACTCTCAACACCAAAGACAATCAACCAAAAGAGAAGCATATCCCATAATTATTCAGCTTTCAAAAAATATATCCGCAAAGCACATACGCACAGCAAAACACAAATATTTTACTTAAAACTACCAGATCTGATAATTTTAATACTTCTGCAAAAGCTCCAAAAACACCCTGTCGAGTTTGCGACCGTGCCAGTCTTCGTACTCAACATCATTCCGCCCCGAATCAAGAATACCAAACTCACCGGAAAATTCCCATAATGAATAACCAATATCATGTTTTTTTAATATTTTAAGTACATCCTCAAACCACGCGAGAACAACGTTATGAGGTGTATATATATAAGCTCCCCCTTCTCCGCAATGAACAGCGACACCGCTTTTTTTAAGATCTGCCCACTTTTCGTAGTATTGCTCCAGCATTTCACGATCAAAGGGTTGGCCATTTTCAATAATCCCGGGCCAAACAGGCTTTTGCCACTCATGACTTTGTACCCACTCTGCCTTGTAATGGCTAATGCCAAATGGCGCATAAGCTCTACAGCTCTGTACGGCTCCTGTATCAGCGAGTTCCCACACAGGCTCCGTTCCAACACTTAGTCCCTCCACCATTATCAGCCGGTCAGGATCAATCTTTTTTATTGTTTCGATAGCTCCTTTCATAACACGCACATAATCTTCTCTGCTCATTTTGCCATCTGCCGGATTCGGCGGCTCGTTCAGCAGATCAAAACTTAACATATCTCCGAGAATTCCCCTATAACGTTTTGAGAAAGTTTCCCAATAATGGTTAAAAAGAGTGACTGGCTCTTCATCTTTAAAAAGATCAAATGGTTCAGAAATTTCCGTATTGATGCAATACCCGGGCGCCCTGTGAATATTGAGCGAAACATGCAAACCGTTGGCGTTTCCAAGTTCGATCACACGGTCAATTTTTTTAAGAGCTGACTCATCCATAACAGACATATCGTCAGGATCACAGAGCCAATTCCGATAACACATGGGTATACGAATAAAGTTAAAACCCCAGTCCGCGATCCACTTTATCTCGTCAGCAGAGAAGTTACCGTCCGAGCGATAATACTTTCCATTCATCACCGACTCTTCTTCTGATATAAAACAGTTTAAAAGGTTAAATCCGCGCCATCTCGGTATTGTTTTTGCAGCAGTCATAAGTTTCTCCCTAGAGGAATATCAAACAATCATTATATACAAAATCAATTTTAAAACGCAAGGAGTTTTCAACTGCAAGGAAGACAAAGCAAAAGAACGAGTCTATGTAGTTTTTTTAAAAACACAACAGGTATCATATCACAAATCAATATTTGAGTCATTGAAAGATTAAATTTTGACTTTATACTGATTTTATGGTTTATTAAATCTAATTCATAAATTATTTGTATTCTTATCAAAAATATATGTTTAGTTTTCTTAATTACTAATCTGGAGGTTTTTAATGATCTACCGCGAATACGGCTCAACCGGCAAGATGGTTTCGGCACTGGGTTTCGGAGGAATGCGTTTTAAAGATATCAAAGATATCGACACCTGTGTATCAATGATGCTGACTGCCGCCCGTGGCGGAGTAAATTACTTTGACACGGCTCCCAAGTACTTCGGCACAGGAAGTGAAGAAGCTTTCGCGAAGGGTCTGGCCACGATGAGAAACGAAAACCTCCCTTATTATCTTTCTACAAAAACCGACGAGTCTCACCCTGACTGCATCCGTCGTGAGATTGACGCGCAACTGAAACGGCTTGACGTTAATTATATCGATTTTTACCATATCTGGTGCATAACCAGTCTTGATAATTGGCGCGAACGCAAAAAAAATGGAGTTCTTGAAACATTTATTAAACTTAAAGAAGAGGGTTTAATAAAACATATCTGTGTATCAAGCCATCTTATCGGTGATGATATAAAAGAGCTCTTAATGGAAGAAATTTTCGAAGGAGTCTTGTTCGGCTACTCGGCTTACAATTTCAAAACACGTCAGGCAGCCTTTGACGCGATAACAGATAGAAGAATTGGCTGTGTTGTAATGAACCCGCTTGGCGGAGGAATTATTCCCGGAAACCCGGAAATTTTCCGTTTTTTACAAACCGTACCAGATGAGACAGTCGTACAGGCCGCACTGCGATTTCTATTTGCGCATCAAGAAATAACCATTTCTCTGGTGGGCTTCGAAACTGAAGAGCAGGTTAACGAAGCCCTTGCCGCCGCCAACAGCCCTTTGCAGCTTAGCCCTGACAAGCTTAAACAGATTAAGAAGAACGCTACGGTATCACTGGAGGGAATTTGTACCGGCTGTCAATACTGCGATCACTGCCCAGTCAATATTCCCATTCCAAAATATATGGACGCATATAATCAAAAAATTTTATCCGATTCAAAAACCGCTATTACCGACCGTCTTTTTTGGCATTGGAACCTTAAACCGGAAGATGCCGCAGCCTGTATAGAGTGCGGTCGTTGTGAAGAAGAGTGCACACAACATCTTAATATTATTGAACGTCTAAAAGAGATATCGGTATTACCCTCTAAATAACCTTAAAATGGCCTATTATGTTTAACGCGGGTATTATAAGACCGCGTTAAAAACGAACTGGTCTTATTCCGACAAAGCCCGGCGCACAACATCGTATTTACCGCCGGCATGCCAGAAAATATAACCGTCGCATCCGCTATCATAAACACCTTGAACCTGATTTTGTATATATCCCGTGCCAAACGTTGGTGACGCCATAATAAATGCCTGCAAATAAGGACGCATATAAACCTTTACCCTGGAAAGAAAAAGCGACCTGACACCCGAATCATAAACAATTCTGTAAGGTCTTTCTTCCCGCGATCCTTGCATCATATAACGAGGCCCATAATGTGACGGATACACCATTGAAGAAACAGCATCCATATGTCTGGCATAAACTTCGATATCCTGGCCGATACGGTTGCCAAAGTTATACGATGCGGTTATTCCATAAATATCAGTCGAGACAGGAACAGTTATTTTTGACGAAGCCTGCTGAAGAAAATCTTCCATTGCTTCGGACTTAAAAGCATCTTTATAACGCGCGAAAGTGTAAACACAACGCTCAACAGGTCCATCGGCCGGAAACCTGATATAATCGAATTGCACCTCGTCAAATCCGAAATTTTGCGCGGCAAGAGCTACATTGATATTATAATCTCTCACAAATTGCGAAAAAGGGTCGACCCACCGTTCACGACCATAACGCCACGGTTTTCCCGTAGCTTTATCTAGTATGGTATAGCGGTTATCGTATGCTTCAAAAAGGCGTTTATCCTTAAAAACCACTATGCGTGCTATCGCATATATATTTTCTTTTTTTAACTTCTCTAAAACAGGCTTTAAATCGATGCTGGTCTTAATAGAACCTGCTTTAAAGACATCTTCACCAGCAACAGGAATATAGATATCACCATAGTCATCTTTTACGTCGATAACAAGCGCATTCAACCCCGACTTTTTAATAATAGAGATTAAGCGGTCTACCCCTTTTACGGCATAGTGTGTGCTTGTATAAAGAGATTTTTTGCCTTTAGCCTCATCCTTTAATGACGACCTGACGGGTAATTCCGGATCGGGAACAAAAAGAGAAAACCCATCGTCTGCATGGTAAAGAACTCCACCGAAATAGCTCTCTTTTTTTACATGATCATTGTCAAAACCTGACATTTCCATGTTTTTCTTTCGACTATTTTCACTAAAAACAATTGGTAAATTATTTACTACGGAATCATCTTCCACAAGAGGTCTTTCAAAATCGGCAATATAATTATCCGGGGTCTTGTCCAACGTATCAAAGTCTGTTTTTATCCATTCTGTTTTTTTAAGAAAGTAGACACCCTTATTGAAGTATTGCGAAAGATAAAGCCTGCCACCGACTTCACGTATACGCGCGACAGGATCATAAAAAACAAGACCCGCGCTATAGGGTTCAAGCGATAAACCCCTGGAAAACCTTATATACTGATCTCCTTCGCGTTTGTATACACCGTTAAAGGAGGTACCCGCATATAATGTCCCCGATGAATCGAAACAGAGCGCTGTAATATAGTTATAGGGATCCAGATCCCCGTTGCATTTTTCCCAGGTTTTGCCACCGTCTGTTGTTTCATAAAAAAGATGTTTTACAGCCACAGCAATATTATCAGGATTGGTACTATTAACCGCAAACGCTGTCACTTTGCGAAACTCGTCGACACCGTCAAGCATGGTTCGCCTTTTAAATTCACTATTTAGAAGTTGCGTTTCATTGTCGGCATCTACAGATTTAACAAATAAACCCTGATTATATGTAGCAATATAAATATTGTCTTTAACACGCTGAGCAAAATGAACACGATAAGCAGGACGCTTTTCAACAGCCGCGAACTCTTTTTTTGAGCAGTTGCTTAATAAAATAAAAATAAATGCAGGAAACAGGATAAATATACTCCAGGAGGCAAAAAAGGCGGAACATCGTTTAACAATACTCTTCATCAAACATCTCCCGATTGAGAATACGGTAGGTGTAACCCTGCTCGGTAAGAAAAAGCTGGCGATTATGTGCAAACTTCTCTTCGGCAGTATGATTTGTAATTACTGTATAAAAATAGGCTTTGTTTTGATCTTCTTTAGGTCGCAGGATACGGCCAAGACGTTGTGCCTCTTCCTGTCTTGAACCAAAAGTTCCTGAAACCTGAATCGCGACATTGGCATCGGGAAGATCAATCGAAAAGTTGGCAACCTTTGAAACTATTAACGTTTTTATCTCACCGGTTTTAAAACGATCATAAAGTTTTTCACGTTCAACGGTTGGCGTGCTTCCGGTTATCATGGGAAGTTTAAACCTGGCCGAGATCTGTTTTAACTGGGATATATACTGGCCAATTATCAAAACGGAAGCACCGTCATGATATTTTAATAAAGTGCTTATTATATCGTTTTTAACCTCGTTTTCAGAAGCAATACGGAATTTCTCACGCTCCTTTGCAACCGAATAGTGATACCGTATTTCATCCGGTAGGGTTACCCTTATTTCGGTACAAATAGCCTCGGCTATCCAGCTGGACTTTTCCAGAACCTTCCAGGGAATATCATACTTTTTCGGACCAATTAAAGAAAAGACATCCTTTTCCATACCGTCTTCGCGTATCAGGGTAGCTGTTAGCCCCAACCTGCGCTTGGATTGTATTTCAGAAGTCATTCGAAAAACAGGAGCAGGAAGCAGGTGAACTTCATCATAAATTATCAGACCCCAATTTTTTTCGCCAAAAAGCGAAAAATGCAAAAAATCAGAATTTTTGTTTTTACGGTATGTTAATATATTATAAGTAGCTATGGTTACCGGTTTTATCTTTTTCGAGTCGCCTGAAAACTCACCAATGTTTTCGGGATCAATATCTGTTTTATCGATAAGCTCGTTTTTCCATTGGCGCAAAGCTACTGTATTTGTTACAAGTATTAACGTCTGAGTCTGCAAACAGGCCATGGTTCCTATACCGACAATTGTTTTACCCGCGCCGCAAGGCAAAACAACAACACCGCTTCCGCCTTCAGGACCACCGCCATGGTAAAAAGCATTTACCGCGCTCTGCTGATAATCACGCAAGCCGAAAGGTTTTCCAGAAACCGACTCTTCCCGCATATTAAGAGGCATCGGATCACCCGGCTCATAACCTGCCAGATCCTGAACTGGAAAACCGATTTTTATCAAAGCCTGCTTTATATGTCCACGAAGATTGCTCTTAATTTCTATACGGCCGTCAGAAAGTTTTTCTTTTATGTAAATCTCGACACTCTTGTCACGGCAAATCTCTTCAAGAAAAAAGGGCTCTTCACATTCAAGAAGCAACCTGTCTTCCTCACGAACCAGACGTATCAGTCCGTAACGCTGCATCTGCTCGGCTATGTTAGAAAATACTGTTTCGGGAATATCATAACGGCTGTAAGTTCGTAATGTATCAACAATTGTTTCAAGCACCAAACCTGAGGCTGCGGCATTCCAAAGGGAAAGAGCCGTTATACGATATGTGTGTATATGCTCCGGGCTTTTTTCCAGTTCGGCAAAAGGAGATATCGCATCCCTGGCCTGTTCAAAACCGGAGTTGTTAACTTCAAGCAGTATTGTGTTGTCGCTCTGGACAATCGCGGGTTTATGCATCAAATATTCCTGATTACTTCAATTTATGCAATAAAGCATACAGGCTTCAATTTTGTCAACCGCTATTTTGTATACCTTGCCCTTTATAGCTCATAATTAGGAAGATTATTGCCAATAAAGGGAGCTTCCTCTGTTAAAAATCAGATGTTACGCCCATACAGGCTCTTTAATATTTTAATTTAACATGCTATCAGCTTGCACCTTATTAATCCCGAAATACTTGTATACGGTAATAAACTTAACAGCAAAACTAACTTGCAATAAGACCGGCATTGTAATAATTTGTCAGTAGAATGTATTGGTAATCTCTAACAATAAAATTTGTAACAAGGAACTTGCTAAATTTCTTTATATATGGGCTTTAAACAACATAGCCGTTCCGGAAAAGGTAATTTTTCGAAGTTCCCTATTATCAGAACCCCAGCGGCAACCGGTAAAAAATGCATACAAAATACAAAATTATATATCTCCATAAAAAAATACTTTTCCCTCACGGAACACTTCAAATACACGCCCACTCTTCAAAGGGCTCTGTTTTAAAACCGGGCGAAACAGTCCTGGTCGTTACTACTCGTAATATTCTGGATCCGGTTTTCGCAGGAAAACGCTATGTAACAGTCGCCAAGGTTACTCATGAGATAAACTCGGCAGGCTTACCCATGGTAGAGATCAAAGGGATGAGCCGCGCGTACATTGAAAGCCGTGAAAATCTGCATATTGGAGCATATCGCAAGGCCGACTCTTCGCCTTTACACAATGCCGAATATACCGCCGATCTTATACGCAAAAAAGCACAAGAATTTGTTTTTCTTATTGATATCCCCGAATCCGAGCGATTGATATACCTTATGACATTTATAACCCAAGCTGATGAGCTGATTGACTTTATATCACACTACTTTATCACCTCATTTAAAATAAAATGGCGTATTTACAACCACTACAGCCGGCAAAAACGTGCGGAACTTCTAATTTCTACTCTTGACAAATTGATAAACGATGTGAAAAAAAAACTGGAAGAGAGGTAAAATGGAAAAAAAAATTAAAGGAGCGGATGCCTATTACGCTATTGGATGGTCAAAGCCATTCGAGTATAACCGTATTACAGCTTCACGAATACTTCCAGATCTTCCAGGAATACTTTTCTTCTCGGATAACAGCAAGGGAGCAATGAAACCTCTTCTTGCCTTCGCTACATGGCGTGAAGGTCTGCGTACCGGAATGAGAGATCTTTTTGACGACATGTTCTCCAAATGCAAGCCGATTATGCCCTACGCCGAGAAGAAAGGGCTTATATACCGCTACACCGTAATCGACTCGACAAAGCTCGATCTCCGGGATGTTTTTTACTGGGTTCTTCGAAGCTACAACCCTGTTTTAAATACAATTAAAGGTGTTACCCCCACATCAAGATACGGCAATATCTATGTAATAGAACGAGAAAACGCTGGTAATGCCGACAACGTCCGACTTCCAGGCAGTTTTTAACCTGAAAGTTCATTATTGGAATGAAAAATCCGGACGCCTCAATTTTAAAAAATGTATTTACGGCTTTCTTTAATAAAAAGGTATTTTTCTTGCTTTTATATGCAGCAAGATATAAACAAAACAGTAGTTCTTCAGATATTACATAAACGTTAGAGCCAACAGAATGCAAATATATTCTGTATCACAAAATCACTTATTCGGCGGTTATTGCTGTTTTGTACTTTATACATACCGGTTCATTTTTCTAAACAACAGAAAAAAAATGCAAACAGATACACATGTTATCACAATACAGCTGCGATTTCTTCATGGAGAATAATTTAATGGAAAAACAGAAAAGAGTAATCTTCTCCGTTGGCTTAAAGCTGATATTTATAATTTCACTCATATTCACACTTTCCTTTACCGTTATGATCTACCTTGCAACAACCCTTTTCAAGAAAGACATGACTGCTTTCATCGAAAACAATAATCACAAAATATCCATTGCCACTTCGCAGAGTACAGAAATATATGTAAAAAACATAATCGAAAAAGGCTATATCGCGGCTGGAAACCTTATCGCTTCCAAAAAAACGGAAATAGAAACCAGCAGTGAAAACCCGCTGTTTTTATCCCAAAATGACGACATCATCTATATGGCTCTTATCGAAAAAAACAGTGAGGGCGTTCTTGTAAACAAACGCACCTTTACCAGTACAGAATTTTTTGGTGAAAGCGGTATAGATCGTGAAAAAGTCGAATCCTTTTCCGATACACTTTCATCAGATATTGAATCCGCATTTAATCTGAACGTCAATATGTTTAATCCGTCACCCGAATTTGGCTACCCACTTACAGGACTAGCTATTCCTTATCGGGTAATTGATGAAAAAAACGCACAAAGCATACTCTTTATGCTTATTAAAACCGGCACGTTGCAAAATATCGTTCAAATGAACGATATTACTACAACCTATATTGTCAGTGACAAAGGAGTTGTTCTTATTCACCCCGATATGCCCGAAGTTCTTGCAGCTGCGGACATATCTTCTCTATCCATTTATGAGGACTTTCATAAAAACCCTCTGGACAATGGCCAAAAGCGCTATGACGAAAACGGGGTATTAAAAATTGGATCTTACCAGCGGATTAATTTTTCAGGCTTTGCTCTGGGTGTAATTACAACAGTAACCCAGGACAGGGCCTTTGATGCAGTCATCCGGCTTCAACGCCGCAACATAATGACTGCGATTATTATTATAACTGCTGTAATTATGTTTATCTATTTTTACTCAAAAACTATTACCACCCCGGTCAGGAATCTTGTGCGGGCAACAAAACAGGTTGAAAAAGGCAATTACCAGATTTCACTAAAACCTCTTTTCAATGACGAAATTGGAATGCTGGCCCGTGCCTTTAACAATATGAGCCAGGGTCTTGAAGAGAGAGAACGGATAAAAGATGCTTTTGGAAAATTTGTTAACCCGGAAATCGCCGAGCGTGTAACAAAGGAGCAACTCACTCTTGGCGGCGAAATGAAAAACGCTGCTGTTTTCTTTTCAGACATCCGATCATTTACTGCAATTTCAGAAAAGCTGCACCCTGAGAAGGTTGTAGAGTTTTTAAACGAATACATGACGCTTATGGTCGATTGCATTGACCAGACTCACGGTGTCGTTGATAAATTTATCGGAGACGCGATTATGGCGCTTTGGGGAACTCCAGTATCCCGCGGTAACGACACCGAAAACGCGATCAATGCAGCTTTAATGATGCGTCTGTATCTGAAAGAATTCAACAAAACACGCGGCAGTGACGAGAAACCTGTTATCAGGATCGGCTGCGGAATCAATACAGGCCCTCTTATTGCGGGGCAGATCGGCTCGGCTAACAGAATGGAGTATACTGTCATAGGCGACACAGTAAACCTTGCATCCCGCATTGAGGCTCTTAATAAGCCTTTTCAAACAGATATTCTTATAAGTGAAGCTTCCTACAATCTGGTTAAAGATATTTTTATATTCGAACCCATGAAAAAAATCACTGTAAAAGGCAAAACTCAGCCTCAGCAAATATATGCTGTAATTAACCGTAAAGACGCTCCCGACGGCCCCCGGAATTTATCAGAACTCAGACATTATATGGGGCTTGAGGATATTGATATAAACCTGGTGGATAGTGAAGGCAATGAAGAAAAATTCAAAATACTTGATTAGAGACCTGATCTTTACCTTTGTATGCTTACTTGTCATATCCGGCACGTCATACTCGCTCTATCAGGACATAACCGAACGTATCGATTTTTCCAAAAATCAGCAGGTTGGCCATATAGTGTTCAAGAGAAACAGTGCTCACCGCAAATATGCAAGCTATTCCGTCTGGGAGCATCTTAATCAAAAAAGTCCGCTCTACAACAAGGACACAATACGGACATCCAAAGACTCGGACGTCAGGCTTGTTCTCGAAGGCGGCATTGAAGTTGCTCTGGAACAGCAATCACTGATTTTTGTAATTATGACTCCACGAGGGTTCGAAATTGATTTCCAGGGTGGAGAGATCCATTCCATAGCTGTTAACAGAATGACTGTCAGATACCGCAACAGCACCATTACTCTTGAAAAAGGTACCAGCTTTTCACTTTGCGAACTGGACAATAATTCTGCAGAACTCACAGTTAACAGAGGCAATGCCCATATCGAAAATTCAGGCTCCGGGATAATCAAAAATGTCACAGGTAACGAGAAAGCAACTATAACGTCAAACAGTGTACAGATCACGGCATTACAGTTCAAAGACTGCTTTCCTCCAAACAATACAATTCTTGTAAGCCCCGATAAAAAAATGTCGGTTAATTTCACCTGGAAAACTGAGGTTCCGGAAACAACAGTTATTGTTGCCCGCGACGTTCAGCTTAACGATATTGTTACAACAGCAGATAATGCCAAAGGCTGCAATATAGAACTTTCGCCGGGACGATATTACTGGAAACTCGTCTCAAGCAGCACCGAAAGCAGAACCTTCTCTTTTGAGGTTTTAGAAGAGAAAACTCCGCTTATAACAAACCCTGTTAACAACAGTAATTTGGAAAAATCCGGCAAAGACTCTTTCGAGGTATCATGGCTTACCAGGGGTCGTGCAGACTCGTATCAAGTAAACATCTATAAAGACGGTTCAGACTCCCCGATAGAAAGTGCACTTACAAAAAACAACTCCACTATGCTCGACATGCCTGCCGAAGGCACATATCAGTTGGTAGTGGCTCCCATATACCACTTTGGGGCAGCCAAAAAAGATATGAACTCTGAGGCAATTACGGTTTACGTTAACTCTTCTGCCGAAAAAACACCTGTAGATGTGATTACTCCATCCACTCAAGCAGCAGTATCACTTGAGGCGGCACTTCATAACGGAATTTTATGCTCTTGGATTAGTACCAGCGGAAAATGCAGGGTTGAACTATTTTCTGATAACGGATCAGGCCATGCCTCAGGAGATTCAATATTTTCGGAAGAGACCGGAAAAAACAGTATAAGGTTAACAGGTAATTTTACAACTGGAAGCTATATAGTTAAAGTCACACCTCTATCTAACAGCTATAGCGAAGGGGTGACACATTTTCAACTAAAAGAGGGATTGGGACTTACACTTATTTCCCCAACCATAAATTCTCACTTCAAAGCCGGCTCTGACATAACATTTATCTGGAGAGATCAATCCGCGGCACTCAATTATCAGTTGCAAATTTCTGAAGATAACTCGTTTAAAAATCCTGTAATTGAAAGTAAGGTATCGACCTTTTCCGACACTTTGAGACTTACCGAACCGGGCATCTATTTCGCCAGAGTCAATATTCTGGATCCGGCAGGCAAAACGCTTGTTTTTGGTGACATTAGAAAGTTTTCGATTCCAATTGACCTGCCCTTACCCTCTTTTAACGAAAGCGATGTGCCGTCCGATATTGATACCATAGTCACACCATCAGTAGAAGTCAGCTGGAACAGCGTTCCAGGCGCGGATAGATATCAGGCTTCCCTTTTAAAAGCGGGCGAAGCCATGTCAGAGACTGTAATTAGTACCATTACTACAGCTTCGACATCTGCTTCATTTTCAAACACGGGACGATTAACTCCCGGCCGATACTGTATCCAGATAACGGCTCAAAAAAAAGAACAAGAACTCTTAACCGCCGTATCCGGTGAAGTAAAACACTATTTCAATGCTTCAAGAGGCAAAGGTCTCGAAATAAAAACTCCAGAAACCATCTTTATATTGGTAAAATAACATGAATAAACTGACAATAGTTACAGCACTATTCTTAACTCTTCTATGTACTACTGCCTACGCTGCAGATAAGTCAAAACTGGAATGGGGCAAAATGCCAGGTGTTGCCCGTTATGATGTTGAAGTACGCAACACTATGACTGGCACCATAAAACGCTATACTACAACAGAAGATCACATCTGGGCCGACATCGGATTCGGTTTCTACGAAATGCGTGTAACTGCTTTTAATAAAGCTGGCAAAGAGATGACCGCAACAAGGTGGATTCCTCTTACAATCATGAAAACCTATCAGCCCGAGGTTAATAAATTATTAGTCAAACCAAACGGGTCAAATATCGTTCAGGGTGATAACTATTATCAGCAGACCAAGGTTTCGATTAGCAAGAATGGCTCTCCATTAAATGTGAGAATGACAGGTGGACAGTACCCCAAAGAGGTAACCTTCGCAGCTCCGTTGCAAAAAAACACCAAGTACTCCCTATTGGTCGAAAACCCTGGGGATTATCGAGCCAAACGAATTGCCCACGTCTTTAACGATTCAAGTACCATGCTTTTTAATAACGAAGATGAGTATACACGTTACTTCTCTGATTTTTTTGCACAGGCATCTATAAATTACCAGATTCTTATGAACAGCTATTGGAAAGATGTATATGAGGCCGGTTTAAATTCCGGGACAATATGTGTCGGTTATCACTTTTTTTCATGGTTTGGAGCAACCCTTCAAACCGACTTTTCCCGCTACATAACCACTAATACTGCCGGTGGTGACCTGGATATAACAAACAACTACATAACCCTGCAGCCTGGAATATTTTTCAGTTACAAAAACAAGGACTATATTCCTTATATATTCGGTTCAGCGGGGGTTTCGTATTCATGGCTTGATGTTAAAACACCAATAAACAATATTGAAAAGAGTTCCACAGACCTGGTTTACAGCGGAGGTGCTGGTTGCAAGTACTTTGTTTATAAATCAATATTTACCGACCTCTCTTTAAGCTACTCATCGGTACGCCTCGAAGGCAAAACTATGGATTCCATGTCAATACGCCTGGGTTTTGGTTCGTACTTCAAAATCCGTTTATTTCACTGATAGAGTACTCCTGCCTCTCTATCAGTGAATTCTGTTATCTGATAATTTTTTTAATCTCCTCCAATCAAATCACGATTTTTTCCAGTAATGGATAGAAGCTGTATTCTTTACAACTTGTCAAATATTCAGTGATTTTTAGCAAACTTCACAAAATTTTGTTTGCTTTTATCCAAACATATTTATATATTGTTTACTTATAAGCAAACATTATTAATAAATGTCCAGGCTAGCGAGGAAAACAATGGGTCCTTTATTTCTTGAATCATCCCTAACAATTGCCAATCTTAAAACGGGTTGGATTTTTGACGAAAAAACAGAAGAATTCAAATGCATATTCTGCTCACAATGCTTCAGGCAGGGAATTATTTATAAAAATAAATCCAATTTCGTTGATGCAAAACGAGCTGTTATTGATCATATAAAAGATGCTCATGGTTCTTCGTTTGATGTACTTGTCAGCTTATGCAAAAAAGATAACGGACTCTCTGATATTCAAAAACTCATCATGACAGGAATGTACAGAGGATTATCCGATGGTAAAATCGCCCGCATGGCATCATCACCACGCGCCCTATCGACCATACGTAACCATCGATTTACACTACGCGAAAAATACCGTGAGGCAAAAATCTTTACAGCTCTTATGGAAATAATAGAAGAGAATGCTGCAAAAAATCCTGAAGAGAATTTTGTCAATTACCATAACGCCCTGCCGGTTAGTGATGGAAGAACAGTTATTACGGAAAACGAGCGTGAAAAACTGATAAACAAACATATGGATACAAAAAACCGTACTTTGAAAAAATTCCCTAAGAAGCAGAAAGAAAAACTGGTTCTTTTACGGGAAATAGCTCTATGGCTTGAAAAAGGGCGAATATACACCGAAAGAGAGCTCAATGAGGTACTAAAATCGATTTATCATGATTACGCCGAAATACGCCGGTACCTGATCGAATACCGGTTTATGGAACGTAAAGCTGACGGATCCGAATATCGTGTCATAATCTGACATATAAATAGAATATAATGGCTTCACATTGAAGCCATTTATCCCCAAAAAACCCAAAAAACTACAAAAACCTGATTTTTTAAGTAGCTAAAATTTGACAGCTATTGCTAATGTCCCCATTATGGATTTGTATCTATATAATTATCAGTATTAAGAAACAGACTCTTAAAATGCATATTGTTAGTTTTATCGCCATCGATTCACGGATCTGTTCCAAATAATATGGCCAGATAAATTCACACAGCTTGTTATATATTATGTGCTGCTGATCTGTTTATTCTTATGGAGGTTACTCTTAATGAAAAAAATACTCTCATTTCTTATCGACCAGAAGATGTTTATGGGACTTCTTATCTTTATGGCTCTTGTTATTGGTTATATGTCGCTTACAAGCCGTAACAGAGAGGCTTTCCCCGAAGTTGCCTTTGATATGGTAACTATTACCACCATTTATCCCGGGGGTTCTCCCGACGAAATTGAGACCTTAATCACAATACCTATCGAGAAAAAGATAAGAGAAGTGGATGGAATCGATAAAGTTAGAAGTTACAACATAGAAAACGTGTCGGTGCTTGCCATTTATCTCGATGAAGACTACTCAGACCCGGATGCTGCTGTTCAGAACATAAAGGACGCGGTTGACACCGTTACCGACCTTCCATCCGGCGCGGAAGCTCCCACCGTTAAAGAGATAAAAATTGACAAGACAACCGTTCTCCGCGTAGCTCTTTTTGCCAACAACGACGATGTAAGCTACGCGAAACTGCGCGAAACCGCTAAACAGATGGAAGATTTCCTGTACGAGTTTAAAGGTGTAGCCGAAGTTACCAAAGAGGGGTATCTTGAGAAAGAGTACCTTGTAGAGGTAAACCCGGCACAGCTTGAATTTTACCGTTTTGCCATCAACGATGTTGTGAACACCTTAAAGAACAGAAACATGGATATACCCGGAGGCCCGTTAAGAATAGGCAGCGACGAATACGTCTTACGTATGAAAGGGCAATATACCGGAGTCGAAGAGGTTAAGAAGCAGGTTATACGCGCTAACGACGGCGGTTTTGAAACCACCCTGATGGATATAGCCAAGGTAAGTGACACATTTGAAGAACCCGAAATAATCGAACGAATTAATGGTAAAAATGCTATAGTTCTGGAAGTTTTCAAGAAACGAAGCATGGACGAGATAACTCTGGCTGCAAATATTAAAGACAACATTGACTCGTTCAACAGTCCCTTCCCCGACGATGTAAATATTCTTATTTTTAAGGATTCAAGTGAATTTACAGAGAAGACAATCGATACGGTAATAAACAGCGCCGTAACAGGTTTCTTTTTATGCGCACTTGTGCTTCTGATTTTTCTGGGGCCCCGCATGGCGTCACTTGTAACATCCACAATTCCACTGGTTTTTCTTGTAGCGTTTATCTTTATGTCCATACTGGATGTAAACCTCAATGTTATAAGCCTTTTCGGTATGATTATGGTACTGGGAATGATAGTTGACTTCGGCATAGTCGTCACCGAAAACTGTCACCGGTATATCGAGATGGGGCTCGAGAAGGGCGAAGCTATTCTTACAGGTGTTTGTGAAATTTTTAAACCCGTTACAGTGTCTTTTATCTGTATCTCTGCCTCCTTTGTACCTCTTCTTGTTCTGACAGGCCTTATGGGAAAATTTCTAAAAAATATTCCGCTTATGATCCTGATATGTCTCTCCGCCTCCTGGATAGTCGCGCTCTTCTTTATGCCGACTTTTTTGAAGATGTTCTCGAAAGAAGAGGCAAAGGTTCATTCCGAGCTTGAGACCGAAGACGGCGAGCACCTGGAGAAGGGATTTATGGGAAAATTTCAGCTTGTATACATAAATTTTATTCATAAAGCCCTCAAATTTCGCTATATTACTGTAGGTATACTCATTGCCCTGCTGATTGGATCACTTCTGATGATAAAAGTTGTCGGTTTTGTCTTTATGCCGGGCGGCGGCTCCGAAGCCTTGACAATTAAGACTTTCCTGCCAATATCAAAGAACCTGGACACCTCACTTGAAGCGGTTCGCGAAATTGAAAAACTGGTTCTTGAACTTCCGGATGATGAACTCGAAAGTCTCTATTCACGCGTAGGTGTCGAGGACAACAGCATAATCGACCCCCGCCCCGGAGACGGAACAAACAAGGCTACTGTATATGTCGATCTTACATCCGTCAGCGACCGTAAACGCAGTGCTTACCAGATAGAGGATCTGCTGCGTGAAAAAATTGACGAAGGCATTAAATCCGGCAAAATCAATAAAGAACTTGTTTACAGCATAGAGGTTCAGGAATCCGGACCGCCAGTTGGAAAACCAGTAAATATCGAGATACGCGGAGAAGACTTTGCTACAATAGAAAAAATCATCGCCGAGTACACATCGGCTCTTGAGCAGTATGACGGAGTCTTTGACATTACCAATGACCTTGAGGCGGGAAAATCAGAGATAAGGTATACAATCGACGATGCCAAAGCCGCTCGTACAAATGTTAACGTTGCCCAGCTGGGCAGCGCTCTTAACGCCTCTTACGCCGGAGCAGTTGCCACAAATGTCAAAATTGACGATGAAGCGATAGACGTCAGGGTCCGTTTTGACGAAACATTCAGACGTTCACGCGAAAGTCTTGACCAGGTAATGGTCTCTAACGGAAAAGGAGGCTTGATTCCGCTGCAGGAAGTAACAAAGATGAAAATCACACCGGGTTACTCTCAGATTAATCGTCTTAATTACAAACGTCTTGTACAGATTCAGGCTAATATTGATCTGAAAAAAACAACCGCTGTTAGAGTCAATACCAAACTTGCGGAACAGTTCAAAGATATTAAAGACCGCTATCCCGGTTACGATATCTCGTATGGAGGAGAGCAGGAGGATACAGCCAAAAGCATGAGCGAACTTGGAAGGCTGTTTCTTATTTCCATTCTGTTTATCTATATTGTGCTAGCCGCTTTTTTCCAATCGCTGCTGACACCGCTTGTTGTTATGAGTGCAATTCCTTTCGCGATGGTTGGAATCATGTTTGCAGTTTATACTCATGGCCAGCCATTATCGTTTAATGGTATGATCGCCTTCTTCTCTCTGGCTGGAGGACTTGTAAGCAGTACAGTGACACTTGTCGAGTTTATAAATATTAAAAGAGCGGAAGGTCTTAAAACCAGAGACGCCATTGCAGAGGCAGGGATGCTTAGAATACGTCCTATTATTTTAACTACAATGACAACCGTATTGGGACTTGTTCCTTCGATTTACAGCGGAATCAAATTTTTCGGGCTGTTCAGTTTCGGTGACCGTAACTATTTTGTTCAGCCACTGGCCCTTACCTACGGATACGGTCTTATCTTCGCAACGGTGATCACTCTGGTACTCGTACCATGTTTTTATCATATAGCCGAGGATGCGAAACACGGCCTGGCTTTTATTTTCAGACTGTTCGGTATCAGTATGAAAAAGGAACTCTATTGATTTATAAATCCGGGCACCGTTTTTTTCCGGAACGGTGCCCTATTTCCACCCTGCTTTTTTCATCCCAACCGCAAATAGGCATTTTTTAAAATAGAGCAGCGCCGATAATTGTAATCGAATAACCGTCATCGACTGGATACCATGTAACAGGAATATCAAGAGTAAAAGATTTTAACTGGAACCCCAAACCGGTAATAATCTTGTAGCGCAGCATTTGCGAATTCTCAGTCGTCTTTGAATCATGCAGTTTAAGATCCGGCATCTGAATCGGCGCGATAGGCAAAATATCATGTGACACACTTATATCTGAATCTGTCTCCAGATCAACGTCAGTGCTGCCGAATACGAAATCAAAGCCAGTACCTGCTATTAGACTGAACATATCCAGAAAACAGAACGAGGTAACGGCCTCTATTGGAATTGTTGTAGAACTGTTACTGACAACAAACTGCAAATCAGTACTAACCTCGGTCTGTATACCTGTCAGGTCGTCATGAATTTTTTTATAAAGATTATCCGCGTTAACCGTCAAACTGCTTTGCACATAATACACCCCGGTTCCGAATGTTACCGGCCGCATGTACATATTCTGTGATATATTTATTCTGCTGAAAGGTTTGTAACGCACCCCTGCTCCGAACATGTACGAATCCGATGAAAACTGATCAATAACCGAACCACTCGAAAAATATCCGATTTTTGCATCAAAAAGGAGGTATTTCAGAAACGAATCAGAAAACGATGCTCCATCAGCGGAAGCATAAACAGTAAATCCGTTTATTGCTCCGCCTGCCCCGATATCTTTTCCTTTGTTGAGATCTGCTTCAATCGAAGAGACCGCGGACGGATTAACTACACCGGCAGCAGTACCAAAGCCCACAGCTATATTATCGATCTCTGTACGGGTATATAAACTACCGTTTAACATTGTGGAAGCACTGGCATTATTGTTTGCCTTTGCGAATTCGTCCTGGCTTCCAGCCAGAAGAATTCTCTGGTCACTATTAAAAGACTCCGCCACATCCATCATCTGTTGAACAATCGTGTTAATATACTCCGGCGTAAAAGCCGGCCCGTATGAACCATCAACCGGAGTAAAATAGGCCGCAAAACCAACCGAGGGGATAGACAATATTATCAAAAGAATTATTTTGTTCATCTTATTCTCCTTCGAAAATCAATATCAATTTATTAAAACAATAGTACATTGCAAATATTTACAAAAACATATAAAGCTTCACCACTCAAACAGAAGTACATCATAATTAGTCTGATGTAATGTAAATTTGTGAATTTTTATAGATATTTTCCAATATTTCTTTAATTGAACTTAGGAAAAACTCATTTTTTTAACGCTTACGCCGTTAGAAGCCGGGGAAAAGTTGAATACTGGGAATTGCAGTAATAGTTTTTCTGATAGATCAAAATGTTGGATCTTCAGAAGAAATACGGGTAATTGTCGTGAAATGATCCATCAGCAAAAGGCACCGAATAAATATCGGTGCCTTTATTTGCATACTAAGAGATTGACCAGGAATCATAAAGAACTGTTAAAAATCGTAGCGCAATCCTGCTGTAAATATATTGTCATCCGGGTTAACAGCGTCTCCACCGGCATACTCGACAAAGACATTCATTGGCTTGCTGAACTTCCAGCTTGCACCAAGCGCATAATAGATTTCCTCATTACAATCCTGACCCAACGAGGCATATACGTCTCCCATCCCGTAGCTGTAACTGACACCCCCTGATATATTCATATCAGCTTCACCAGCATCTTTCTGATACTCTGCCATTGCAATCAGGGTTAGGGCTTCAAATAGTGTGTACGATGCCGAAAATCCATAGATATTTTCAGAATACTTTGCGGTTGCTGTTGTTATCTCTTCACCTTCAATATCTGTTTCTGTATTAAAGACTGCCTCTGCCTTGTCATCTGCAATTACAGCCGCAATGCCAAGCGAAAGAGCACTCATATCAAAAGTCACCCCTCCCTGGAACATGATCTTTTCATCTCCGGATACCGTCTGATCCTGACCGTAATGGCGTATCTGCCCATGAATTTTAACGCCCATTATATCCGGCGAACTGTAGGAAACACTATCGGCACGCGAGGCTGTTGATCCATCAGCAAGTGCAATAAAACCGGCATTTTCGTATATATCAAGTTTTGACGACACAGCCTGATAATAAACCGAATCAAAATTACCCACAGTTACCTTACCAAAACTACTGTCAACACCCACATAGGTGTTGCGAAGATCGTTAAAAACCGTCTCTTTCTCCCGTTGGCTTGCGTCGTAACGGAATTCGGCTCTGGCAAAAACAGATAAATCGTTATTTACCTTCGTGGAGGTCTGAAGTCCCAAACGGGAACAATCACCAGTAATCTCGCCCTGATCGGCCTGCTGATACATGGCGTAAAGCCTGCTGTAAAGATCCACCACGGTACCATCCGCGTTATAAAGGTTCGCTGCAAACATATTCGCCGAAGAAAACAGCACTAAAGATCCCATTAATACTAAACACATTTTTTTCATTTTAACTTTATCTCTCCTTAACACTTATTGTGCATTATCGAGATACCTTCACTTCCTGATAATGAGCAGAGGGTAAAAGTATCACTTTTTTTACTACCCGGTAGCCGTATAAAAATTTTACCGATTTTCACGGTTACCGGGTATACCGATTAAAAACACTTCTATATTGAAATCCGAAATAAAGAACCGGAATACAATATAATACTCATTTGGTTTTTTTCATTTTTTTGTCTAACAAAACCATTATTAATTCACTCAAAACCGTTCTTATTTTACATGTTTATAATAGAGACAATATCAAGCAGAACGGATATTCCGCTCTGCTCAAATATATCTCAATTTTATAGAGGTAAAAATCCGGCTTCTTCAACCAGTTTTTGTCCTTTTGGGCCAAGAAGAAAATCAAGAAACTTCTGTGTGTTTTCACTAACCTTATCGGCGTTAACATATTTATAAAGCGGCCTTGAAATGGGAAATTCTCCTGATCGGCCTGTCTCGACTGTTCCAACAATACCCCCAACACTAAGAGCTTTAACAGAGTTATTAAGATATCCGTAACCGATATAACCAATCGCACGGGGATTACCAGCTACCGCTGCCAAAACTGCTCCGTTAGATGCCTGCAAGAGTGCTCCTGCTGTTACGTCATTTTTTTCAAGAACCTTCTCACTCCAGACCTCATACGTGCCTGAACTGGTATCTCGCGAAATAACCGCAATGTTTCCGTCGGCTCCGCCGACCTGACTCCAGTTTGTGATGGAACCGTCATAGATGCCTTTAAGTTGATCAAGCGTTAAATCTGTAATACCATTCTCGGAATGTACAACCGGTATGATCATATCGTAGGCTACTACGATCTCCTTAACGTTAACTCCTTTGGCTTTGGCCTCGTCCAACTCCTTAGGCTTCATTGCTCTGGATGAATTACCTATATCAGTTGTTCCATCGATAATAGCCTTGACCCCGTTTCCGGATCCACTTCCTTCAATAGAAACAGCAATACCTGTCTCCTTACGAAATTCCTCGGCTGCAAGCTGGGTAATAGGCAATACCGTTGTTGAACCTTTTACTACAACTGTTTTACCTGTCTCTTTGGAGCAAGATGCGAACAGCGCGAAAACAATGGTTAACAAGAAAAAAGGATATAAGATTTTTTTAAATGTCTTCATTAACAAAGACCCCCTGAATTATGTTTATACGAACAATAAATAAATCAGGTAAAGATTTTATAAAGACTCTGTATGGAAAAAATCAATTTAAACAGCTCTATAAAGATTTTAAAGAAAATACTCACTAACGTTGAAACCCGTCAAACAATGAATAGCTGTAAAAATTAACATTTTCTTTATAATTTCATTATAAAACCCACACTTTATTTTAATACCTCTCATTATAACGACTTATCAATCTGATTATGTAAAACTGCAAGTTAACTTAAAAATTGATAAGCGACATCCGCAATAAATAAGATCAGGATGTCAATTCAGACTATACGATCCTGACAAAGGCAGAATAATGAAAAAAATAGAATCAAAAGCACTTAACGTATATTATGGAGATACAAGAGCTGTTAAGGATATCTCGCTTCAGGTTGAAAAGAACACAGTACTTGCCCTGATAGGTCCCTCCGGCTGCGGGAAATCCACTTTTTTGCGCTGTATTAACCGTATGAACGATATTATACCGGGAACCAGAATTGAGGGAGAGCTTCTTATAGACGGCGAACCTGTTTACCAGAACAAATATGATGTTACAACACTTCGCCGCAAGGTGGGAATGGTTTTCCAAAAGTCGAATCCTTTTCCCAAAACAATATTCGAAAACATAGCATACGGATTACGTATAAACGGTATAAAAGACAAATACGAGATTGAAAAGAAGGTGGAAAGCTCATTGAAGGCGACAGCTCTCTGGGACGAGGTTAAAGACCGACTTCATCAGTCTGCCATCGGTTTCTCAGGCGGGCAGCAGCAGAGGCTTTGCATTGCGCGAACAATTGCGATACAGCCCGAGATTATTCTAATGGACGAACCGGCATCGGCTCTTGACCCAATATCGACACAAAAAATTGAGGAGCTGATACACGAGCTTAAAAACGACTACACAATAATCATCGTAACACACAACATGCAGCAAGCAGCTCGTGTCAGTGACTATACTGCCTTCTTCTATATGGGTGATCTGGTTGAACTTAACAAAACGGAAAAGATATTTACCAAACCGGATCTTGAAATGACCGAAAAATATATAACCGGCAAGTTTGGCTGATAAATTACAGACAAACTCATTAAATGCAAATTATAAGGAGAAACAGATGATAACACATCTTGAACATGAAATAGAAAACATTAAACGCAAGGTCTTTACAATGACAGACGCAGCTATTGAAGCAATAAACGATTCTATTGACGCGCTTATGACTCTTGACGATAAACTCGCAGCTAAGGTTATACAGGGTGATACACGTATTGACAAGCTTGAGATACAGATCGATGACGACTGTGTTCGCACTCTTGTTACCCAGCAGCCTGCCGCATCTGATCTGAGATTAATACTTAGTTTTCTGAAAATTAATACAGACCTGGAAAGAATCGCGGATATTGCGGCCAATATCGCTAAAGAAGCGATACGTCTTGAGGGCCGCCCAAGAGTTACTACAACCGGCGATATACCTGCTATGGCCGCGACCTGTGTAAACATGATTAAAACCGCATTCGAGGCCATGACTACACGCGATGTAAGTATGGCAGCCGAAATAATTAGCGTTGACAGAGAGGTTGACGAGCTTAATATTCAGCTTTATCGCGAGCTTTTTGCAATGATGGGCGATAATCCACAGATTATGCCCCAGGCACTTGGACTTATAATGGTAGCCAAATCGCTTGAGCGAATAGGCGACCACGCAAAAAATATCGCCGAGCGTGTAATATACTATATTGAAGGTGTTGATATTCGAAAAGAGAACAAGGATCATTCGGACAATAAATAACAGGACACCCTTAAAACCATAAGGCAGCCAGCTAATGAAAAAGAAGATATTCATAATCGATGACGAAAGAGATATACTTGATATTATAAAAATCAATCTTACCTCCGAAGGGTATGATGTGCGGATTTTCACTTCGGCAGAAACAGCGTTAAACCAGCTTAATTCGGACATACCTGATCTGATTATTTTGGACATCATGATGCCCGGAATGGATGGATACGAGTTTTGCAAGAAAATTCGTGCTTTGGATCAGTTTAAGCATGTGCCCATCATTTTTCTGTCAGCTAAAACCGAAGAGTTTGACAAGGTATTGGGGCTTGAACTTGGCGGTGACGACTATATCAGCAAACCCTTTAGCGTTAAGGAACTTAAATCACGCGTAAAAGCGGTACTTAGAAGAACTTCAGCAGCTGCATCCCCTGACACGGCAACTTCCAATATCATTAAATACAAAGGTGTAGAGATAAATACCGATAACTATACCCTTAAGATTGATGGAACCCCTGTAGAGCTTACCAAAACTGAATTTGGAATTCTTGAAATTTTTTTGAAACATCCGGGAAAAATATTTACCCGGGACAATATTATAGACAGCATCAGAGGACACGATGTTTATGTTGTGGATCGCACAATTGATGTACACATTATGAATCTTAGAAAAAAACTTGGCCCATATAAAAACATAATAAGAACTCTATCCGGTGTAGGCTATGGATTTAACGAATAAAACTGTTTTCAGATACTCAATAAGCCTCAGAATCATTACAGCTTTTTCCATATTAATAATATTTTTTACTGTTTTTATACTTTTTGTATTTAACGGACTTGTTAAAGAGGCACATATTAAGGTTGCCCTTGACGAGATGCGCGACAAAACCCATTTTGTAGAAAACTATCTTATTGCAAAATATAATACACTGGATCCTGATAAAAAACTGCTGCTTGAAGAGATAAAACAGATGGCAGGCATTACTGGTTTACGCGTTTCGTTTATTGCAAAAGACGGAAAAGTAATCGCCGATTCTGATGTTAATACCCCACAGTCAATGGACAATCATAAATACCGTGTAGAGGTGATGCAGGCCGAAAAAGAGGGTTCTGGTCACTCAATGCGTTACAGTCATACCCTTGAAACAGATATGTTCTATTACGCGCAAAACTACGATAACTATATACTCAGGATGGCAAAACCTCTCCCCGAAATGAGAGCCAGTCTTATCAGAATACGCCAGATCATGATCTATCTTGGAGCAATAATTCTCTTGCTCTCAATAATAATCGTTCTTTTTATCGTTGCGTCAATTACCCGCCCAATAAATGAAACAATAAATTTCGCTTCACAATTTGCTTCAGGTGATTACACAAAACGAATTTCTAATTACAGCAACAGCGAAATTGGCATGATACAGCGTTCTCTTAACAATATGGCCGACCAGCTTGTCGAAAAGATAAATTCTCTTGTTTTTGAACAGAATAAACTTAACATTACAATAGAAAGCATTGCTGATGGAATAACTGTTATCAATAAAGAGAAAAAAATAGTAATAGTAAACAAGGCATTTTACAAATGTATAGACGTAACAAGAATAAAAGTTAGCGGACTTCTTTTCTTTGAAGTTATACGCAATCGTACTCTTAATCTGCGTATTGAACAGTCACTTGCCCAGGCAAAACCATCTCATTTTGAAGAAGAGCTTATTAATGGAAGAACATATGATGTAAGCATCAATCCAATAAGCGAAGAGAGAACCCTGCAAGGTGTACTTGTTGTTCTACGGGATGTAACCGAAAAGAAAAAAATTGAAAAGATAAAGACCGATCTTGTAAGCAATATGTCACACGAACTTAAAACCCCGGTAACAATAATTAAGGGATACCTTGAAACCATCGCTTTAAACCTTAACAATACTGAACAGTGCTCCGGATACATAAGAAAAGCTATCGAAAACGCTGACCGGCAGACATCCATAATCAACGATATAATAAAGCTGAACATGATTGAAACTTCGAACGATTTTGCCAATGAAAAGATAATTATTGACGATCTAATTGAAGGTTGTGTAAACATACTGGGGCAAAAGGCTCAACTGCGTGATATTCAATTAAATAAAAAACTGGAAGCCATGGGAGAAGGAGTTGTTGGCAATAAGTTTCTGGCCGAAGAAATATTCTTTAACCTGATAGACAACGCGATTAACTATAACCTTCCCGGAGGAGAAGTAAACATAGAAAGCAGTATCTCAAACAACAATCAACTGACAGTCAAGATAAACGATACAGGAATTGGCATACCCAAAGAGTCTATTGACCGTATATTTGAAAGATTTTACAGGGTAGACAAAGGTCGCTCCCGTGAATCCGGTGGAACCGGTCTTGGTCTTTCCATAGTCAAACACGCAGCGACCCTGCTTGGTTGGAAAATAACAGTCAGATCTGATTCCAAAGGAAGTTCTTTTAGAGTAATTATATATTTATAGCTATAATCAACCGCCCATCTTTAAGAATTATCCTCTCACACTCAAAGCTCTTTCTCTTGATCTCTGCTTCTATTTTAGGTTTGGTGATTACCATATTTCGTGCATTTGACGAAATTTAATTGGCATCACCATAAGATATAACTGCAAACATAAGTCCGAAATGCATGGCAAAAAACCATTACCTGACATTTTCTTTATATTATTCATACATAATAGTGCTCTGCTTATTCTAAAGTAGTTTCGTTCAAAATTCGAGCTCTGCTTTACACAATAATCAGAGGTACGGTCTATGATCACTTGCTGGAAACATTTCTCGATAAGAAAAAAAATAGTAATTACATGTCTTACAGTAATTTTTATTTTTATAGCGGTAATATTGGGGCTTTTTTTACCATATTTTAAAACCTATGTTATATCTAACCGCAAAACCCATCTTAACGAGATGAATTCATTAGCTGTCGCGACTTGCGAAGCATACTACTACGAACACACACTTGGGCGAATTTCAAAAGAAGAGGCATTCAGCAAATCGCTTTACCATGTTAACAAATTTAGATATGGCAAAGACGAATCAGAAACCTTTTTTATAATATCATCTAACGGAACAGGTCTCTCTTTCCCCTATCGGGAAGACCTTGTAGGCCTAAATCTAAGACACATAAGTGACCCAGACGGTACAAAGTACTACGAGAAAATTATTGAAACAGCTTTACTGCAAGGTAATGGATTTATTACCTATAAAACTCAGTATAAATCCAGTGTATCAAATATTGTTCCCTACCTTGTCTATTTCACCTATTACCCAAATTACGACATTATCATTGGCTCCGGTGTTTACCTGCATGATATTGACCGCGAAATACATAAAATCTATATCGCAACTGTTGGCATTACGGCTATTGTATCCATAATTGCCGCGTTAATACTCTGTCTATTGTCCGGTACAATATCTAAACCGGTTAACACCCTTGTGAAAACAATGGCAAGCTGTGATCTTAATACACGGCTTCCTGTTCAAAGTGATGATGAAATTGGGCTTCTTGCCGGCGAATTTAACAGTTTTAATTCTCGAATAAAAGAGATTATCGTTTCAGTTAAAAACTCTATGACCGAGTTGGCCACTTCATCAGAAGAATTACAATCGATTTCCGAAAACTTTTCTCAAAAAGCAGCAGATCAGAATAGCCACTCAAAAGAGATATCACAAAACATAGATGCAATTTCTGGAAAAATGAGTTCGGTGGCTTCAGAAATTGACATTGAATTTGTACGGCTTAACTCATTAATGAGCCGAATGCAGAATTTATCATCACTGATAAACTCCATGAACGATACCGCTCACGACGCATCCAGACAGATCACAAAAATAACAGCAAAGGCCTCCGAGGGCAGCAGATCTCTTGCGTTTATGACCGAATGTATTCGCGCGATCGAAAACCGCTCAGGAGAACTCTTTAGAATACTCGATATGATAAACGGAATATCAGATCAAATTAACCTGTTATCTCTTAACGCAGCAATTGAGGCAGCCAGAGCAGGCAGTATGGGAAGCGGCTTTGCTGTAGTATCTGACGAGATATCCAAACTTGCCGAAGAGACCTCGGGAAGTCTGAAGACAATTGGTACACTGATCACCGACAACGACAGGGAGCTTAAAAACGGTGTTGACTATATTACCGATTCGGTCAGAACAATAAATGAAGTTATTTCAGGCATTAGCGAAATTGGTAACACAATAAGACAGATGGCTCAAAAAGCTGACGAGCAGACAGGCTCCAAAGAGGGAGTACAACGCGAGATTAGCGAAATAAAAGAGATGTCGCAAAATATCAGAGTCCAGAGCCGGATTCAAATGCAATCTATCGGGGAAATTCATGATATTATACATAATATCAACAGAGGCACCTCTTCAATAACGGCAGGCTCGGAAGAGCTGGCCGCAAGCTCGAAAGAAGTATCACATATGGCTGAGAAACTGCAGCAGATGATTGCAGGATTCAAGGTTTAGGTGGCGGGCTAAACAATCAATGCATCCAAACTTTATGACCCTTATCTTAAATACGGAAACCCGCCGTTAACTGTCGACGAGATACCCCAGATCGTACCGAAACCCCAGCCTGTATATGTACCCTCCAACTTCATCTCGTTCTCGGTTTTTTTCGCTCCGGAGCTATTATCTGGGTCTTGAAAATAGTATGAGCCCGTTATTAAGCTACTGTTAGTCGAACCAACCAAACCTCCACTATTAACCAAATAAGCGACAGAACCAATGCTATAGCAGTATTTAATACTTGAAGACAAGTCTTTTTGACCGACCAGACCACCCACATAAGTATCACCAGAAACATTTCCATGAGCATAGCAATCTTCAATACTTGTACTAGGATTACCATACTGCATATTTCCAATCAAACCACCGACATGGTTGACACCTGTCACAGCAGATAACGAATACGATTTTTTTACTGCGGAACCAGTTAGATCACCTGCCAAACCTCCCGTATAGTTTCCGTTACTTGTGACCGAACCTTTGGCAAAACAGGATGTAATTGAAGAATTAGAGTAAATCACTCCGACTAACCCACCGATATATCCCTCGTTAGAAGCACCACCAACCCAGAAAACAGTGCAATCTGCACTACTATTTGCAATCGTGCTGCCGTTAACATAACCGGCAAGACCACCGATATATCCGTTTACAGTAACACTATTTGATCCTTTTATAGAGCCTGTCACATAACAATTGCTTATCCTGCCTGACATGCTGTATCCGGCAAGGCCACCTGCAAATTGTTTTGCTTCAATTTTGCAATCAACAACTCCCAGATTACGTATCTCGCCTTTATCGCTGGTGCCGCTTCCGCTAATATAACCAAATAACCCCACATAACTTGCATTTGGATCATTTATACTTAAATTTTTAATAACATGCCCCGCGCCTTCAAAGACACCCGTAAATTTATCAGTACTGTTCCCTATCGGGGTCCAAATTTCATTTTCAAGATCTATATCTCTTAGTAGTATATAATTACCGGCTAACCCTTCGTTGCCTATTTCAGAGAGTTCTGCATAGTTGTATATCGGTTTATAAATTCGAGGACTAGGCCACTGCTCTGTAGTGACAATAAACGACTCTGGGCTTGACTGCAACTGATTGTATTTTGTTACCACACTACAACGATACTCTGTCTGTACGCTCAAACCTTCGACAGTTATCTTATCGTCAACAGGATACGCTGACAAATCTGTTTCAAATTGATCTGCACCATTTTTGACCTGCAAAATAATACCTGTCAGGTTTTGATCATTATTATCGAGTACTACAGATATAGAGCTGTTATTAACATTTACCTCTTTTATTTTTGGAACTCCGGGTCTGCTAACAGAAGCACCCGATTCGGTTAAAGTTCCATCTGGCCTTAAAGGATCATTTACAGGATTATAGGGATTAACAGCTGGGGCACTTGTACAGCTAACATTGACACGATAATGTTTACTTTTGCCACCTCTGGTTTTTACAACAATATCCACCGGTTTCTCAAAGTTAACAATAGTCTCACCGGAGACAACATCAATTTTAGTTCCGGCAGAGTTAAGAAAGTCAGCCGAATCCCCGGATATTTCGAAAACTGGGATCAGCTTTTTAAGATCCGTGCCATAGGCAAGCTCTACATTGATATTGTTGATACCATCAGAGACATCATTATCCGTCAGATATGCTTCTATACCCGGATGCCCAATAAAAGTGAGACTTTTTAACCGATAGCCCGCAACTCTGTAATCAAGATAACTCTCATCCCGGTTATCATAGACACGAAAAACACAGAAATCTGAATAATCACGAGCTGCTTTTGACTCCCAATGCTCATCGCCATTATTATCGACATAACAAACTCTGACTCCCGCAGGTTCGGTTGCAAAAGATGCCACCAACCCGTTAAGGGATATTTGATGAGGCAGGTCAAACCAGATCGCATTACCCTCTATCTGCGATTCCGGCACTAATATATCGCCAATATTATAATATGAGGAGCCCAGAGCAATATTATCAGTCGCCTTAAAGCCAAAGCTGGTAAACCAGGCTGCTGCGTTTTGTGTCTTTACTGTGTAGTCGGTACTTTTGCCATCGTAAGAAAAAACAGTATAGACATAGCTTTGCCCGTCAAAAAGATCAAGGCCATTTGATCCGCTTATTTGACGCTCACCATCAAAATAAAGAGCATAACCATCGATATCGAAAGATGGAACCATATTAATCGCTGATCCGGCAGACGGCAGCGTTTCTTTTGGGAAAACCACAACATATTGATTTGATTTTTTGTCAAAATAAGCGTCAGTATCATAACCCGGCAAACCGTTGGACAAAGAAGAAAAATAAAATCTATTGATACTACGTAAACTCAGCAAATCGTAATAATCTGTACGGCTACAAGAAAAAACAGAGGTTAATAAAAAAATTACGAACATTTTACGAAACATAATCGCACCAGCCCGTATTATGATGAGAAAACAAAGAATCAATTTGAATAATTACTTAAACTAAAATTAGTCAATCCTAATTTCATTATAACCGTGAATATACTGATATTATCTCAGGTTTTCATAACAAGCTTTAATTTTACTAACTTAGGTCAAAATAGTTTTTGGTCTAAATTACTAAAAACTGACAATTGAAGGCAAAATTCATAAAGAACAAGAAAACTCCTTTTTACAGAGCATATACTTTTAACTGTAGCGAAAGAGAATTGCATTTAACTAGCGCAAGCGTCTGCGCAACCTGTACCTGAGCACAAGCCCTGTGGTGTTCAAAAGCAGAACAAGAAGAATCAGTACAATTGCCGTGCCGTACTGCAGATGTCGTGTCTCTTGAATATGAAGTCCTGCGGTAGCCAAAACATAGATATGATAAGGCAAGGCCATAACCTCACTGTAAACAGAACGTGGCAAATCTGGAGCAAAAAAAGCTGCGGCTGTAAACATGATCGGCGCCGTCTCGCCGGCCGAACGTCCAAGTGACAACATTACGCCTGTTAAAATTCCCGGCAAAGCGTTAGGCAAAACAATACGATAAATTGTCTGCCACCTTGTTGCTCCTAAAGACAATGATGCTTCACGGTAAGTACCCGGTACGGTCAAAAGCGCCTCTTCGGTCGAGCGGATAATTATCGGAAGACTTAACACACCAAGTGTAAGCGAGCCGGCAAGAATGGATGTTCCGAAATCAAGAAAAATTACAAAAAGACTCAGGCCGAAAAGGCCAAAAACCACCGAAGGTACACCCGCCAGATTATTTATTCCAAGCCTTATAATTTTTACAACACGGGGATTTTTGGCATACTCGTTAAGATAAACCGCAGTTATTATTCCAACAGGTATCGATACTACCGCTGATCCAAGCATAAGCAGAAAGGTTCCTGCGATTGCCGGCATTATGCCTCCCCCACGCATCTGGTTCTCCGGCATCTTTGTAAAGAAATCCATACTCAAAGCAGAAAATCCACTCTTGACTATAAACCCCAACATGAATATCAGAAAAAATATTATTAAAAACGAAAGCAACTTAATAACGACAAAGGTTATAAGTTGAATTATATCAGCCTTTCTTTTCATTTAACCTCCGGACTAGTTATGCTTGAACTTGTACTTATTTGAAAGGTAATCGGCAATTATATTAAAAACAAACGTGATGATAAAAAGCAAAATTCCTATAGCGAATAGAGCATGATAGTGGGTAGATCCAACGGGAGTCTCAGCCATCTCTGCTGCAATATTCGAAGTAAGCGGCCTTACAGGTGAAAATAGCGATCCGGGCATCATTGCAGCACCGCCAGCAACCATTAAGACAACCATTGTTTCACCAATAACACGTGAAACTCCCAGAATTATTGCTGTCCATATACCGGATAGTGCAGCAGGTACTGTAACAAAAATAATGGTCTGACAGCGGTTTGCTCCCAGAGCATACGAAGCCTCCTTTAAAGAGACGGGAACCGATGAAATCGCGTCTTCACTGATACTCGCTATTGTCGGTATAGCCATAAATCCCAGCATCAGAGCCGCGTTAAAAAGATTAAGCCCTGTATCCAGATCGAAATAGCTTTGTAAAAATGGCGCGACAACCACCATGCCGAAAAAACCGATTACAACTGATGGAATCGAAGCTATTATTTCAATTACAGGTTTTATTATTTCACGGGTAATAGGCGAAGCAAGCTCGGCCATGTAAACTGCGATTGCGATACTTAACGGAACAGCCATCAATGATGCTATTAAAGTTACTGCCACCGACGCGGAAATAAGGGGAAAAACTCCGAAACGGGGATTATCACTTGTCGGGTACCACTCCATACCGAATATGAAATCGCTTATACTGACCTTATTCAGCAGAGGCAATCCCTCTTTAAATAGAAAAAACATTATAAGGAAAAGGATTACAAGACAACTTAGACCTATTATGAAGAAAAGTTTTTCAACCAGATAGTCATAAACAATACTTTTGTGAACTTTCATTTATACAACCTACCGCTAGTTTCATTATTGAAAACACCAGGTTTGTTTGCAACCAGCAAAAACCAGTGAGTTGTTAGAACTTAGCGGCAGTTTGTAAATTTTTTATAAAGATTTTATAAGTATTTAAACAATAGGGAACGAATTTTATATAAAGATCTATTTTGCAGAATTGATTATTTCCAGTGCTTTATCAAGAGCGTTCTCCTTCGAACCGATCTGAACATCAGGAATGGTTCCCACCTCTTCATTACAGGTTCCGTCTGGATTTAAAGACATGAAATTAGAGAAACGGTAAATAAGTTTACTGTTTGGCAGAGTTACAATAACAGGTGTAAATCCTACTCCGTCTCCACCGGTTCTGGTACCAACTATAGTTGCCCAGCCGGAGGCCTTCGCAAGCATGGTGAAAGTTTCAGAAGCAGAATAGACATATTCATCAACAAGAACATAGATATCACCAGTAAAACCGATGGGATTTCCCGGAGAACTATTCAAATAGTATTTTATTTGTGCCGCATACTTGTGATTAGCTGATATTTCATCGGGATAATCAAGACCAGATGGGAGATCAGCAATATCGATATAGCTTAATTCTTCAACGATTCTCTGATTATCGATATCCTCTGCCACAGAAAACGGTAGCTTGAACATGGGATCATAAAATTTTTTGAACAGCTCGTTATCTTTCCATGTAATATAAAATGAGGTGTCATCAAGATTTTCCGTTAAAGGATCCATCAAAACAGTCAGTCCATAATAATCGTCCCCTCCACCGTTTCCGCGTAAATCAATAATCACTGATTCAAAATCTTTAACACCGTTTTTGCTATAGAAATCCAGTACTGTTTTAAGATCATCTGTTTTTTGTGCAGCAAAAGTGGGGCATTTTATATAAGCAATTTTCCCCGGTTCAAGCACCTCACAGGTTAGGCCGGAAGTTGAAGGCATAGCTTTAGTATCTTTGCAGCCATAATAAACTGGATATGATTTTTTAGCTGACCTGGAACCGTATTTACTCTCCACATTAAGCAATGAAGCCCAATACTCGTACTTCTTTTTTACATCTTCATTTTGCAGAATGTCAACCCAGGGAGCAAAAAGCTGAGGATAATCAGGAAACTCTGCCGCAAAACTTTCAAAGGCATCGCAATGTTCGTTATAAAACGACGGCGACATAATACCTGCATGGAAGAGATATCCCAGCTCATATCCAAAAACTGTAAACATTAACTCGAAGAACTCCTTATCGCTTTTTACATCCGAGACTGCCTCGCGATAAATATTTTTCTTATCGCGCCAATCAAAACCGTTAAGCCTTTCAAAGGTTTCGAAACCCGGATAATTTTTTTCCAGAATATTCATCAGGTAATCAAAGTCTTCAAGCATTTCTGACTTGCTCATTTTATCACTACTTCCAGAACCGTCATCGCATGAGACAATTAAAATACCGAGTAAAATACAAATAAAAGCCAATACAGTTTTTTTTCTAAAAACCCTCATAAGCAAACCCCTTTTTTATTTTTTAGAAACTGGAAGTTCAATCAGAACACATTTAATATCCCAGTTCTCTTTTTTTAACATTTTTACCAATTAAAAATGTCCATAAAAAAGGTTGGCTAATAGGGGCAAATGAAAAATACTATCGCATAACATCAGACATTTGGATTAACGTATCCGTCTGTTTTAACACCGCAGTTGGTACAAGTTGTTGTCCACCAGTCAAACGCAGTACCGCAGGAAGGGCAGCTCCATCGTTTCTTCATCTCTTTAAGCCATTTGTCTTTACCCTCAGTTTTAATCATCTGCATGTAATCATATACTTCAAGATGATATGGAAAATTGGGATCGTTTTTAAAACCTTCCAGCTGGTTACATGGAAACTCGTCACATTCATAACAGAAGCTAACACCTTTTTTAAGGGCACACGCTTTTAATGTACAGTTAGCGCACCACAGATCAGAATCTTTTTTATCGGACTTGCAACCATGACAAAGACTTGCACCAACGGCCTTCGGATCACCCTTCTCTGACGCCATATAATTTGCACATGAGGCGCAAAAAAGGCCGCAGAATCCGTCTGGTATAAAAGTATCTTTCTTCATAATTAATCTCCTTTTCTTGTTGAAACGGTTCAACACGTACTTTCTCTGAAAACAATCTGTACTTCTCTTTAAATACATTACAATTATGAAAATCAAGCATATTATTCATTACCTTTATCAAAACTGCTTACTGACAATTACTGTCTGATTGTGAAAACTATATAAGTAAAAAAATTTTAACAAAACAGGCTCAAATCCAGTATACATATATAGATAAATCACAGGAGGCAGAAAATGGAAGTTACAGATTTTAGAACATCAATAGATGTCGAAATAAACAGACTGGATAGAATCGAAGCGTACGCCATTATGCATAATATGGATATTTCGGATGTAATGAATACTGTTCTGGATATGTATTCAAAAAAACTGGCTAAGAATCCTGTATGCAACGACTCTCTTAATAGATATCATGAGAGAGGCACAGTTTACAAATCTGTACATATCCGGTTTTCAAGTATTTCGAAAAGAAAACTGAAAGATATAGCCAATCTGTACTGTTACAGCTTGTCGTATATGCTCTTTCTGGCAATGGATTTCTTCGATGAGTTTATTGATGGTGTTAAGGAATTTATCCGCCCTGTTTTTCATGCAGCTTTTGTTCATGAGTTTTTCGGGTTCCCATACTTCATTAATAGCTGGGGTATGAACTTTTACGAAGGTCAAGATATTCCTTCTGGACAAGAAACCAGGAAAACACCGTATTTGTTGAAATAATCTGTGATTTTCGCTAAATAGCACAGAAACAAAACAGAAAAACACGGCACGTCATCAAAAAAACAGACAAACAAGTGCCCCGGGAAAAAGCACTCATGTTCTGTTATGCCAAAAACTGAACACTAAATCAAAGTAAGCAAAGAATATAGAATTCCGGCACAAGACCGGAATATAATTAACGCACTAACCCTAAAGTACGAAATCAGTCTGTTGATTTTTTAACAGAGTAATACCGCAAAGAAAACATCCGGCCGCAAATATAATAATTCCGGTTATTGCCACTGTCATATGAACCAATTCACCCGCGCCATACATAACAGCGCCAATCAGAAGCATAACCGAGGACAGTTTTGTGTAATAACCCGACCGGTACATTGAAACACAAAAAATAATGATTCCCAAAAGCAATGTCACAGACGACAGAACCAGATAAACCGTAATTGACATACTGCCCCAGATTATTCTGTCACTTATTAAAAAAGATGCTTTATCATTATAGGCAAGCTGCGGGTAGATAAATATTTCCCATGTTACCTTAGCGGCCTGCAGAAGATAGGCAAATTCGAAAACAACAATTCCAGCGAAACCCAAAGCTCCACTTTGTGAAGCAATACGGGAGTAGACGATTGCAAGCCCCAACATCAATAGAACAAGTCCCGCAAAAACAGTTACTGTAGAGATCATCCAAAAATCATGTCGTATAACAGTGCAGAAGTCACCAGTTCCGTTAAACCCCCTCATCATTACTGCAGCAAGCACCGAATATATAACAAGCAAAACAGATCCCGCAAAAAGTGAAACCGCGCCTGTCTTACGAATATAATTCATATTTTTCTCCATAATTTTTATGTTAACTATGTTTCTTTAAATAATTTCATTATCTGTTGTCAACAGATTTACATAACCAAATTAACAACTTTGAATAACTTTTACACAGCACCTAAGTGCTGACACAATAATAGCTCTTCAAAAAATTTGCAGCCAAATCAAATCTCTTATCTTTACTAAATTCATTTGACTAAACCATATCTATATGTTACAATAGCAGTAGTGGAGAATTTGATTATTCAGCTTGCCATCCACTTTAAAAGATTGGGCTAAAGCGAAATTACTTCCTGTTTCCCTTCCGTTCAATCTTCGGTAACGCGGTTAATATCCGCGGAAAAACAGACCGGAGGTAACATATGCAACCATCATCAAAATTAATCGAATCAGAAACAGTCAGCGAGTACCGTAACAAGGAAACTTCAAACAGAGACCGAATCGAGTATCTTTTTTTTGAAAACTTTAACCTGTTTTTAAGAAAAAGCGATCTTATCAGCGCCAATCCCGCAATGAAACTTTACAATTCCCGGCTCTTTGTTTTCGGAGGCTACCCTGCACAGGCCGTCTCGATCTATCTGGATCCCATGTTAAGAGCATGGCACAAAGGCCAGTTTACAGAAAACTGTGACTGTGGCAAAACCGGGTATATTTACTCTTGCGGAGGGTCCCTTATGTCGGGAACCGTAGGTTGGCGGTACTCCTATTGCCCGGACTGCAAAAAATACTATAATCGCAAAAAACCGGGAAGCGTCGGACTCTATTTTCATTTGGCTGATAAGATTATGAGAGGCTGTCATAATATAAAAAAAACAAAGCATTTAGTAGAGATCCCGTTGGAATATAGATATGGCAAGGTTATTGAGCATAACTTAAAGGCCAGCCATAGTGAAGTTATAATGAATGAACCGGTACAAACTTTGACCATGGAAAATATCGTAAAGATCTTAAAAAAGGTCAATTGATAACTTTATCCAATTCAGGAGAGTTCTTATCTGCAAATCTGCTACAATCAGGGGCTCTCCGCCCACTCCCCTTTTAGATTGGAAAAACACTATGATCTTGACACAATATTACGCATGTTATATTGTGTCCTTCTTAAAAATTCATGCTACATATAGTAGATTGATTTATCACTAAAAGTATTTGATCATCCGGGTATATTTTGCCTTGACCAAAAGCAGGCTTGTTTTATTCAGATAAAAACAAAAAAGAGAGACTATTATGAAATACAATTTTCCCGATGATTTTATTTTCGGAGCAGCAACTGCCAGTTATCAGGTAGAAGGAGCGGTAAATGAAGACGGCCGTTCTCCAAGCGTATGGGATGTTTTTTCACATACACCGGGCAAAGTAAAAAACAACGACAATGCCGATACAAGCTGCGACCAATACCACAAATACAAAGAAGATATTCTTTTAATGAAAGATATCGGCCTGCAAGCTTACAGATTTTCGACATCATGGTCACGCGTATTACCCGACGGACGAGGTAAGCCTAACCGGAAAGGGCTGGACTATTACAGCAACCTTGTGGACAACCTTCTTGAAAAAGGTATCGAGCCCTGGGTAACGCTCTTTCACTGGGATTTTCCGCAGGTTCTTCAGGACGAATACAATGGCTGGCTTTCACGAAAATCGATAGATGACTTTGCAGAATACGCCTCTTTGATGGCAAAGACTCTTGGAGACCGGGTAACAAACTGGTTTACCATGAATGAATTTGACTGCTTTACAGATAAGTCATCACTCAGACAGGAATTCGCTCCCGATTTTAAGGCAACCGGAAAAGAGGCCGCCCAGATTCGCCATAACGCTATGGTCGCTCACGGAAAAGCGGTGCTGGCAATTCGTGCCTCATCACCCACACAAGCACGAGTGGGTATGGCCGAAAACTCCATATGCACAATACCTATATTTGAGACCCCCGAGCATATTACCGCTGCTAAAAAAGCATTTCGCGATATCAATGCCCGTTTTACAACTCCGATAATGGAGGGTGCCTACGATCCGGGATATCTCGAATACCTAGGATCAAATGCACCCGATATCGAACCTGGCGATATGAAGATAATCAGCACTAGGACTGATTTTTTTGGTCTTAATATGTACACACCGGCCTATATCAAGGCAGGCGGCAAACTGGGTTGGGAAGAAATCCCAATGGCAGCGGATCACCCTAAGGCCAAACCCGCGTGGCTGCGAATCAACCCCTCTATCGGTTACTGGACGACACGCTTTATTAAGGAGCACTGGGACGTTAACGAAATATACATTACAGAAAACGGCGCCTCGTTTGATGACATCCCTGACGGAAACGGCAATATAAATGATACAGCCCGCATCATGTATCTGCGGGAGCACCTGAGAGGGCTTCACCGGGCAATCGAAGACGGCATACCTGTCAAGGGCTACTTCCTGTGGAGCTTGCTGGACAATTTTGAGTGGAAGGACGGTTTTACCGAACGCTTTGGTATTGTACATGTCGACTACAAGACACTAAAACGAACACCAAAACTTTCGGCTGAATACTACTCGCAAGTGATAAAAAACCGCTCGGTTGTCTGAAAAAATCACTTTCTGATCATGAAAACAAAAGCCCTCATGATCTCTTCTGACCTCACCCCGGCTCCGCCGCGCCCTCTCCGGATCGGAGAGGGCTTCGTATACTAAAATTTCTGCTTACTAGTAACTGGCGTCTTCAATCATTACCTGCATGCCCTCAGTCATTCCCGCGAATTTGGGAATCCCGGGAAAAAGAAATTAGTGACAGAATTAGATATTGTCGTTGTGAGTGATTATTGTAAAAAATAAAACAACCACCCGGGATTCCGGCACTCCGCTGATGCTACGGCCGGAATGACACAAGGACGAAAATCATACATAAATTGGATTATCTGTTAAAGGAAAATCGAAAAAACCGTTTAGAACATAATCTAGATAATAACAATTCCAGATCAAGTAGTCTGAAGCCGGCACGATGCCGGCATCGTAGCGATTATGGCAGGAGGCCATCATAGCGGACAGTATGCAAAAGGATTTACACCCTAATATCATATAAATAAACCTTACAAAGCTGATTAATAATCCTTACCTGCAGGGTCGAGGGGCGGCAGCCCTCGTGGCGTTTTCTTTGGTTCTTTCTTTTTGCCATAAAAAGAAAGAACAGAAAACATGTTTTGTTAAAAACAAACCCCTCTCTGGAAGAGAGAGTAAACAATTACTTAATTGATTTTATCTCTTTTTCAGAAAGGCCGGTGTATTTTGATATATCAGCGGCTGAAACACCATCTTTAAGCATAGCTTTGGCTGTTTCAAGTTTGCCTTCTATTTTGCCTTCAAGCTTACCCTCAAGTTTACCCTCAAGTTTGCCTTCAAGTTTGCCTTCAAGTTTGCCTTCAAGCTTACCCTCTTCTCTTAATTTCATCGCGGTTGACATAACAATATCTTCTCCTTTTTCCGATATCTGTCGAGTAATAGTCGTCAAGTACTCAGGTGTAATATTCGTCAAACTCATCATATACGTTAAAAAAGACATTATCAGCTGT
>JAFGRW010000126.1 GCA_016934935.1 Spirochaetota bacterium | reverse complement strand
TTTTCAAGGAACTTGCGAAAAATTCCTTTAAAATAGGCACTAAAACAGTGTAACCTTCTGAAATATTGTAATTTTTCGAAGTTCCCTTAGTATAAAAATCATAAATCAATGTATTAATTCAATACGCGGGTGCAGGAGGTGCAGTAGAATAACGTAGCCCGTTTTTATATGTTAAATTAATACAGTAGAAAATGATTGCCTGAGAATATTAATATGTGAATTTTCTGTCAATGTAAAAAATTATGTCTCAATAAAAAGTTTAAAGCTTTTCGCCAAAGTGGCCGACAGAATTAATTGTAGAGTGCAAAGAATAGTTGAGACCTGTTTTTGTAAAGAATTTTAATAAACGGATTTGAAAAATATGATAATCTGTTTTAAGAGAGGGCTTTATGAGCAAAAAAGTATTTATGTCCATAGTTATTTTATTATGCGTGATTTCAGTTTCGTTCAGTATTCCGGCAAGCGGAATGTTCGGTGAAGATGTAATTGAAAAAATAAGACCGGCTGAAACGGATTTACCGGATGGTTTTGTTTATGGCACTGTTCCTGAAGGAGCTAAGTCTATTTTTAAGGCAAATCCCTGGAAAATGGATCAGAGTGCCATAACCAGGTTGACAAAAGAGATTTATCCAGATGGCAATTATCAATCGGTTAAGGCAATTCATATGTCTATAATAACCCGAAAAGACCGTCCGTTTGGCGATGACCTGGTATGTTATATTTTTGTATTTAAAAATAATGATGCTGCAAACAGGGAAATAAAGAAACTTGAACAGTATGCATTATTTAATAAAGACAGACAGATACTTCATACCAAAAAAAATCTGGCGGTTGTTCTTATGATAGACGATGTTGATGACTATTCGTATATTCATGAGATGAGTAATGTTATTAAACAAAAACTTGATACATTATAAACAATTTCAAGTAACCATTATCTAATACATATAAAAACTCTTAATCAGTGCTTATATAAGGTGGCTTTTGGCCGCCTTATTGCCATTTCAGCGCTTCTTCAATTTTGTCCGTAAAAATTGCATTCGCATATTTTTTACACAAATCATATTCCTGCTTTGAGTTAACAGTATAAAATGCATACTTTACAAATGGGCTGAATAAAGATAATAGTATTTTATACAGCCATCGCTTTTTTTCGAAAAACAGCAGTACCGGTGGATTGATCCATTTGGGCCGCAGTCTGATATATGATTTAATCAGATAAGCAGATGATAACGTTTCTGGCGGCTCACCTATTAGAAGACCTATAGTTAGCTTGTGTTTCTTGAAAAAGAAAAGAAGTTCAGGATTAAATGAAGAGATCATAATGTGAAGTGGATTCAGTTTTTTTGTAATCATTGAATAAATGATAGGTAAATCGGTTTTTGTAATACTCCATTTTAACTCAAAATTGACAAAGCGATCTGTTGGATAAATTTTAAGAAAATCCTCCAGCCGAGGCAAAGTGTTTTTGGTTGATCTTAATTTATTTATCTGTTTGCTGTTTAAATTGGCTATTGGAACAGGACCGCTCTCCTTTGAAAAAATGTTATCATCGTGTATTATAAAATAGTTGCCATCGGAACTTTTTTGAATATCCAGTTCCACTCCGTGTACAGGGTATTTTAAAGCCTGGTTAAATGCTTCGATACTGTTTTCAGAAAAATTTTCACTATAGCCTCTATGAGCGATAATGAGGGGAGTTTTTTCATTATGTTTCATTCTGTCTAATCCATAACCATTAATAAGTTATGGAAACATATTCGGTATTATATGGCAACATATTATTTTAATGATTATTTTTTGAGTCTTTCCTTGTCGTTTAACAAAATATCACGGTGGTTATATTCGTCATCTGCAATTTGCGAAATTATTTCTGAAACTTTTAAATAATGCAAAGATAGTTCTTTTAGCGAACCTGCAATAGATTTATAAAAGTCACCTAAAGCTTCTTCGCTGTAGGCAAGTTTATCGAGAATAATAAGAACATCGTTTTCGTTTTTGATCAGTTGTTCCGCATCTTTTAAAACCGAGTTTTGAAAATTTATAACCTGTTTAGGGTCAAGAGCCGGCATGGGGTTTTCCTGTACTGAAGAGGCAATAATTTCTGCATGAGCCTCGGAGTGCGTTTCCATGAATTCAAGAACTGATCTGATTTTTTCCATATACTGAATTTGTTTTGTATTGGCATAAAAGGAAGCTACGGCATGTTCGAGTAATTCGATATATTTGAGGTACTGGTCTTCCATAAAGGTCTCCTGAGTTTAGGTGATTTTTTAATTTCTATTAATTTCGTTGACCGGTTAAGAGTTTTGATAATTATATAATATGTTTTTTTCGAATGTTTTCAATAACAGAATTGCAAAAAATCTCTATTAAAAAGAATATATAGTTTATTTACACTCTATTTAGTCAAATTTAAGCATGGAGTAGCAATTGAATAAAGACAAAATCATGTTTTTAATGTGTGGAACAGCCTTTTCCGGAAAAACCACATTGTCAAAAAAAATAGCTCAGCTTGCCGGCTTTTCCAGAATCTCTTTTGATGAGATTAATGAAAAGAAAGGATATTTTCCGGGTGATGACATTCCGCAAAATGTGTGGGCAAAAACCAGTGAAGAGGCTGTTTTGCTGCTTGAAAAAGAGATGGAAAGAAAGAATAATATTATAATAGATGATACATTCTGTTTCAGGTTTTTGCGTGATCACTTTAAGTCTGTTGCGGATCAGTATGGATATCAGACCGTAATTATCTTTATAGATATATCTGAAAAAGAGATTCGAAAGCGAATTGAAGAAAACAGAATCAGTAAAATCAGGAGCGACATACAGGATACTGTTTTAGAGAATCACTTAAATGTTTTCGAAAAACCGGGCAGCGATGAGAACGTAATAATTTATAATCCTGAAAAAGATGATATTGACAGCTTACTTAATAAAGTTTAAGAATCTTTATTAAGTAAGAAAATATGTTTTTGAAACCAGCTGCACGCATCGTGTATCATGTCCGGTGTTAGCTCATGTGCAGCATCGTATAATTTTAACTGAAGATTTCCCGGTGAATCGGCATACAGTTTTTTAAGAAATTTATACATCGAAACCGAGTAATGTTTGGGTTGATCAATGTCTTTTTCTCCGCAAATAATACATACAGGTTTGTCACAGAATTCAGCGATCTTTGGGAAAGGATCATGTGCATGCAGGTACTTGTGCCACTTTTCTGTTAAATCTGCAATGCCGGCCATTTTTGCTGAAACCGATTCATCGGTATCAAGTTCGTCAAGAATATCCTGAAAACGACGCGCGAACATGCCAACACCCGAAATTGGAACCAGTGCATTTATCTTCGGCATTCGTGATGCGAGATAAAATGCAGCGCAGGCTCCCATGGAAAACCCTGTCACGCCCAATCGTGTCAGATCTAATCGCTTGTCATCTTTCAAATTATGTAAAACTGCATGCAGATCTTCATAGGTTTGTACAATACATTCATGCATTAACAACCAGAAATCAAGCCCCGTCTCTTCCGGATAAGAGAGATCTTTTTTGTTAAACAATTTTTCAATTTGAGGGGTACTTCTTTCGCCATGATGACAGGCATCAAAGGCTAAACAGGCCATACCGGCTTTGGCAAGGTGATAACCATATTCGATACCCTGCTCTTTATCACTGCCGAAACCATGCAGATATACAACAACCGGCTTTTGATAAGAATTATCCTGCATGATTGTAATAAACGGTATATTACCAATATGTTTATGCTCTGTTACAATCTTCATGCTTTATTTTCTCCGATAATTATCAGAGGTCTTCAATAACAACTTTTGCATCAGGATTAAAGGGATTTGTTCTTATGGCAACAGAGAACAGATAGGGATAGTCGCGTTTAAGATGTTTTATATAAGATACCCACTCAATTATTACCAGTTTGTATGCCCTGTGGACATCCACTTTAAGATGATCAATATCTGTCTGTGGAAGCGCTGTGAAGTTTTCTCTTTGTGAAAGCTCGTCGGCAAGATGAAATACTGCCCACAAAAGATTAGTAAATTCGTCGTGTTCAAGGAGATTCGGATTTGCGAGCAGTGCCAGTAGACTTTGCTTTTTTGTTTGTAAAAAATTCTGAAGCGACTCAAGATTTTCTGTGTCAGGTGTTAAGTGGTTGGGGGTTAAGGCAAGGTTATTTTTAACAGAAGCAAAATCTTTATCTGTCCAGTTGGCAGTTATCTGCAGTGAACTGATTATAGCATCAGCATCGTTCAAAATACTATTACATTTTTTTATAAAATCGATACCGATATCATTGAAAAACACCCCGATAACCATGTTAAGTTTATTGAGAAACACCTGCTTTTCCCGTTTCTTCATCAACCTGTCCAGGAAAAAAGTAACCAGCAGAACATCAATCGGTACAAAAGACAGATCCTGAAAAAACAGAAAAAAAGTTTCGTGAGTGTTGTGAAAAAGCAATATCTGTATATAATAGAAAATTACGGATAAACCGATAAAAATTGTAAAAATTGATAAGTACCATCTTCTGTTTTTCATTAAATACCTTTTTAAGCTTCTCTTATTCCTTTTATCTGATACGACCTGATAATTTTAGATATTTTAATTATACAACCGTATGAGGGTATACTTCATAATGCATCAAACATTGGTCAAGAAGAATAAAGAGTAAACAGAATCGTATTTAATTATGTTCAGGATGCAGTTTAAAGTGTATATAAAAAAAGCTTTTCAAATTTTTCTTGTTAATAAAATAATTATTAGAAGGTATTGAATTTGTGTACATGTAGATCTCTTTTAGTTATTAATTATGATATTTATATAACAGCAAAATTCATAGAAGTGATAAAAATATTAGATCATAATTTAAATATTGTATTTCCTGGTGCTCCAGGTACAGGAAAAACGACATTATGTGAGGCCTTGGCAAAAAAATTTAATACGAAATGGATGCCGGAATATGGAAGAGAATATTGGGAAAAAAATCAGGTAGAAAGGCGACTTTCAGAACTTCAGTTGCTTGAAATAGCAAAAGGGCATTTAGAAATAGAAGATAGATATATTTACGAAAGTGAAAAATTTCTTTTTACAGATACAAATGCAATAACTACATATATGTTTTCAAAATATTATCATAACACAGTTTCTCAAGAATTGAGCAATTTAGCAAAAATAGCTGAAAAACGTTATGATTTGATTTTTTATGTGATACAGATATTCCTTATGATGACACCTGGGATCGCTCTGGAAATGTTAATCGAATCTGGTTTCAGAAAAAAATTGAAGATGATTTAAAATTAAGAAGGTTATCATATACAAAAATTTCCGGCTCCTTAATCAGCAGAGTGAGACAGGTATCTAAAATAATTACAGAAAAAGATAGAGAGCTGGGTTTATTGGATAATTGTTGATATAATTGGAGTTGTTTTATATTTCGTTAAAGGTGTAAAATTTATATCATTGCTATATATAATTTTATTATTAATTGCAATGCGTGGTGCTTATAAATGGAATAAAGAATCGAAATTGACTGTTACAGATTAAGAAGTATTTTTAAGGAGTAATTGATCAAATAGCGTCTTTTTTGTATAATATCATGATTATTATGATAATGCAAGTTGTTAATTAGTTAAATTATGCCGAAGGAAATTGTTATTAGATTATTGAGGTCATTATGAAATTATTGAAAACTTTGCTTGTTATATCGATTTTAGTAGTCTTTGCGTGTAAAAATGAAAAATCACACGATCAATCGCAGATTGAAGAGCAATCCCAAACTGATAAAGTAGTAAATGTATTTGATGAGGTGTTTAATAAAAATAAGTATGATTTGATTGAAAAAGAAATGACCATTCAGGATTTAGAAGGATTAGACTCATCTCAGTTAAAACAACTGAGAAATCTTTTTTTTGCTAGGAAAGGCCATATTTTTGAGTCAGAAGAATTATCTGTTTTTTTTAAGAGATTTAAGTGGTATAATCCTAATAAAAAAATCGAGATTACACAGTTAAACAAGATTGAACAGAAAAACGTTAAACTTATTCAAGAAATAGAACAAACAATAGTAACCAATAATCAAAAAATAAGTAAAGATCCATTATGTTTTTCAAAAGAGGAGCTTCATTCAAAAGTTACTTATAATTTAATAGAGAATGCGAAATATATTAGTATCAAAGATAAAGCAAAAATTCTGTCTGACATAAACTCGTATCATAAAATAGAATCTTACGAAATAATGACTAGCAGATACGGATCCAAGGATGAAGAGAACATAAAAATATTGAATGATTATTTTGATAATAATGTTTTCTTTGTTGATTTTGATAATGATAGTATTGACGAATTAGTAATCTATTCGCATCCAAATTCACTCGCCAAGCTTGAAATACTAATTTCAATAAATAACAAATATCATAATCTTATAGAATATCAGGGCGGCTATTCAGAAATATTTTTAAATTATCTTGAAAAAGACAGAAGTTATATAATTATAAAGGATTCACAAGATGGTGGGGGCTTAACATCAACAGTGAATATTTATAAATACCAAGGGTCTGAATCTGAGATAATTGAAAAACGTCATTATCATCAAGATACAATATTTCCTGAAACGTTTAATGATTATACGAAAAGTATAATAAATAGAGATTCGACTTTATTCGCAGCCAATGATAATAATTCTCTGCCTGAAGATCAAAAAATAGAATATGAATTTGTAAAAGTCAGTCGTGGTGCTATATGTTTTAATCTTTCGTCTGATTCCAAGACGGGTCAAAAATCGGATTGTTCTTTTATACTAATTCAAAATTCAAAACTGGTTCAAAGTTCTCAATTTGGTGATTTCGATATTATTTCATATTTTTATGGATGGATTGATTCAAGGAATCTTGAATCAATTGATTAGATTATAATGTAATAGCTTATTAGAAATAATTATATATTGCAGAAAACTGATATAAGTGATGATCAACAGCCCAATCTTAGCAAAATAAATAATCAGGGTAATCACCAAAATTATCATTTTTTAAAAAATCCTCCGCTGAAAAGAAATTCACTTTGCCATTATCTTGCCAGATATGTATTTTGTTACTACGATTTGAAATCGTTTAATAATTGTATTTAAAAGACGTTTATTTACTGAAGAAGGAGATATGATTAAGGTTCTTCATTATCAGAAGACGACACAAGATCTTTTCTTTTCACAAGAATTAAATGCTTAATAAAAAAATTTAGATTTAATAATAAAATATGGATAAGACAGAAGAGGATTTTGAAGGACGCATAATCAACGCACAGATAAAAGAACTGAAAGAATTGTTTAAGAATCCAGATAGCTTTGAAGAAGGTAAAGCCAAATTTTTGGATTTTCACTTAAATTGCCATCGATCTGAAATGAGTGGTCAAAAAGGAAAAACTTTTGAAGATCTTTTGTGGGACGGATTATCTGAGCCGATTCTAAGAAAAGCAGTTACGGCAAAGGGAAGAACTATTCTTTATGGACTTTGGCACTCCGCAAGAATTGAAGATATGACCATGAATGGTCTTGTGAGTCGTAAAGAACAGATATATTTTTCCGGAGATTACCGGAATAAAATAGACACCGGTATTGACCATACCGGTAATTCTTTATCGAGTAAAGAGATTCTGGAAATGAGTAGTCGTTTAAATATAAATAGCCTTTGCGATTATAGAATAGAAGTTGGAAAGGCAACCCGGAAAATAATTAAAAACCTAAGCTTTGAAGATTTAAAAAGAAAAATTGATGATAACGATATAGAATATTTACGTTCTTCCGGGAGTGTAGATGATGTGCCAAGTGCAAACTGGTTATTGGATTTTTGGAGAAATAAAAATGTTCATGGAATATTGTTTATGCCGGCATGCAGACATCTGATCGTTCATTTGCGCGAAAGTTTTGATGCGAAGGCAGGAGGTCTGAAGAATAAAGATGAGTAAATTCAGAATAGTAACTGCTGCACAGATTCATTTGCCTTTCCTTGAACAACATGATATTCATGTTGCAAAAGAGATGTTAAAAAGAAAAGTTAATGATGAAGAAATTATAGTAATGGAATTGAACGGTAGTTACATAGGCTGGCTGCGATACAGTTTTTTCTGGGATGAAATTCCATTCATGAACATGTTGTATTTTTTGAAGGAGCACAGAAGAAAAGGGTATGGTAAATTATTGGTAAATTACTGGGAAAAAATGTTGCTGGAAAAAGGATATAAGCGTTTTTTAACAAGCACTATGGCTAATGAAGAGGCGCAGCATTTTTACAGAAGTATAGGATATACCGATATAGGAAGTTTTATTTTGCCTTCTGAGCCATTGGAAATAATGTTAATGAAAGATCTGTAATATTGCCATCAACATTAGAACAGAAATTTGTAAAGGATGGTCTGTTTGAGTGCTTTGTTTATATTTCTGGTTTTGAAAAAATAGCAAGACCTTTTTTTTTATTTGATCCTTTCCTCTGGAAGTTGAATGTTGTTAAAGCGGATTTATTGCAATTAAATAAATTACAATGATAAAAGTTAAGCAAGAATCAAAATATTTGCATTCTGAAATGTTTTTGAAACGAAATCGTATACTTTAATGCGATGTTCCTGAAGCTCTGTGGTTGAAAAATAGAGCGGTTTTAATGAGTTAATTCCCCCAATTTCATTTGCTATTCATTTACTCCTTATCTAAAAAAAACAGGTCTCAAAAGACATCATGAGACGACAAAACTGAAAAACTATGATATCGTAAACGGTAGTTAGTTAAATGCTGCTTTTGTCATTAACTCTCTTAAATAATCAATCAGTAACAAATAGGAGGACAATATTATGAAAAACAAATGCTTTGGTTTTATTGGATCTATACTGATTCTACTGATTATGAGTTGTGAATCAGGATCTGATTCAACCGGAAAGACTGAACGTGATTTATTTGCCACGGATTTAGCTCGACCGAGATTCAATTATACAATGGGTAGGAATCGAATAACCAGTTTTCCGATTGATTTTGAAAAAGATCTGATTCCGGAATATGAATTATGGAAAAAATGGTATGTTACAGAACAGGGCTGTTTAAACGGCATGAGGGTTCGACGAAGGGGAGCTAATCGGGATGATACGGTTTCGGAAGGTCAAGCCTACGGAATGCTGTTAGCATATTTTTTTAATGACCAGCAAACGTTCGATAAATTAATGGCCTACGCTCAGGATCATTATGTTACGGAGGACGGTGAAAAACGTGCATTAATGCATTGGAGAGTTCATCCAGAAGGTTACAATATATCGGAATTTAATGAAAGAGTGCCACATGGAAAGGTATGGATAGCTAAATGGCATCTTAAATGGGATTGGATTGGTCAGCTTTACACCCCGGATCGTGAGTTTGTTGGAGGGGAGCAATGGAAACTTGATTCCTTAAATACCCTGAATTATGAAAATACACTTGATAATAGTTTTTATTTTACGGAACAAGAGCTTTTGGCTAAAAAATGGTCTGAAAATGAGAAATTCAGTGACTATTATATCCTTGTCTCAGCAAACGGAAGATCAGTGGGCAGTGCTTCCGATGCGGATTTCGATATGGCTGCAGCTATGTGTTTCGCGGCTTATAACTGGTCCGGACCAGAATCAGCTATAAAACCTGGTTATACTGTTTATGAATATGAAGCGGCAAGAATGATTCGTGATATCATGGAATTGGATATTACAGCTGATAATTTTATCAGAAATGGAACCGATTGGGGTGGGCAAGACTGCTGGAATCCCAGTTATTTCGCTCCGGCATGGTTTCGGGTATATGCACAGTTCACCAATGATTATCCAGAACTCTTCGAGGATTTTAATATGGATCCTCAACAAATAAACTTTCGCTTGCAGCAGACTATAGGTAATGTTTATAGGGATCTGGAAAAAATAGATAATAATAATTCTAAGGGTATGGTTCCTGATTGGTGTGATACAAGTACGAATTCAATTCTGAGTTGTTCAGACAATTCATCGGAGCTTCAACAGGCATTGCAGGATCCTGAAAATATAAAAATAACAGAATTTAACAACTACGGAACCAGATTGTATATTTTTGAACTGAATGCTCCAGGGAATATCCCAGTTAATGGAGACCAGGTTCAGATGCAAAGTTATAATTATTACTATGATGCAATCCGGACAACCTGGAGATTAGCTGTTGATTATAGCTGGTTTGGAGATTTTTGCCCCTCTGTTACTAAAAACATGCTTATGGAAATGGCAGAAGGTTTTAAGGATGTCAATACTATAGTTGACGGATATAATTGGAAGGATGGCGGTTCCTGGGAATGGCAGTGGCGTGATGGATTCAATCCCGGTTTAGGGGGAGGGAGCTCCAGTATTGCTTTTAATTCGATGATAGCCTGCTCAAAAATGGTATTAGGTCCTCCTTCTGATAGTTTCTATAATAATTTAAGGTATGGATGGTCACAGCCAAGTAATGATGTCGAAGATAAAAACGACTACGGCTATTACCCTAACACTCTTCGTCTATTGTCCATGCTTTATCTTTCAGGATATTTCGAAAACCCACTTGTTTTGACTGATCCGGCTCCTCAACCAACACCGAGTCCGCAAATAATCGATTTTACGGATTTACCCAGTAACCAATCAATTATTTTAGATGGGATAACCATGTACAAAATTAAACTTGGTTATGCTGGGTATTTTCAAATTAATGATTGTGAGGGCGATTATCTGAAGATATCCATAAATGGAGGACCTCTCATGGACAAGCCATATGATTGGGGTGGTCATTTTGCTATGCCTCAATATGCACTACAGGAAATAGAAGTCATGTTTATTTCTTCGTCAACGCCTGTAAAAATAAGGCTGGAATGGTGGTAATATTTAGAGCATAAATCGATAATAGGATTATTAATACAGCCATTTGGAAAATCCGGATGGCTGTTTTTTTTAGTGCGCCCAGCATGGGCGCAATCTAACGGGTTAAAGTCCCGAGTCTGCCCCGGTAGTGGGAAAGACATAGCTGAACACC
>JAFGRW010000125.1 GCA_016934935.1 Spirochaetota bacterium | reverse complement strand
TACAGCGGTAAAAACGCGTGAAAAAGCAGAGGAAAACGCTGCATAATTATTTTCAAAAAAAGGCGCAACTATGTTGACATATACCGGCCGTAGTCCATCAAATTTTTCGTTACCAGTAAATATAACACGCATTTCTGTAGGGCCGGATTTGCTTTTAGATATTTCACGGGTATAAAATGTACCGGGATTTAGGAAAAAATTAGCTAAACCGGCTGAAGATTCTACCGCATAACGGTCTTCCATAGTAATAATGTTTACATCTCTGAAACTATCGTATTCTGTTTTGATTTGTCCCGCACCACAGCAGGTCAAGGATAAGAGTGTTAATTGTAGCAAAGAAAGTTTTAGTAAATTTTTCATAGGTACCTTTTGTTGATTTCTATTGTTATAGAGTGTTTGGCTTCGCCGACTAGTTTTTTTAGCGAATATCTTATTTTGAAATTTTTAATAAATATAACATAAAATGGCACTTGTTGTTGTAAAGCAATTATTTTAAGCATTAAATATTAATTTGATTAAAATATCTGATTTTCGATAATATTTAAAAAAAATTTTCAATATAATATACAAATACATTTTTTCAGACAAGACATCTGTTAATTATATCTAAATTAGCATATTAATTGACTTCCAGTCAAGAATAATATTTATAGACTTAATAATAATTCTGGAGATTTCAGATGAAAAAACCGCTTTTTTTCTTGATATCACTTTATTCTATTTTCTTTACAATGTTTGTTTTTGTTATTATTGGCATACTTAATAAAAAATTGTATATGGATAATATACAATATATTTTTACGTTAATATTGATAAATTTTCTGATTGTTATTGCTGTTGGAATTATTAATATCTTATTTTCTAGAAGATTATTCTTACAAAAGGACGAGCTAAAACTAATAACAATTTTAAAAATATTAAAGTTTGGATCAATACCCTTTTTTGTAATATTTTTTATATTATCTGTAATATTTCTTGCTGTATCTCATGGTTTTGGATTTTTAATTGCTCCTTTTTTAATACTGTTTGCATATTTTGTTTTAATAGTCTCTTCATGTTTTGGGCTAGCGTATATAGGATTGTTAAAAAAAAACAGGATAATATCCAGAACAACTAAAATGGTTTATCAACTAATGCTAATTTGTTTTGTTCTGGATATTATTTGCACAATAGTTATTTCACAAAAAAAGATAAGTAATATTTAAACTTCTTATCTAATTTTATATTTCTCAGTTTTTAATTTTGATCATGTAATATTTTAAAAGCTAAATAATTACCATATAAATGGATTACCTATGAAATATATTGGAGCACATGTTTCGGCCGCGGGTGGAGTGCAAAACGCGCCTCTTAATGCTCATAAGATTGGAGCTAACGCCTTTGCTTTTTTTACGAAAAACCAGCGGCAGTGGAATGCGCCTCCGTTAGAAGAAAACAGTGTGAGTCTTTTTAAAGAAAATCTTTTAAAAGCCGGTATTGAACCTGGTTCCGTGCTTCCCCATGACAGTTATCTGACAAATATTGGAAACCCTGATGATATAAAACGAAAACGTTCTCTTGACGCGTTGACAGACGAGGCCAACCGTACGGAACTTCTCGGATTGCAGCTGCTTAATTTTCACCCCGGTGCACATCTGGGGCAAATTAATGAAGAGGGCTGTATGGATCTTATAGCAGATGGTATAAACCATGTTCTGGATTCAACAGAAAAAATTATAATGGTAATAGAAAATACTGCAGGACAGGGAACGGGGGTTGGTCACAGGTTTGAACACCTTGCCTACATAATCTCGCGTGTTAAGGACAAGAATCGAGTGGGAGTCTGTATTGATACCTGCCATCTGTTTGCCGCGGGTTACGATATTCGCACGCGTGAGGCATACAACAGAACATTTGCGGACTTTGATAGTATTGTAGGGTTTGAGTATTTGCGTGGAATGCATCTGAATGACGCCAAAAGTGAATATCAAAGCCGTGTTGACCGTCATAATAGTCTTGGCGCTGGCAAAATAGGTATCGATGCTTTTAAAATGATAATGAGAGACAGCCGTTTTGACAATATGCCCCTTATTCTTGAGACGATAGACGATTCGCTATGGCCGGAAGAGATCAAGATGCTTCGGGATTTTTGCGTTTATGAATAAGAGAGTTTTGCTATTTTTGCCCCGGGGGTTCGAGCTTTACGAAGCTTCAGTTTTTACAGATGTTTTTGGATGGAGCCGGTTATCGGGGGTAACCGGTGTGGACCTTGATACTGTTTCATTTGAACGAGAAGTGCGATGCAATTGGAACCTGACCGTTAAGAGTGAACTTCTATACGAAGATATTGATCCTGACAGTTATGATGCCCTTGCAATACCTGGAGGATTCAAGAGATCGGGTTACTATAATGATGCGTATGATAAAAGATTACTTGAACTGATCGTTGGTTTTAATCGCTCACATAAATATATCGCTGCTGTTTGCACCGCTTCTTTGTCATTGGCAAAGGCCGGTGTTTTAAACGGTCGCGGTGCTGTTACGTATGATCTTCTGGATGGTTACTTTCAATCACAGCTTGCCGGCGCAGGAGCCCTTGTCAAGCATCAGCCTCTTTTTGTAGATAATAATATTATAACCTGCTGTGGTCCAGGAGCTGCGATATTTTGCGCTTTTAAACTTTTGTCCTGTTTGACAGATGAAGATAATATGAATAAGGTAAAAGAAATGATGCGGTTTTGAATGACATTATTAAGATATTGCATGTAAACAGATAAACAAGCAATCATGTTTGCTAAAAAATATATAAAATTAAAAATGGTTAAAAAATGTATTTGAAAAACTTAGAAGAAGTAATTTCGGATACACAAAGGATATTTTCTGGATCAGGTTCTCGGTTTCATCAGAAAAGGATGAAGATCTTCTTCTGGATTTTAATTACCCTCTTGTCGATTCGGTTCATCTGTATGTTTTATCCAATAATGAGCTGATACGTGATGAGTTGATTGATGATGAAGCATTTGCTGCAAGTCTTATACCTGATAAGACTCCTCTCTTTGTTATTAATTCCCAGGCCTCACAACACTCTGATGTTTATTTACGCGTACAAACATCAGGTACAATGAGGTTTCCCATTAAGATATGGTCATTTAACAGTTATATAAAATATAAAAATCGCTATAATCTTTTTGCCGGTGTTTATTATGGTATTTTGACGGTTCTGTTTTTTATTACATTTGTAATTTTCTTTTATCATCGATTGCACAGTTATGTTTGTTTCGCGATGTTTGTTTTGTCAGCGGGTATTTTCTTTTCTCTTCAAGATGGAACCTTCTTTGAAATAACTTGCCCAGAAATTATAAGATGGAAATATAATATTTATATCTTTGCGGGCACGATGTCTATAGTAATTTTAACTAAATTTGTTTATGAGCTTTTTGTTCCAAAAACTGTTACGCTTTATCTTCGCTTGATGTACTATATCGTTTTTTGCATGGGGATTTTGGCAACAATAGCTCCGTTTTTTTTTGAAACAAGTGTCGGCTTGTTACTCTTATCAATATTGTCAATGGCAAGTTTTGTTCCCAATTTTGTAGCTGGTGTTATTGGAATTCGAGCAGGCAAAAAATCAGCAATTTACTTTTTGGCAGGCCTTTTATTTTTAATGACTTCCATAACAGTATTTACTTTGAGAGGGTTTGGAGTTCTTCCGGTCAATGTTGTGACCTTATACGCTAAAGATGCAGGTGTTTTAGTGATGATTCTTATTACGAGCATTGGTATTGTTGATGTGTTCAGCAATTACAGAATTCAAAGTATAACTGATTCACTAACCGGGCTTGTTAACAGACGTTATTTTTTTGATCTTGCTCAAAAAGAGATTGATAGGTCAATACGATATGGTTCCAAGATGTCCCTGATATTGATAGATGTGGATTACTTTAAAAAAATAAATGATAAGTATGGACATTCGGCAGGTGACCGTGTGCTATACGAATTGGCTCTAAATCTGAAGTCCGGGCTTAGAAGTATTGATAATATCGCTAGACTGGGCGGTGAAGAGTTCGTATGTGTTTTACCCGACACCAATTTAAGCAGGGGTTTGATTGTGGCCGAGCGTTTACGTAAAAAGGTCGAGGCAATGGAAGTTGTTTATGACAAATATTTGATAAAGTGTACAATCAGTGCCGGTGTTGCTGTTAGTGATCCGGATCAATGTTCTATAGGATCGCTTCTGGAAACTTCGGATATGGCGCTTTATCGAGCGAAGAGAGCCGGAAGGAATATGGTTTTCGGTAAGGAAACTGCTGATTGAAATTATCCCATCTGTTTCAACTGAATAGATTCTAAATGCTTTTGATTTTTCTGTATAGTTGATTGTATTGCGTTTAAGATTTTTATGCAGAAAGACTTTTTATTTTTCATTGTCTTTCCATCTCAATCTCTTAATACCCCTTGATTGAGATTTCTCTTCCTAAATAGTAAGATGATTATTGATATTAGCTCAAACTTGTATAAAAATTGGTTTTCGAGTTTTTCTTGAGATAAATCAAAAAAAATTTTAAAGTTTATTAAATAAAACAGTCAGATAATATGATATGTCTTTTTGGAAAAATGGATTGTAAAACAATCGATTCTTTTGAGCAGCGAATGGATGTTAATAGAACTGTTTATTATTGTTCGTTGCGTTGCAGGTTTTCCCGGGGTTTTGTTTGCAGAAAATTGATAAAAAGAGGTAATTATGAGCGATAAAAAGAAAATAAAAATGATCTGTTTTATTTCCGATTACAAGGTTTGGGACGATATTATTGACGATTTTGTTGAACAGTTTAATAAAAACTTTAAAGTTTATCCAAATATCATGTTGGCTGCGTCTCGAACCTGGGAAAAAATTGATAATAATGCAAATTTCTTGCAGGCCGAAAAAATAGAGCTCGAGGATCCGGAGATGGATCCTGACGAGTTTGATGCTATTAAAATTCTATCTTCATTTGCAGGTGAAAATTATCTTCTTGAATTCTGTATGGATGAGAAACTTGAGGAAGACGTTTTTGTTCTTGTGTTTGATGAGGATCCAACATTTGACGGTTTGCCTTATCAAAACTGTGTTAGCGAATCAAACGGTTTTTATAGACGACTTGGATGATAAAAAATAATAAAGGTTGACAAAATCGCAATATTGCAATATATGGAGATAAAGAATCATGGCGCTTTTTGCATAACTGTAAGGCTGCTGTCGTGATAATATTTAGTGTTTTGTTTTGGAGGTAAATCTTGAAAATGTCTCAAATTGCTATGAAGGTCAGCTGGTCGTTCTTTATTATCTTTTTTATATTATCAATATTTGATGTGAAATTCGCCTTGCTTGGGCTTATCTGTATGGTTTTGCCGCTTTATCAATCTTTTAGGGGGCGGGGCAAGGTTCATTGTACCGGGTATTGTCCCCGTGGGTCGTTTTTGCATAATTTTTTCAGTAAATTATCCATGCGTAAAACTGCTCCGGCTTTTGTCAGGACCTCTCTATTTAAAAATATGGTTTTGCTGTTTATGATGGGATTTTTTACCGTTTCGATCTATTTCGCCGGAGGTGATTACGTCAAGTCGGCTATGGTCGTACTTCGTATGGTGATTGTATCAACCGTGGTGGCTTCTCTTATGGGACTTATATTTAAACCAAGAACCTGGTGCACGGTATGTCCCATGGGGCATCTTTCCGGAGCCATTGCCAGATATAAAAAAAGAGAGTAAAAAAAAATGGTTGTAAAATTATGAAAGTGACATAATACAAGGAGATGGCTCCGGTTTGGGCCGTTAACTGTAACTTACGGGCGGTGTTTATGAAACTTTCTGAAAAAGAGATGGTTGAACTTTTGCAACGAATCAGGGATCGTTATGATGAGTACAGTAAAAAACATAATGCTTCCTGGTTTAACCGTTCCAGCTTTGAAGAGCGGGTAACATTTGCTTACGAAAACCGTATGGATATGTCCGCTTTTCTTTTGGCCGAAATAGCAAACTTTGAAAAGCTTAAGGAAAAATATGATAAGCGCAAAGATCAGGGATCTTTTTCACAGAAGGTTGACAGAATAATCGAAGAGCAACTGGAAAGAATAAGCAAATATCCGAGAATGGAGTTTCATCCCCGTTGCGGAGTAGAAATATCCCATATGTACGGAGCACTTTACGATCTTGCGGACAGGCTTTACCCTGTTTTATGGATAGTTATAACAGATGTTTCAAACAGAGGCAAGCTTCAGAAACTGGAAAACGAGCTTTTCCAGTTTGCTCAACCAAATCTTGGAAGACTTCCAGGATTTACAGAGGATTATGCCCTTCTGCTTGCAAGACCTGGAATTAATGAATTGGATATGGAAAAGGGAAAAAATAATTATTTGAAGGAAGCGGCCTTTTTATTACACAGGATTGCCGATTTTTGTGATTATCTTGTACGTAATCCGGATTCTAATTTTGAACAACCAGTAAATTTTTCGCGTGGGTACGAAAGTGCCGATAAAAAAAAGAAACTTACCGAAGAGTTTGGTGCTTTAACAGGTTTTGGAGCAATATTCAAGATTCGCCATTATTGTGAAGATCTGATCTCGGACTTCAGGCTGGGTGCATTCAGACCTGCTAACAGCAGATAGCAGGTCTTGCCACAAGACAGGTGAATATTAAATATCCTTTTTTTGCGCAAGCAGTATTCCAACCTTGCCCAGATCACATTCATAATTGCTGGAGAATATCCAGTGGGTCTTCTCGGCCGCTAAAATATTAAAATATCCCGAATGGTAAGGTGTCTGAATGCGCATATCCTGATTAATAAGTTGAAATTTGCTTATCGCGTTTCCGGAAATCATATTACCCATCTCACCTAATATGTCCAGATGATCTTCACTAAAAGATGTCGTATCAACTGAAGGAACCAGTTTTTCGCAGATATGCATGGCTATCTTTAACGAAAAGAAAAACGAGATAAAGCCTTCTGTTTCGCCCGATCTGTAATCGATGTTTATTATTATATCGTTAGGAAGAGAGTTGAGTCGTTTCGCGTAAAGGCGCTTCGGTTCAACACTGAGACCAAGCAGTGATTTAAAAATAAAGGCAATCGAGTCCGAGGCTTTTTCAAAGTATTGGCATGCAAGATCTTTAACTTCGTCAGGTGTTTTCATTATAGCTCCAGGGGATAGCGGTAAGTTTAATTCAATGAGTAATAAGTTTTATATTAAATACCATGCATGCGTATTTAATACTAATTATCTGCTTTTCTGAAATTATGTCAATAAAAGAATTTTTTAAGCAGGTTTCCTTAAGAAATAGATATTTTATTGAAGAGTCTTGAGGCCGATGCCAACCCTGCATTGATATTTTTGGTACTTCCTTCTTGACAAATAAGAGGTAAAGGCGATGTATTACACATGTAACATAAGGGAGGGTGAACGTTATGCCCGTAAAACGAATGATTTACCAGACACCCGAAACGCGTGAACGCATACTTGCTATGGCACAAAAGCTGTTTCTGGAGTCTGGGCTATTTGAAGTACAGATGACAGATGTCGCGCGTCAAACAGGTATAAGCCGAAACTCATTGTACAGATATTTCAGAGACAAGACCGATCTTGCTTTTACATTAATGGAACATCGCTTAAAAGAGCTTGTTAATAATTTTGAACAATTGCGTGACAGCTTGCAGGGTGAAAATTATCGCGCGAAAATACGAGACTACTTTTTAAAAAGCTGGTTGAACCCTGATTATAAAGAAACCCTTCTTTTTCTTGCCGAGTTTGACGCCTATTTTTCCGGGGTCAGGCAGGTGCTTGATCAGAAAGAGAGACTGCAAAAAACATTCGGTGTAAGCAAGGATGATCTGTTAACCGAGCTTGTGCGCAAAGGTCAGCTAGAGGGTTCTGTACGAAAAGACGTAGATGCTCATTTCTTGATGGTTACAATAGTAAACGGAATACGGGGTTTGCATCAGCGTCTTCAGTTACGTGAAGAGTCCCTGCTTGAGGTGCAGGGTATGGAATCAAAACACATGATGAGTCATTTTCTTGATATCGTTATCAAGGGAATTGAAGGAGACCAATGATGAATAGTGCAGAGAGCCGTAAAGAGCTTTTAAAGAAAATGAGTCTTGAGGAGAAAGCTTCACTTATGAGTGGAAGCAGTTTCTGGCTTACAGAAGGGATAAAGCGGCTTGAAATACCCGTTATCCGTGTCGCTGACGGCCCTCATGGTCTGCGCAAACAGCCCGAAGGTGGAGACCATTTGGGAATCGGTGGATCCATACCTTCGACATGTTTTCCTACTGCGGTTGCCACTGCAAGTTCCTGGGATGTTTCTCTTCTGCGCCGTATTGGTGAAGCCCTGGGCGAGGAGTGTCTTCAGGAAAAAGTTTCTGTTGTGTTAGGTCCGGGAGTCAATATAAAGAGAAGCCCGCTTTGCGGCCGTAATTTCGAATATTTTTCTGAGGATCCTTTACTTGCAGGGGAGATGAGTGCGGCGTTTATCAATGGCGTTCAGAGCAAAGGTGTTGGTACAAGCCTTAAGCATTTTGCCGCTAATAACCAGGAGTATTTCCGCTTTATAATAGATACAATCGTTGATGATCGGGCTTTGCGTGAAATATATCTGCGTCCCTTCGAGATTGCTGTAAAAAAATCGCAGCCCTGGACATTGATGTGTTCATATAACCGTATAAACGGTAGTTACTCGAGTGATAATAAATGGCTTTTAACAGAAGTTTTAAAAAACGAGTGGAAACATGATGGTATCGTTGTTACCGATTGGGGAGCATGCAATAATCGTGTAGACGGAATCAAGGCCGGGCTTGAACTGGAGATGCCTGGAAGCGGCGGAATTAATGACAGAATGATTATAAAGGCGGTTCGTGACGGAAAACTTGACGAGGCAGATCTTGACAAATGTGTGCTTCGAATGTTGGAATTTATAAACAAGGCATCAGGAGTTCTTGAACAACAGAGCAGTTATGATGTAAACGCTCATCATGATTTGGCACGGGAAGCTGCTGAAGAGTCAATGGTGATGCTTAAAAATGAATCGGTGCTGCCCCTTGATAAAGAGGCAAACTTTTGCGTTATTGGTGATATGGCCGTTAAATACCGTTATCAGGGAGCAGGCAGCTCTCAGATAGTACCTACCCGCTTAAGCAATCCATATAAGGAGCTATGTCTGGTGTGTGGCCGAGAGATTGCTTATGCAAAGGGATATGACAGTTCGACTGACAAAACAGATAGAAAATTGATTGATCAGGCTCTTAAGGTTAGTGATGAAACTGAAACTGTAATTGTTTTTGCCGGATTACCCAATATTTTTGAGTCTGAAGGTTTTGACCGGGATCATATGAGATTGCCTGATAATCAGAATGAACTTATTGAAGAACTGATCCGGGTTGGTAAAAAAGTTATAGTTGTACTAAGCAATGGAGCGCCTGTGGAGCTGCCATGGTTAAATGAGTGTCATGGTCTTATCGAAATGTACCTTGGCGGACAGGCTGGATCAGAGGCTATAGCGAGAATTATTTTGGGTGAAGTAAATCCCAGTGGAAAACTGGCCGAGACTTTTCCGGTTAAACTTGAAGATACCCCTTGTTACAATTATTTTCCGGGAAATCCGCAGCAGGTTGAATATCGGGAAAGCCTCTATGTGGGTTATCGCTATTATAACAGTATGGACAAACCGGTGGCCTTTCCGTTCGGATTCGGGCTGTCATATACGCAGTTTGAATACTCTGATATTAAGCTCTCTTCTTCGGAAATAGGTGATGATCAAAATTTGACTGTAATCTGTAATATTAAAAACACCGGTATTGTTGCCGGTAAAGAGGTAGTACAGTTGTATATCAATGATGCAGAAAGCTCGTTTTTCCGTCCGGCAATGGAACTTCAAGGGTTTACAAAAGTATTTCTTAATCCTGGTGAATCTAAACAAATTGAATTTGAGCTTGCCAGAGACAACTTTGCTTTTTTTGATACCGCTACTAAAACCCGTCAGGTCGAGCCAGGACTTTTTACGGTTATGATCGGTGCTTCTTCGCGTGATATCAGATTAAAGGCGGATGTCAATGTTGTGTCCGGATACAAACCGGTAGTGGATGAGTCGCTTAGGTCATTGATGGATCCCTATTATAGATCAGAAAAACCCGGTGGAGTATTTGAAGTTAACGATGCTGCTTTCGAGGCTCTACTCGGAAATTCTATTCCGCCTGTTCAAAAAGCGAAACGACCATTTCATCGAAATAGTGCTTTAGGGCATATTCGGGAAACATGGATGGGTAGACGGTTATGGAAAATCATTGCGCGTGAATTTATGAATCAGATGAGCGTTTCGGATGATGAAACCGTGAATCTTATGGCTCGCCGTATGCTTGACGAGATGCCGTTAAGGGCGCTTGTTCTTTTAAGCGGAGGAGTTTTTACAGACAAAAAGTTGAAGGCGTGTCTTGATCTGCTTAACGGAAGGCTGATCCGTGGATTACTTGGAATGATCAGAAACTGATCAGTTTTGATCAGAAAGGTTGCTGTTACGGTTGCTTTAAAGTAAGAGAATCGAAGGTAATTTGGTAGAAAAGCAAATTTTGGAAATCACTGCTTTTTTAAGGATTTAATTTTACAAGGGAGACTTTTATGAACTACAGAAGATTAGGAAGAAGCGGGCTTAAGGTCAGTGAAATTGCTTATGGATCATGGTTGACATTTGCTAATCAGGTAGAGCTCGATCTTGCTGAAAAGATAATAGATAAAGCTGTTGAACTTGGTATCAACTATATTGACACGGCGGATGTTTATGCCGTCGGTGCGGCAGAGACATTGCTTGGAAAAATATTACCACGTTTAAATCGCCGTCAACTTGTGATTGCTACAAAGGCATTTTGGCCTATGAGTGATTCGCCAACGGATCAAGGATTAAGCCGTAAGCATGTTTTTGACTCGCTTTATGGAAGCCTTGACAGGCTGAATATCGGTTATGTCGATATTTTTTACTGTCACCGGTATGATGAAGAGACTCCGCTTGAAGAAACTGTTGAGGCAATAGACGATCTTATACGTCAAGGCAAGGCGTTATATTGGGGAACGAGTGAGTGGAGTGCTGAACAGATAACCGCTGCTTTTAATATCTGTCAAAGCCGGGGGTTTCACACTCCCATTGTTAATCAACCCAACTACAGCCTGATTGTTCGCGGAATCGAAAAACAGATTCTGCCGACATGTGAGGCCCTTGGAATGGGAACAGCAAATTTTTCTCCATTGGGGCAGGGTGTCTTAACTGGTAAGTACAGCGGGGGAAAAATCCCAGCGGGGAGCCGCGGTTCTGATAATTCGTTAAACATGTACATGAAAGATTCTATTGCCAATATGGATCTGCTTGAGCGTGTTGATAAGCTTAAAGATATAGCAAGTGAATATGAGGCGACAATTGCACAGATTGCTATTGCCTGGATTTTGCGAAACCCGGGTATATCATCCGTGATAGCAGGAGCATCTTCAATTGATCAGCTTGAAAGCAACGTAAAGGCATCTGGCATAAAATTATCAGAGAGACATATTTTGCAAATAAACGCGCTTTTTCCCGCTGAATAATATTTTTGGTGCTTTTGTGTGATTATAAGTAATCTAAATAAAAAAACAGGGTTAATTATAAACCCTGTTTTTTTAGTGCGCCCAGCATGGGCGCAATCTAACGGGTTAAAGTCCCGAGTCTGCCCCGGTAGTGGGAAAGACATAGCTGAACACC
>JAFGRW010000124.1 GCA_016934935.1 Spirochaetota bacterium | reverse complement strand
GGTGTTCAGCTATGTCTTTCCCACTACCGGGGCAGACTCGGGACTTTAACCCGTTAGATTGCGCCCATGCTGGGCGCACTAAAAAAGAACTTACCAACACTGGAAAGTTCTTTTTTAAGATTATTATGAATTTATTTTGCTATATATTGAAACTATTCCTCATAAACATCATAATAGAAACTTCCTCCATACTCAGTTACTTCCATAGTGTATTTCTTACCTTTTTCCGGAGCCTCCATATAACCTGAAGTTATAGTCGCGTAACCGCCATCGGTCGTAGGAACCTGAAATGAAAAATATCCGCCTTCAAGATCTAAATCTTTGTATTCACTCATCGAATAGGCTGGAACACTGCCAAAATTTTGACCCGCAAATTCAAAATTATAAAAATTATAAGGTGTCATATTGTACACCCGTCCTTGAGCAGTCTCCTCATCATCCTCACAACCTGCAAAGCTAAAAACAAAAAACAGCAAAAACAGAATCACTCCCAACTTTTTTAACGCAATTTTCATTTCGTTAATCCCCCTTTATTATGATTTAAGGAAATCACGAAAACACCATAAACGGTTACCTATACAATTCTCTATCGAAGCTCACATGTTAACCTTAATAGTTAATTATCCATGTTTTCCTTAATTGTAAACCAAAATTACTCAAGGAAATAAATTATCTATTTAATAGATAATCATGAATTACTTATTGTCAATCAACATTGATACACTTTTTCAATTATTTTGAATATTATTTTATACCACTTCACAATACACTATATATACGCATAACGTTTATAACTTTATTTTTAGTCATACTAACGTGTGAATAAAAATTACACACCAATAACTATTTTTAAACATGCTTCAATAAAATGGATTGAAAGATTCAGGTTTTATTTTGCTACCCGCTTTTATTTCTGTCTTAATCATATTTAGCAGATCTCGGCATACATAATCAATATTTATCATAATTACCTTTTAATTGACAATCAGAGTTCAACAACCACCATTGTCAAATCAGCGATCATTACACAATCTTCTGGAACAGATATGCACAAAGCTAATCAATTATTGAAAGAAATATTCGGGTACTCCTCTTTCAGACCGGTTCAGCAACAGGTTATAGAGTCAGTTCTTAACAATAAAGACACAATAGCGATTATGCCTACCGGTGGCGGCAAATCTCTCTGTTACCAGATACCGGCACTGATCTTTAACGGATTGACTCTTGTTGTATCACCGCTTATTTCATTAATGAAAGATCAGCTTGATCAGCTTCTGGAGCTGGGAATTGAAGCCGGAATGCTTAACAGCACTCTAAGCGACGATGAATACGCGCAAACAGTAACCCGAATCAAAGAAGGTACCTTAAAAATCCTCTACTGTGCGCCCGAAACCCTTTTGCAACAAAGAACAATTAACCTGCTGGACAGTACAAAACTGTCTTTAATTGCTGTAGACGAAGCACACTGTATTTCTGAATGGGGTCATGACTTCAGACCCGAATACCGCCGCATTGCTGAAGTCAGGTCGCGTTTTAATGACGCGGTATGCATTGCCCTTACGGCAACAGCGACCGACCAGGTTCGTCTGGACATCGCATCGCAACTGAAGATTAATCCAGATTCGGTCATGGTAGCCTCGTTTGATCGACCTAATCTTTTTATTGATGTTATCCCCAAAACAGATCCACAGAAGCAGGCAATCGACTTTATACAGCAATTCAGTGGACAGCCTGGAATTATTTACTGTTTCTCAAGGCGGCAGGTAGATGAACTCTCAGAGTATTTGAATAATAATGGAATCAAGAACCGTCCCTATCATGCCGGTCTTACCGACAACGAGCGACAGACAAATCAAAACCTTTTTCGAAACGATGATATAAACATTATAACAGCAACTGTGGCATTTGGTATGGGGATTAACAAACCTGATATTCGTTTTGTTCTTCATTATGATATGCCGCAAAACATTGAAAGCTACTATCAGCAAATTGGTCGAGCCGGGCGAGACGGTCTTCCTGCGCATTGCCGTCTGCTTTTTGGATACGGCGATATAAACAAGATCCAGTTTTTTATTAATCAAAAGAATAACTCAGAAAAAAAAACAGCTTACGACAAATTGAATGACCTATTGAGCTTTCTCGAAAACAGAGAATGCAGACGCGTGCCTCTTATGACCTATTTTTCAGAAAAACCGGCATCTCAAAAATGTGACAATTGCGATAATTGCTTAACTCCTCCTCCGGAGGAAAAGGAGTACACTGTTCAGGCTCAAAAATTCTTATCCTGCATGATGAGACTTGATCAACGCTACGGAGCTTCGCTCATTATTGATGTGCTGCGCGGTTCAAAATCAGAAAAAGTCAAAAAATCTGGTGCCTTGAATATATCAACTTATGGAATAGGATCTGAGCTTTCCAAGTCTGAATGGATGAACCTGTTTCGGCAGATGAGTTCTAAAGGTCTTTTAAAAGTTAATGCTGAAACAGGCTCACTAGTTATAACAAAAGTGGGTGCGGATATTTTGAAAGGTAAACAAAAATTTTATGGATATATCACACCGGCTGCATCACCTAAAGCTTCCGTTAAAAAAAGTAATCTGCAAAACAGTGAACTTTTTGAACTACTTCGTACACTCCGGAAACAGATAGCCGATGCTGACGGAGTTCCACCATACACAGTATTTCCAGATAAAACCCTTATCGAGATGACACAGTTTCTTCCACAGGATCAGGATGATCTTCTTATGATATACGGAGTTGGTCACAACAAACTGCAAAAATTTGGAAATCAGTTTTTAGCTGTAATTAAAAAATTCTGCATCAATAATCCCGGCAACAACCACCAAAGAATTACAGCGAATAATAAGAACAGAAAAGAATCAGCACACAGCATAAGCTCCAAAATGTACCAAGACGGTACACCCGTCCATGAAATTGCTCAAAAATTATCCATCCAGACCAGTACAGTAATCGACCATCTTAATAAATGGATATCCGAAGATAACCCTCTCGACTGTGAGGCACTTTTGGACGAGTTTAATATTTCAGAAGAGCTCTGTTTCAGGGTTCACTCTCTTTTCGAAAAACATGGTGTTTTCAAGTTAAAACCGGTTTTTGAAGAAGCCGCAGGCGAGATAGATTACGAAATACTGAAAATATTGCGTTTATGGTATATTACCGGCAAAAATTCATATTAGGTAACTTCGAAAAATTTAAATGTTATCGAACGGCTATTCCGTTTAAAGCCAAATTAAAGATGATTTTTTAAAGGCTGCCAATAGTTCCGTTCATATAATCTTACTGATAAGTGACAATTATTTCCTATAATTAAAATTTTTAACTATTATCGCAGTTTAGTATAAAAATACTTGAAAGCTGTTTCTAATTATCTAATATATACATCATTCTGTTTCAAAAAGGTATAAAAATGAAATCTCTAAAATTCGTCAAAATTCATGGAATCGGTAACGACTACATTTATATAGATGGAATCAATTCAACAATAAACAAGCTCTCCGACTTATCAATTAAAATAAGCAACCGCCATTTCGGTGTAGGGAGTGACGGATTAATAGCCTTGCTTCCCTCTCAAAAGGCTGACTTCAGAATGCGCATGTTCAATGCCGATGGAAGCGAGGCCGAAATGTGCGGCAATGGCATACGGGGACTTGCCAAAATGATTCATGATCACGGCTTTTCCAAAAAGAAACAACTCACCATCGAAACACTTGCGGGAATCATGGAACTGGAACTTACTCTAAAAGACAACAAGGTGTCCATGGTCACAGTGGATATGGGAGAACCCATTCTTGAAAGAGAAAAAATCCCGATGATTGGTGAACCCGGCCATGTAATCGAAGAAACAATCGAACTGGAGGATTCTGTCAAGTTTGAGTTGACTGCTGTATCTGTCGGCAACCCTCACGCAATAATATTCGTTGAAGATGTTGATAATTTTCCTATCGAGAAATATGGCTCATTAATCGAAAAGCATCCCCTTTTCCCTTCACGTATAAACGTTGAATTTGTTAAAATCTTATCTTCTAACGAAGCAAAACAGCGCACATGGGAACGAGGTTCTGGTGAAACAATGGCTTGCGGCACAGGAGCAACAGCTGTAACTGTTGCCGGTGCTTTAACCGGCCGTTTGGACAGTCAGTCTACGATTCATCTTTTAGGGGGCGATCTTATGATCCGCTGGGATAAACAGACCAACCATCTCTTTATGACTGGTCCCGCAACAGAGGTTTTTAAAGGGGAGTGGTTTTACTGACAACTATTGAAGTTTTCACCACATTTTATTTTTCTGAATCAGCAGCTTCACCATTTTGATAAATAATTTTATTGATAACTGCACCCGATTCATTATAATTTTGCCAGGTACCATGACGTTTGCCTTGTTTAAAAAAACCTTCCAAAATTCGATTACCCTTTTTATCCCAGTAAACCGCTATTCCATGGTAAATTATTTTGGTATTATCTTTGAAGGAAGCAATTTCGCAAAACGGTTCACCATTGCGATACCAGATCTTTGTAAAGCCCGACTTTTCACTGAACTGAATCCATATATCGTCTTTATCATTATAAACTGCTGAGGGTGGAATATTAACCGGTCTTTGAAATGAAGGAAGCAGCATTATTATAATTTCATGCTTTACGGCTTGTCCGTTATCATATTCAATAACATCAAGCAGACGTCCCCGGGAATCATAACGCGTCATTTTTCCATGAAGATAGCCGGCTTTATAATGCGCGGTTATCGCGCGAGAGCCATTTTTATAGTAACCGGAGGCATTACCTTCAAGGTATCCGTTCTTATAATTTATAACAGCCAGCCGCCCTCCACCGGGATAAAAACGGATCCACCTTCCATAAAAGAGATACCCCTCCTCTTTTTTATTCGCAGGCCCCCGGGCAATAATATTTTTTTCACTATTATATAAAGTTAATATCTGATTTGAATCGAATTTTTCATATTTTGAAGCCAGATCCAGGCTTTTGAACCAAAGCGGGTAAAAATCTGTAAAGTCACGAATTAATGACAATTGACGCGAATCAGCGCCAATTGCTGTAATAGAGGGGATAAATAACAAAAAGACAACTAGAACGAAATAATTAACAAAACCAGACAGCTTAATAAAGGTCTTACTCATTTATTATTGTCTTTTCCCAAAGATTACGGTTAGAAATGCCATTTTCAAGGAAAGCCACACTTTTTATTTCATTATAGTTTTCGGTAATACTCTTTTCAACAGCCTTTTTAAAATTGCCTTCAGATTCAGGCAAAATAGGGGTCTCGGGATTCAAAGTTTCAAGACGAATATCAATATAACACTCTGAACCATGAATCCACACTTTTCTGATATTAAACTCTATCGGAACAACCATTCTTGTGTTTTCATACTTTGATCCGCGTACTATTTCTGCTACTATAAACTCAATAGTTTTTTCTTTAGAATTTTCAAGCTCTACTAATCGAGTCTCTTCTAAAATTTCGCCTTTTACTCCTGGAAGATATATTGTAATATCTTCCCGTTTTTCCATCACCGGAAATGAAGGATAAATATCAAAAATATTTTTTTCCACATGGAAACAGTATAAAAAATAGTTCAATATCAACATCAACGAAACCATTAAAAGAAAAAACCGATTACGTTCACGCAAATCACGACGTATAAGAATACGATATTCCTTTATTTTATTCATGATAACTTTAAAATATTTCATTTATAACTCCAGATCGGGAAATACCCTTCATTTTCAGCAATTTAATACTAAATAACATTTGCAAAGCGAATTTATTGTCAAACTTTTATTTATTCTTGAAAAATATGCCTCTAATTTTATAGCCTGATTTCAACAAGAATTGGAGCAAGAATATGAAAAAAGACATACTACCGGAACCTTATCAGATACCAAAAATGGGTACATCCGGACTTAGACTCAAACAGGAACAATATAATAGAGCCGGCTTTCTTGAGCAATTTACCGAAGGCATCGCCAGATATTTCAAAGAGATAACATCTACTACAAAAATTGCTGAAAACAATACACATCTGCTTCTTGGAGGGGATCCAAGAGAGGGCAACAGCGAACGTATTAAAACAATGGCTAGTATACTAACAGCACACGGTTTTACAGTCATTGTTCCTGAAAATGGGCTGGCATCAACCCCTGCCATGAGCCACGCAATCAGACATCTTAAAACTATCGGAGCAATAATCCTTACAGCCAGCCATAATCCTTTTACTGATGTGGGAATTAAAATTAATACTGCAAATGGAGCTCCCGCATTAACCGACTGCACCGAACGCATAAACGAACTCCAGAATGACGTTCAAGATTATCTTACTCAAGACTACAAAACTGCTCTGACTGAGGGATTAATAAAGACGATAGATATTATTTCAATGTATGCTGATCTTCTTGATAAGATGTTCAGTTTCAAAGATATGCGTGAAAAGATAGAAGGCACCCCCGTTTCGGCCGTTTTTGATTCTATGCACGGAGCAGCCGGGCCTTTCGCGCGTGAGGTCTTTGTTAACAGGCTTGGTCTTGATCCTTTAATGCTTCGCGAAGAACCTCGCACCGACCTTGGGGGATTTGATGACAAAGGTGAACCAAAACATCCTGAGCCCGATTTCGATTATGTATCCGATTTAATAAACCAAAACAGCACCAATCAGTTTTCCATCGCAGCAGCATGGGATTCTGATGTAGACAGACGTCTTGATGGTGGTTCGGGTTTCTTTCTGGAATCTGCGGACGAATTTGCGATATTTGCGCGTTACAGCCACCTTATTAACATACAATCCATGTTTAACAACACAATATACTTTTGCCGATCAACTGTTACATCACATGCTATCGACCTTATGAGTAATGAACTAACAACAATATTCAAAGATAAAACTATTAAAACTGTTCAGACTCCTACCGGATTTAAATGGATCGCTGAATTAGGCAACTGGGGAGTCGAAGAGAGCAACGGTGTTGGAAACCCCGCGCTTAGAGAAAAAGACGGTATTTTTGCTACGGTTTTTTTATTAAAAATAATTCTGGAAACAGGGAAAACCCCTCTGCAACTTATGGAAGATATATGGAAAGATCATGGCCGTGTTTACTTTACACGAGGAGAAGTATCGGGATCTGATCCTATTGAAAAAGAGGCCCTAATCAATATTCTCAAAGAGGCGCAATCGCAGATCGGAAACAGGTTCGGTACTCTAACCCTTGAAAATGCGGGTTCATGGGATTATAAACATCCTGAAACTGGCGAAATTGCAGAAAAGAACGCAGCCTATTTTTTAGAATTTAGCGATGGCAACAGCATCAAGGCAAGATTTTCAGGAACAGGTTCAGGCGGATACACCCTTCGAGTATATTGCTCAAAATTTGACAAAAACTACTCAATTCCCAAAACCAGAATAGTTCAACCTATGAAAGACGCGTTTGATGACTTTCTTCAAAACGGCGGATTTAAAGGTAAAAGTGAAAAATATACGGATAGCAACCAGCCCGATGTATATCTGTAATAAGATTTTTTGCATTTCACATGAGAAAGGAGACTCTATCTGCACAGTCTCCTTCTCATTTTAAAACATAATCAAAAAAATAGTGGCTAACAAACCCGCTTTTTCAAAAAAATTTCAAATTTTCAATTTTTTTCAGTCTATTGGTATATAAACTATACTGGAGAAATAAAATGGAAAAAAGCGACATCCGTACATCAATCGATGTAGGCACAAAATGGCTGGAAAAAATTGAAGAATACTCAAATGCCAGAAAAATTAGTATTTCTGATGTTATTAACAGCGTTTTGGACAAATACATGAATGAGTTAGCTGACAAGCCGGAGACATATAACCGGGCAATGAAGTACCAAGCACGCGGAACCGAGTACCAATCAGTACATATCAGACTATCGTTTATATCATACAGTCGTTTAAGAGATGTAATGCTTGTTTTTCGTTACAGTCTTTCATATATGCTATCATTAGCAATGGAATTTTTTGATGAATATATGAACGAGAGTGAAAAATGCTTTTCTCCACCCTCATTCCACTGTAGTATTATTTCCAGTACTTCTGTTCCCAAGTTTTTCTCTAATTACTGGCACTTTCCACCAGAAGAGCACTTACTTGATGAAACGCCCTTTGAAGCTGGCTAACAAATCAGAAGAAATCACCATACAGCGACAATTTTTACCACATACGGCTCATATAGGGGTAAGGATTGATCGGAACATTACCAAGACGAACCTCATAATGAAGGTGATTACCGGTAGAAGCTCCGGTATGACCTACATAACCGATAACCTGCCCCTTTTTTACATAATCATCAGTTTTTACAATAATACTGGACTGATGCGCATAAAATGTCTTAAACCCGTATTTATGTTGTACGCGCACCATCTTTCCGTAGCCACCACCCCAGCCGACCATGATTACTTTACCAGGTGCTGTCGCACGAATAGGCGTTCCCTCCGGCGCCGCAATATCAATGCCGGTATGAAAATCCCTGCCAGTACCAAAGGGTGAACGTCTCCAACCGAAAAGCGAGGTAATGTGACCTCTATTAGGTATTATAGAAGGAGTATCGTTAATTACCTGACTTCGCACATCAACAAAATTTCTTACTGTTTTAACGGTATTTGTCGCGCATGCAATATCGCTTTGAAGCTTTTTTAATTCAAAAACTTCTGATGGAAGAACCTTTTTCAAATGAGCAAGTTCCTCTTCTGAAACCGCATCATAGTTCTGCACCATAGACCATATTTCTGAAATATCCTCAGAACCGGCAGCCATTTCATACAAATCCTCTATTTCCGGACGAATCTCAGACATAAGCTGAGAAACCTCTTTTGTCATCTTTTCATAACTTTTTAACTGATTATGAATTTCACGATAATTTTCAATTAATTGTTCTTCTTCACTCTTAATCTGATTATTTTTCATATAAGCAAACGACGAAGTCGTAACAACTGTCATAAAAAGCACAACGAAAAAAGAAATTGTAAATTTGGATATCTGAAAATTAAATATTTTCTTCTCATCATGCGGTATAAACATAATGGTCATTTTTTCGTGCCCATGTTCTAAAAATGATGACCACTTTTTGGCAATTTTTCGTCTTAGAACATGCCGTTTCTCGACAATTTTTCTTTTTACCGAATACAGCATAAATTGCCCTCCCTTTTGTGATATTATTACATCTTTTAATTAAAAAATGGTGTAAATTTAATTAACCCTTCAATTAACACTTTTTGGCAAGTTTTTTCTTGATATATTTTAAAATTTTATCTCTTTAAGGCTTTTATTCCAAATAAAACCGGTAAGTCCTTAAAAGGCAACATTGTGATTATCTCATTAAATCGATTCAAATCAATAAAAGCGCTTCCATCTTCCCATTCAACATAAGCCCAATCATCTGGTATATCAGCAAATTTTACTTTGGTCAAAGCAAACGGAGCACCATCATTAACTGCTTTTTCACTACTTTTTTCTATATCTTTCTTTATTGTCGGTTGATAACCAACATTTCCCCATCTATGTTTTGTATTTGCCAATTTATAGGCTCTATCTTTATACTGTATATAGTTAAACAGATATGGAATTTTTTTTGATCGATAACTTAACAGGCCGATTTTTCTTTCAGATCGAGAGCCACGGCTCTCATAACGGATTTTATAAACAAGTTCATCTTTTACCGACTCTATTTCTTTATCCCCCGCAGCCAATCGATCACTTTTGTTTTCTGTCCAAACTAAAAAAGCCGAAATCATAATTATTGATAAAGCCAATATTCTAACACTACCCATAGACACCCCATCATTTTAACTTACTTAATTGTCAAATATTTGACATATTAAACAAACAGAAGTTTCATTGCCATCAAAAAAAGATTTGTTAGTTACCAGGAGATCTCAATGAAAGGAAAACATATTTGGTGGAAACACGGAGTTATTTATCAAATATACCCCAGAAGTTTTTATGATTCTAATAATGATGGAATTGGAGACATAAAAGGAATTACTCTAAAACTTGATTATCTCAAAGAACTTGGAATATCAGGCATCTGGATTTCCCCATTCTATAAATCACCAAAATATGACTTTGGTTATGACATTTCAGATTACCGCTCAATTGATCCCGATTTCGGAACTGAGAAAGATTTTAAAGAACTGATTAAAGAAGCACATAAAAGAAAAATTCATATAATTCTGGATATGGTAATTAACCACACTTCACACCAGCATCCCTGGTTTATTGATTCATCTTCATCACGACAATCCGCTAAACATGACTGGTATCTATGGGTCGATGGCAAAAAAGGAAAATTTCCAAACAACTGGATGAGCGCATTTGGTGGTCATGCATGGCACTGGTCTATTGAAAGACAACAATACTACCTGCATCTTTTTCTAAAAGAACAACCGGATCTAAACTGGCGTAACCCGGATGTGCAAAAAGCTGTTTTTTCAGATATTGAATTCTGGCTTAAATTAGGCGTAGACGGTTTTCGCCTGGATGTTATAAATTACATTGTTAAAGATAAAGATTTCAAAAATAATCCATATTTTCTTCACAAGACCAAGCCTCGCCGGCACGACTTACAACATCATCAATATGACCGCAATCAACCCGAAACACATATTATTTTGAAAAAATTACGTAAACTGATGGATAATTATGGGGAAACCATGCTCGTTGGAGAAGTTTACCCGGATGAAGATGTAATGAAACCTGAAATACCAGCCTCTTATCTGGGTAACGGAAAAGATGAATTGCATTTGGCATTTGATTTCTCGGCAATTTTTGCCAAATTTTCCGCAAAATGTTTCCGTAAAATGTTGACCCGTTGGTATAATGCAATACCTCAAGACGGTTGGCCCTGCCACGTTTTGTCTAATCACGACAAGAGCAGGGCTATATCACGCCTGGCGAAAGGAAACCCAGATAAAGCAAAATTACTTATGACTCTTCTTCTAACACAGTATGGAACACCCTTTCTGTATTACGGAGAAGAGATCGGAATGACGGATGTCCCCATCAAGCGGAAGGATATCGTTGATCCACCGGGAAAGCAGTACTGGCCTTTTTATAAAGGACGCGATGGGGTTAGAACACCTATGCAGTGGAACAGTAAAAAAAATTCGGGATTCAGCAATGCCAAACCATGGCTTCCTGTTAGTAAAGACAGTGTCCACATCAATGTAAAATCTCAATATGATAAACACGATTCAATGTTAAACTATACAAAAACACTTATCAGGCTAAGACAAACACTCACCAGCCTTAATCGTGGTTCAATTAATTTCGAAACATCTCATTCATCTGTATTAGCCTATAACAGAACACACCAATCCGAATCTGTCATTATTTTGCTTAACTTCAGTCGTTTCAAGAAAAGCTATAACCTGCCATCTAATGACTATCATATAGTTTTAGATTCACTAAATACAAACACAACAATAACTTTTAGAAACAATATTGTTCTCCAACCTTATCAAGCATTGATTATAAATAAAGAGAATTCCTGATTCACCACAGAAAAAAGTAATTATTTGAAATAATTACTTTTTTCTGTATCATTAATTACAATGAATAATCTTATATTTATTATATTATGAGGATATAGCAATGTTACTAAAAAAATTACTAATTATTTATATATTAATTAATTCCCCATTTTCTATTTCCGCAGCCGACCCCAAGCCTCAACTAATTTACAAATCAAATTCTGTTATTTGGGGTTTTACATTTATTAATACAAATGAGATTATTATTTCCGAAAAATCTGGTAAGCTTGGGTTATTTATGGTTAATTCACGACAATACCGTGAAATAAATCACAATATCCCATTTTCAGTTCATGGTCAGGGTGGTCTTCTTGATGTAGCATATGATTCGAATATTATGACACTATTTATCACTTATGCAAAAAAAACAAAACCCAATCTCTACACAACCGCCTTAGCCTCTGGTAAATATTCAGAAGACACTAGTTCAATTAATTTTAAAGAGATATTTGTTTCAAAAGCCGAATCAACTAAAGGTGTTCATTTTGGATCCCGAATTGCTCTTGATAAAAAAAACAGACAAATGTATATCACAATCGGAGACAGAGGCCTAAGAAACAGGGCTCAAGATCTCGCATTTCACAACGGTAAAATTCTCAGATTAACCTATAATGGTGATGCTGTATCTACAAATCCCTTCTACAATAAAAAAAATGCGTTACCTGAAATTTTCAGCTACGGACATCGCAACCCGCAAGGAATATACATAAGAAAAGACGGACATATATTTATTTCAGAATTTGGCCCTAAAGGTGGTGATGAGATAAATATTATTTTACCCGGAAAAAACTACGGCTGGCCTCTTGCAACTTACGGAAAAGAATACTCCGGTGCAAACATTGCTCCTACACATCATCCTGGAACAGAACAGCCTGTTGTCTGGTATGTACCGGCTATCTCACCATCAGGCATGACCATATATGAACATGATTATTTTCCACAGTGGACCGGTCAAATATTCATGGGAGCTTTATCCGCAAGACACTTACACAGACTTAATATAATTCATGGCAAAAATGACCAGAAAGTTAAAATGTACTCCGAACTGAACAAACGAATTCGTCATGTTTCATACAACGACATAGGGCAAATGTTTTTTTCAACAGATCATGGAGAACTCTATATTATAAGTAAATAAAAACCGCCCATCCGGACAAAATCCGTCCGGATGTCCTTCACTTTTTTAAAATTTTTAGTGACATATAACTAACCTTTTGATATTAATTTACGGTTAGTTACCGGAAGCACTGCCCGTCAGGCACCATAAATATTCCTGTACGCAACTAAGCGGTAACGGCCCTGATAACTTATAAATTCAAACTTGTAACTCTATTTAAACAGTTACAATAATAAGGAGAATTAAGATGACAGGGACAATGACAGCTCAATCATCAATTTATCTTTCAAAAAAACTTACAGCAGCCGCAAAAAAACTTGGAGAACGCGAGCTTATAACTCTTGTTCGCAAAGCTGAATCTTTATTAGACCAGCAAAAATCATTCCGAGACAGTGCTAAAACAAATCCTCTTTCTGTAACCGTCTCAGACAGCAGCGACGGAAGCAGCTTTAGGCTTTTGATAGGCAGCACACCTAAAGTTTTTCAACGCTATGAAATGCGAAAGATGGTAAAGTTATGCCAAAAAGCCGACAACAGAATCAGAGGATCTCAAAAACTTAAAATTTGGCTAAGAAATAATCGCCCGGATTTTTTTCTTGATCATAAAATTGGAAATAACTGGGATTTGGCTTTAGCAGAAATATACGATTATCTTATCAATAACTATACAGTACAATAGTTCTCTATGCAAAATATTTGTTAAACCAGCAAACAGCACCTTCTACCCGGCATCGAAATAAACCTTGCCGGGTAATTACTTTATGGTAACTTTTCGAAGTTCACTTATTAAAATAAAGACTATTTAAAAGTTTTTATTCATACAATTATCACAATTTCCGCAAATAATTTTTTCAGATGAAAAATAATCATGGATATAATTTTTACGGCAACCTTTCTCCTTTACATAATTCAACATTCCAAGAAGCCTGATTCTATCATATTTCATTTTATCATCAATGCGCTTTAAATCAAACAACGAGTCATCTCCGTTATGCTTTAACCTCAATGTTCCATTTCCAGGCTCACCTTCTATAAATCCAAATCTTTCCAATAACGACAATCCTGTCGCAAGACGGTGATCAGATCGATTCTTAAACACCAGTTGCTCCTGAATGTCCTGATAACTTAATGAATTAAGGGCAGCCTGACTGTTTTGGAGCAAAAAAAGAGTGCGTTTCAAAAACTTTTGATCAGGATTTCGCCATTCTAGAAATTGTAATTGAACTGCTAAATCCGATTCATCATAATAAAGCCTGCATTCCGAAGAATTGCCATCACGGCCAGCTCTTCCTATTTCCTGATAATATGATTCAATTGAATCAGGTATTTCCGCATGGATAATTGTTCTTATATCTTCTTTGTCAACACCCATTCCGAAAGCGTTAGTCGCGATCATTATCTGATCTTTACTTTCAATAAATCTATTTTGAGCATCTTGTCTTCTATATTGATCCATTTTTCCATGGTAAACAATAAAATTCATGTTTTTATTAATCAAATAATCGCAACATTTTTCAATTGAGCTTATCAAACTGAAATAGACAATTGCACTACCTTTTCTGAATTTTAAATATTCTGCGATTGCCTCAAATTTATCAAGCTCACCATAAACCTGATAAACCGAAAGGTTTAAGTTATCACGGCAAATACCATCATTATATACTTTAACATCATCACGACAAACACCTATTTTAGATAAAATATCATTACGCACTTCTGTTGTTGCTGTAGCAGTAAAAGCTGCGGTCACAGGATTATTGAGTATAGCCCTGTATTCAAATATCTTTGCGTAGTCAGGCCTAAAGTCATTACCCCATTGACTTACGCAATGAGCCTCGTCTAAAACAAGCATTGATATTTTTCTAAAAGAAACCGATTTTAGAAAAGTACTGTTTCTAAATCGTTCAGGTGATATATATAAAAGTTTATATTTTCCCTGTTTTATACCTCTGTAACGACTCTCACGCTGATCATACGAAAGTGACGAATTAATAAATTCAGCATCAATACCCGTTTTTTTCAATCGGTCAACTTGATCCTTCATTAAGGCAATCAATGGAGATATAACTATAGTCAAACCATCCAAGATAAGGGCGGGAATCTGAAAACACATTGATTTTCCCATGCCAGTGGGCATAACCGATAAAACAATTTTCCCATTCATCAACGATTCAATTATCTTCTTTTGCGAAGCTCTGAATTCATTTTTTTTGAAAATATTGCGTAAAATCCATTCCGGACTTTTAGTCTCATTTATCATTAAACTTAAACACCTTATTTCTGTTAATTCTATACTTTTGTCCATTCAAACCGGCATGCTAATATGATGAGATATGATCATTAGTTTTTTTCCCATACAAAATCAAACACAATTATTACTCAAAGTCAAACAACCGATTGCATTCGTCATCTTGGATAAAATTTTTTTTTAATTCTATTAAATATTATTACCTCTAATATGTTTATTTTAAAACCTTATAATAAAAAAGTGATGACAAATTTTCCAAACAATGATACAATTTAACTGTTTATAATATTACAGAATCTTTTAAAAACAGCTGACAAACTGATTGTAAAACAAGGTTTTTTAAAAGTACTTCTACAAAGGAGAGATGTTTATGAAAAAGGGGATTCTTGTTTTGCTCGTTCTTTTCAGTACTTCAATGCTTTCCGCCTTAAATCTTCAAAAATCAGCCGGATTAACTCTTAATGCCACACGTTACAGTTGGGAATATGAATATGGTGACAATACTTCCCAGGCAAGTTTTCCGTTCTCTGTGATAGGAATTGAAGCATTTTTCGATATGACCTATTTCAGAGTCGGCCTTAGCTATAACAGCAGCATGGGCGATATTACTTTCGAAACCGAAACTGACGATAGTTCCACTTCACAAGACCTTGAATACGAGTTTTCAACCTGCGATGTGATGCTTATTGGCAAATATCCTATCAAAAAGGGTAAATTTGACATTTGGCCGGGTCTTGGAATTAACTACTCTATGAATATGACTTTCAATGATGAAGACGGTAATGAAATAGAAGATACGGATATGGACGACCTGTATATTTTGGCTGTTCTTGGTATGGATTACCATATCGATTCCAAACTCTATATTACCGGTAGTCTTGATTTTGGTTATAACATCAATCCAAAGATGTACGACAACAACTCAAATGAAGACGACTGGAGTGGATATAAGTCATCTATAAAAATCGGAGCGGGTTACTACTTTTAATAAATTTAAAATACAGGGAAGAAATATTCTTCCCTGTAAATCTTCAACAATAATTGTTTATTCACTAATCCATAAATTTTCCAAGAATTAATTATCTCTATCTCATTTTGCTGGTTTATTCTTTTAAATCAATTTATTTGCTAAAAAAAAGCCCATTAATACATTTGACAACCACTGCGATTGGAAGCATCTGGATATATAAAATTATTCCAGGCAGGTATTTCATGCGCCTATTGACTATTTTCCTATATCTAATTCCCTCTATGGCTTTTGCCTCTCAGGATACACATTCAGCAAATATAACACATATGATGACAAAACTTGTCTTCGAAATCGGTGTAATCATATTCGCAGCTAAATTGGGAGGCATGACAGCAGAAAAGCTAAAAATGCCATCAGTCCTCGGAGAGCTGATTGCTGGTATCATTATTGGCCCTTATGCTCTAGGAATCATTGTTTTCCCCGGTTTCCCGGACGGACTCTTTCCAATATCTACAGCAACAGCGCTTCCGGTATCACCCGAACTTTATGGCTTTGCCACTATTGCATCTATCATTTTACTGTTCGCTGCTGGTCTTGAAACTGATTTTACCCTTTTCTTGAAATATTCAGTTACCGGACTTGTGCTGGGAATTGGCGGCGTTATTGTTTCGTTCGCTCTAGGGGCATTAACAACAGCTTTTTTCATGAATGTCTCTTTTATGTCTCCACAAGCTCTGTTTTTAGGTGTTATGAGTACTGCTACTTCTGTTGGTATAACAGCCCGTATTCTTTCTGAAAGAAGAAAAATGGATTCCCCCGAAGGTGTTTCCATAATGGCAGGTGCGGTTATCGATGACATCCTTGGTATAATTATCCTGGCCATAGTGCTTGGAATATCGGCCGCGGCTACACGTAGCTCTGGCAACTCTGTTGATTGGAGCAATATTGCATTTGTTGCAATCAAAGCTATCGGTGTCTGGGTTTTCTTTACTTTTCTTGGAATAGTATTTGCATATAAAATAAGTCGCTTTTTGAAAATGTTCAAATCGGTATCCACCTTTTCTGTAATGTCTTTGGGCCTCGCTTTTATTTTGGCTGGTATTTTCGAAAAAGCCGGTCTTGCAATGATTGTTGGCGCTTATGTAATGGGACTATCCCTTTCACGTACGGATCTAAGCTTTGTTATTCATGATAAGCTTCACACAATACAACTATTTCTTGTGCCAATATTTTTCACTGTTATGGGTATGCTTGTAAATCCGGCAACACTCTTTTCTCGAGAAGTTCTTCTTTTTGGTGCCGTTTATACAACTGGCGCGGTTGCCGCGAAAATAATTGGCTGCGGCATTCCATCGTTAATTTTACGTTTTAACAAACTTGGATCACTCCGCATAGGCCTAGGTATGGTTCCACGTGGGGAAGTTGCCCTGATTATTGCCGGTATTGGATTATCTTATGGAATACTAGACAATACCATGTTCGGCGTGGGGATTATGATGACTCTTTTAACAACACTTATCGCTCCCCCACTATTGAATTTGTCATTAAAGAGTGATAAGTCGGGTACTAGAAAACAAATTGAAAAGTCAAACCAAGTAACCACAACTTTCGCAACACCATCTGCAAGTTTAACTAAAATAATTGAAGACCGTATATTGGAAAATTTTCACGAAGAAGGTTTTTTTATTAACCTTATCGTTACTAATGTTAATAACTATCATCTTAAGAAGGACGCCATCAACATTACCCTCACGGTAAGCCGTTTCGTTATTGAGTTTAAAACAGACGAAGCCGATTTGCCATTTGTTAAAAATGTAATCTATGAAACATTGCTTAACTTTAAAACCGCAATTACAGAAGTTCAGAGTATTGTAGATTCTCTTGATATGCGAAATGAAATTGTTGGTAAAGGCCGCACAAATAAGTCAGAAGTACGCAAACACCTTAAACACAGCAATATCATTATCGGACTTGAATCAAACACAAAAGAAGGTGTTATAAAAGAGCTTGTTTCAGTTTTTAAAGATTTTAAAGATATCGGTGATCCTCGGGATATTATTTCCGCCCTTTTGGAACGTGAAAAAGTCATGAGTACCGGGCTTGCCGATGGTATTGCTATACCTCATGCAAAGACAGAGCAGGTTAAATCCATACAGCTTGTTATTGGTCTGGCACCAGATGGGGTAGATTTTGAATCACTTGACGGTAAACCATCGAAGATATTTTTTCTAATCTTGTCACCTTTAAACGAATCATCCTCTCATCTTCAGATGATGTCTAATATTACTTCTATATTTTATGAAAAAGCAAACCGGAAAGAACTTCTATCATGTAGTGATACTCAAAGCATCATGGATTTCTTTTCAAAATAAGCTGTATGTTCCATTATTTTATTGAAATAAACACATTTCTATTCACTTTATTAAATATAGCAGTATAATTTAAAAACGGATATGTTTAGGAATTTAAAATTATTCATATATTTTATAATGAAAAGTCCAAGAAGATATCAGATAAAGAAGTAAAATAAAAAGCAGTTTATGCCGAAAATATTGATAACCCTGTTTGCAGAACTGCATCTGTTTCGCGTTACCAATGAGAGGCCATGAATACTACTGAGAAAATAGAAATTTACGACTATGATTCAGATAAACTTATAAGCGAGTTTGATGAAAACAGCAGCATAGAGCTATATAGTGAATCTGGTAAACATATTAATTCTAACGAATTAAATCATGACACATTTACCGTTAAAACCTCCGAACCAATACAAAATGAGACCTTAGACAACGATCATTATGTAAAACAAAATTTATCAGAACAATCTGCTATCGAAGGCGAAATTTCTATCAATAAAAACAATACTACACCCGGAACAGAAGCAACCACAGTAAACAGCAATATTAAACCAGTATTTGCCCCATCCCATGATAAAGAACCCCGTATTCTTCCTTTACCCCGTTTAATGATTCGAGCCGACAAAATTGCACACGCAATTATTAACCACAAAGAACTTGATGCCTCTTTTTTTATAGCGCCTGATGAGACTCCATTAACACAGGATGAAATTTTTGAAATAGTAAATCAGGCGGAAAAACTTGAATTTATTGAATGTGAAGGTATCGGAAATAACAACGATGAGTGCTTTTCAAACATCTACACCGAAAATATCAGCCAAGAAGTCAAAAATGCCAGCAAATTCGAATCTAATTCTTTAAAAAATAAAAAAAAACAAAATTTGTATTATTCTTCACATTTTATTGAAAAACCCGATTTTAACGCACTACCTAAACCCGGTTTATCCGAAATTGAGCGAGCAAGCATAGAAGAAGATATTTTCACCGAACATTCGCTTGTTATCGAAGAAAGCATAGAGGATATCAAACAAAAACTTTTAGAATATTGGTACATGCAATGTGAACAATGCGAAGATATTTCTGATACAATTGTAATTCTAGAAAACGATAGTGATGTAGAAAGATTCATTAATAATTTTCCCGACATAGCAAAAAAGGAAAAACTTAAAACTCTTCTTGAATATTTTGGTAATCTTTTCGAAAAACTTCCTGAAGATACTCTTAATAGCTTTGCAAAGTCAGAGTATTTTGATATGTACATTGATTTTATGAATCAACTTCAAAAAAACTAAGGAAGCAAAGCACTTAACAAATGGAAAAGAATGAACAAAAACTAAAGGACATTAGCGATATAATCACCGAGTTAGACGACAATTTATCTAATGATACAATTTTTCTTGATCTTGAAGAAGATAGTAAGTCCGGCAATGAACAATATATTTCTCGAAAAAATCTGTTAAATGCTTCCGATAAAATTATACTTGATATAGCAAAAGAAATATCAGGAGCTAATTCTCTAAGAGAACTTTATGAAATTCTAATTTTTACCGCAATTGGGCAATTAGGTATATCCTCCGCTTCAATTATTCATCCTTCAACTGTTTCAACAGAACGCTGGATCCTTGCGGAACATCACGGAATGAGGCTACGCAACCGCAACCTCACATTCAAATTGAATGATACTATTTTATCAAAAGCAATTAATAAAAAAGAGATAATCTATTTAGATGATTTTCAATCTGATATAAATGCTCAGGAAGAATATCAGAAATTTTTTTCGATTGGAGCTTCTCTTATCGCTCCGGCAATTATAAATGAAAACCTTATGTTCGCCTTAGTTGTTGGCTCAAAGCTCAAACAAGAAGAATTTTCCGGCAACGATATAGTGTTTTTAAATGCTTTATTGGATATAACTTCCGTAATTTTCAGTAAAATTTCACAAATAGATAAACTAAAAAATGAACTTAAAGATCTTGCAACATTACAAAAAAGATTGGATATGATTGATAACTACGAAGCAGATGTTCGGAAGACATCAACTCATATTGAAATTGATAATATTATACAAAAAGAACTTTCATCATTGCAAATAAACAGCTACGCCCTTTTTTTCCGTAATGATTCAACAAATATGTTCGAAATTTTGTTCACCGAAAAAGAAGATCTTTTGCATCTTAAACGAAAAGGATACGAAATTACCAGCTCAAACGCGTTTATATCTTATTGTTTTTCAAACGATACTTATACCGAAATAGAAAACCCAGTAACATCCCAAATTTTGAAAACAGTTTTTAACGACGATTTTCTTCTTAGAATTAATGTTTTTGGGGTTTATCCTTATTTAATCAAAAAACAGTTATTAGGTTTTCTTCTTCTGTTAAGAGTCAATCTGGATGTATACACAACTCATATAAATCAAGTTAAAAGATTTAGCCGGTTTATCTTTTCTCACCTGCAAACAAGTAAATATTTAATCTATTCAAAATCTTTCAGCGATGTTTTACAACCTCTTTTAACACGTATGCGAGAACTGCAAACATCATGTCAAAACTCACGTATTCCACTGACTTTGATAATTATCAAAATTGGCGGTTACTCAAACTACATACAATCTGTAACGCTTCAACAAATAGCTCTGTGCAATACTCAAATAGAATCAATTTTTGACGAAAAACTGCAAGATGGAGATTATGCTTTCAGATTCGACATAGACAGGTATATAGTAGCGCTTCCCGGCCGGAAAAAACGGGCTGGTCTTGGTTATTCAACAATTCTTAAAAGATTTATTGATGAAATAGAAGAAGAATTTACGGTAATTGCAGCTGTTCACGAAATTCCTAAAGACGGTTCGGCTTTTGAAGAATTCTTAAAAGAGCTATCATGAATCTACCGCAAAACAGTCATTGGATTAATAACCGATCCTCCTTTACGCACTTCAAAATGAAGATGTGGACCCGTTGACCGTCCACTGTTGCCTGACAGAGCAATAATCTGTCCAGCAGTAACCGTATCTCCAATTTTCACCTTAAACTTACTTAAATGTCCATAGTATGTCTCATAACCATTTGTGTGTTTAATAATAACCAATTTACCATAGTTTCCATTACTTCCACAAAAAGTAATTTTTCCCGATTTTGAAGCCTTTACAGGCGTACCGGTTGAGCACTTAAAATCAACTCCGCTATGAAAAGACGGAATACGCAAAAAAGGATCAATCCTGTTTCCATAAGCTGAAGTTATTCTGGTTTTATCCAATGGTTTACGGAACCCTGGACTTAAAAATGCCGAGCGCTCTTCTCGCGACAAGTTTCCGCAGGGAATAAAAATAAACTCTTTATCCAACTTATTAATCTTGTTTACGTGTTTTATATAACGGGGATTAACCTTATACTTTAAGCCGATATCGTTAATTGTCTCATTTTTGTTTACCTTATGCACTATCCCTCTCATATTAGGGATAAATATTGTTGAGCCAACAGCTAAATCCGATGGATTCTCTAACTGATTTACTGTCATAAGAGTATCAATATTCAATGTGGTTCTGGCTATAATGTTCCACAAATTATCATCTTTTTTTACTCTATATTTATAAAACTTAAGTTCAGGTATCTGTTTTTCATCCCTGTTGCTTTTTACAGTAGCAATAGTAGTTCTTATTTCAGCACGCAGGTTTTTTATCTCCTCACTGCTTCGTGACAAATTTTTTAATCCGGGTTCTAAAGCAAATCCGGATTTTATTAATAATAAAACAGAGATGAGTAGTATTGATTTTTTCATAGAATGTGACATAACCTCTGTTTTTTTTATCGGAAGCAAACTTCAATAATTTGACAATTTTTTTACAGAAACCAAAAATACCTTGAACGATACTATCTTTTAAAAATAGTATCAGGAAAGTTCTTGATTTTATAACTGTCAGTTTTATATACTCTTAACTTATTCGTATTTATTACAGGAGATACTATGGCACTTGCAAAAAGCGGTGGTGATACCGCCAACAATACCATTGGCGAGAGTTCATACTTTACAGGTAAATTTCATATTAATGGCTCGCTTCGTATTGATGGTTGTTTTGAAGGCAAATATCTAAAAGCTGATCAACTATATATTGGACCAAAAGGACGTTTAAAAACTAATATCGAAGCTGTTTCAGTTATTGTGGAAGGCTTGATAATTGGAAACATAAATGCTTCCAGTCGTGTTTTATTAATGCCAACTGCCAAGGTTCTAGGAGATATCAGAACTCCCGAACTAATCATTCAAAATGGTGTTATTCTGGAAGGAAGATGCACTATTGCCAATGATCTTAAGTCTTCGGCAAGAGAACTTATTGATAAAGAGTACCTGAAAAACAGGTTCGTGCCAAATGAGTTTGTCGAATCCAGAAAACGAGCATAGGTTTATAGCAATTACCGTTGGAGATCCTTCCGGTATTGGTCCGGAAGTGACTTTGCGTGCCCTTGACCAGATTAACCAAACAGATTTTACTACTGTTGTAATAGGCAATTATGAATTGCTTAAAAAACTTTCTGTATCACTTGGAATCAGAAAACTTCTTAAAACAGTAGACCATGATTTTTTTCATGCCCCTCCTGATAGTTTAAAATATATTTTTATATACGATATTGAATCACATCTTCCAATCCCCGCTCCTGGGTTTCCCTCCGTTGAAACCGGAAAAGAATCCCTTGCCTATATTGATAAAGCTATTGAATTATGGAAAAAATCTTATATTTCAGGAATAGTCACAGGCCCCGTTAGTAAAAATCTTATAGAAAAAACCGGGATAAAGTTTTCGGGCCATACAGAATATTTTGCTCAAATGATAGGCGAAGACACTCCATATATGATCATGTATTCAGATAAATACTCGGTTATACTCGTTACGACTCATTTGCCCATAAAAGATCTAGCAAGCCACATTACAAAAGATAAAATTGTTAAAACTGCAATCGAAGCACAAAGAAGTATGACTCTTATAAGAAACAAGAAACCCAGGATTGCCATATGTGGTCTTGATCCTCACTGCGGAGATAATGGAGCAATAGGTTCATTCGATACCAGTATAACTTCCCCACTGGTTCAGGAACTGCAACAGAATGGAATGGATATCTCGGGTCCTTTCGCTGCAGACACCCTGTTTTTACCTTCCGAATGGGAAAAATATGACATCGTAATTGCGCATTATCATGATCAAGGATTGATTCCGTTCAAAATGATGGCTTTTGATACAGGGGTAAATGTAACAACAGGATTGTCGCTAATACGTACGTCAGTCGATCATGGAACAGCTTTTAATATCGCAGGCCAGGGAATAGCCTCATTTTCTTCAATGATTCAGGCAATAGAACTTTGTAAATCCCTTATCAGGAATAAATCTCGCTATATATCCTTCAGCTCGTGATTAATTGTTCTGATTGTTCTAAAAACCAGATCTTTACGGCTTGGAGCAAAAAGTTCAATAAATTTTACACTTTTCTTGGCATCACCTTCCAGAACGGTAATCATAAATCGTATATAGGCCTGTTTCTCTTCCATCACGACCTTTCCGTCTTTATTACGGGAATAGATCTCACTTTTGTTATTCATGGTTAAAATTATTACTTCAGCACGGTAATCTCCACTGATTTTGATGAGGCTTTTTTCTATTAATGAGGTATCTTTATCGGAAAAATTAGGGCTTTCGCTGCGAATTTGCAAATCATTTGCCAAAACAACCGACACAAAGCTTATAAACATAAAAACAGTTACAACACAGAACTTAATTCTATTTTTCATTTTATTTATTACCGATAATTATAATATGTGATTACTATTATGCTAAAATGGACTTATTATGGAAACAAACATTTTTTTGAAAACAATACCTTTTTTTATCTTCATATGGGGATTAGCAGCTGCTTTTTTGATATTTAGACCACGCATTCCAGTATTATGGAAAATTGCTGCTTTTCTACTATATTTATTCTATATTTGGGTGTTTAAGTCAGATATAGAACAATTCCTAATTATGGTCGGCCAAAACTGGTATATTACAACTATACTGTTTCTAAAAGAATCACTCTACCTTACATTTTACCTTCTTATTATCTTTTGGCCAATTTCTTTATTCATAATTTTTTACAAATCCGATGATTTTGGAGCTGAAAGGTTACTGAAATTCATGATTTTCTTTACGATTATTTTTTGGATTATTGTTGCTGTCTATTCTTATAACAAGAGGGGAATCGACAACCTGCTTTATAACAAGCTAACAGAACTATTCCCATTTTTAAAATGAAAAGATTTATTCTTTTGTTTCTTTTTATTTTTTCCCAAATTGAAGCAGCAGAAAACAGTACATTGCTATATTATCAGGGAAGAGAGCTTGCATTGAATGGTAATATAGAGGCTGCCGCAGAAAAATTCAAGCAATCGATAAAACTTAGTCCCTATTATGTACTTCCGCATTATGGTTTAGGGCGCTGTTATTTAAATATGGAGGGTAAAAGAAAAGAGGCTATCAGGGAGTTAAGAATCTCTATAAAACTGGATAAAAAATTTTCACCAGCCTATTTTTACCTTGGTCTCGCTTATATGTTTGAAAAGCAATACGCCTATGCCGTTAACCAGTTTAAAAGAGCTCTATTATACGACAACACAAGAACCGAAGCCCTATACAATATAGGAGCAGTTTACGATCTTATGGGGCATCCGAACAAATCATTACTCTATTATGATCAATATTTACGCGCAATAAAAACAGATTTCGACTATAGAGAAATCGAGTAGGAGGTAGGTAATTATTTTACCTACCTCCTCTCACACCACCGTGCGTACCGTTCGGTACACGGCGGTTCTTTAGTTTTCACCTGTTTCCGTATAATAATAGCCAGCCATAGGC
>JAFGRW010000123.1 GCA_016934935.1 Spirochaetota bacterium | reverse complement strand
GGTGTTCAGCTATGTCTTTCCCACTACCGGGGCAGACTCGGGACTTTAACCCGTTAGATTGCGCCCATGCTGGGCGCACTAAAAAAGGGAGAAGCACAATATGCTCCCCCCCTTTTATTGATTTCAAAAAATTATAGTAATCTCTGATAATATCACCGAAACAATGTTTATCTCTGGAACATTGCACTCATTGAAGTTACCATATTTAAATATTCGCCCAGACAAACGGGGGTTGCTCTACTTCCTGATCAATCACTTTATATCCTCTCGGTAATCCTGAGCACAATACAGTTTACCACTACCATCACTTTGTTCAAGCAGAACCGGCACCAACGCGCCCGGAAGCACCGTATCAGGATGATTTGGAGCCTTGTCTCCACCAAGATCGGTGCTTAGCCAACCTGGATCCATCAGATTCATCAGCACATTTGTTTTATCAAGCGTTGGCAACATGTCACGTACATATCGATCCAGAGCAGCCTTTGAACAGCTGTACGCCATAAGCTGAGGCTGATCCGCAATACCACTTGTCACATTAACAATTCTGCCAAAATTTTTCTTAAGCATACCCGGTAAAAAAGCATCACATAATTTAGCAGGAGCGACGCAGTTCACCATAAAACTCTGCATATACTCATCGACTGTAACTTCATATATGTTACGATAAGCAGTCATTATTGCAGCATTGTTATAAAGAATATCAAGACCAGCAGACGCCAGCTTGCTAACTTCTGTAATTATGTTTTGAAGAGCAAGCGGATCACCAAGTTCGCCTTCTACCTGTTTAACAACACTACCTTCTGATTTCAGCTCTTCATAAAGAGCTGCTGTTCCTTCCAGTTTACGTGAGTGCAGTATTACATTTGCTCCATTTTTTGAAAGAGCCCTTGCGACTCTAAACCCTACTCCGCGGCTTGCTCCTGTAACAAGAGCCCACTTATCTCTTATATCAATCATATAATTACTGCTCCTTTAAAAATCATAGTGCAAGTTTCAATATCGCCTTCACATCATCTTTGCTTAGCTCTTTAAAACCACCAATAGTATGAGTTCCGTTTCCCGTAACTTTTGACGCCATCGTTTCAATATTCCTGTCATCAATATCCATTTCTGATAATCTGACGGGCATGCCTATGTCTTTAAAAAATCTTTCAAGAGACGCGATGCCCTCAAGAGCAGTTCTTTCCGGTTTTTCAAAATCATAATCAACATTAAACACTTCGTGAGCAAATCGAGCGAATCGCCCAATATTGTTCTTGTAAACATGTTTCATCCACGCGGGGAAAACCACGGCAAGTCCGGCGCCATGGGCCACATCATAAATGGCGCTTATTTCGTGTTCAATGCCATGTGAACTCCAGTCCTGCGAACGCCCACAACCGATCATGTCGTTGTGCGCTATTGTTCCAGCCCACATAATCTCTGATCTTGCTGTATAATCGCTGGGATCTTTTAAAACACGATATGCCTGGTGAACTACGGTTTTCATTACAGATTCACAAAGTCTGTCCGAAAGTTCCACTCCTTTGGTTGTTGTAAAATATCGTTCCATTACATGCGCAAACATATCGGTAATTCCGCAGGCAGTCTGATAATCAGGAAGGGTATATGTCAGCTCAGGGTTCAATAGAGAAAATTCCGGTCTTAAGCAAATATTTGTAAGTCCTTTTTTAAGCTGAACCTCTTCATTTGAGATAACAGAACTCGGGCTTGCCTCACTTCCGGCCGCAGGAATGGTAAGAACAACTCCTAACGGTAGCATTTTCTCAGGTGAGACCTTCCCTATATAAAAATCCCAGACATCACCCTCATAATGCACACCGACACCGATTGCCTTTGCGGAATCGATTACACTTCCTCCGCCTACAGCCAAAATAAGGTCGATATTCTCTTTCCGGCATATCTGTATACCCTCTTTAACAAGGGACAATCGTGGATTAGGCTTAACACCTGCAAGCTCGACATAATCGACACCGGCATCTCTAAGTGACTTAACGACCCTGTCGTAAAGCCCGCTCTTTTTTATGCTACCACCGCCATAATGCAGAAGCACTTTAGAACCGATAGCCCTACACTCTTCTCCAGCTTTGTTTTCGACATCTTTACCGAAAACAATTTTGGTCTTGTTATAAAAATCAAAATTTTCCATGATATCCTCCTGAGTTTAGTCATTGAAAACGCATTTCTCTAACACGTGTTATATTAGGACATTACAATAGATACACCCTATATTTCAAGAACATTTAATTTACAGGTTAATATCCAAATCGGAAATTGAATCTGTCAAAACAGTCAAAATTACCAAGAAATGTGATTTTTCGAAGTTCCCTTCTATTTAAAATCGACCATAAATGCGGTTATATCATCAGCAAAAGGAGCAGTACCTATATAATTTTTAACTTCTTTAACAACGCTGTTGAGCGCATCCTGATCGTTTTTCTTCAGGCTCTGCTTCAGCAATTCGTAAACAGCTTTATCGCCAAGCGCTATGCCATGAGAGTTTTGCGCGTCGGTTAAACCGTCTGAAAAGCCAAAAAGTGAAAACCCTTTTTTAATATTTTCACGAATAACAAGATCATCACTTATTTTGAAATTGGGCAACCCTATGGGGGGAAGTGTCGGATTTTTAATAACTATCCGGTTTTCACCGGTATTCTTATAAACCATACAGAGTGGTGAATATCCCATATTAAAAATTTCTATCTCCTCTTTATCACTATCAATTACAACCACAACTCCTGCCAAAAAATATCCCTCAGGAGTGCGTGCCCGTATAATATTATGAAGAGCAGTTATTATTTCGGTACCACTTAGCGATGATAGATCCGTGAAATATTCGAGTGAAGCGAAATAGCCCCCTACAACCCCGGTAATAAGCGAAGCTGAGACATCCTTGCCACTAACATCCATGCACGAAATTATGTATTTATGATCCCCAAGATTTTTCATTAGAAAAAAATCACCGCCAACCTCGTGAGCCATTTCAATCACTACTTCTGACTTGAATAAAGAGTTATCCATTTTATTATGACCAAGAATCTTTTTCTGTACTTCACGAGCCCGTTTCAACTCGTTGTTACGAAGTTTAAGAATATGAGCCACAAGTTTACGTGTATTAACAATACCGCAAAAATCTCCATTATGATAGACCATGCAGTTATTTATCTGTGTTTTTGATGATAAAAAGATATCTTTAAGCGCCTTCTCGATATTTTCACGTGCTTTAAGAAAAAGTGTGTTGCTTACTACAAAATTTTTGATACTCTTATGTAAAATGGAATCGAGTTTTTTTTGATCTTTTAAAACAGCGTCCCTCTCTATGAAACCGCTTATACCCGATTCGGTTTCAACAGGAAGAGCACTCAATTCGGGATCTTTCAAAAATTCATTTTTCACATAATCAATATTGAAAGAGTGATGAACCGGTTCAACAATCTCTGCAATAAAACCTACCTGATTCTGGGAAAATATTTTGTTAAACTTCATGTATACCCCGATTGACAAGGAAGATGCCACTTTTTATTTAAAAAAGTTCAAGAAAACTGTTTGTAAATATGCATGTGTTTTAATAAATTGCAACCAATATTTTTAACCGACTATATTATACCTTGTTATGAGGCTTGCCCTATGGAAATCCGTCTTCCAGCCGAGTGGGAACAGCAAGGCGCTGTGATGCTCGCATGGCCACACAGTGACAGCGACTGGGCTCAATACCTTGATGAAGCAAAAAAATGCTTTTCCCGAATTATAAAAACAATAGCAAAATACCAGGATGTCATAGTAGTACAGAACACCAACAGTATCGACGACGGCCTGTCCCTTATTGCAAACACTCCCCGGGTTTATACCATCAAAGCCAGTTCAAACGATACCTGGTGCCGTGATTATGGATTTATTACTGTTTTAGACAATGGTAAAGCATGCCTTTATGATTTCAAGTTTAACGGTTGGGGTCTTAAATTCGCATCTAATTACGACAATATGATAAACAACCACCTATATGGCCAGGGGCTTTTTATAAATGCCAAATATGTTAACATGCTTGGTTTTGTACTCGAAGGCGGTTCCATCGAATCAGATGGTATTGGAACGATCATGACCACATCTGACTGCCTGCTTTCGCCGAACCGCAATGGCGGCTTTTCCTGTCAGGAAATAGAAGATGTACTAAGAAAATCATTTGGCGCAAGACGTATACTTATGCTCAATTCCGGATACTTGTCCGGCGATGATACGGATAGCCATATTGATACACTTGCCAGATTCTGTTCCACAGATACGATCGCATATGTAAAATGTGATGACAAAAGTGATCCTCACTATCATTCGCTGAAAGAGATGGAGAAAGAACTGCAGAAATTCACCACACCAAAGGGCATACCATACAATCTTGTTGCTCTCCCGATGGCGAATGCGGAATACTACAACGATGAAAGACTTCCCGCGACCTATGCCAATTTTCTTATTATCAACAACGCGATACTTATGCCGGGTTACGGGACATCTCTTGATATTAAAGCACAAGCTGTACTTCAAAAACTTTTTCCCGGCCGTGAAGTTTACATCATTGATTGCTCGGTATTGATACGACAACATGGATCACTGCATTGTGTTACAATGCAGTTTCCGGAAAATATTAAGCTTAACAGGAGATTTTGTAATGTTAGCAAACAAATCCAGCAATAATATGCTCATGGCAGGACTGGTACAACAGAAATGCACCTCTAATATAGAGAATAACAGAAAATTATTAAAAACAAACGCAGAGCAACTTGCCCAAATGGGTGCAAATATAATTGTTTTTCAGGAGCTTCACAATTCATTATACTTCTGTCAGGCAGAAGATATAGCGATGTTTGAGCTTGCAGAGCCTATTCCGGGACCATCAACCGGGTACTATGGTAAGCTCGCTAAAGAACTGAATGTTGTTTTGGTAACATCACTTTTTGAAAAAAGAGCTCCCGGCCTCTATCACAATACGGCTGTTGTTTTTGACAAAGATGGCTCCATTGCTGGAACATATCGTAAGATGCATATTCCTGATGATCCCGGATTTTATGAGAAGTACTATTTTGCACCAGGCGACAAAGGTTTTTTACCAATAAAAACTTCAATTGGCAAACTCGGCGTACTTGTTTGCTGGGATCAATGGTATCCTGAAGCCGCCCGTCTTATGGCTCTGGCAGGTGCAGAATTGCTGATTTACCCTACCGCTATTGGATGGTATCCACCCGACAATGCTGACGAAAAGAAACGTCAGCAGAGCGCCTGGATAACAATCCAGCGGTCACATGCAATCGCAAACGGAGTTCCCGTTATTGCTGTTAACCGTGTTGGTAACGAGTCTCTCGAAGGCGAAGCGGGTATTGATTTCTGGGGAAGCAGTTTTGTAGCAGGCCCGCAAGGTGAAATTCTGGCTCAGGCATCAAGCAGCAATGAAGAGAATATGATAGTACCCATAAATCTTGGGAATTCCGAAATTGTAAGGCAAACATGGCCATTTTTCAGGGATAGACGCATTGATGACTACACAGAACTAACCAAACGCTATATCGACAAGAGTTAGAAACCACTAAGAAAACTATATAATTCAATGAGGTCATAACCGTGAGCAGAGTTAATATAGCGTTTTTTATTCTTTATATTGCATTGATTCTTACAGGTATTGTTTTTTCGGCTGCGCAACTAAACGATATTTATGATTACGAGTTGCCTGATAAAATTGAATCCGGAAAACTTATGCGAATGAAACACGGCTGCTTTTATTTGCCTAAAGGCTATAATAATAAGAAACAGTACCCACTGGTAATAACTTTACATCCTATGTCAACAGGGGAAGAAACTTTTATATACAGCAATAACCTTACTGATTATGCCGATAAACGCGGTTATATTCTGCTTGCTGTCAGGGCAACAAAACTCGTATGGGAAGAGGAGCCCGATAGCGGCACAATTTTAAAAATGGCATCTGTAATAAAAAACAAACTCCCAATTAACAGGAAAAGAATATTGTTAACTGGTTTTTCTTCGGGTGGTCACTTCACATTAACAATGCTGCTTTATAACCGTAGATTTTTTACCTCAGAACCTCTTTTTACCGCATTCGCGGCCGGAGGCGGTGGTGCAGGCTACGAACTTGGTATCATGATGAAAAAAAACAGAACACCGAACCCCAGGACTCCCGGATATATCTATTGGGGCAAAAAGGAACCTGGAGTTCCGGGCAAAGAGGTGTCCGGGTATCTTCTTAATCACGGCTGGAATATTGTCGCAAATGAACATCCCGGTCATCACTTTGTTCCAGATGGCGAGTTCGAACGTATTTTCGACTGGTTTGACAATCTGGAATTAAACTGATTCTTGGTAACCTCTAATAATTAAAATTTTTTCAGGGAACTTGCGAAAAATTCCTTTAAAATAGGCACAAAAACAGTGAAACCTTCTGAAATAATGTAATTTTTCGAAGTTCCCTCTTATAAAATATTTCTGAATCTGTAACAAAGCCATTCTACAAACAGACGCCATAAAGAACGTTTTTCAATATTTTCTATTTCAATTTTTTGACAATATTTTAAATCATCGTGAAATACTTTCTCCATCTTTTCACCGAAATCTTCATCAAGAACTACAGCGTTTAACTCAAGATTGATCCGGTAGCTGAGACGATCCAGATTAGATGATCCAACCATGGACCAGACACAGTCAATAACAGCACTTTTGACATGAAGAACATTGTCCTGGTATTCGTAAATTTCTATGCCGTGACGCAAATACCTGCGATAAAGATAACGTACAGCGTTCTTTACAACGGGCATTGCATAACGTGATGGCAATATTATTTTTACAGATACTCCCCGCTTAGCTGCAGCGCACAACGATCTGTAAATCTTCTGGTCTGGAATAAAATAGGCGTTTGCGATTGAAATGGATTCTCTTGCACTGTCAATAGCGGAAAGATAAGAAAAATGAATAGGACGCACATTTCGTCTTGATTTTGTACACAAAATCATCACCATTTTTTTTCCGCTTTTTTTTACATCAGGAAAATGACGTGAGTAATCTACAACAGATCCACCGTTTCGAAACCAGTTTTCCATAAAAAAGAATTGAATTTCCCTGACAGCCGGCCCTGTTATTCGAGCATGAGTATCACGTTGGTACTCATCAGTATAAAGATTTCCCGCGTATTCGTTACCGATATTCAGTCCGCCTATAAACGCGCACTTTCCGTCAACAACCATAATTTTACGATGATCACGAAATGTAATATTCCAGAACTTTCTCCATGGAAAAATAGGATGGTATTCAATAACCTCTATACCCATCGCACGCATGAAATTAAATATTGAACGAGATGTTTTTATTGAGCCAATAGCGTCATATATAAGATTTACTTCAACACCACGATCAGCAGCTGCCGCAAGCCGGTTCGCTATTTCCCAGCCCGCTTCGTCACTTCTAAAAATATATGTTTCAAGATTTATGCTAGATACAGCATTATCAATGGCATCATAAAATTTTTTATAACACTCTGCCCCGTCAACAATCAACTCGACCTGATTACCGCTGGAGAATCCGCCAATATTCAGTTTTTTCATCTGTTTTAGATATAAAGGAAGAGCGTTCCGCATCCAATATTGCGATGTTGCAGATTTCTTTTTCATAAAATTAGTTAACCTCTAATAATTAACTTTTTACAAACATCAAATTTTTTCCAATTCGGAAAGTTCTCCGTTTACCTTTTCGTTATTTATAAGAGGTGAATTGTTTTGTTCTGAAAAACTATTTTTTTTCGTTTTTATGGTAACTTTGCCAGCTCTGGTTGAAACAGTAACCTTGGATTTCTCAGGGATCCCCCCACGAAGAATCTCAAGGGCTAGAGCATCTTCTATCTCGTCTTGGATAACCTTTCGAAGATAACGTGCTCCATACTGGCGCGACATACCCTTATCTGCCAGATATTTTTTAAGCGCGGCCGTAAAGACGAGCTCCACGTCTTTGTCCTTTACAAGGCCGGATATTTCAGAAAGCATAAGATCAAGTATTTTAAGTATATGCGAATCTTCCAGATGATGAAAACACACAATCTCATCTATACGGTTTATAAATTCAGGATTAAAAGCTCCTTTAACAGCCTCGCGAACCTTCTCCTGTGAGGTATCTTCTGTTTCATTGCTGTCCAGAAAACCTGTTCTAGCCGTCTTATCAAAGCGCGAATTACCAAGATTCGATGTCATAATTATTATTGTATCACGGAAAGATACAGTACCGCTCATATTATCAGTAAGCTCTCCTTCATCCAGAACCTGAAGCATAATATTCATAAAGTCGGGATGGGCTTTTTCAATCTCATCAAGAAGTATCACACAATAAGGACGCCTCTTTACTTTTTCAGTAAGCTGCCCCCCCTCTTCGTAACCAACATAACCCGGTGGCGCTCCAACAAGTCTTGAAACAGAATGTTTTTCCATAAATTCAGACATATCCAGACGAATCAGTGAATTTTTATTTCCAAATAAATATTCAGCAAGGACTTTGGCCAACTCCGTCTTGCCAACTCCGGTAGGACCGGCAAGTACAAAAGCGCCAATTGGTCTGTTAGATCGGCGAAACCCTGTACGCGATCTTCTAATTGCACCGCAAAGTGCTCGAACTGCTTCATCCTGACCAACAATTTTTTTATGAATCTCATCTTCAAGATTAAGCAACCGCTCACTCTCACTCATACTCAATTTGTCGATATTAACCCCAGACCAGGCTGAAATAACATCGATAACATCTTCCTCTTCTACCGTTACGCGATATTCGTTTCTTCGTTCTTCCCAGTCCTGTTTTTTCTGTTCAAGCTCATTTCGTAATATATGCAAATTGTCCCTTAAAGAGGCCGCCTTTTCGTACTCCTGGTTCTGAACAAAGGCTATTTTTTGCTCGTTAAGTGAATTAATTTTTTCTTCAAGTTCGGATATATCTGCAGGCGGACTACAGTTTTTCAATCTTACTCTTGAACCGGCCTCATCAATTACATCTATGGCCTTGTCCGGCAAAAACCGGTCGTTAATATAGCGATCTGAAAGGTAAACCGACTGTTTTAACGCTTCAGGTGTAAAATTTACCTTATGATGCTTTTCGTAACTATCCTGCAGACCCAGAATTATTTCTATGGTATCCTCAACTGAAGGTTCATTAACCAAAACCGTCTGGAAACGGCGTTCAAGAGCAGGATCTTTTTCGATATATTTCTTATGCTCGCGAAGAGTAGTAGCCCCGACGCATTGCAGTTCACCCCGGGCAAGAACAGGTTTTAATATATTCGCGGCATCAAGTGCCCCTTCTGCTGCTCCTGCTCCAATAATTGAATGGAGTTCGTCAATAAAAAGAATAATATTATCCTGTTCACGAAGCTCTGCCATTATTTTCTTAAGACGATCTTCAAATTCACCGCGATACTTGGTACCTGCAACAACAGAAGTCATATCAAGCGACAATATTATTTTGTTTAAAAGCGGCTCGGGGACAGTGCCCTCTACGATATGTTTTGCCAAACCTTCAACAATTACCGTTTTTCCAACACCTGCTTCACCTACTAGTACAGGGTTATTCTTATTTTTACGCCCCAATATCTGTATTACACGTTCAATCTCGGACTCTCTTCCGATAACTCCGTCGATCAACCCTTTTTGAGCACGCTCATTAAGATTAATCGTAAAATCAGCAAGCGAGCTTTTAGAACCGTCTTTTTTCCGGCTTCCAAGACGCGAATTATCACGCGCCATGGAATACTCCTTAAGCTCGCTAACAATGACATTATAATTGATACCAGCATCAATAAGGTTCTTTATCCCGGCACTGGTTTTATGCTTAAAAAGTCCAAGTAACAGATGTTCTGTTAAGATTTTAAACTCTTTGAGCATTATTGCCTCATCTCTGGCATATTTCAGTATTTTATTAAACGAGGGAGATACGGGGATATCACCAATATAGATGGGACCAGCCTTGGAAGATAAAGATATATCAAGATTTCGTCTCAACACATCAAAGTTGATACCAAGACGATTCATGATTTTCATGGCACCACAATCTGGTATTTTAAGCATTGCCAGCAATATATGTTCGGGCTCCAGAAGAGAAGAGTTGATTCGTCTACCCTCACCCTGTGCCAACTCATTTATTATTTTTTTCGCATTTAACGAATAATCCATAAACACCTCATTTAAGCACCGAGCTGATATATTCCGCACGAAATATATCATAATCCATTAACGACTGCAAAGGTCTGTCCGCCAGCTTAAGTAAATGCGCGGTTTGTATTTTTACGAGAAGGTCATGAACATCTTTGAGATTCATATCTTTAATAATACTAAGAATAACACCTAACCTGATATTCGAAAGATATTCAAGAGCTTCCACATAGGTAATCGAACGTGAATATTTAAGTATTCCATAAGAACGCCATATACGGTCTTCAAGCTGATTTTTATAATCATTGCTGTAATCGTCCCTTGATTCCATTTCAAGACCGGCAACCATTTTTACTATATCATCAAGCATCTCGATTATTTCAGGTTCAGTATGGTTTATGGATTTACGGTTACAAACAAGATAAAGTGATCCATAGTTCTGATTCTGATCTCCACTAACAGGCTCAAACGACGCGCCCATCTCTTCGGCCATTTTTTTTACTTCAAAAATAGTACCCAGAGTTGATAATACCGGCAAATGCAAAAGTGCCGACGCTTTCAGTCCGGTGCCGGCATTATCCACAAAAGCAGAAAGATAACCGAATGTATCATTGAAGGCATAATCGACATATTTATTCAGTTCATTATCGATCTCGACTATTTTACCATACGAGTCATAAAACTCGAGCCCTGAACACAATTTTTGGATTCGTAAATGATCACCGCTATTTACCTGTATGCAAAACTGCTGCGACGTGTCATAAACAAGAGAGGTCTGTTCATCATTTTCCATGTTTTCGGTAATAATGTTCCGCTCTCGCAAAAACCTTCTATCGTATTCATCAAGATCACTCATTTTGTAAAATTTCAATGACTCGCTGAATTTCGATTTATTTACGAACTGCAGCAAAGAATCCTCTACAACGGCATGGCCCTGAAATTCATGGTTTACGGGGAAAGGTAAACTGGCATGGTTACGAGCAAGGCGCAAACGGGAAGAGAGCACAACATCAGACAGCTGCCCCTCAGCAGACCAGAAAGAGGTATCATCAAGTAGATTTTTAAACATCAGTTACCCCGGCAGAGTTGTTCCAGATCTTTTATTTTATCACGCAGGAGAGCCGCTTCTTCATATTCTTCATTTTCGACGGCCTGGTCTAAACGGCTTTTTAGAATGGAAACATCGTTTACAGACGATCTTTCAGGCTTATTCGCTGCATTATGCACCGAAAAATCGGTAAAATTTTCAGGAGTTCTTCCTGTATGATGTATGTCCGAACCACCTAATAAAGCAGAAATTTTTTCCGAAAAGAAATAATAACAGTAGGGACAGTTAACCTTTCGGGTTTTATAAGCGGTTTGAATATCCATACCGCAGTTCTTACATATTACAACTTCCGGCTGATCACTATACTCTTTTGTATCTTCGTTTAAAAAAGATAAAAAATCAGGTATCGCTAGTGAAAAATTGGATAGTTTGGAATTCAGGCCAATAGTTCTCGCGCACTCTTCACAAAGATGCACCTCGGACTTAACCCCTTTAATAATTTCGGTCAAATGAACTGTTGCTTCTCGATTTTCGCATCTCTCACATAACATAGCGTTCACTCTTATTATAAAGTACCTTGATATATATTACCGCAATTACTGTTTTATGTCTACAAAAATTTTTTATGGCATTATATTATACAGTTCTTGACTGTTTAATCTTTTATCAATGTAACCGATTGCATTGATTTGTTTGTAATTAATTTTAAGTTCTTTTGTTTTTACTTTTTATATTTTTTTCATTTTTGATTGCAAATTATACACAAAAGAATATTCAGGACATTGTTACATTATGTAAACAATACCTTTCGTTTATTGAACCGAGGTTATCGTGAAATATTGGAATAGTACACTTAAATCCATGACAGAATATATTCCCGGAGAACAGCCCGAAGACATTGATGAATATATTAAACTTAATACAAATGAAAACGCGTTTCCTCCATCAGCGGATATTTTAAACGCTATTACAAAAGAGTGCAGCGGAAACCTTCGACTATACCCTAATCCTGATGCAGAAACTCTTACAAAGATATGTGCCGACACCTGGGGACTTTCTCAATCTAATTATTTCGCAGCAAACGGCTCTGATGAGCTCTTTTCCCTTATTTTTCGAGGTTTTATAGACCGGGATCAACTTGCCGCTTTCTCGTACCCTTCGTACTCTTTATACTATACAATGAGCGAAGCAAACGGTATAGCCTATGACAAGATTGATCTAAAAGATGACTTCAGTATTGACTTTGCCAAATTTCTTAAAAAGAAATACGCGCTTGTAATATTCTGTAACCCCAACAACCCTACTGGCACAGGCGTAAACAGGGAAGGCCTGATAAAATTTCTGGAAAAGTATAAAGGTGTCGCAGTAGTTGATGAAGCATATGTGGATTTCTCTGGAAACAGCATGATTGACCTGGTAAACTCTTTTGATAATCTGATCGTAACCCGCTCTTTTTCAAAATCCTATTCGCTTGCCGGGCTAAGAGTTGGAATAGCCGCGGCACACAGAGACATTATTGAGGGGTTCAAAAAAATAAAAGATTCATATAACGTTGACAGATTGGCGCAAGCTGGAGCAATCGCCGCCTTAAAGGACAAGAAGAGCTTTAACTACCGCGTATCAATGATCAATAACAACAAGGATTATCTAACAGAAAGTCTTGATGAACTGGGTTTTAAAACTGTTCCTTCAGAAGCAAACTTTATCTTTACCAACCACAGTTCTATTGACGCAAAGACTCTCTATGAGAAACTAAAAGAAAATAAAATCCTTGTTCGTCATTTTGACGGCCCACGCTTATCGAATTACTTAAGAATTACTGTAGGTTCGATGATCGAAATAAAAGCTTTTTTAAAGGTATTGCGCTCAATTATTGATGAAATCTAACGAAAAAGTTTTTTTATAGCGGATAATCCATGCGCGCGTATCAAGGCTCCCAATGCCGCTTCATCGCTCACCTTACCTTCCGTGGGGGTTATGGTACAAGTTCTGGAGACAATTTTGTAAAGAGGTGTGCATTGATTTACACACTCTCTTTCTCCGCATACATCGGTACAAACCTGATAACATATTTCGCGTGTACCTATATAATATAAAACAAGCAAAACAAATATTATAACAACACTTAAAGTATAATATTTCCGTTTCATAATTAACCAGTTATTAAGTATTTTATATTGACACATTATTTTTTCAGGATAAATTAACAGCATGAATAAATACGATTATCATATACATGGAACCTTTAGCAGCGACAGCACTGCTGCCTATGGTGACCTTATACAAAAAGCAATTAACGAAAACTACAAGCAGATCGCTTTTACCGATCATTTCGATTTTCTTCCATCTGAGGCACTTGAATATGGTGTCCCGTCTTATACAGAATATGTAAAACATATTGAAAATTTACAGACAAAATTCAAATCGTCCATGTCAATTTTGCTCGGAGTCGAAATAGGAGAGTTTCACCGTGTAACTCCTTATACCGACAGATTATTCAAAATTCGCAAACCAGATTTGACAATAGGATCAATACATGTTTTAACTGACGGTTTTAATGTCTCTGTACCTTTCAACGAGATAATGACAAAAAACCAGGTACTTGACTATTACAACGAGAACCTGGCTTTGTGCGAACAATCACCAATTAATATTCTTGGACATCTTGGCATCCATAAGCGTTATTACACGCAAACTCCCGACGAGTCTTACGTTGATTCTTTAATTGATAAGATACTAGAAACATTGATAAAACGCGAAATCGCGCTTGAAATTAACTATTCTCCATTCAGAAAAACCTATAACAGTTTTTTGCCGGAAATCCCTGTTTTGAAACGTTACCTGAATAAAGGAGGCAAACTTGTCACAATCGGTTCAGACTCACACTCTGTTGAAAATTTTGATGACAACTATAACCATACAGCAAAGATTCTTTCTGACTGCGGATGCAAAGAACTTGCCATTATTTCACCAAACGGCTGGACAACCACACCACTAAGCTGTTTTTGATAATGTTATTCTATGAATGCTATGTTAGACGGTATTTTACCCTTGAATAGTGTTAATCTGACTGCCTCGGTTTCGTTTTTATAATATTTGCTCAGTCCGGTATTGCCCTCACTCTCTTTCACAAGATCTTTCAATGTTGCAGTCTGTATATTCTTATACTTTTGTCCACCACTCTCAAGAAATTCATGAACGGTATGTATAGGCACAACTGTATAACGGTCAACAATCGAACTGCCTACACGAGTAAGATGTAATTTTACAATAGCGGAGCTTTTTATACTTATACTTTTTCTGGTTTTTCGTATAGCTACTGAACGGGTTTGATCATGAACAAAGTTGCCAAGACTGTAAAATATTTCGGTTGTTCTGCCGTCTTTGGTTTTATAGGTCTCCATTGATTGAAGCATATGAGGGTGATGCCCGATTATTAGGTCCACCCCGGCATCCAGATACTCCTGAAAAAGTTCTCTGTCAGACTGACGGGGTTCCAGTACATATTCAACTCCTGTGTGAACCTGCATAACAAGAAAATCACATCTTTTTTTCATTTCTTTTATATCTTCTAACACATTTCTCTTCTTGTATATCCAGTTTACATAAAAATTACTGCCTCTATTCCTGTCCGGATAGTTTATCAGACCGGCATAGGCCGTCATGCCCACCCTTATCCCATTTATTGTTTCGACATGACCAAGACGCGCATCTTTTTCTGTTTTTTTTACACCTATAAATGGCAAATTATATTTTTCCAGAAAAGCAATAGTATCGAGCAAACCCTTCTCTTTCTGATCAAGAATATGGTTATTAGCCAATACTACAAGGTCAAAACCCGCTTTTTTAACAGCAGGTATTGAGGCCTCAGGTGCATTAAATATAATTCCCTTTGACTTAAATGGCGGCGAAACCGGAAATTCCATATTACCGCTCATATAATCGACACTCTCAAGTTCGGGCGATATTCTTTTAAACAGATGATCAAAACCGTTGATAGCCGCACATTTTTTTACACGAATATGCATCATTATATCGCCCGCGAAACCAACAGTTGCCTCCTTTTTACCAAAAAAAGCAACTCCACTTGTTTGCCATAGAATCATTAAACATAATAATGAAACAGACACTATACTTTTTAAAACCTTCATATATCACCAACCCATAATCTGACTGACAAATAACTACTGGCAACCTCTAAAAATTAACTTTTCAACCAGGCCGCATATGCGAGCAGCCCAGCACCACTTTATTTTTCAAAGTAGTGCTGGGCGACCAGCAAAGGAACTTGCCCTATTAGATTGTTCTTATCAGAACAATAAGCTTTTAGCACAAGATAAAAGCCCCACGGGTAATACGAAAAATTCCTTTAGAATAGGCACTTAAACCATGCTGCACTCTGGAACATGATAATTTTTCGAAGTTCTCTACTAATCATTAATCAGCGAATTTCAAACAAAACGGCTACCGGCTATTAAACAATATTCGCCGTTTACACTTCATTAGAAATATTAACCAGGCACGATTGCCGGGAACATAACCCCTTTCCGTGCTACATAAAATAGATGCCGGCAAAGGTAAGCAAGGCTGCGACCAGATAATAGAATATAATAACTGGTGTAAAAAAACGCCTTCTCACCGAGTTACAATATTCATCATAGCTGTCACCGAATTTTTTCTTTAAAACATAGTTATCTTCTATGTAGCTTGCAACAATCTGAAATACAATTAAAACTGCCATAAAACAAAGACTGTAAACAGTACGCAATGATACAAACAAGCCCAATTCGATTGCCATAAACGCCCCGTAAACAGGATGACGTATCTTACCAAATTCACCAGCATCAAGATCGTCTTTAGACGAGTGGTCTTTCTCGGAAAGAGAGGCCAGACGCAGTACTCCATGACAAAAGACCCAAAGTCCAAAAGAGAAGAAGATCATGTCAAAAGCGGGTATGCGATAACCCTTAACAACAAAGGATAAATCGAGCTGCTGAAAAAGATTCAAATCAGGTAAAACGGGGAGAACACTTTTTAAAAGAGTATAGAAGACAAAATAAAATACAACGGCTCCTAAAAGTGTTAATATAGAGTTTAAAAACTTCATACGACTATCTCCCTTATAGACTCTATCTGATTTAATACACTTGATAACGAAGTACCGCCTTCTGACTGTTTGCGTTCAGTTGAACCAGCAGGATCCAGATTTATTAAGACATCTTCATCAAACGCGTTCGAAAATTTACGAAGTTCTTCAAGGTTCAGTTCGAAGAAGTTTCGCTTTTCTTTTTCACAGTAACCTACGATTGATCCAACGATTTCATGTGAAGTACGAAAAGGGACACCTTTTTGTACCAGATAATCCGCAATATCTGTTGCAGTAGAAAAATTTCCTCGCAGAGTTTCGCTCATTCTTTCCTTATTAAAAACTATATCTTTGAACATCTCAATCATTCCTTCAAGACAGAGAAGAACGGTATCAACGGTATCGAACAGAGGCTCTTTATCTTCCTGCATATCCCGGTTATACGTAAGCGGCAAACCTTTCATAACGGTAAGAAGAGAAACAAGATTTCCGGTTAAACGGCCGCTTTTCCCCCGAATAAGCTCCGCCAAATCGGGATTCTTTTTTTGAGGCATAATTGATGATCCGGTTGTCACCTGGTCAGAGAGTCTTATATAGTTAAATTCATATGTTGACCAGAGAACAAGCTCTTCACATATACGCGAAAGATGAACACCCAAGAGAGAGGAAGCATAAAGAATATCCGCGATATAGTCCCTGTCGGCGACTGTGTCCATAGAGTTAGGCGTAACGCCTGCGAAGCCAAGATGTTCTGCAAGAAACTTGCGATTATTGACGTAATTAACCCCGGCTAATGCTCCAACCCCTAAAGGACAAAGATTGTGCATATTACGAAAAGTCTCAAATCTTTTCAGATCTCTTGACAGCGCCCAGGCGTGGGCCAGTAGATGCTGTGATAGCCTTACAGGTTGTGCTATCTGCATGTGAGTATAGCCCGCCATCACGGTTTCACGTTGTTGTTCAGCAATATCCGCAAGACGCAGAATAAATTTTTTCAATAAAGACTCAATCTTTTCAGTCTCTTCCCTTATATACAGCCGGGTATCTACCGCAACCTGGTCATTTCGCGATCGGGCAGTATGAAGTTTTCGACCCGCGTCACCTATAAGCTCGGTTAATCGAGCTTCAATATTCATGTGTATATCTTCATAATCAGAACGAAAATTAAAATCGCCCGACTCAATTTCTTTTAAAACAGTATCAAGACCGCTCACAATGGACTTAAATTCATCGTGTGTCAAAATCCCCATATCTTTAAGCATTTCGGCATGAACTTTTGAACCCTTAATATCCTGACGGTATAGCCTGGAATCGTAGTGTACTGACATTGAAAGTCGTTCGGTAACATCGGAGTTTTTACCTTCGAACCTTCCGCCCCACATCTTTTTTGTAGCCATATATCCTCCAGTATCACACGAGAGCACTAATATTCTAAAACGATTATTTTAAAACGGCTCTTTTTGTAAATCAATAAAAATTAGTTACCTATCACTAAATTTTAAAATATGAAAAACAATTTTAAGCCGTAATAAGGTATTTATTAAATAAGATGTTGAAAAATTCCCTATCCTGAATTATCTTTATCTTAAATTATTGCTATTTCACAGTTTAATGAATATGTATGGTTTTTGTTTTATTTATTGCACAATATTGAAAAGGTAAAGGCGATAACATGGCTGACAAGAGACGGCACCCAAGGGTATATCCGGATTCCGGGAATCCTGTAGAGATTCAAATAATGGGTAAAGGATTTCTTGACATTATTTTTGCAAAGGATATAAGCATTAAGGGTATAGGTATTGAAGTTCCCCATAAATTCGAAGGGTCTGATATAGACCATCCAATAGAACTTATAATAACTCTTCCACCAAACAGTTGTTTCAAAGCCAGTGGAGTCATTAAACACAGCAACATCGAGCAAACAAGAAAGGGAATTTTCGGAGTTCAGTTTACTTCCATACAGAAAGGATACGAGCAAATTCTTGAGTCATATATTACCAAAAGAATAAGCGAAGGCGGGCTTGCATAACAAGTACCGCCATGTCTCTGTTTTTAGGCACCTATTCTTTCAAGAAGTTGATTGATATACTCTGGAACAGATTCAAGTGCCGGCTTGAGCTCATATTCAAGAATATCCGAGGCCGAAATTATATCATCACTTTCCATAACATCGACAATCTCGGCCAGGAGCTCATTTATCTGCCTGTTTTTTTCGGAAATTGAAATACCGTCTACAACAAGCTCGTCCGGATCAATCCCGAAAACGGGCGCACTCTGTATTGATGTTCGCGAATAGGTGTACATATAATCAAGAAACGGATGCATAAGAGAGCTCGCTTCCTCATCATGTCCACTCTGGAAAGCCTCCGATATTTTTTCAAGATTTTCAAGCTGCTGCGGCAAATTGTCCCGGGACTCTATCAATGATTTGATCAAAGAGTCAGGCGAATCGATACTACGTACGACCATATCTTTTATATTATCAGACAACATCGCCATTTTAAAAATTCCCTTAAAAAGAGAAAACAGTTGCTTTTGTTCATCAAGAAGCTTCAGCACAGTATCGCCATCTTTTTTATCGGCCGCTTTCTGCAATTCTGACGCTAAAAGCCCGATATCACCCAGATATTCAGCAACAGTTCGATCCATATGCTTGATATCCTGAAGATCAAGGTTCAACATCGAAAAAACAGTAGTAGTAACATCAATTAACCAGTCAATTCCGCCGAAAAAAGGTTCAAGGTCGGAACTATCGAAACAGTCGGTTCCACTGCAATCACCGATATATTCCACGACACGATCGCAATACGATATTCCCTCGGTCAATGATGATATTACAAGATCGGCCTTTGATTGAATACCAAGATCACAGATCCCAACCTTATCAATGGGTTTATCCGGCACATTATCAGCCACGAAAAACTCATCATCAAGCAGCATTCCGGTAAAAATAAGGTCCCGTTCGGCCGCCCATTTTGTCATAGACTCTGCTACTTCCTTTACGGTCTTTTCCTCTTCGAAACGGATATCTACAGACTGCCCGTTCATATATACTTCCATATATTCTCCCGATAACTATCCAATTTTAACCAACCGAATATGGTCATTTACACCCACAAAGCAATATAAGTAACTGCCACATCACTCTCCATCTCCGCCGCCACCACCAGACTGATTTTTCATCCAGTTTGACTGAGCCTTGGAACCTGAGATACTCATCTCCATATTCGCAAATTTTCTTCGGAGCTTCTCCTCATAATTCTTAAGATGCATTTCAAGTTTTTCAATCCTTTCATCAGCACGCTCAAGTGACTCATCCTGAAGATTAATCTTTGCGGCAATAATACTTTTACCCGGCATAATATAGGGTTTCAGCTTATTTTCCATAGTGTAACCAAAACCGTTATCAATCCGGTTGTCACCATCGGTATCTGATCCAAAAAGCATCTCTACACCCTGCGGATTCTCCATGATAGCACTTCTCAGTTTACTCTCGTCAAGTATAAGTTTACCCTCTTTTATTGTCTCCCACGAGGCGTTCAGATCCCCTGTTGAAAGACCTACCTGGGATAAGAGACGTATTGGTTCTTCGGCACGGGAGGGGTAAGCAGAACTGACTGTCTGCTTAAGAGAGTTTTCAAGCTGAATAATAGTCATATCACCAACAAAGGGACCATTTTCACGCTTAACCTTCTTATAACTGTCTTTGCGGTCGGTCATGCCTGCCTTTGTCAGCTGTTTGTTGTAATCCAGATATTTATTATATGCTTCGACAAATTTTTTGATTTTGTCAACCGCCTTATCTATATCATTATCAATGCTAATCTCTACCGGATTATCCGGATCAGCGCTCAACAGACTTAAAGTTACACCTGGAATAACATCATTAATCCCTTCGTTGGATTCACGCACAAGTTCAATATCATTAACCTTAAGTTTCGCATTTGCAGCATCAGAAACAATATTTTTCGGTTTTAACTCTTTTGTTTCGTCAAGAGGCGTAACAAATGCTGCATCCTTAAAAGCCACCTCGCCTGTATTGGAATAGAAGATAACCCTTTCTATAAGTTTGCCTTCGAATCGTTCACCAAGAGGAATCTCTTGCTTATCCTTAACATCTTTTGATATTTTGAAGAGTTCCTCTTTGCGAACCTCATCTTCTCTGTAAACAATACCCACTCCAATTGAATCTTCCGGGTCAACAACCTTGTCCACTTTATGTACAGGCCGTTCTCGAGAAACATTATAACCCTCTATTGTAATCCCCTTTATGGTTGTAGATTCTGTTGGACCTGTTTCGACTTTAAAGGGCAAAGCTTTGAATTCATCTTCCTCTTTTTCAGGCTCTACAAAGCTGGAATCAAATTCAAGAATAGAGTTCTTTTTAACCTCGAAAGGAGTAGCAAGATTATACTCGCGCCACAATACACCACTGAATCTAACTTCTTTACCGTCAGGAGCAACAGTTAAAGTACCATCCTCTTCAAACGGACGGCTTACACCCGCATAATCATAAAAATAAGTCGAGTCAAAAACCAGATTAACCTGCTCTCTTTCACCTTCTCTATAGCCATCACTCAAACCTACGCTTTTCAGAAAAGGCAAATCTCCACTAATGCGCATTTCGCCTTTTTTGCCGGGAACCTTTGACTCTAAAACAAGGACACGTGACTCGGAGGTGGTGTTAACAACATTTGTATTTACAATATCATCGAAATTATCATTCATCTGCTCTGAAAGCTTGTCAATAGTACCACCTCTGAAACGTAAAGATCGCTCCTCGCCGTTTACAGATATGCGTATCACACCAGCATCCATTTTTTTGTCTTTGCTTATCGCATCTGTTGTGATTTTATGTGTTCCAGCCAGTTCAAGAACTGTAATATAATTTGTACCCTTACGCGCCAGCTTACCGGCAACGGCTTCTACAACTTCAGGACGCGATGATATAGCCTTTTTATCATCATACGAGGCACGGAAACCGTACAGATCCTTAACACTTTTTTCTATATCTTTCAAATGAGTCTCAAGATTCTGCAAAGCTCCTTTCTTCTGACGAAAAACATTCTTTTCGCTTTCGATCTTTCTTATAGGCTGTGACTCCACCTCAACAAGCTTGGAAATTATCGAATCGGTGTCAACCCCTGACGCCATTCCTCCCATTGTTATAGGCATTTTACACCTCCTAAAAACCCCGAAAATATCAGAAAAACATAATTTATGTCAAACAAACACTAGTAACACTGCCGAACATTCAGAAGATACTGTTGAAACAGCCCCAGAGTAACTCCTCAACACATATTATGTCTACTAGTACCGATATCGGCAATTACTTTATTTCCATTAGTATTTTTTAAATTTTTTTTCGCCGATTTATTTTTTTTACAGTGAATATTTTGCATTTGTCACACTATGTCAAAAAACAGTATTTACGGTTTAATTATGAGCTAAATCGCTGTTCAGGTACAGCGGATACTATTACAATACAGGATTAACAAGATGACAGCACTATTAAAAAAATACAAAAAATGCACCCTGATAGTTTCACTTCTTTTAATAATGATTATTGCGGGAGTATATAATAAAAAGATAATTGTTTACGGGTTTAAGCAGGGAAAGGGGCAACTTAATATTCTTTTAAATAGAGAGCCCATACCCAATTTTTTGAAACGTTCAAGCCTAAGCGAAGAAGAAATTTATAAAATCGAACTGATAGAAGAGATAGTCAATTTCGCTGCAGACGAGCTTGGTCTTGATGATAATGGAGCCTATAGAACAATATATGATCAGCATAACAGACCTCTGCTCTATCTGGTCACGGCTGCACCAGAATTCAGTCTTTCACCCTATCGTTGGGATTTTCCCATTGTCGGGTCGTTCAGCTATCTGGGTTTCTTTGATCTTGACGATGCCCGCGAAGAAGCGAAAACATTAGAAAAAGAAGGATATGATGTTCGCATAAGAGAAGTCAGCGCCTGGTCAACTCTTGGATATTTCAAGGATCCCGTATTTACCGGTATGTTAAAGAGAAGTGAAGGCAGTCTCGCTAATCTTATAATTCACGAGATGACGCACGGTACAATCTTTGTTAAAAATAATATGAGATTTAACGAAAATATAGCGACATTTATCGGTGATACAGGCGCCATACTTTTTTTAAAAAAAAGATACGGTAACGATTCACATTATTTAAAAAACCATATCAATTCGCAACAAGACAGTGATCTCTTTTATAATCATATTATGAGCGAGACAAAAAAACTTAAAGAGCTATATGAAACCTTTGACGACACCATGACCTACGAACAAAAAAAGGAACAAAAAGATAAAATGATAAGCTCCATTATGGAGTCAATTGCCGATATCCCTTTTAATACCCCCGGTAATTATGACAATCTGAAAAATTATCGCCCAACAAACGCATGGTTTACGGGTTACCTTACCTACAGGGCAGATTTAAGCAAAATCGCAAATATTTATTCCGATAACTATAATTCTGACCTGAGACTATTTGTAGAAGCGCTTAAAGAAAAAAAAGAGGATATTTTGAACTGAATTCATATTATTCAATCGTTACAATTATCTTGACAATATGTGCTTACAATAAAAAGTATTAATTTCTGAGAATTTCAGATAATTGCCATAAATTAAAATCAATTATTGAAATTTCAGCCATTTTGCTTTTATAAAAATGGGCAAAAGTAAAACGAAAAGGAGAAAACCATGAACAATAACAGAACGGTGACCATTTTTGACTCTACACTTCGCGACGGAGCCCAGGCCGAAGGTATCTCCTTTTCAGTAAAAGACAAGATAGATATTTTACAGACACTTGATGATTTCGGTGTAACCTATATCGAGGCGGGAAATCCCGGTTCAAACCCAAAGGATCTTGAATTTTTTGAAACAGCAAAAAAAATCAAACTAAAGAACAGCACTCTTGCCGCGTTCGGCAGCACACGTCGTCGCAGCATCAAGGTGGAAGACGACGCGAATGTTCAATCGCTTCTTAAAGCCGAAACTCCGGCCGTTGTAATATTCGGTAAAAGCTGGGATTTCCATGTTACAGAAATACTAAAAGCCACACTTGATGAAAACCTGGAGATGATCAAGGACACAATCGCGTTCTTCAAAAAGAAAGGCAAAGAGGTAATATTTGACGCCGAACATTTTTTTGATGGATATAAAAACAATGCCGATTACGCGTTAAAATCGCTGCAGGCGGCCCTAGACGGCGGTGCCGACTCTCTATGTCTATGCGAAACAAACGGCGGCGCCTATCCAGATGAGGTCGCAGCTATAGTCAATACGGTAACAACCACCTTTCCAAAAAGTGTAATCGGAATTCATACTCACAATGATGGAGGAATGGCTGTTGCCAATTCGGTAATGGCTGTTGTAAACGGTGCTACCCAGGTACAGGGAACATTTATCGGATTCGGTGAGAGATGCGGAAACGCCAATCTTTCTACAATAATTCCAAACCTGGAGATTAAACGAGGTTATAAATGCCTACCCGAAGGAAATCTTCAAAATCTTACCAGCGTATCAAGGAAAATTGCTTCTATCGCGAACATGCAATTGTATGATTTTACACCTTTTGTAGGCAACAGCGCCTTTGCACATAAAGGCGGCATGCATATTGACGGTGTAAATAAAAACTCAAGGACATTTGAACATATAGACCCTGCTCTTGTTGGAAACGAACGAAGATTTCTTGTATCTGAGGTTGCAGGTCGCAGCATGATATTAAACACAATACAGAAGATTGACCCGTCAATTGATAAAAATTCTCCCGAAACGAAAGAGATAATCGATATATTGAAAAGCATGGAGCACAATGGATACCAGTTTGAAGGTGCAGAAAGCTCTTTTGAACTGGTCATTCACCGTCACCTGAAAACATACAAACCATTTTTTCAACTTGAGCATTTCAAGATTATCGGAGAAGAACCTTCGGCAGACAAAACTGCGTGTACTAGCGCCATTATTAAAGTCAAAGTTGACCAAACAAGTGAGATAACCGCGGCTGAGGGTGATGGCCCTGTAAACGCATTGGATATCGCGCTAAGAAAGGCTCTTGACCGTTTTTTCCCGGAACTAAAAAATGTAAAACTTACCGACTACAAGGTACGTGTACTGGATACAAAAAATGCTACAGCAGCAAAGGTACGGGTACTTATCGAATCAACTGATGGTAAAGAGATATGGACAACGATCGGAGTTTCCACTGATATTATTGAAGCGAGCTGGAAGGCGCTTGTTGATTCAATTGAGTACAAACTTTTAAATAATAATTAGTAAGATTATTTGAAAAAAAAGAGTAATTATAACCGGATAACAGAAAAATCTATATGGAGAATTAAGTCATTCTCCATATAGAATAGTGCTGATGGTTTTAAAACGTAAGACAACTTAATATATGTTAATATATAATCGCCCGTTTGAAGAATAATTTATCTTTGGCACCTGTTTGTGTCAATATATATCCCAAAAAAACCTGCCAGACGGTCTTATTTTTAAAATAAATCGCTATAGCATAAATTTATGGTAATCTCTGATAATTAACTATTTAACAAGGAACTTACGAAAAATTGTCTTTAATATGCTTTAAACAGCATAGCCGTTCCAGAAATGGTAATTTTTCGAAGTTCCCTTATTATTTAATAATTCTTACTACCACCAATTTATACTTGAAAATGTGTCTGCTTTAAGTATATTATAACGAAGAAAAGACTTTGAAACCGCAAACGCCTTTGTTCTTAATAAAAGAGTATTAGCTTCATTATTTTCAAAGTTTTAATTTGCTCACATTTGATCGGTGAAACTGATTACATATCGTTGTAATGATTTTGTCGCAGAATTAGTTATAATCCCGTTTTGTTTGGGAGGGGGTTTATGAAAAACTTTCTAACTACCGTTTTAATTCTGATATTTACTGTATCGTGCCAAAATTCAACAGAATCTGAAAAAAAAAGTGACGAACCTGTTGTAAAGAAAGCTGGTATCAAAATCGCTTTTTCTATAGGTGAAGTTACCATCAAGGATAAAGCAGACACAAGAAAAGCCGTCCTGGGTGAAATTCTGGAAGAAGGTTCAACTATAATAACCGGAGAAAAATCTACAGCTGACTTAACTTTTTTTGACACCGGAATAATACATATTGCTGAAAACAGCACACTTTCTGTTTCAGAAATATCCTCTGATGCTGATGGATCAACCGGTCTTGATATGCCCACCGGAAAAGCGGCTCTCACGCTTTCCAAGCTGAAAAACGGTGATCTGAAAATAAAAACACCAACTATGGTTGCGGCAGTCAGAGGAACTGCTTTCGTAATTGAAACGACCAAAACAGGGAGCGCCGTTTCGGTTGTTCAGGGGGCAGTTGAAACCGGAATCATTGATTCAGGTACAGAGAAAAGCAATATTACAGTTATGACCAATGCAGGTGAAAAGACTACTGTTAAAAAGTCCGACATTTCGGCCTACACTAGCGCAAAAAAAGAGTTAAAGCCGGTCAAAATGAAAAGACCTGACATTGTTATAGCATCAAAAGAGTTAGGACTTATAGATGCTAACAGGCATGATCTGGATCCGGAAACAGTTGAATACATAAGCGAAGAGCCTGTAAAATCTATTGAAAAACTATTGGAAGAGAGTGAAAAAAGCCTGCCATCACCTATGCATGATAAAGAAGAGAATATGGATACTTCCGAGATAGACAAGGCCGCCAGGGAGGCGGAAGCGAAACGGCTAAAAGAAGAGAGAAGAAAAAAACGTATCGAGACTGCAAAAGAAAGTGCTATAGCAGTACCAGCGATGTAAATCCGCATCAGGAGATTTTTTTGGATATTTCTGACATCAGGCTCTACTGCTCACAAAAACCGGGATCATGGGAAGACTTCCCTTTTGATGAGACTACACTAGTCATAAAAACAGGTTCAAAGATGTACGCTTTGATATCTTTGACGAATACGCCTGTAAAAATTAATCTTAAATGCGATCCTGACCGCTCACAGCTGTTAAGACGAGATTACCCTTCCATAACAGAAGGATATCATATGAATAAACGCCACTGGAATACGGTTACCACTTCTGACAAATCTTCGCATGACGTATCTGACAATCTGCTTAAGGAGTTAATTGACCACTCTTATAATCTTGTATTTTCTTCTCTTACAAAAAAAGAGAAGCTTACAATAACGGATATTCAGTAAAAGGTGATATTTCTCTATTAAGCTTGCAAACATTTAATATGATTTTTTAATTGCTTTAACACCTGCCGTTTTAAGATTAGTTATACAGACATAAAGTCAAAAAGCTATAAACTATTATTGTATGGATATTTCCGGAGAATCTTATGAGATTTAATGAACAAAGAGAACTTTACCGTCTTGAAGAACTGGCTGAAACCCTGCACGGTGAAAACGGCTGTCCCTGGGACCGGAAACAGACACACCAGAGCCTTAAGAAATACCTGATTGAAGAGACATACGAGGTGATAGACGCTATAGACAGCGGATCACCTGACAAATTAAAAGAGGAGCTTGGAGACCTTTTATACCAGGTTTACGCACATTGCAGAGTAAGTAACTCCTTTAAAATTGATGATGTTGCCAAAATGATTATACAAAAGCTCATTACTCGACACCCGCATGTGTTTGGAGAAGAGGTTGCAGATACCCCGGATGAAGTTGCCGACAAGTGGGAGCGGATAAAGAAAAAAGAGCGGAAAGACAAGAAGATACTTGAGGGAGTTCCGGCTCATTTGCCGGCGTTACTAAAGGCATACAGGGTACAGGAAAAGGTATCCCGTGCCGGTTTCGATTTCCCCGATATTTCTGATACAGTTATGAAACTTGAAGAAGAGCTTGAAGAGCTTAAGGAGGCGGTAAAAAATGGAAACCGTGCCGAAATCGAGGATGAATTCGGCGACATACTCTTTTCAATAGTTAATATAGCGAGATTCGCCTCTATTGATCCTGAACAGTCATTAAGAAACGCCGTTGCTAAATTTACATCCCGATTTAATAAAGTCGAAGATATGGTAGATAACTCGGGAAAGAGCTTCGATGATTATACTATGGAACAATTAGACAAAATGTGGGAAAAAGCAAAAAAGCACCACCCTGCATCATTTTAAATAGGCTACGATTTTCTTTTTTATGTCCAGGAGCAGATGAAAATCAAGTTCTCCACCGCCATATCTGCTGCTAACCATGTAATCGCGTATCTTAGTCACATCTGCTATGCCTTCGGCTGGCAGATCTTTTTCACGTAAAATAAAATTTACAGCGGTAAGAAGCTCTTTGAAACAAAGAGAGGCGTCTTCACCAGAAAACGCATTATCGATTCGCATAATATAAAGACCGGCCAACTCTTTTACATCCGGTAACGGAGTTATAGGGTTTTCATTGGATCCTGATTTTTTTTCCGGTTTTTCTCCACGGTGAATCCGGTTACGTGATAATTCACGGTAAAACACAAAAATCAGTGCCGCTAAAACAGAAGCAACAAGTAACGAGACTCCCACATACATTATAAGATCTGATCCGTTTTCTTTTTCCTGAGTCTGCTCCTGTTCAAAATCTGCTACGGCAGGTGCAGGTTTGACCACAAACTCGAGTGGATCGGTTTTAAGTTCTGTATATTGTCCACTATCAGGATCAAAAAAATTGAACGCAATTTCATCAATGGTATAATTACCCTCATTATCAGGTATCAATATATATTTAAAATTAACACTACCCTGCTCTTGCCCGTTAACAAACCGATATTTATCGTCTCGCGAGTCAAATACGATACGGAATGCAGCGTTATCATTTATTGTTGGAGGGGACAGTTGTGACATTTCTCCCCGGCCACTTACGCTAAAAATAAGAATAGCCTCATTGCCGACAAAAGTCTCATTTTTATCAGAGACCAAATCAATATCAAACCTTCCAATATTACCAGAAAACTCTTCCGGCCGGCCTTCCAGCGGTAAAGGCAGAACATCAAGCTCTTCTGCGTTAAAAGGTAATGACCCACGCATTCTTGGAGAAAATCGGGCGGCACCATCACTGTAAATAAATGAAATATTATCATTTGTTAGATTAAAATTTCCGGAAACGGTTGGTACTAATCGGTAACTGGCAACATGATATCTTTTTAGATTTCGCCCCGAAAAATTATATGGTGTTTGGGGCAGGTTCTCATCAAAAGGTTTTAAAATAAAACCATCCCATCGATTATTAAAAACTGCCTCCGGTAAAACATCGATATCGTTTTCAGCAGCGATATAGTAACGAAGTATAACAGATTCTCCTGCATAAACGATATCACGTGAGATACTTTTTTCGGCCATAATAAGCGGTTTGCGGCGTTCTGGTTCACGCAGATCTTCAAAAAACATATCGAAAGGATCACGGACAGGAGACGAATTTCTCGCGGCCGGATTTGAACCTTTTAAAACTGTAAGTTTAAGCGGTTCAGATTCATATACACCGTCACCCGCTTCGACAGTAATGGATGGAATGGTAAAGACTCCGTTCGACCGTGGAACAATTCTGAAACGGAAAATCAGTGAAGAACTGCTGCCGCCCGTACCGAAACTGAAAGAACGGCTCTGCCCGGCAGGCTGGATTTCCATATCCTTGCTGGAAGGAATATTGGTAATTGAAGCATTTCGTTCACCTTCGACGGCTATCTCCAGGATGGTAGCTTCATCCTCGTATATCTCTGAACGCTGAAGCGTAGTTTCGATACCTGCACCGTAGAGCAAGCCATAAGAAAAAAGAATAAAGATAAACTTACCAGTTTTTTTCAAGAGCTCTTCCAGCACGGCCATCCCCTTTACCTTTTTGAACAGGTCTCTGTTTAAAATGATTAAGTATGTTGTCAATCTGTTCTTTGGATAATTTTTTCTCTATATGATCTCCCTTTTTGTGGCCATCCATATCGCGTTTATTTTCTTCACCCTTTTCCCCGTCAGAAGAGTTACCGTCATTTTGACCGGAGTTATCAGAGTCATCACTATTCTGATCCTGATTATTCTGATCGCCCTTTTCCTGATTCTGATCGTTCTGCTGATCCTGTTTGTTTTGCTGTTTCTGTTCTTTTAAAATTGCCTCTATATTCTGTTTGGGCTTCTGATACCCGGGATCAATTCTCAGCGCATTCATATAATGTTCCAGAGCACTTTTGATATCACCTTTTTTATAATAGCTGTTTCCAAGGTTATAAAAAGCTCTTTTTTGAAGATCGGCATCGGAACTTTCAAGAGCTTTTTTAAAATAATCAACAGCACCCTCGTAGTTACCTGCTTTAAACTGTGCAGTGCCGCGATTAAAATCGACATAGGGCTTCTCTTTTTTAGACGGTATATATTCGAGTGCGCGGTTATAGGCATCGTCAGCATCGGTATATTTGTTATCGTTATATAAACGATTACCTTCATCCATTGAATCAAAATACGGATCAAGAAGAGCAAGCTGCGAAAGGGATACCACGATTATCAGTGGACGAAGATTATAGATCAATTTTTTAAAATATTTATTTTTCACAAATGCTATCCTCTTTTATTCTGTTTTTTCCAGCATACATTGAGCAGCAGCTCGGCAATCATCAGAATAACAAGCATTACGGCAAAATATTGAAACTGATCATTCGGCTCTCTTACAAAGCGGGATCCCTGATCACTGGCAGTTTGAGAATTTAACGCGTCTATGATTTTTTTTAATCCACTGAAAGAAGTAGAAATATCGGTAAAAGCGCCACCAGTACGTGAAGCAATATCCTTTAAGGTTTTACGGTCAGGAACACTCTTTACAATGTTTCCACTGCTGTCTTTCAGGTACACACCCGCGTTATCAGAATCAACTACAGGCACAAGATCACCGGCATCGGTTCCAATACCAACAGTATACACCGTTACTTTATTATCCTGTAATCGGGAAAGAACAGGACCAAGACTCTTTTCATGATCCTCCCCATCTGATAACAAAATAAGTACCTTATTGGTTAACTGTTTTTTTTCAAAAACCCTTTCAGCTTCATCAAGAGCCTTGCCAATATCAGTACCCTGCAGAGCAACAGAATTTGTATCCGAATAATCCAGGAACATCGAAAACGCGGCCTTATCGGTTGTCAGGGGACATTGCAAAAAAGCTTCACCCGCAAAAACTATCAAACCGGATCTTCCCGGTACCGATTCAACGATATACCTTATGGCCTGTTTTGCCCGGGACAACCTGTCAGCAGCTACATCCCGGCTGTTCATACTTCGGCTTACATCAAGTGCTACAAGGACATCCGTACCTTTCACGTTTTTTTCGCGCATATGAAACCCCCACTGGGGTCTTAATACGACAATCGCAAAGAGGGCTATTATCAAGATAATGACTGCAGAACGTATTAAATAGCTGATTTTAAAAAATCTTATATTCGATACTCTGGAAAAGAATGTTTTTAGTACGTAAAAACGGTAAAACATAAACGCCATTGCGAAAAGGGATAGCAACGTTCCAGAGATTATAATCCACAAAAGATAATCAATATTTTTAAAACTCATAGTACCTCACGGAACCTTTCTGAAAACAACTATACGTATCAATTGCTCAAATATAAAAATGAACGCGGCCAAAAGCAGATACTTCATCCACTTACCGTCAAATTCATGATACTGTTTAACAGTAAATTTTGACTTCTCAAGACGGTTAATCTCTTCAATATATTCCATAAATTCGGTTTCGGTTGTTGCTCTGAAAAATTTGCCGCCGGTTATTTCGGAGATTTTTTTCAAGCCATCTTCATCATAGTCACCGGATGCTCTGTAACGTCCTGCCTTTGGACCTCTTGGTATTATAATAGTATAATCGCCTTTAGTGCCTATTCCAACAGTATAGATTTTGATACCCTTTTCGGCTGCAATTTGAGCTGCTGTATCCGGTTCGATTATTCCGCTATTGTTAGAACCATCGGTAATCAGTACCATTATTTTACTTGCAGTGTCCGAATCACTCATTCGGGCAACAGCAAGAGCTATAGCGTTACCAATAGCAGTTCCCTCTTCTGAAACAGAATCGAAATCGACTTCGTCAATCAGCTCGTTGAAAATATTATAATCGGTTGTCATTGGCGACTGTACATAAGCTTCACCGGCAAACACGATCATACCCACCCGGTCTGTTGTTCTGTCCGCCACAAAACTCTTTAGAAGAGTCTTGGATACTTCAAGACGGTTACCCGGTTGAAAGTCGGTACCCAGCATTGATAGAGAGACATCCGTAACAATCATGATATCTACACCATAAGAACTGACCTCACTGTAACTTATATCGTTTCCAGGTCGTGCCGATGCAAAAATTATAAGAGCAGCAGATAAAAACCTAAGCACAGGAATATACGGGTAAAGTAATGCTTTAAAATTTCTTTTTTTTGAAACAATATCCGCGGACGAAAGAGGCAAAGAGTGTTCGCGAACATTTAATCTTTTTATCCAATACCATAAAGTGAATATAGCAAACGGAATAAACAGATACAGATAATCGGGAGATTGAAAATCCATTACTGCCCTCCCCGATCAAGATCTTTTACAAGATCAAGAGTTTCGTTTGCATTACCTTCGACTATTTCCCGTGAAGGGCGCATTTCCGCGAACTTCGCGAGATCCCAAAGATACATCAGATGTTTTAACCGGTTCGCGTTTGTGCTGTTAATATTCACTGAAGAACAAGCTCTGAAAATCTCGTCAGTTGTAAGATCAAGAGCTCCCATCTTGAAACGGTCATCAAGAAATCTTCTGAAAATTATCGAAAGCTCGGTACAGTAATCTTCAATTTGATCATTTTCAAGCAGTTGTTTTTGTTGAAGCCTGTTATAAGAGTCCATAAATTTTTCGACCGGAACAATTACCGGTATTGCCTTTGGTCTGCTTATTCGCTTTTTTACAATACGAACAATAAAATAGATGATCACAGCCAAAGCCAGCAAGGCAAGGATCAAAAGAATGATTCGTTTATAATTTCCAGACCTTGCGAACGGCGGTTCTATATCGGCAAAAGACTCTTCTTTAGATACAGGAGCAACCTCGATACGCGGAGCTGTAAAGTTTACAGGATTATCTTCACTATCATGGACAACAGGACGGGGCAGATCGTATGTACCTGTAATGAAATAGACAATTTTATAGTTAATTGTACGTATAAAAACGCCCTTCTCGTTGTAATCCTTTACATCGGTACCGGTAATCATGTAAAGAGGTACAGTCTCGCTCTCTCCGGTATAGAAGGTGCTTTCGGGGTCTTTAACCTTAAAGTCGGGAGATTCCGAGGTTATTTCGACAGTATAACTGTTTTCGATGCCAACATTTGTACTATTGTTCTGCACAGAGGTTGATACGTTTATCTGAGCCGTTAGCGAAATAGAAGAAAATATAAATATTGTAAGTAAAAGTTTTTTCATAGTTAACCATGCAGGCGCTTTTTGTTACGTTTTTTAAAGTATTCCAGAACATCGTGTTCGACCGATGAATCTGTCGAAAGCCTGAGAGGTTCCACCCCGTACTGTTTCAGATTTACATCGTTAAAAGATGTTTCGGCAGCATAAATTACCTTATCGGTTTCCAGATCATAAAAAGACGCAAGACCGAAAAAAGAGAGACGTGACTCCTGCGGATCAGAGACAGAAACCGGAATGAAGTCATGCTTTCGAACAACCCTTTTAAGCTGGGTATCATAGGCCTTATCGATAAAATCTGAAATCATAAACACAACACTTCTTTTACGTGTAACTTTTGACAAAAAGTCAAGGGCCTCATTTATGCCTGTTTTTTTGTTCTTGGGCTTAAAGTGGATAATGTCATTCAGCACTTTTAGCACATAACGCCGCCCCCTCTTGGCGCGAAAAAACCACTCGACCTCATCAGTAAAAAGAAGTACTGATACTCGATCATTGGTATATTCGGCCAGAAAAAGAAGCAGAGCTGTAAACTCCATAAGAACATCTTTTTTAGTACGGGTAGAACCGAAATCCATTGATCCCGACATATCGATCATTATTACTATATTCAGTTCGCGCTCTTCCTGGTACTGCTTTACAAAAAGATTCCGCATACGGGCTGAAACCTTCCAGTCGATATTCTTTACATCATCACCCGGCTGGTATTCACGAATAGCATCAAATAAAAGCCCGTTACCACGAAAAGCCGATCGATACTGACCGATAAAAGCAGTATTAATCTTTTTGGATATCGAAAACCTGATTTTTTTCAGATAAGCCGACGAAGTCATTACGGAACCTCAACACTGTCAAATATCATTCGACAAACATCTTCGTTTGTTACATCTTCGGCTTCGGCCTCGTAAGAAAGAATTATGCGGTGGCGTAAAACATCGTAACCGATCTCTTTTATGTCTTCCGGAGTCACAAATCCCCGGCCATTTATAAACGCAACACAGCGAGAAGCTTTCATTAGCGCTATTGATGCCCTTGGGCTTGCTCCAAACTCCAGAAAGCGTGCCACATCAGGATTAGAGGGTTTTCTTGTAAAGTTTACAATTGATACGATATAACGAAGCAACTTCTCGTCAATATATATGGATTGGATAAATTCACGTTTCTTTACAAGCTCGGCACTGCTGATAACCGGCTTAATGGCATCAACCGAGATGGTGGAATATCGATTAAGTACCTGGAACTCCTCCTCTTCTGTTGGATAGTGCACCAGACACTTCATGAAAAAGCGGTCAAGCTGTGCCTCTGGAAGAGGATATGTACCCTCCTGCTCTATCGGGTTCTCGGTTGCAAGCACCATAAAAGGAACCGCAAAAGGAAAAGATTCGTCACCGATAGTTACCTGACGTTCTTCCATTGCCTCCAGAAGTGCAGACTGAACCTTTGCAGGAGCCCGGTTTATCTCATCGGCAAGCACTATGTTCGAAAATATTGGTCCCTTCTTGGTGGAAAACTCCATTGTCTTTGGATTGTATATCTGTGTGCCCAGAATATCGGCCGGTAAAAGATCCGGAGTAAACTGAATTCGCGCGAAGTCTGAATCTATTGTTTTAGCAAACGCTCGCACAGCCAAAGTTTTTGCCAAACCGGGAAGTCCCTCTAAAAGTATGTGACCATCACACAAAAAGGCAATTATTATACGGTCAATTAAGTAGTCCTGACCTACTATAACCTTACGTATCTCATCACGCAGCTGCTGAACCGCCGAGTTCTCTTTTTTTGCAAGCTCCGTAAGCTTCTCAATCTCGATATAATCCATAACTAACTCCTGAAAATCATAAATGATTTATTGCATTTATAAAAACCAATTAATATTACTGTTTAAAACAAAACCGCGAACGCGTATTTTTTAAAGTCAACAGGCAGTATGTGTCAAGTGCAAACAATAGAACAATAAAAAAAATCCGGTTACGAAACAGTAAAAGGTAAATTGCTATTTCGAAATTACTGGTATTTTATAACCATATTCTGAAAGAGGTAATTGCCGTCTTTTTGTTACAATGCAATCAGGGAATAAAAATAATTTTTTTAAAATTTTTTGCAAAAAGAAAAAACACATAGTCCAAACAATTGCGCAATTTTCACGCGCGATTATTTGGACGGTTTCGGGCGAACAGCCCGAAAATGTTCCATGCTTATCACCACTCTCGCGGAGTGACAACGACGC
>JAFGRW010000122.1 GCA_016934935.1 Spirochaetota bacterium | reverse complement strand
GGCCCGCACATTCGTTTATGGCGATGGGATGGATGAGGTGCTGGCGATGTACAATCCGCCGCGGGCGGCCGCGGGCGATCCCAATGATTTACTCGACCTCGTCGCCTTTAGCGAAACATGGCTGGCCGACCCGAACGATCAAAACTTCGATGAGGCGTGGGATATCAACGATGACGATGCGGTGAATCTGCTGGACTATATCACCCTGGCGGAAAACTGGACGTACAGCACTGAACGGATGGAAAAGCGGTGGTATTATTTCACGGATGCGTTGGGTTCGGTGATGGGCCTTGTCGGCAGCCACGAGAACGCAGAATCAGAATTTTATCTCTACGACGCCTACGGCCAACCCTATGGCGAAAGCGAAGCGGGGAATCCCTACTTTTTTACTGCCCGAAGATTGGACTTTAACGATGATGGCCAAAACCTCAAACAACTCAATCGCCACCGTTATTATGATTACGAGCTTGGTCGATGGATGAGCAATGATCCGCTTGGCATTACAGTAAATAGTTTTAACGGCAAAAATACGCCTTTAAAGCAGTATATTACCGGTTTAAATCTTTATCAATATTGTAATTCTTCCCCTATTTTATACATTGATCCTGACGGCAAGAATCCGATTATTATTGTTATAGGAATTGGTATTGCGCTATTTTTGGAAGGTTGCAGTGGCAACCAAACACAAGCATTGACTTGGGATAAAAGCTGTAATTGCGCAAAAGATATAACCTTAATTAAAAAATTAGTAAAAGATGAATGCAATAAGGTTTCTAGTACGATAAAAGACAAAAAATTACGTGATTGTATTGACAAAAGTTGCAAAACAGGTAGAATTAGATGCTCAATTCTAAAAGGAAGAATTGGGGGAAATGTTGACAGTACGCTTTCACCTGCTCTAGGTATTAGTCGAAAAATTATTCTTTACCCAAATAAATACGAAAACGGACAATATGGAAGCCTTAATGCTGGTGAAATAGCCATTCATGAATTTGCTCATGGCTGTGGTTGGGTGCATGGCGAAGGTAAGGGGGTTCCAGGAGATTCAGGATATGCAGACGATATTTAAAAACTTAAAACGTAAGAAAAAACTCGTACTTGTTCTGCTCGCCATGTGTTTATTCATGTTATTACTAAGTGTGTTCTTTTTCGGAGAATGTAAAGGATGCATTATTAGAACATTTTATGCTCCTGATCTCATTGAGGACAACCGTATTGTTCAGATTGCTCATGAGACATATCTGCAAAATGAACAAAAAAAGGAATTTTATGAAGCATACAACAATAAAAAAGGATTTTATGGTCTCGTTTTCAAAAAAATCACGCTAGAAGGACGACCTATTCAAATTTTTGTTATTTCTGATAATGGACAAGCTCAGGTTATTATAGACTATACTCGCGATCCTTACAGCAACCGAAACTACAAGAACATAAAACCTTTGGCAATTATTCTGGGTTTCAAAAGCAAAGATGGGCATTTCCAAGATATTATAGCTTCAAAGAAAGACTCTTATTATGTTCTGAAAATTGAATATCCTGACGACGTTATTTGCTTATAATAAATCCAGAATATTTTTGCTCAAAATAATATAATTTACCTGAATAAATACGGAGGAGTAAAAAACCCATATTTTCTCTTTCCCGGTTACTCATGCAGATAGGAGTTTTCAGATGTATAGAGCCATGACGTGGATTATTTTAGGTCTGTGCATATTGCCAATTTCCTGTAATACGGCAAAAGAATCTGAAACAGCAAAGGAGCGAGCCCAAGAAATTACGTTTCTCATCACACAAGAAGAACAAACAGAAAAGGCAATAGCGCTCTATGAAAGCACAAAACCGCTGATGAAGCCTGAGCTTGATAATGAACTCAAAAAAAACTGCTTGTGGAGAACGACGAGTATTGGTGGGTGGTTGGCAATCTGATGAACCTAGCTGACGAACAGGTGTTTCTTGAAACGATCCGTAGCGGCTCTGATTCGGCATTGTGGGGATGTTTGCGATGGTTTCCTTATAGCAAAGCAAACTGGGGAGCGGCTATCGAGCCTCTGAGCCAGCGATGGGGCAAAGGGGATTGGGATTATCTTTATGATGCAGCGACTTGGACATCCTTGGCGGAAGGAGATTATCAAAATTGGACTAAGCAGGAACGCGAGATACTTTTAGGTCTTTTAGTACGATCGCTGAGAGAACGGAAAATTCCTGAAGCAACCTCTGCGATATATGAAGTGATTGACAAAGCGTATGACATAAAAATAGTATCAGGAAAGACGCTGAACCAAATGTTATTTGCCCATGGGCCAATGACAGAAGCGAGTGATATTGAGTTGGCTAATTGGCTGGAGGTCAACAAACACCAGCTTCTTTGTGTGAAACCGCCGGTTCCCAAGCCCTCTACAGACATAAAAATGACATATCTTCCTGGTATGAAGCATCCATTGGATCATAATACAACTCAGGAATTACCTCCAACATTTCCTTCAAAATAATGCCACATAGAGTGCGTCGACAGGTGGTTCCAGATGCCTTCGATTATAGCGTTTTCGTAAATTTTAAATATAAAAGTAACATCGAATATATTGATAAGTTCTTAACGCGGGGGCGGTGATGCGGCACCTCCCTCCATCGGTCATTGCCCCTCCTTTAATTTAGGGAAAAGTGTCTTGCCTAATTTATCTTAACGC
>JAFGRW010000121.1 GCA_016934935.1 Spirochaetota bacterium | reverse complement strand
TACAGGGGTATTCGAATCAGGATATTTCAACAATATTGAAAATATCAAAAAGAACAGTTGAATCGCATCTACTTAATATTTTTATGAAATTATCTGTATATAAAAAAAGCGAATTGATAAAATTAATTGCATTATATTTATAAGCATTTTATCATCACAAAATGAACTCATTATTTTTTATTACAGTATATGTATTAACAATAATGCTCTCGATTCAAATTATTTGCGGAGCTTATGTTTTTTTGCATAACCCAAAATGTCCGACTTGTCGTATTCATTTTATAAAGAACATCGCGATAACTTTGGTAATCCTGTTTAGTATCATGATGCAGATTGGTAATATGATATTTTGGAACAGGATTGTGAATACATTATTGGTGTTCACTTTAATGCTTCTCATGCATTTTTATATTCGAATAAGTGATTTGTATAAAAATAAAGAAAATGATATTTTCATTTATATTCCGGCAATATTTATAGCACTTTTTTATAATATACAGGAAAATCCATTATCCATCATCATTTATAGGCATAAAGGTATTGCGGTTACAAAAAACACTGGAAATTCGTTATATTTGTACTTTTATAAGTCATATTTCGTTTTATCCGTAATTTTGCTAATTATTATTTTGATATTTTGGTATTACAAAACGTTAAAGAATAGAGAGAAAAGAATAGCAATCCTGCAATTTGTTAATGTTGTATTCGTGTGTGCGGTTTTTTTTGTTATTAATTTCACAACCAATCGATATTGTTCATTTCATCTCCCCTTTGCTTGCGCTTTGGCTTTATCGGTTTATGGTGTGTTAACATCTATCGTGCTGCATTGTCATCAATTTCGTAAGTTTGATAATAAGAATTATTTTAAAACGGTTTTTGACAATGTTTCTGATTTTATTTTTTTTCTTGATTCAAGTAACTATGTAATCCGCCATAGCGCAAATATTCATGCTTTACTTAAGGTTTCAGACAAAGCTTTATGCTTTATGAACTTACTTGACATTGAAGGAACGAATAAATACGAAGAATTTCTAGCAGGTGATAACCAAATATATAATACTAATTTAAATATTAAGTTTTCTAAAAAAATGATTATACCAACTAATTGTTATTTATCAAGGGTTTATGATGTATATAATGACTTTGTTGGGGTTCTTGTTGTGGCGATAGAAGAATATGATTCAAAGTATCTCCAACAACGATACCAACTGACAGAAAGGCACATGGAGATAATAGAATTTATTCAAAATGAGGATCTTTCCAGTAAGCAAATAGGAGAAAAGCTTTTAATATCGGGCCGCACTGTTGAATGGCATTTAAAAACCATATATACCAAATTTGGGGTAAAGACCCGTCTTGAGCTTTTGAATATACTATCTGAATATCTTATTAAATAATTATTGTCTCAATTTTTCTTACTAATAAATATGCGTTATCAACGCCTATTAAGATTGTAAACGTCAAAGCTGTTATGACAAAGATTTAAGGATAGTTTTTAATTAATATTTATAACTTCAATTTCTATTGGTATATCTGTGCCTGTTCGATGGTAATATAATTCCAAACTGACCGATATGTCTGGAATATCGGATATTGCAAATATATAGTTTGACTCATGAGTAAAAGGCCGCGATACCTGAATTGTTTTCTTATTGACTCCAACATCCAAATCAAAATTTACTAAATTGTAAAACCCATTTGCTTCTGTATCGAAAATATAGTTGTTGTCTCTAAGAGTATCTATAGAGAAAGCATATAGTTCGTTTATTGCATTTTTATCGGGTATTGTCGTATTCGTCATCAGTATTAGCTTCATTGGTTTTGAGCTTTCGCTCCTTGTTATGCTTATGGAATCTGCAGTTGGAAATGCAAAACTGGGGGCGGAAATACATATAATTTGTGAAGGTGGATTCGTTATACTCCATTTGTCTATCTTGAATTTTGAAACATTAATTTTGTCACACGAAAAAAATAATATAAAAATTAAAAAAATTTTCGTAATGAATTTTATGGAAAAAAAGGTTGTTAAACAACATTTTGAAAATGATAACATTTGTCGCATAATAATCCTAAAGGCTCCTTGTCGTAAAACTGAAATTACTGATAAATAATCTAAAATATATTTGCAATATTGTAAAGTAATAATTTGATTATCATCAAAATTGAGCTAATATTACTTAATAGTTCGCTTATGAACTTGCACAAAAAGGAACCAAATAATGAACAAGAAAAACAAGACCCTGGATGTTGGTTTTTTTCTTAATCAGATTGAAGATTCATTCCATTTTCCTTTTTTTGCTGTAGCGCAAAAAGCGTCTCAGGAACTTGGGTTTAATTTGATAATGCTCAACGGCAAATCAATGAACTCTAGTTTTATTTTTGATAAACATGAAAATGTTGCGTATGACCTGATAAGCAATAGCAAACTTGATGGTATTGTTATTCTATCTACTACATTAATGGCATTTCTGGATAATAAAGAAGAAATGGCATTTTTGGAAAAATATAAAGATATACCTCTGGTCACGGTAGGTGACAGTTATGACAATATACCATCAGTTACTGTTGATAACTATTCCGGAATGAAAGAACTGATGAACCACATGATAGAGGTTCATAATTGTCGTCGTATTGCTTTTGTTAAGGGTATTGAAACAAATCAGGAGGCTCTGGACAGATTTTCAGCCTATCAGGATTCTCTGATTGAGCATAAAATACCATTTGAACAGGAATTAACCTATTGTGGGGACTTTATTTATAAAGGTGGCTTGCGAGCAGCTGATTATTTTGTTAATGATCCTGATTTTATGCCGGACGCAATTATTTGCGCCAATGATTCAATGGCATCCGGTGTTATCGATAGATTACAGCAGCTTGAGATAAAGGTGCCGGAAGATATCAAGGTAACCGGTTTTGATAATAAAAAAAGTTCCAGATTTGCAAAACCTTCAATTACTACAGTTAACCAGCCACTTGTTGATGTTACATATAATGCATTTGAATTGATTATAAATAAACATCAAAAAAAACAAGAAAATAATGCTGTTTATCCTTCCCGGCTTGTTGTTCGTGAAAGTTGTGGTTGTTTCCCTTTTTACAATATACCTGAATATTCACAACCTGAAGTTAAAGACGATATTAAATATGCTCTAATGGAACAATACGATCTCGAAAATTGTGAACAGTCGCTTATTGATGATTTGTCTCAGGGCAATTCTTCAGGAAAATTTCTGCAAAAAATGAATATAATATTCAATGTCTTGTTCAACGAAAATTTAAAATCCAATATACCCAAGCAGATGGAGCTGCTTAAAAGAAGAATAGTCAAACTTCAAACCCAAAAGAACAAAGTGACTCTTGATAAGATTTTTGAAAAGCTAAACCAGCTTATCGAAGAGAAGTTTGAAATAGCTGTGGGGACTGTCGCCAACCGGTATGTTGATAATATGACCAGATTCAGATCGCTACTCTCAAGTATTTCTATAACTACAACAATGAGTGATTTTCTTGATGCAATTTATAAAGAAATGATCATAGCCGGGATCAATGACTTCAGTATTCAATTGTTTGATACTCCCCCCAATAGAATATCAAATATCCAATGGGAAATCCCAAATGATTGCCGTCAGGTTCTTAATGTTATAAAAGGTAAAAGAGTTCCTCTTTCTGTTGACGGTAAGGTCTTTAACACAAAAGATTTATTGCCCGAATTTCCTGAAGATACACCGTTTACAATTATGACAAGAACCCTTTATAACCGCGATAGAATATTTGGGTACATTGTTTTTATTAATCCTCGAGTTGACGTGAATGTATATTGTAACGTTCATCAAATAATTTGCTCTGGACTGCTTTCTATCTACTTGTGGGATGAACAATATAAAATAGCAAACTCATTAAAACAGCAAAGTCGTGAACTTGAGATACTAAATGAAAAATTATCTGAACTTGATAAGCTTAAAACGGATTTCATACAAAATATTACACATGACTTCAAATCTCCACTTACGGTTATTATTAGCGCGGTATCACTGGCTTTGGATCATGATAAAATTATGGATGAAACAGCAAAAAAAAGATTTGAGATAATCTCTAAAGCGTCAATCCGTCTAAAAGATTCTATAGACAAACTTTTAGAATTGGCCAAGATGGATGCTGAAGGAGTACGTCTGAATATATCTTCAATTAATTTAAATCAATTCATAGAAAATATAGTTAATTTTTATCAATCCGCTGTTTCGGAAACATCAATTTCAATAACAACAGATATTTCTGCCGGAAAATACCATAGTTTTTTTACAGACAAAGATAAACTGGACGCAATATTGAACAATATATTGTCTAACGCTATTAAATTTGTCGATCCTGATGATGGGACCATTGAATTGAATGTCGAAGAAGCCGAAGATTCATTAAGGATTTCAGTTACTGACAACGGGATTGGTATAGAAAAAGAAAATCTGGATGCCATTTTTACCCGCTTTTTTCAAACCAGCGATGGTCGTAAAAAACGATATTCCGGCACTGGCATCGGATTAGCGTATGCCAGCCAACTTGCCAATATAATGCACGGTAAATTATTTGCCGAATCTGATGGTAAAGGAAAAGGAACCTGTTTTGTTCTTGAGTTGCCATTTGTTCAATATGATGAAAAACAGACGTCAAAGCATAAATTAAAAACAATTAACTCTGAATCGCGGAATACAGATAACGAAAACAGTATTCGTCTTGCTATTGAAGACAATCGCTTTGTTAAAAACGATTTGAATATAGAAATAAGTGCACCAAATAAAGAAAACGAGTTTGATGAGTATAAGTCTGTAATTTTGATTGTAGAGGACAACCCTGTGATTATGGAATTGGAAAAAGATATACTAAGTAATGAGGGTTATTGCAATTTTATACTGGCATATGATGGGGAACAGGGGTTAAAGGCTGTTAATGAGTATAATCCTGATATAGTAATTTGTGACTACAATATGCCAAATATGAATGGAGGGGAATTTCATGATATTGTCAATTGTAATCCTCAACATAAAGATCTCCCTTTTCTGTTTGTATCAGCTGTCACAGATATTAAAATTGCACGGGAGCGCCAGGAACAGGGTGCTGTCGCAATAATCAAAAAGCCAATAGATAATCAAGAGTTTCTCCTCTCGACTAAAACTCATCTTCGGCGATATCTCAAACTTAAAGAAACCTGTCAAATTGCTACAAACGATGTACTGACCGGATTACTAAATCGTATGTCAATAATGAGCAAATTTAATGAACAAATGAGTCAAAATGAATTTTGTGATATTTCCATAATATTGGGCGACATAGATCTGTTTAAAAATATCAATGATACCTATGGACATCTGAAAGGAGATGAAGCCTTAAAAATTGTTGGTTCAACAATTAAACATAATATACGAAAAAATGACATTGCAGGTCGCTATGGAGGAGAAGAATTTTTGATACTGCTTCCAGAAACATCTTTAAATAATGGCATTTTTGCTATTGAAAAGATTCGAAAAAAAGTGGAAGAACAGGACATTGGTCTCCCAATATCCAAACCACACATAACAATAAGCTTTGGAATGACATCTCTTTTTTCTTCCCAAAAAGAAATAGAAAAAGAATTTAATATAAAAAATTTGGGTGAGTTCTATACGGCCAAATATCTTTCTGCCCTCGAACGAGAAAGAGCAAGTCGATTGAAGGCCGAAATAACGACCTGGTTATTAAACAAAGCGGACATTAACCTTTATAAAGCTAAACGCAAACACTGCTCAAACTGCGGATTTACCCCTAAAACTGAAAAAGAAACATGTGAAAATTGTGGTAATAAAATTGTAGCTGGCCGAAACAGGGTAGTTTATAATTGATTGTAAGAATTAATAAAACAAAATGTTTAATTTAGAATTGTACTTATCTTGAAAATTATTTAATTAACAGGTTTAGCGCAATAAACCTGTTAGGGTTAATATAAAGCTTTGTTCTGCAGATACGAAAAGAAGTTAATATATAGCAAAAGCAGTATTCAAAAAGTGTCATCGCAAATAACAGGAGAATATCATGTAAGCTACACCATCAAATTTAATAATGCCTGCTTAAGAAAGTAAAATTATTTTTCTTTGAGGACTTCCTCGAAGCTGGAATAAAATTCATAACCTTCTGGGGTGTTAAAAATATCTTGTTTAAGTTCACAGGATTTGAGATAGCTTACAGTGTATTTAACATTATAATAATGTTTCTTTGTGTTAAATACGGTTTCTTGCTCCATTACAAAACCTTTAATGCTTTCATGTTGCAAAACAGCATATGTTGGGTCATTAACAGTAATTTCTTCAGTAAACCAGATATGATATAATACCGAAGCTTCTTCGATAAGAACCTTTTGGCATTTGTATCCCATTATTTTTTTATATTCATTTAAAAAAATAACACGAGGAGGAAAATACTCACTTGAGCTAGACATTTCCTCTTTAATTTTCAAGCAAAAATTGCGATTGGGAAATACTTTACAATATTGATATTCATTTTTTGAACAGTCTTTTATTGTTGTTACAAGGCTCTTGTAGCCGTAATCTGTGTTAATTTCTTCGGTTTTTGATTTTTTTCCATTAAAAAATATTGTTCTTAAGGGAGAAATATTGCTTTCTATATTTTTCATATACAGTTCTTTTTCTTTCGAATTATGATATTGCGAACTATCTGGGATATTAACAGAAATAGTGTATGTAATTATACCACTGTTTATTTGATTCATTGATTTGGAATTTTGATCATGGTAGAACCCAACAGATAACAGAAAGACTGCAATTACGATTAGTAAAAAACTCATTTTGTTTATTCGAATTAATCCAAAAACAGATAACATCTTTTTATTACCACATATAATCATTATAATATATTTTCATCCAGGATTTGCGCCAATTGAAATATAATCGTCAGTACAAATGATTTTTTTAATATCAAGAGTTTCTTTGATTCCAAAACGTGCTACATTTATGGAACCAAAATATTTCCTAATAATAGCGCTGCGCCAGTACAGCGCTACTATTCTGGCCGTGATCTTATTTATAGATTATTAAAGATACTGCTTCCTTTTCGTTGCTCTGGTACAACATTCTCGAGGTAGTAATCGGGATTTATGTAAGCAGAATTTGTGTTATCAACATAAACGCTATATCCTGCATCGGAAATATTTTCGTAACCAATAAAATGATTGTTTTTTACTACTCCTCCTACGCTAACTCCCGAAACACCACCGACCGGATCCAGATTCAAAAATAAATTATTTTCAACAAGATTGTCTGTTACTATTCCTGAGTTATAGCATCCTCCGCCTCCATTGTCTGGATGCTTTAGCGGAACAATAAATGTATTATATTCAATTGTTACACCTTTTGCCAGATTGTTTATAACGCAGAATTTACTTGCCGTATCACTTCGATCAAAAAAATTATCTGCAATGTAGATGTTTTTATCCGCAGAATCACCATACTCATATGTTTGTAGACAGTCACCTCTTGCTGTTCCCTCGCTTACCCAGGTTGATCGGTTGTCAAAGTCTTCAGGGCTTGGGAAAGTAAACATGTTTGCGTGGTGCCAATAATTACCGATAATACTAGCGTTTTCAAGACCACCACCCGCAAAATAAAGGTCTCGACTTGCGAATGCAATTTCATTATTGTATAAAATTAAACCTTTATTGCCCCCAATCATTAGTGTGCCGTACTGGCTTCCACCATAAAAACCGTTAAATTTAATGGATTCTACGGTACAATTTATAATGCTTAAATTTTCACTGTTAAGGGCAAGTCCGCCGCTTCCAATAACAAAATGTATGCCGTCTATGGTTATATCTTTTGAATTCATATTAAAGCAATAGCTGGATCCTGATTCTTTTTCAATTCCATCAAGTTTTTTGCATTCACCTATAACAGCGCATCCATCAGCAGAAGTCGGGTTTATCAAGGAGTCTGCATTTGTGATTACCGGCATGTGGCCTGTTCCATAAGAACCGATATAGATATCTGAGATGTTATTAATAATAAAATTAACTCCGTTAAAAACACTGTTGGCTTTTAAAAGATAAGCTGTATGCGGCTCATAAGTATTTTTGATAATTATATCCAAATTATTGAAAGGAGAATCTATTGTGCCGTCCCCATTTGATGACGCGTTACTATCAATATAGATGCGTTTTGTGTAATCATTGAGGGTTTTATGTTTCGGAGGTGCTATTCTTGGGTTTTTATTGACGATGTTTTTCATTAGGAGGCTGCTTCGAATTATTTCCTCCTGCGTGTCATTTATTGCTCTCGCTGTATCGTGCAACCTAAAAGATACCCCATATGGATAAATTGGGCTTTGAGTTATTGAAGGAATAGTTTTCTCAGAAGAATCAGTATTCTCAGAAGAATCAGTATTCTCAGAAGAATCGGTGTTCTCCGGGGGAACAAGGGAGTCTTTACTGCCGTTTTCTGTGCTGCAAGTAGAAAATAACAAAAAAAACAAAACCAATACTATTTTAGCCATTATAAAACCTCTTTGCTAATATGATATCCTTATTAGAGAGAACATAGAATTTATAGTGTTATTCTCTACTAATTAGACATTTTTGCCATCCGTATAATTACGTGTGGTTTCCATTTTTTTCATTTTTTATATATTCTGAGCAAACAAATCGGTGTTATTTGTCTTAAATAAGCTATACGATCAGCAACATCTTGGTTTTTTTGTTTCGTACAGTGCCTTGTTGTGTAATACTTTTACCGAGAAAGCACTAGGGGATCTTCCAGCAATGGATCGTTCATAAACCTTTTTTTGTTTGAAAGATAAATCTTTTCTCTAAAATTTTTATCAGATAATTATTGCAAACGAACGTTGATATTATCTGTGTCTTTTGAATCATTACCTGAACTTTCATAACTGCTGGACATTATTATGTATTCCAAAGAAATATACAATTCGAGAAGGAATAATTCATAACAATTCACTTAATTAGTTAGATTTAAGGTTTGTGTAGATTAACGACATTAAAATTTATAACTGGGATTAGAAAATTTTTATAAACCTGTTAACTGTTAAGTATTTTAGCAGAGAATATGAGTGTTATTACCGAAAAATTGGATTTTTTTTCGAATCTCTGGCTTCTTAGCCACTAAAAATTGGAAAATACAGGTTAAAATTGTTTAAAATATTTTTAGGAAAGGAAAACTAAGATATTGTATCAGGAAATAGAGTGAAATAGAAAAAACAAAAGCTGCTGCCTGGCTTGTTAGCCAGGCAGAGGGATGTTTCTAAGCAAAAATCAGTACTCGTAAGGGCCAACCGCGTAGGCTCCATCAGAACCAGGACGGGGATTACCGTCAATGTCAGAAGCAACACCACTAATTGAAGTACCGTCAGTTTTAAGAAAGCTATTTGCCGGATCCGAAGTAAGCCGCCAGTTCGAATCGAATATCGGACTTGAGCCGGTGAAGTTGTTAACGCAGTTTGAGAAATCTGTTTCAAAACTGCTGATATTATTGTAGCTAGTGCCAGAATTTAACTGATAAAAATAATTATTATGAGGATGCAAATAATTATTTTGTATAAATCTGTTGTTCGAGCTGTATGAAAAAATACAATAATTAAGATGGTTATTTAACATGATAATATTATTTTTAATATTAACTGAATCAGGGCTCTGGTAATAGTCGAATATCGCGTCACCACCGTTAACACCAAGTACATAAATAAGATTATTATACACATTAGCAACATTATTGTTTCCTCCAGCAAGATACAGGCCTCTTGAAGCATTGCCGCTAGATAATTCGGATGTGATAATATTATTTATACACTCGAAATTTTTGAAATTATCACAAGAAATAGCAGTTGCTCTTGAAACATCCGAGTGAAATGTCTCGGCAATTATATGGTTGTTGTATATTTTTACGGAAATATCAGTATCTGTCGAATATGTAAAAACAGTTGTTATATTAAGTGGTTGGCCTGTCGAGTCAGCGTTATGAGATCGTATCATTTCATTATTTTGGATTATTATTACGGATCCTGAAGTGTTTGTCGGCATATTTGTCGATCTAAAACGTATACCATATTTATATCCTGCATTAGTTGTAATAACCGGGCCAGCACTAATAATCCCGTTATTTTGGATATAAAGTTTAGAATTTGAAAAAGTACTATTACGTAATGGCTTTATATAGATGCCATGATCATTAGAATTTGTACTTTGTGCTGGTCCGCAAATCCGTTCATTATCACTAATATCAATAGTTGTATTTGTTATGATGTTTGTTGAAGGTGAATTAATTGAACTGATTTCAATTCCGGCATTCTCTTTATTCGGTGTATTTCCTTTCCCGGCTGCAATGTCATTTCTTTTTATAGTGAAAGAAAATCCGTTAAGACTTAATGAGTCATCATTGAAGCATATTCCCCAGGCATTTGTGCTGCCGTCACCTCCTTGAATAAACGAATCAGTGATCGAAACGGTACCGCTCTGGGTTCCGTTGGTTAGCCTTATCGCGGCCGATGATCCTGTTGAGTTATAACCATAAGGATTACTGATATTACAGTTTCGAATATTAATTGCACCTGATGATGTGGTTCCAGAATCAATAAGAACTGTTGAGGCGTCAGCCGAGGCATTCGGTGTATAGATATTGAGTGAAGTTAGCGATATTTCAGAAGACAGTGTTGTTGCTGTGATACACACAGTACTGTCAGAAGCGGCCGCGCTGTTGTTATGTAAAACCGGTCTTCCATCTGTCTGGTCTTCAGGTACTATTTTCCAACCTTCACCATTGAATCTGAAATGACCTAAAAGCTTAATAGGTTTATCTATTTCAAAACACCCGTTGTAAGAGCCGCTCCCCAGCACTATTGTTCCATCTTGATTTGCGCTGTTTATAGCGTCATTAAGAGATTTGTATGGATTACTGTAGGTTCCGTTGCCATTTGCAGGAGCAGCGGCCGAAACATAAACCGGAGAGGTCAGGGCATTAATATCAACAGTAAATTGGAAGGTTGGTATTTCCGGATCGTTGCTTTCTATAATTATTTTTGCCTGAGTATTGCCAGAGCCAGGTGAATTAACTTTTAGGGTGAATTGATGTTCCATATCGTGTTCTAGGGTGATAGGCAGGTCTTCCATGCATAAAAACGAACTTGAGTCGGTAGTAATATTGTTTATGGTAAGTATAGAGTCTTTCGTGTTTTTAATCTGGAAAAGCAGTTCAGTAGAGCCAGTTGCGCTTACTGGTGTGGTGGGTAAAGTGCTGTTATTGGTGATAACTTCCGATAGGTAATCAGCTCGTATTAGAATCGATGGGTTTCCAGTATTATCGGGATCTTCATTTAATTGTGTTTTTTTGTCATGGTCAGCAAGGTCATGAAAATCTGTACTACAGTTAGTTGTTAAAAAAACAGAAACAAATGTAACTACCCAGAAGAAGCGACTCACAGGTTTCTCCTAATTGATTATTGTAAATTAATTATGATGTATTCTGTTGCTATACCCCTCTTAGAAAATTATTGCTGTATTCTGTCAAGAAATATAGCTTAAAATAGTTTTGCTGGCTTCTTAGCCACCCTGATTGGGAAAATGCATAACAAAATTGCATTAAATTGTTTAAGAAGTGAAAAAACAACTTTTGGGTCGTTGAAAAAGGAGGAAAAACGAAAAACAAAAGCCGTTGCCTGGCTTGTTAGCCAGGCAGAGGGATGTTTCTGAGCGAAAATCAGTATTCGTAAGGGCCAACCGCGTAGGCTCCATCAGAACCGGGACGGGGATCACCAGAAATATCAGATACTAATCCTGGAATCATTATGCCACCCGACTTAAGCGGATTGTTTACAGTAGCCGAAGTAAGCCGCCAGTTCGAGTCGAATATCGGTATATCGCTGGTGGTGAAGTTGTCAGAACAGGTGGTGCTATAAGCTGATTCTAAAGATGAAATATTATAGCTGGTTCCATATGTTCGAAATGCCCTGTCTTCTGGATAAAAGTAATTGTTCTTTATTTCTAACGATCCAAAATCGGAATTGGCGATACAATATTCTGATGAACTTTTATTAATAATAGTATTATTAATAAAAGTGAAGTTATCAGAATTAGTGCCGGGGTAGTTGAGGGCTGGGTTGGCAAAGTTGCTAAGAACATAAATCAGATTGTTTAATACCGTTATTTCACTCGAAATACTGCCGGTAATATTTAAAGCTGAGCTATCAAAATAGTAATTTATACTTTCAGAAGTTATTATATTGTTTGTACATATAATCTTTGGTGAGTTATTGATTGTTACAGCTTTTGCTTCATTATTAGATTCGGCTTTTATGTGGTTACCATAAATTGTTACTGGTATAGAACCTGTGGTTGTCGACATATAAATATTAACCGAGTGACTTCTGTACGGTTGTTCGGCAGAGGTCGGACCGTGAGCTGTTATCAATTGATTGTTTTTTATAATTATCTCTGAACCTGTTGTTGTAGACGGTATGTCATATGCATCAAACCTGATTCCATATTTAGAGCCGCTATTTATATTTTGAGATTCGCCTCCGCTTATAAGGCCATTGTTTTGTATAAGAAGTTTAAAATAGTTAAAAGAGCCATTGTACTCAGGCGCTACATAGATTCCATGACTAGTAGAACTATTGTTGTGGTGCGAAGTTCCACAAATACGACTGTTATTGCTAATATCAAACGTTGTGTTTGTAATTTGATTCATATCTGATGATGTGTAATTCTCAAAAATGATGTAAATTCCTGCATTGGCCACGGTGCTATTGCCATTAGTTCCGGCCTCAATATCATTCCCTCTTATTATAAAACTAAAGCCGTTCATTACTAGGGGGTTACTATCATTTAATACTATCCCCCAAGCGGAACTATTGCTATCCCCGCCTCTTATAAACGAATCGGTAATCGAAACGGTGCCGCTTTGGGTTCCGTTGGTAAGGAGTATCGCGGCAGATGATCCTGTTGAGTTATAACCATCAGGGTTACTGATGTTGCAGTTTCTGATAGTTATCGCGCCTGACGTTTCTGTACTTGAATCAATAAGAACTGTTGACGCATTAGCCGAGGCGTTTGGAGTATAGATATTCAGTGAAGTTAGTGATATTTCAGAAGAGAGTGGCGATGCCGAAATATACACAGTGCTGCCATCAGTGGTCGCGGTGCTGTTACGCAAAACCGGTCTTCCTTCTGTCTCGTCTTCAGGCACCATTAACCAGGCTGTGCCGTTGTAGCGAAAGTTGCCTATCAGATTCAGCGGTTTATCTATTGCAAACGATCCGTCGTATGTGCCGCTATCGATTATTATTGAATCATTGTTATCCGCGTTGCTAATTGCAGTGTCAAGACTCTTATAAGGGTTGGTAGCAGTTCCGTTTCCGCTATCCGATGCAGAAGATGAAACATAAACTAATCCGTGATAAGAGATGGCGTTTAATGTAAATTCAAATTGAGGGTTATCCGGATCCGAGCTGTGAAGCCGAATCAGCGAAGAATATTCTGTTGTACCGGGTGGTGTTATATCGATTGTAAACTGTTGCTCATCACCGGGGTCAATTGTAAAGGGCAACGGCAGTGAAAGTTCAAAGTAATCTGAATCCAGATCTGCTTCCGTTATTGTTAAAGGTCCGTTGCCATTGTTGGCAATCAAAAATTGTAAATTGTTGGTAGCATTTTGAATAATTGGCAGACTTGGAAGTATATCATTGTTAGAAATGGTTTTTTGCAAAAATAGGGCGTCTATCTGCATGGAAGGAAGCAGTGTCCGTTTGCTGTTAGCAAGATCATACAAATCCGGTCCGCATCCAGCTATGATCAGAAAAAGGGATAAAATGCCGATAAAAACCACTTTTTTCATTCAATTCTCCATCTCAGTAATTTGCCTATGTACTTCTACCAGTTAAACAGTGGAATGGAAAAATCGATGGGTGCGTTGAACCGAATAATGATTTGTTTCGGGACAATGGTCAACATACTGATAAAAGCACTGCAATACGTAAAAATGCTGGTACTACTTACAAATAATCCTTCTAATAGAGCCACCCTCTTTTTTATAGCGCAGAAAAGATCAGGTTGTCAAAAGAAATTTTGTAATTTTGATGTTTTATTTGTCAGAATAGCATAAAACCTGATTTTGCTGGCTTCTTGGCTACCCGGATCGGGGAAAAAGGTAAAAAAATATAAAACAAATGCTGCAGCCTGGCTAAGAAGCCAGGCTGGGGGACTATTATTGACTAAATCAGAACTCGTAAGGACCAACAGCGTAGTATCCATCGGATCCGGGGCGAGGATCGCCCATTATGTCATAAGGAACAGTACTGATCTCAATGCCGCGGATCTTAAGATCGTTATTTTGTGCAGATGAAGTGAGACGCAAGTTCGAATCAAATGAAGGAAAAGCCGCTGTTGTGAAATTATCTACGCAACCGCTCACAAGATTCAATGAAGTAATTGAATACGAAGTGCCATCTTCATGTAAGGCATTAGATTCAGGGAAAAAGTAGTTATTCTTAATAATAATGTTTGTAATAGGGTCGCTGGAATACATCCCGAAGCCGGTATTACTGAAAATCAGAATATTATTAACCATGTCCAGTTTGGTGATTGTGCCGGACTCATTCCATATTGCGTGCGAATCGGTGTTTGTGCTGCTGGTAGATAAATAATTATTATAAACAGAAATATCGCCCACCCAGTCAAAATATAGAGGGTTAGCGCCGCCTGTATTTGATTCTGCTTCAACGATGTTGTTTATGCAAATAATCTGGCTTTCGCCTGTTAAGCTGATCCCTCTTGAAGATACATTAGCTTCGCTCTTTATACGGTTGCCGGAAATAGTCAGTGGAGTCATGTCGCAGTTTACGTAAATTGCTGTTCCGTTTTGTCCGTAATAACCTGAAGATTCGCTTTGGCTTCTAATATTGACGTTATTCAGTATATCAATGGCACTATTGCTTATAGTTGTAATATTATTTGTGGTAATACTGATGCCGGCTGTTATTCCGGTATGGTTGTTCGATACAAAGCCACCGTTAATGGACTGGTTATTGTTGACCCTTATAAAAAAATCTGATAAATTATTATTACTACCAAGATATATCTTTAATCCCATGCTCTCGTGCAGAGTCGAACCTGTAAAAGTACCCCCTTCGATTTTGGTATTGTCACTGATATTAAACGTTGTATCAGCTATATTGTTGGATGTATTTGTATTAATAAAAATTCCGTAAAAATTGGCGTTTGCAGTAGAACCGCCGCCTGCTTCTATGCTGTTCCTTCTGACAATAAGATTAAATCCGGAAAGAGAAAGAGAATTAGGATTAAAACATATTCCGTAACTGTTTCCATTGCTGTTACCTCCCGTAATAAACGAATCGGTGATCGAAACAGTACCATTTTGGTTTCCGCTTGTCAGCCTTATCGCGTGTGAGCTGCTGTTAGCGTTATAATTGTCAGGGTTGCTTATGTTGCAGTTTCTAATAACAATTCCACCGGAAGCTGAAGTCTGCGAATCAACAAGAATAGACGATGCGTTAGCAGAGGCGTTCGGCGTATTTATATCAAGAGAGATTATGGATATTTCAGAAGAGAGTGGGGATGCCGTGATATGCACTGTTCTGCGGTCGGTGTTCAGCTCACTGTTGAGTAGAACCGGCCTTCCTGCAGCTTCATCTTCCGGTACCACTACCCAGCCCGAACCGTTGTAGCGGTAATTGCCTAAAAGCTTCATGGGGAGGTTAATAACAAATGATCCATCATAATTTCCGCTGCCAATTATTATTGTCCCATCCGAAGTAGCGTCGCCTATCGCCTCAGAAAGAGACCGGTAGGGATTGCTGTATGTTCCGCTGCCTGCTTCATCAGCATCGGCCGAAACATAAATCGGAGATGAATGAGCAATAATATTAATAGTAAAGTCAAAAGCCGGTGTTTCGGGATCATTGCTTTCGACACGCAGTTGAGTCAGAATGCTTCCTTCTCCAGGTGAAGTTATTCTAAGTGTAAACTGGTGTTCTGCGCCTGGTTCAACAGTAAAGGGCATTGGCTCCATACATTCGAAAGAACTTGATTCTGCAGCAATACTGGTTATCATAAGGGCAGAGTCTCCCGTATTTTCTATCTGGAAAATAAGATCTGTAGTACCAACTGAACTCACCGGAGTGGTTGGCAGTATACTGTTGCTGGATATAATCGTTGACAGGTAAACTGCCCTGAGAAGAATTGATGGATTCCCGTTTGTATCGGGATCTTCCTCCTCTGTTTCTGTTTTACCACTGTTTGCCAAATCGTAAAGATTAGTGCCGCAACTTGTAATAATAAAAAAAAGAAAAAAACTACTAAGCACGATTACTTTTTTCACATTAAGCTCCCTTGTAGCTATTAAGCAGGGGCATGACCATCAATTTTATTTCTTTATTGTCAGTTCTGATGCAAAAGGTATGACGTAATTCAATAGAAATATACTTAAAATTATCAAAATTTCGATATTTTTTAGTAATTTAATAGATTTTTGATATTCTATGATATCTATTGTAAATGAGTAAATGTGCCTTGCATCGAGACCTGTTTTGTCCTGTTTTACGACGGGATAAGGCGCCATCACGGTGGTTAAACAGAAAGATTTTAGACAAGAACTTGATTTATTAATCATGAAGTAGTATACTATACATAGTCGCCTTGTTTGCATTTATTGTTTAGGTGGATATTTTTAAAAATCAGGAGGACTTATGAGTTTAACTTCGTTGATTATTTTTCTTTTGATCGGTCTTGTAGCCGGTTGGCTTGCGGGCATGATCTACAAGGGTATGAGTTTCGGCCTTATCGGAAACCTTGTGGTCGGTGTTGTGGGTGCTTTTGTAGGCGGTTTTCTTTTCAATCTTCTTGGAATCTCTATTGGTGGCGGTTTAATCTCGGCAATTATTTCTGCCGTTGTTGGAGCGCTTATACTTCTGTTTGTAATTAATCTCGTTCTTAAGAGGTAAAGGTAGCCGGGAAATTTTCGCGTTTTATCCGGTTTGGGTTTGTATTTTAATGTCCTGATGAAACGTGGAAAACACATAAATTACTCACCTATAACTTCAAAGAACGTACTTATCAAATACCCTTTCGAGTCCACAAGTGTCAGCTTATGTTTCCCAGGATCGGGTTGTACGTTCATATTGTGAAATTCGGTTGTGCTTCCAAGATAGGTATCGTCAAGATGCCAGTATATAATTGCGTCGTCTTCAATATGAGCTGCTTTGAATATCAGCTCGCTTTTTTTTCCCGAAATATCTGTTGGTACAAAAACCTTTGTGTTCGGGGACGGATATATAAGGCTTATCTGTTTAACACTGCTGTTCTCCTGTTGCACCATACAGTCTTCACGAAGGGGAGGCAGTTTAACATGATTAATATTGGTCTTGCGGTAATAAAACTCTTCAACCGGCGGCAAAACAAACATGGGTTCATGAACCATATCGTTTACCGATTCACATAGATTGGTTACACGGTATTTTTTGCGCTTGTCAAGATGAATTAGCTGATGATAGCGGCACTGTTTTTCTGGATTAGCTGAAACCGGGATCCGGGTTTGGGTAACGTTACAATGTTCGTTTGGAAGAAAGCCTGATACTTCACAAATATTTATATATTTCAGGTCTCTATTCGGGCTTACGATCCATTCGCTTGTTGGAAGGCTTCCAAAAATATCAAAAAGAATAGGTGACGCGGCCTGCAGTCCGGTCATACCGGCAACGGCCTCTCCATATGCGTTTCCGCACCAGACACCTACGGTATATTTGCCACTGACTCCGATTGCCCAGGCGTCGCGGTGTCCAAGGCTTGTTCCGGTCTTCCAGGCAATCTTCTGTGAATAAAGAAACGAGCGCCACTGTTCACTGACTCCTGGGCGTTTGACATCAAGTAAAGCCTCTAATGTAAGGTAAGATGCCCCCGGTGATATTCCTGGTATTTTAAAATGCTGCTGTTCGTCGTTCTGAAGGATTACAGGTTGTGAAGCAGCTAACCCTGACGCTGATCTTGCGATTGAAAGGTAAGAAGTTGTGATGTCGTATAATGATGCTTCGGCTCCCCCAAGAATCAATGTAAGCCCGTAATGGCCTGCCGGTCTGGATAAAGTGCTTATGCCAAACTGTTTTAGCAGACGGTAAAATCGGGGATAGCCGTAATCGCGCAGCATGGCGACGGCTGGGATATTCAGTGAAAGGGCAAGGGCGGTCCTCGCGGGTACGACACCTCTGTATGTTCTGGTAAAGTTTTCGGGCATGTATCCGCCGAAATTGGTTGGTACATCCGGTATAAGCATTTCGGGTGTAATAAGGCCCTCTTTCAGCATGGCCGTGTAAAGCAGCGGCTTCAGTATGCTCCCGGTACTTCGGGGGCGTCTGATAATATCAACCTGGTATCCCTTACCATTATCGTCGGTATTAATGCTGTTACCGGTATATGCTACAACGTGAGCGGTATCGTTTTCTACGACAATTGCACAAATATTATATATCATTCTTGCCGAAAGATGGTTGTGACCACGTTCTACTATGGAGTTAACGCTCGATTGTATGTTTCTGTCTATTGTTGTTTCAAATCTGTGTTTGTCCGGATTTTGCTGAATCAGTGTTTCCAGTAGGTGCGGGCACTCGCGCGGTAAATTGAGAGGTTTTTGAGGCAAAGGTTCTTCGACCGCCAGTTGATAATCCAGCTCGTCCAGCTCGCCATTTAGATACAGTTTTTTTAGTAGTGCGTCTCTCTTATTTTTCAGATTATTCCGGTTGCGCCCGGGGTGTATCAACGCGGGGCTGTTGGGAAGTACGGCCAGCATGGCGCTTTCGGCCCACGAAAGGTTCTGAGGGTTTCTCCCAAAGTATCTCCATGATGCCGCGTTTAGGCCTACCGTGTTTCCGCCATAGGGAGCGTGTGCGGCATATAACATCAGAATTTCTTCCTTGGAATGTTTAAGCTCCAGTCCGATTGTCAAATAAGATTCATAAATTTTTTGTAAAAGCGAACGGTCACTGCCGTTACAGGTGATCCTTATAAGCTGCATGGATATTGTGCTGGCTCCAGACACAATTTTGCCGCGATACGAATTTTGAATTGCTGCACGAATAACCGATGCCGGGTCAATCCCCGGATGATAATAGAACCGCTTGTCTTCAAATGCCAAAAGAGCAGTTTTATACTTGTCGGGAAGTTCTCCTCTGTATGGAAAACGCCATTGACTGTCAGAAGCAGTTTTTGCTCCAAGCAGGTCACCTTCGGCAGAGTAGAGCACACTTGAAAATGGGCGGTTATACAACGAAACCGGCAAGGTAATTACCGGAATCATGACAAGAACCAGTGCCGAGACAATAGCTATTGCACCGCTGTTAAACCGGACCGGATTATTTTTATATAAATGCATCATGTAAAAGTAAGCCTGGCGGGCTAACGCGAAGGCACCTTTAACCAAGGTGCCCGCGGATAATCCAAGAGAGGCCTTATTTAACAACTTCGGTCCACTCTCCCATAACTCCAGCCTTACGGTCGGCAACATACATATCTTCCGCCGTTATTGCAGGCAAATAGTAGCGGCCCGCGAAGGATGCGTTAATTGAAGATGTTATGGTCTTCGTTTCGCCCGGCTTAAGGCTTATGTATGTATAAATACGGTCGTATCTGAAATCCTGATAGATAACGCCGGCTGCCTCACGTCCGGATTCCAGTCGTGTATTGTGTATGGTCCATCCCGAAGGAACCATATGTGTTACGGCAATATTTTCCAGTGCGTCTGCCGTTGTGTTGCGCACGGAAATATTTATTGTCACGTCCTCACCTTGCCGAATTGAAGAGATGCTATCATAAACTCCACTTGATCCTGAATAGGAGATAGACATATCCAGACCGTTGTTGGTTACCTTCTCCTTTCCCGGTGATGGAGAACCACTGCTGGCTATTGTAACAAACATCTGCTTATCGCTGTTACTGTTTGTAATTTCGATATTGGCTCCGGCACCCTCGACATCACGAACCGGAATCTTTACTATCGGAAAGCTGGAATTCTTCTTAACGCTCTTGCCGTCTATCGAAACTGTGTAAGAAAAGTTGTAAGAGCCGCGGCTTCCACCATACAGTTTTGATATTGATAAAAGGGCAAAAGCCGTTGTTTGTGTAGAGAGCCATCTGTTCGATGAGAGCTCTGCTCCAATTGCATCAGCCAGTTTTTTAGCGCGCCCGGTATCTTTGATGTCGGCAAGACACATAAGCATCAGGGCGTTATCTCTTGTTGAAGAGCCGAAAGTTAATCCCGGCGATGAATATGACGGTGTAACAATGGACGCGCTTTTAGCTATCTCTTTGGCGGCACTGCTTTCACCCGCGTGGTAATAGGCGGCGGCCAGAAGCAGCTGCGCTATCGGATCTGAAGATGTTGCATCTTTAAACCGGTTCATTGCCGGTATGGACGCACTTCCGGATATTGCCAGAACATAAAGTCTGTAGGCCTGTGTTATTACCGAATATCTGTCACGTGACCTCCAGCTGTTGGCGAGTCTTCGCTGTGATGATTTCCATGGATTAAGTAAAGCCGCTGCCGAACTGTATCCGGCTTTTTGTGCTTCAACCAGAAAATGACCGGCGTAAATATTTGCCCAATCATTAATGTCACCCCTTCCTGATGCCCAGAAGTTAAAGCTTCCCGAAGAGTTTTGCATAGATGATATGCGCGAAATAGCTTCGTTTACATTACTCTCGATACCGGTTCTTTCGACAGTATCGAGTACAGTCAGGCTTCCCAGATATAACTGAGGAAATGCCGACGATACGGTCTGTTCAAGGCAACCGTGTGGATAGGATATCAGATAACCGATCCTTTTTTCAAGATGTATCGGAGGAACAACCGAAAGTTCAACAACAGCGCTGTTTGTGTTAGCCAGACCAACCGGCTTAATTGTATGGCTCCATTTCTTGCCGGCTTCTATTGCATGATGTGTAATATCGGTGTGTAAAGGATTAGGAGACCTGATTTCGAAGTTAATGGTCTGCTCGTCACTTTCTGAACCGCTTTGGGCTTTGAATGTGATGGAAGAACGGCCTACGCCGTTTCCGGTTTTCACTTTGAAAAACGCAATCTTGTTGCCGGTGCCGCTAAAGCTGACGGTTTGACTCTTTCCATCCGGAAAGCTTATATTACCGGTCGAGCTCAAGTTAACAGAGACCTTTCTGATGCTTTTATCTTTTGAGAAGACGGTAACAGGTACAAAAACCTCTTCGCCGGGGCCAACCACAGCCGGCATTGTTCCTGAAACCATAAGAGGCTGTCGCACAAATACAGACTCCTCGGCCGATCCGTATGCGCTGTCGGCTCCGGCAACAACCATTATTCTCACTGATCCGATATACGGATCAAGTTCAAATTCATGCTTTCTCTTTTCCCGTGATTTAAGCTCAAACGGTCCCATAAAGCGGACAATAGGCTTAAAACGGCTTTCTCGCAGTTGATCGGCGGCAAGAGCTCCTTCACCACCACCAAGAGCAAGCACACGGTTAAGCTCACCTCCGTATGCTCCGACTATATCGTCGTAAAGATCCCAGGTTTTTACACCAAGAGCCTCCCTTTTGTAAAAGTGGTCTTTTAAATCAGGCGCCCTGAAACCGGTTAATCCAAGCAGTCCTTCGTCAACAATGGCAATTGTGTAGTTCATCGCGCGACCATTCTTTTCGGATACGGTTATAGATGTTTTCTGCTTTGGTTTTATCTCTTTAGGTGATCTGATCTCCGGAGTAAGCACCACGTTGGGGTCTTCCACCATTATTGGAACAATACCATACATGCGTATCGGACCGTCGCTCTTGCGCCCTTTATGCGGTTGAATAAGGGCTAAATTTATGTACGCGTTAGGGCTCATCTCTTTAGTTACAGGTATTGTTATTCTGTTTTCGCCTTCGGATGACTTTATCCATTTTTTTTCAAGAACGGTGCGGCCATTCTCGATTGTAAGAAGTATTATACCCTGCTTTGTTTCGGGTATATACAAGGTGGCTTTATCACCCGGCTTGTACTTTTCCTTATCAAGAGTAAAGTTCAATCTTGTGGCACCCACACCTTTCTCTTCCTGGGCTCTTCCAGCCCAGCCCGGCCAGTCAATATAAATAATCTGAGAACTGGCGTGTCCGGTTTCAGGGTCTTCGGCTCTTAAAAGATATCGTCCCCATTCCGGGTATTTTACTTCAAATGTCCAATTACCGTTTCCGTTTCTGGTCGAAGTGGTGCCACTTGAAATAAGGCGTGTGTTTGAAGAGCTGGCAAAGTTGGCCAGAGATTCGCCCGACTTATCCCACCACCATCTCCACTCTATTTTATAGAGTTTTATATCAATGTTTGATCGTGAAACCTGTTTGCCGTTCGAGTCTACAGTTGCAATCGATACGGTATGCTTTGTGTCAGTTAAAAGCATGCCCCGGGTTGCATCACCCTTAGGTGTTTTAATTCCAACGTAACCTGTATATGGGTGATAAGGTATTGTTAATGTTTCAGAGCTAAAGTCTCCACCCGGTTCAAAAACCCTGCTTGTAAAGTATGCGTTAAGTTTACCGGCAGGCTTGCTGCTGTCGCTAAACGATATATTAAAAGATGCTTTGCCTGCAGAGTCAAGTGTGCCCGAAAAAATATCTATTTTTTCAGACGAAGCAGTACGTGTTAAATCATCGAATACATAATCTGTGTAGCGTGAAAATTCAGTTGTAAGGCCTGAAAATCTGGCGCTGACATCTGTTGTAAGATTTTGGGCAGTTGCGCCGTGTAACCATTGTGAATTTATTTTCGCGCTAACAGGCATTTTTGAACGGTGCAGCTCTTTTCCACCTATATCAAGTTCGACCTTTAAACGGTTTGGCTTAACGGTCTCTATTTTTAATGTTTTTGTAAAACTTAATCCTCCAAGCTCGGCGCGCGCTGTCCATGAGCCGGTCTCGTCTTCACTATCTGTCTTAAGCTCAAAAGCATAAAAATTATTCGACTGTTTGTAAGCCGATTGCACCTGCTTCAGACGTCCACGGGGATCATAGAGCTTCATTGTAACCGGGTGATCTTTTGGCAGCAGCTTGTCTTTATCCTCTAAAACAAAGGTGAGGTAAATATTATCACCGGGAGACCAGACTCCGCGTTCACCGTAAATATACCCTTTTAATCCATTTTTAACTTTTTCACCGCCTACATCAAAGTGGCTTGTAATAAGCTGTGACGCTCCGCTTAACTTAAGGTAACCCTTTTGCCCGCGTCTTTCAGCAACAATATAAAACGGATCACCTTCACCCGATACGGTAATATCTGCAAATCCATTTCCGTCTGTTGAGCCGGAGCCAATTTCAATGTTTTGAAAATTGTATATTTTTATACCAGCCGAAGCAGGAGACGCGTCCACAATATCTGTGGTAACAACGGTCAGCGTTTTTCCTGATCCGTATTTGGCTGTTATTCCAATATTTGAGGATAAGAAATTTTTTGCACTGAATACGGGATTGCCATAAGACTGTTTATAATAAGCATCGTGGCACGGGTTTTTTCTGTTGTCCCAGTATTCACTGTGATCATACTCTTCCCAGTAGTCCCAATAACTGCTGTCACTTATTATTGTAGCTTCCTGGTTGGTAAAATCGGGTTCCACAATTGCCGGATCCGGATTATCAGAGCAGCCCAGAGCCGAATTTGATCTGTTGATTGAAAGTTCTATGCGAAACAGGCTGCCTGGATGCTCCTTGTAAAGAGAGCTTACGTCCAGACTGTATCTGGACCATTTAGAGAGTTCGGCCGGTGTAGCGTTAAGTTTGATTGTTTTACGCCACAGATAACGACCCACACGTTTGATCTCGTTGTTCTGCTTAAAGTCGTTAACCTGAAAGAACTGTCCCATATTTTTGTCGTAAACCTTAAAAACTGTAACCTGCAGTGAGTGCACGTTAACAGCTTCGAAGGGCACTGTAAGGTTGTCGTTATCGGGAAGTATTGTGCCGTCTCCAATAAAACGTACGCCGGGATCTATTTTTTGAAATGTAATTCTTCTATGAAAAGCCTCGTTCAGTCTTTTGCCTTCACTGTTTAAAACACCTCTTTCGACTCTTATATCGGCATCTCCAATTTTGTCTCCAGTTGGGAAAACACGTACGATATTCATGTCTATTTCGGTTCTAGAATCCATCTCTTCGAAGTATATAAGACCGCGAAGATTTTGATTCTGTTTTAGCGGATCTGTAAATGTCAGCTCTACATACTTTTCAGAGCTTGAAATTACTTCGATACTGCTGACCTTGAATACATCACGGGCATGAATCTCGATCTTGTGCTCACCGCTTCGATCCGATTTTATTGAAGATCCATCCCATTTAAGTAGAAGCTCTGAGGGGGCTTTTCCGCGCTTTATGTTTTTTATGGTAAAATTATGAGTTTTGGTTTCGGAAGAGTGTTTCCACTCAATTTTGAGATTTTTCCCTTCCTGAGACGCCTTGAGTATCTTTTCTATTGCCTTACTCTCTTCGAAATCGGCTGTTTTTACGGAGCCCTCGTAATCCTGAATATTCAGATTCTCAAGCTTTGGAAACCTGAATCCTCCCAGTTTTATGTCAAAATTAGGTTGAATAATTGAAAAACCAAAAAAGAAATCTTCAACCTCGTCTGTCTTTTTAATATAACTGTTAAGGTTTAATGTGCACAGGAATTTCTCACCAGCGGGCATATGTTTCTCGGGAACAAAAACAAGTTCATTTTGAGAGACCCATTCAGCTTTTCCCTTTAAAGACGGATCAAACGAAAATACTCCGTCAACTTCTTTCCCAATATCAGCCTTATCAACAATATTACTGTTAAAAATAACATTTATTGTGCTGGTCTTCGATATTTCTCCGCCAGTATGGCCCTTGATATGTGAAGCCCAGAAGACATCAGGAGTTCCGGGGTCTTTGTCCGCTGTTAATGTTAATACAGCTGTCATAGCAATGGCCGCGATAGAAGTCATGGCAACTGCTCCACCTGCGATAATAAAACGGTGGGTGCTGATTTTTTTCGCAATAGCTGATAAAGAAGGGAGTTTCATTTGAATACCTCAAGGTTTTTGTTTTTCTTGTTTTTTTTAAAAAGCGTTACACAGGCATTCACAATAGTAAATTTATCAGCATAGCTTTAATGTGTGCCGTTCTAAAATTATAGTGACTGGATAAATCTTTCTGATATAAGGAAACTTCGAATTATTACCATTTCTGGAACAGCTATGCCGTTTAAATCCAAATTAAAGATTACCATAATAGTAAGAGAGAAGCTCTGTTTGTTACCGCCTGGTTATTTAACTGTTTGAGCAACCTAAAAAAAGAAACTATCGGATTTTATATATTAAAAAGAGTGACGGTCAAGCCGTTTTTTGTTAACGCCTTCAACTAATAAAGAAAATAATCAGCTGTCTTGGTGCTGGTTTGGTGACGATCCCAAGGATAGAACCATATTAACAATATCAGCATACGCTGACATAAATAATGAAGAAAATTGAGAAAAGGTTTGTGTCTATTTGCGTTAATGAGACATTATGATTTTCTTTTTTATGTTCGGAAAAAATCCACATCATTTTTAAGTTCTTCTGCCATCTCGGACAGCTTTTCAACAGTGCCCGCCATCTGTATGGCTCCTGTTGCGTTTGCCTGGGTGTTCTCGTTAATTGATGTTATCGAGTGAACTATTTCGCTGATGGCGTTTTTCTGCTCTTCTGTCGCGCCTTTCATCTGTTCAGATCGTTGTTGCATTCGCAGGGCTTCGGCGTTAACTGTCTCGTTTACTTCAAGCTGGGTTTTCATGATGTCTCCCAGATGGTTTACCATCTCGCTGATTTTTTCGATACTCTCTATTACGCGGCTTATGGTAGCTGTTGCCGATTTTACACTCTGCTGGCCGCGGTCAATCTGTTCGTTATTCTGCTGAATAAACTTGTCTATCTCCTTGATACTTGATGCTGTCTGATCAGCAAGCTTGGAAATCTCGTCTGCAACAACCGCGAAACCTCTTCCCGATTCTCCCGCGCGAGCCGCCTCTATGGATGCGTTAAGTGATAAAAGGTTTATTTGCTCGGATATGTCGTTAATAATATCAACTATACCTGTCATCTCGCGGGAGCTGTCAAGTATGCTTGTCATGCTGCTCGTCATGGATTTTAGAGAATCTTCACTGGATTTTGCTGTATTGGCAATATCGGCAGATATTGTGAGTGTCTCTTTAAGGTTTCGAGCCATATTATTCATGTTATCGTAAAGAGTTTTCATGTGAATAATAAATTCGCCAAGGCTTTTGTACTGATCCTGTGATTCTGTATTAATATTCTCTATTCCGGCTGAAACTTCTTCTATTGTAGCTGATATCTGTTCCGCGGATGCCGCCTGGTTTTGGGCAAGTTCAGAAAAGGTCGAAGCCGAGGCGGAGATCTCGTCAGATTCTGTTGAAAGGGATGAGGCACTTTTGGAGATACTGCTTATTATTGAATGCATCTTTTGTATAAATGAATTAAAATGAACAGCCATATCGGCAATTTCATCCTTGCCTTTTGCGATTATTCTCTGGGTAAGGTTGCCTTCTGATAGCTCTTTAATGGTTTCGACAGCAGTTAAAATAGGGGTTGTTATTGAACGCGCGACATAGTAGGCAAAAATAATTCCTACAATAATAAATATTGCCGAAACAATAATGATCCATTTGCGCATGTTCTCAATTGGACGAAACACATTGCTTTTGTCTGTACCGACAGCGATTGACCAACCCGTATCACCAATAGGTGAAAAACCGAAAAAACTGTCTGTTCCGTCGAAATTGATATCCTGATAACCGCTTTCACCCGAGACCATCTGTCTGAACATCGTGGCAATTTGGGAATAGCTGTCGTCGGTTTCTGATTCTTTTATGAAGTTGCGCTTTTCTAACACATACTCACGGTTATGATGGCCTATTATGGTTCCTTTTTCATCGATTATATATGAATAGCCGTTTGCGCCATACATAATATTATCCGCTGCAAGAGACAGCCATTCGGCATCAACCTTTGCCGCCAATACGGCTGCTGTTCGGTTGTCGTTGCCCCTTATCGGTGAAGCGATATACATGGTAATGCTGTTATCTGCAGAATTTATTTCGATATCTGAATGTACTGTTTTCCCTTTAAACGCCTCTTTTATAAAATTTTTATTTGCGAATGTACCGGTTTTGCTGCTTGTCGTTATGGCGCTGCCATCCGGATAAACTATGCTCATATCTTTTAATCTTAATCGGGCAGTCTCTTGTCTCATTACGGGCTGTTGCTGCTCAAACTCCATGGAACGAATCTCTTGTCTCTTCGTTATGCCTTCAATAGCGATCATATATGTTTCAAGTTTATTTGATAGCTGGTTGGCACTGTAACGGGCGGTAATCGGAGCATTATCGATAAGCTGCTTGTAGGCGGCGTTATATGCCTGATAATAGGCGAAGGCTCCTATACCAATAGATACCGGCAGCAGCAGCAATATGTTAAGAGTCGTAAGCTTACGTCTGATAGAGGCCTTTCGCAGTATATCTTTCATATAATTATCCCTATTGGTATCGATTATAGCATTATTATCGGGAATATACAACTATATTATGACTATTTGCTAAATGATATATAAACTGTTTAAACAGCCTGATTATGCTTATTTAATTGTACGAGTCGTATATGGTTAAAATATAATTTGCGGATTAATGTAAGGTAATTTCAAATAAATCAAACAGTTACTGATAACGTTAATTATTGATATGCTGTATAAAAAAGACAAGTAAAAAACAGAAAACAAATCACTACCTGTGATAGATAAGCTTTTTACTCTTTCTTTTAGCTGTTTTTTTTGTTAAGAAGATACTACTGTTTCTTAATTCTGAAAAAAGGAATTTTTTGATGAAGCAGTGCAAAAACAGCAAGAGCTGTGCCTGAAATGATAAAATGATATGTTGGCAGTATGGCAACAATTTCTTCAACGTAAGGATCCAGAGGAAGTCGAGACCGTATTATTGATGACGCGCATGGTTGTGTGCCCAATATAAGGGCGCATAAAAAAACAAGGGTTATTGCTATTTTAGGATTATGTCTTAGCAGAAAGTAAAAACCCCATATCGAAAAAAATGCGGCAATGTAACCGTGAATCGGGTAGGGGAAAGGTGCTATATATAGGGCGAGAATATCTGTAAAATGCAGGTTAGACACTGCAGCTGCGAGCAGTGCATAAAAAGTAAGAATTGAGCCTGCAATCTTGCCGGATGTTGTATTTTTAAACGAAAAACCTTTTGTGAGGCGAGGTTGGTAATCTTTTCCCGGATGAAGAAGCTTTTCAAGATGTTTGTCGTATTCAGGTGCAGGTCTCAGAAATCTTCCGCAATAGGCACATTTTACAAGATTACCATTGTTTTTCTGACCGCAGTTTAAGCATTTTTCAAGAGGAATAAAATATATTCCGTAAATACCGTCGGTGTACAGTGTTTCGGGCGAATAGCCAATTTTATCAACAAGCAGCTTGTACAAATCATGCTTATCTTTATAACCCATCCAGTTTATCCGCATGGTGCGTCCCGATGAGTCAATAATCTTGAAGTGGCTGGTTGTGATTCTGGTAGAAGACGATCGACTTGCAGTATCAAGATATCCTTTCAGTTTGCCTTCGCCAAATCTGATTATTTCGGAAATCTTTATTTTTTTACGTCGTAAGCCTTTTGTTATATAGGTGTCGTCAATTGTTATTGTATGAAAAATCTGTAAAAATATGGGAAGTATTAAAGGTAAAGCGATAGCAGCCCATAAAATTTTTGTTATTTTTGGATCAAGTTTTGCAACAGATATGAAAATGTACACAGCAAATCCGGAACAAACTGCAATAATAGGAAGTATCATTACCATGCCGTCTGTTCTTCGGAAGACTTTTTTGTCCATAATATTACTCCGTCAAAGCTTCTTAGTTGAATACAGCAATGATGTTATCGGATTATATCATATAATTTAATCAGTACCTGGTAAAATATCAACATGAAAGGAGAAAAACAGACTAACATGCTGTTTTTCTGGAAAATTTTACCTATTCCGTTTTTATTTTCAAATTGTTGAACTCTTATATTTTTTTTGTAACTTGTAGGTAATGGTTTTCTGTGAGAACAGAGTTTTATAATGCAAGGTCTTATTTAAGTTATATTTGGAAGATTTAATTTTCAATCATCCAGGCCAAAATTTGCAGTCTTGCAAAACTGATTCATAAAGAATTTCGTTCTGTAAATCATTTAATTCGTTCAAGTCTTGAGAAAGCTGTCAAATAAATATACGCAGAAGATAATTCTATTGAAAGGAGAAGAATAATTATTATGAAAGATATTTCTATTGTTATTGCCGGTGAAGCAGGGCAGGGCGTGCAGACTGTAGAAGAGATCCTGGTTGGTATACTGAAGAAAAGTGGATATCATATCTGCGCGACAAAAGAGTATGAGTCGAGAGTTCGTGGTGGATCCAATTCGACTCAGATACGAATTTCGGACCATCAAGTAGCAGCATTTGTTGATCATATTGATTTATTAATCCCTTTTAACGCGGAGGCTTTTAACCATTGTGTACACCGGCTATCGGCAAACACTATAATAATTATTGATCCGGCAAACAAAATTGAAAATATGGATGTTAATGGGAGTCAGGTAATCGAAGTAAAGATGCAGGAACTAGCCAAAGAGATGGGGAATGCTATTTACGTAAATACAATCATAGTGGGAATAGTAACAGGCTTGTTTTTAGCCGACAAAGAGGTAGCTTCGAACCTGTTACAGACAAAATTTAACAAAAAAGGCGAAGAGATAGTAAAACAAAATATAGATGCTTTTGAATCTGGCTTTTCCCTGGGAGAAGAGATAACAAGATCTGGTAAATTTAAACAGGTGTTGGTGCCGGATAAGAATGTTAAAACCGATATTCTTATTAATGGAGCCCAGGCTGTCGGTTTGGGGGCAATAGCTGGTGGTTGTAATTTTATCTCGGCTTATCCTATGTCGCCAAGCACAGGAGTTCTGCAGTTTTTGGCGGCAAATTCCAATGACTTTGAAATAGTAATTGATCAGGCCGAGGATGAGATTGCCGCATTAAATAAAACGGTGGCAGCCTGGTATGCCGGTGCACGCGCTTTGGCATCAACCTCGGGTGGAGGATTCGCATTAATGACCGAAGCTCTCTCCCTCGCCGGCATGATGGAGTCCCCGGCGGTTTTGCATATCGCTCAGCGTCCGGGACCCGCAACCGGACTTCCTACGCGTACGGCACAAGAAGACTTGAATCTGGTGCTTTATGCCGGTCATGGAGAGTTTCAACGAATTATCTTTGCTCCGGGTACAATAGAGGAGGCTTTTTATCTGACACAGAGAGCGTTTAATATCGCGGATCAGTATCAGGTTCCGGTTTTTATTTTAACCGATCAGGATTTTGTTGATCGGTATAACAATATACCGGAATTGAATATAACTGATATTAAAATCGAAAAGCACCATGTAAAAACTGAAGATGATTATCAACGATATAAATTTACAGATAATGGCCTTTCGCCCCGGGGAATTCCGGGTTATGGCAAAGGTCTTGTGCGAGCCGATTCGGACGAACACGATGAACAGGGTCATATCACCGAGGATATGGATTATATACGCCCGGAAATGGTAAAAAAAAGATTTTACAAACGTTTGGAATTGATAGAGAAAATCGCGGAGTTACCAACATGGTATGGTCCGGAAAATCCCAAGTTGGCAATAATCTGTTGGGGGTCAACCTTGCCGGCGATAAAGGAGTCAGTTGAGATTAACGATCGTAATGATGTCGCGATAGTTCACTTTCATCAGATTTACCCTTTGCCTGCTGATATTAAAAAATTTATAGAGAAAAAGAATCCAAAAAAAATGATTCTGGTAGAAGCAAATGCCTCTGGGCAATTTGCCAATTTGTTAAAAATTCATGCCGATATATCTATACCAAATGAATCATTGCATCTGCGGTTTTCTGGAAAACCATTTTCGGTAGAAGAAATAACAGAGATAATTGAAAAGGAGGCCGAATAGATGATTGATTTTACTGCTAAAGACTATGACATGCCGCATTCTAAAGCATGGTGTCCGGGTTGTGGACATTTTTTGGTACATAAAATTTTACGTGAAGCAATTGCCGAAATGAAAATGTCTCCCGATAATATTGTATTTGTTTCTGGTATAGGGCAGGCTGCCAAAATGCCGCAGTATATCAAGGGACATATGTTTAACGGATTGCACGGTAGAGCGTTACCGGCTGCAATGGCAATTAAGGCTAGCAATCCACAACTGGAAGTAATTGTAAACTCCGGCGACGGCTGTTTGTATGGCGAAGGCGGAAACCACTTCTTGGCACAGATTGAGCGAAACTCGGATATAACAGTTTTTGCGCATAACAATATGATTTACGGGCTGACAAAGGGACAAGGGTCTCCTACTTCTCCCAAAGGTCTTGTCACGCCAGTTCAAATTGACGGGGTCACAAATGAGACCTTTAACCCTTTAGCAGTTGCTATTGCAATGGGAGCAACTTTTGTGGCGCGGGTTTTCCCGGGCAACGCAGAGCAGACAAAACATGTTTTTAAAGAGGCGATCAAACATAGGGGGTTCGCTCTGGTTGATATGTTTGTTCAGTGTGTCTCCATGAACAAAACCAACACGTTTAAATGGTACAAAGAAAACACATACGAACTGGACGCTGATCATAATCAGGGTGATAAAATTGCGGCATTTACAAGAGCTCTACAAAGTGATCCTTATCCGACAGGCATCTTTTTTAAGGAAAACCAAAAAGCTACATTTGAAGAAAATTGCGCGGCCTATAAGAATAATTCACAGCCCCTGTATGAGCGGGATTTCGACATGAAGAAGCTCAAGAAACTGATCGATGCGCGAAGAGAATAATGAGAATTAACAAATTAATTATTATAACTGTCTTTTTAAAGTGAAGAAAAATGCTTTCCGCGAAAAAGAAATTTAAAGGTCAATTCGTATTCTGGCGTTCAGGGTTGTCCCGTCTGACGAAAGCCGTATGTCATTTCCGGGGATCTGATTTGACCAGCTAATTATAGAGTCGAGTATGGGTTTGGAAAAGGGTTTCTGTACAACCTGAGGAACAAAAGGAGTAGGCTCAAGTTTGTGATTGTTGACTATCATTGGATAAACATTGTCCACATATAGCGGATAAGCAACGAGGCGGATATCCAGTGTGGAATTGATACGTCTAAAATCCATTCTGGCAATCATGCCGTATAATTTGGCTTCATTTTCAATATGTCGACTGGTGTAGCTTCCAAAAGAAAAATTTCCAAGCGAATAAAATATTATGCCGTTGCGGTATTGCTCGATTCCCTGAAGGACGTGGGGGTGGTGCCCCAGTATAACTTGAGCGCCAGCGTCGATTAGTGTGCGATAATAGGATATTGTAGCGGATCCGGGAACATGGCGGTATTCGGTGCCGGAGTGTACCGAGACGATTATTATAGTGTTTGGATCAGAACGCTTAATCTTTTGAATCTCGTTTGCCGCTCGTTGCACTTCGAATGTGTTAACAAGCGAATGGCTGTTGTTGCCATATGCAAGAAACGCAATTTTAAAATTTTTACCCGGCAGTTTTATAAACTTTGGTTCTCTGGCTTCGCTAAAGGTTCGACCTGTGCCAGCCCAGGTTAAAGAGCCGCGGACTTTTTTTCCAGTTCTCTTTTTCTTTTGGAGTAGCTCAATAGTATCAACGATGCCTGCCTGGCCTGCGTCATGCGAGTGATTGTTAGCCAGGCTTAAAAGGTTAAAACCTGCCCAGAGTATATGATCAAGCTCTTCCGGGTCTGATGCGAATGCAAACTGTTTTTCAAGAACGGGTTCTCGTGTTGTGTAAGGAGTCTCAAGGTTTGCGAAAGATAGGTCAGCCGACGAGATAATCTTACGTGTGGGTATATATTTTTTTTTGCCTAATGCTTTGAATTCTGCTACGTAATCGCTGGTATGCGAATGACTTATATCTCCAACTGCAACAAGGCTGAACGAATTTTTATCGCCCGAACCAAAAAGAGATGAAAGTTGTGAGGAGCTGCACGAATTTAGAAACAGCGCTATCAGAATAGCCGGTATAATCGGTTTTGTTCTCATTGTCTTTTGCCTTTGTAGAGTTAAACGCGCTTAGGAACGCTGAATCATCATGGATATCATGATAGCAGAGCTTGCGGGTTTTATGTCAAACAAAAAAGCGTAATGCCAGATATATGTTTGCATAAGCATAGTTCACAACTATTTTACAAGAATAGCAAAACAGTTCTTTCCGTATTAGCAAATGCTTGTAAAATTTCATTTTTCGCCAATAATAAATATCAAACTCATTTTTATTGTAAAATCAAGATAACTTTTTGCTTACCCGAGAACAGTTTTACAGACTATAACCTTAAAATCCACTGCTTGAACATGATATCCTGTATTTTGTAAACACCGTTTTTCTGAATTATATCTTTCTGTGTTAGCGACTGTAGTGTTTTTGTAACCTGTGACGGAGTTGTCAGACTTACAGATTTTAGCGAGTCTGCCGAATAGAGATCTTTGCCTTCGTTTGCCGCGATCAATTTAAGGGTTTTACGTTGGTTAAGTGTAAGACTGTCCCAGATATTCATATATTCGTTTCGATTACGTAGCAATATAAGGTCAAGTGTTTGATCGATGATTTCAGGACTCTTGAGATCAGCTTCCCAAAGATGATAAAAAAACTGCTGAATGTACATGGGATGTCTTTCGCAAATATTGACAACTTTTATAATAAGCTTGTCGGATATCTTCTTTTTATCAGCAAACAGCCCTTTTATCCACTTAATATAATCATCCTCTTCAATTTCTGATAAAGGATAACTGTGAGCCAGTTTATAAAAAGCTTTCCCCTTTGAGTTGAACATGCTTGCAAGAATGTGCTGACGGCTTCCCGCAAAAATATATGATATTCTGTTATGTTTTTGAATAAATCCCCGCAGCCTTTTTTCAAACTCGCCCCCGGAATAGTTCTCAATCTCCTGAAACTCATCAAAGACTATTACCATTCGTTTTTTTCCGGAATAACGTTCAAGCAGAAGCATAGCGTTTTCAAGAAGCATGCTGTTTTTTGATGAACCGAAAACCGGCGTTAAAGATGGAAGGTTTGTAACAGGATCTATTGAAAGTGAAACATTGGACGATGTGAAAATCTCTTTCGCTGTTTTCAACAGTTTTTCAGATCTGGACTCCAGTTGACCGGCATTTTTCATCAATGCTTCAATAAAATCATTTTCGCTGACAGTTCCGTACAGATCGATATAAAGTTTGGTTATGTCGTTATCCAGTCTGCAAAACACCTTGTATATCAGTGAGGTTTTACCCATTCTGCGATTTGCGTGCAGTAATACGTTTTCGGAATTTTGTATAAAATCAATAATATCTTTCTGTTCCTGTTTGCGATTACAAAAACCCTGATCCGCCACCGTTCCGGAAAAGCTGAAAGGATTAATCATATTATACCTCAAGTATTATTATTATAAGTGTAAAATACTACACTATTGGTGTAATTGCAAGAGTTTTTTCAGATAATAATGGTGTAACGTTTATTTTGTCTGTTTGCTGCAGATCTGGATTCCAGGTTAAACCTGGAATCCATGTTGTTGTGATTGATAAATTTAAAAATGGTGAATGCTCTGACATGTCAAAAAGAAAATCTCATTCGCAGATATATCATATTCATATCTTCGAAAAGCTGCATATAAGTGTCGCTGTTGGGAACAAAATAGTATGCCCCTGCTGTCGCCGTAAGTCCGTTTTTAAAGTCATATTCTGCTTCTGTGGTTAGTGCATATCCGGCGGACATGTTGTCTATTCTGATCATTGATCCGGCCGAAAGATTCAAAGCCTGAGAGAAAAAGGAGTCTTCGATCCTTAACGCCAGAATATCGCTTTGAAGCTCTTTTTCTATATCACTTTCGTCAACAAAACGGGCCTGCATCCATTCGCAGTAAACTGTTCCATAATTGCCCCAAAGATTGTAGTCTGCACCCACTCCGTAACTATAGTAATTTCTACTTGTTCCGTCTTGAAGAAGTGCAGAATCACTGCCACCCATTATCTGTGACATTGCGACAGTCTTTTGCTGATCGTCAATTTTCTCTGAAGCGACCATATCGGGAGAGTATATCCCTTCGAATCGAGTATTAAGTTTTCCCATTGCGAATGCAGCATCGACACCAATAATTGTAACACGGTCAAAAATGGGTTCCATAGTCAGATTCAGTCCAGTGTCCGTTCTTTCGAGAGTACTGGAGTAGGCCGAACGGGGCTGTGGACCGGAATAGACAAAGAGATGCCAGTCAAGACCTGATGTTGTGCCGCCACCTCTAAGAGCGAAGGCGGCATTTTTGATTTTTCTCTCTGCGTCACTGTCTTTGTAACCTGGAGTTACAGTTCCTGCCGGTGTATCCTGCAGATCGGCATGTATGGCGTAAAATCCGGCAGGTCGCATTAGTGGTTCTGTTACGGGACGTGCTGCGGCTTCGATGGCATAATCTCCTTTAATGTAAGTTAATCTTAAAGCATATACTCCACAGAATTTTTCATCGTTATCACGGGCAAACGATTCCCGCAGGTCAATTTGATCCATGGGGTTAACTATCGAAAAAATATCAGCCACACCCCAATTGAAACGCTGTTTGCCTGTTTTCCAGAGCAGGCTGTTTCCACCTTCAATATAAAACTCTGATGTTTCAAACGAGTACTCTTTTACATGTGAATATGATTTCGCGAAAAAATCAATGTCCGCATACGCCTTGAATTTTTGTGAAGAGTAAGCCGGACGGAATTTGGTTCTTGCCCCCATGTTGTAGAAAGATTGTTCTCCATACTCATTATCAGACAAGCCCGTGTCTGACGATATTTCGGCAAAACCCTTCAAGTCAAACGAGTTTTTGGGGCTCTCTTTAAGCAGTGACATCAGGTCATCCTGTTCCTGCCGAGCCGGACTGTCTTCGGGCTGTTGCTGGGCATGTAAATCTGCAAAGGAAATCATGGTTGCCACTAAAAGTGGTGCGACTACTGCCTGTTTAAAAATACCGGGTGCAGTAAAAGCCCTGATTCTGCTTGTGCTGATGTTATTGTCTGTTGTGTCAGATCTGATATCTTTTTTACAAAGTGCTATTATCATTTTGCCAGTGCCTCACGTGTTAACTCTCTGTCATCTATTGAGATATTGTAACGAATGCTTTTTATGTAAAGAACGCTCTTGCCCTTGCCATCGGCTCGTTCCATTGTGAGCATTCGCGCGGTTGGAATATTGAGAATGTTCTCATAACGTGTAAGAGTCAATGTCTTCACATGCCTTCCGCCTTCGAAATAGTCGACACGGTATGTCAGATAATCTTCTTTGCCGATATAGACTTCGGTTTTTGAATATGTCGCTCCGGTTCCCTTTTTGACAGATCTTATTTTATAACAGGGTGTTCCGTTAACAGATTCTCCACCGATTAATTCATACTTATAGTCTTCGATATATTTTTCCGAAACATCATCATTATAAAAATGTGAATTCATCCACGGTTTGCCTTTATCTGTGGAGGCGATTCTGCGGACACGCCCTCCCGATAGTTTGATCCATTGCTGGCTCTCTTCACCAGGATTGTCCCAGACCAGAAAACCCATTTCTGTAGGATGTGTGAACTGCATTAGGCTGCGACGGGACCTTCCCTGTTTTTTCGAAAAGCCTGTAAACTCTTTCTTCTCGGTGACGCCCTGTTTAATTACAAGCAGAGTCATCTCTCTTTTAAAGCTTTGACCAGACGGTATCCCGTCATTTTTTTTCATAATGGCATCGGCGCTCTCCTGTGAAATGAGCGGAGACACTGTTAAAGTTGCAATTGCCGCGATCGATATTAAAATTCTGTTTGCTGTTTTCATGATTAACCTCTCTGTATAGCTTTGTTTTTAGTAAGTATTGTTGCCTGTAAATTGGTATCGGGTGCTGTTTTTTCTTTCTTCTCAAGGCCGAAGTTTACCTTAAAAAGATATGCGGCCGCGGGCAGAATAAAGAGTGCAGCGATAGTGGTGGCCGTCATATTCATTGCGACAAGCCAGCCAAAATAGAATATTACTTTAAATTGTGAAAGCATAAGAACGGAAAATCCGAGTATAAGCGCTATTGATGTGTACACAATTGCCATACCGGCCTCTCCGTATGAAGCAAGAATGGCATTACGAAGCGGCATGCCCTCGGCCATCTGTGTACGAATTGTTTTGAGCATATGTATTGTATCATCTATGCCTATACCAATGGTGATAGCCGCTATAATTGATTTTGGAAGATCAAGGGGAATATCAAGAAAGCCCATTGTTCCGTACACAACAATAATGCTGAAAGATATGGGTATAAGCGAGATTAGAGCCGCGCGAATATCCTTGAACAGAAGAAAGATAATTGCGAAAATAATTATCAATGTTAGTGATATTGTGACAACCTGACCCCATGCAACAAGACGGTTGAGTACCGCGTAGTTAATAGCCTGTCCTGCAATGGTGTACTGCATTCCGTTAAAATATTTGCGGCTTTTCATATAACTGTTAATATTATCAACAGATTCAAGTAAGACCTTTGTCGAATAGATGCGGCCGTTATATGTTCCTGTTTTGATGATTATATTAGCAACACGATAATGAGGAGCTACAAAACGTTCCATTGTATCCGGGATTCCGCTTGAGTTACGGTCTTCTCCACTGTAGAGCATAATGTAGTCTTCAATTACACTCTGCTTACCGGGTATTTTGTAAAATGAATCATCCTCTGCGTTCATGGCTTTGTTCATTCTTTTGATTACATCGGCAAATGAGTACGAGGCGAGAAGATTGAACCTGTCTCTGTTTTTCCGGTTAACAATCCATTCTGCTGTTTCATCAATGTTTTTTAAAAACTCCGGATCCTTGACTCCGCCATCTTTACCGGTATCTATCATCAGGTTAAAAGTAACCGTGCCGTCAAGTTTGCGGCTGACATGCGAGTCAGAAGTTACTACATAAGAGTCATCATGAAATTGTGTAATTGGGGATGACTCGATATTGATATGAGTAAGCCCTATAATACCGCCTATAGCTATTGCAAGACTCACTGCTATTACTGCTGCCGCGTGATTTGTCGCGAACCTTCCTCCTCTTTCAATCGCAGAACGGAGATATGCGTTTTGTATGCCGCTGGCTTTGTTTGATTCTTTCCCTGGGAAAAGTGACAAAACCGGCGGAATCAGCATAAAAGAGATAGCGCATGCAAAGACAGTACCAATTGCTGAAAATATGCCGAAATGTTTTAAAGATACAACCTGATTGATTGAGAGAGTCGAGAATCCGATAAACGTAGTCAGTGCTGCTAAAAGAACAGTGACAGATATTCGGGTCATCGATCGAATAAGGTTTTGCTTTATCCTGCTGCCGTGGATTTCGTTTCTGTCGTGTAAGAACTGATTTAAAAGGTGTATGGAATAGGAGCTGCCTACGGCAACAAGTATTGTAGGCAAAATATTCACTACCATGGTAACTGGTATTCCAATATGACCCATTAAGCCCATTGTCCATATTATCGCCAATATTACTGATAGTGTGGGAAGTATAACTCCTCTGAACATTCTGAAATTCAGCAGAAAAGTAAGTATGACAACCAGCAGTGCGAGTGGAAGAAAAAGTTTCATGTCACGTGCCATGTAGTCCTGAATGTACCGTTCAAAAACAGGAACGCCTACCGGAAGCATTTTGAGACCTCTTCCGTTATACTTGGTAATTACATCCATAAGGTATTTGTTGGCTGTATCTGCTTCACGGATTACCTGAAGCTGGATAGTCATTGCAAGAGAGTCAATTTCGCCACTTTTGTCTGTGCTGTAGATGGTATTTTTAAAAACCGGATTTTCAAAAAGCCGCTGTTTGTAGATAGCGAATTCCTCTTTCGTCTCGGGAAGCTTTCTTGTGCCGTATTCGTCTTCTTCTATAAGATCGGTGGGAGTCAAAGAGTTTTTTGTGCCGACAATGTCTTCACCAGAAACAGGATTCATGAACAGCTTTACAGCTTCGGCAGATTTAAGCAGAAAGATTGTTTCGAACTCGCTTACAATTAAGCGGTATTCTTCTTCCGAAAAACGGTGAGAAGCATTAGCGTTATTAAGTCCTGTTCGCAACAGTACTGTAGTTAGCTGGCGATTCGAGGCATGATCCAGGGCATTTTCAAGTTCGCCTCTGGTTATGGCTTTGTAGTTTTCAAATTGATAATCACGTCTCGGGCGAATTGGTTTGATAAAAACATCTGCGGGTAAAGGTGCTTCAAGATCAAATACGTCAAAGTACTCGTTAGAAACTTCCGCATCACCCATAAGAAGGCTGTCGATCATCTCGTCAGATATATCTTCATTTTTTGATTTATTAACTGATTCAGGCTCTTCAGGGTCAAAAAATGTGACGGAGGCCAGGCTGCAAACTGTTTCCAGTCTTTTTTGTTCACGGTCAAGATTAAAGACTCTGAATTCTTCAACTTCTTCTACAAGTTCGTTAAGCAGTTCAAAGCTCTCTTTAGTGAACAGGTCTTTGTTATCGGGCTCGATCAGTGTAAGCATAAATAACCGGCTGTCACCGAAAATTCGTTTCATGCGCATATTGTAGAGGTATTCCGGTGAATCTTTAGGCATTAATGCTTCGGACGATGGCTCCAGCCGCAGCTTTGGAATACCCGTAAACATGATAACTGTGATGACTAATAGAAACAGTAAAACAGGTAAAGGTCTGTTTACTGTAAAGCTGATAAGTTTTTTCATATGTTTTCTCCTGTTGTGATAGGGCTGAGTTGCCCCGCTAAACAAAAGAATACACTATAATGTATGTTCCGGTCTTTCGGATTTATATATCAGCAACTGAGTTATGTTTCTGATTTATAATTCTGAAACTAAATAACATGTAAATACTTAATAGTGGGACTTTCTATCACGCTATTTATGTGATTGCTGAAATAATCGCTATACCGTAATTCCTGCGCATACAGGAATTATGAAAATTTATCAAAAAAATTTAACAAAACAGCCTCCAATTAAGTTTACATATATAGAGCATTTGGAGGTATGTTATGGATAAAACTGATTTTAGAACATCAATCGATGTTGAAATAAGCAGACTGGAAAGAATTGAAGAGTATGCCAGGAAGCATAACATGGATGTTTCGGACGTAATGAATACTGTTCTTGATATGTATTCAAAAAAGCTGGTTAAGAATCCTGTTTGCAATGACACACTTGTTAAATATCAGGAACGAGGCACTAATTATAAGTCTGTGCATATACGGTTTTCAAGTATCTCGAAAAGGAAATTGAAGGATATAGCGAATCTTTACTGTTACAGTTTGTCTTACATGCTTTATTTAGCAATGGACTTCTTTGATGAGTTTATGGATGGAGTCAAGGAGTTTGTGCGGCCCTGTTTTCATGCCGCTTTTGTTTACCAATTCTTCGGGTTTCCATACTTCATAAACAGCTGGGGCATGAACTTTTACGAAGGGCAAGACCATTTTTCTGGACAACAATCCCGAAAAGTGCCATATTTATTGTGCTGAAAGCATTTTTTGCTGATTATTGAGCAAGAATAAAAAACGAAACACGAAAAAAAGAACCAGGTGACAGAAAAACAGTAGCCGGCTAAGAGCGGGTTAATCAGGTTTTATCCGCATGATCAAAATTAACTTTATGCAGCTTTATAATGATTTGGAGACCCTTCTGTCTTTTTTATAAACGCAGTAAACTAATATAGAATAAGAGCTAAAACCGTATATAATAGCATCCTAATCAGTGCAGGTTTTTTAATCCACTAGCTGTTTTGAATAGATCTCAGAAAAATTGAAATAGGTTTCAGCAGCGTTTACAAGCTCGTCTATGCAAACAAACTCTTCCTGTGTATGTGCTACAGCAAGAGAGCCCGGTCCGATTATTACAGGTTTGATTCCGGCTTTCCAGAGTATGGCACCGTCAGAATCGCTTGGAAAAGAATCGTTATCAGGTTTGTCACTGATAGACGAAAATATTTCTGGTACGATTCCCTCTTTTTGCAGAGAGTATCCTGTGTGCATTGTGGGAAAATCATAAGCAAATTCATCAGAGTCAGGAAAATTGTTTTCGATCATCGTTTTAATTTTTTCTGTTATGTGCTGGGCAGTGTAAAACGGTGGGATATGAATGTCTATCCAGGCTTCGCATCGTTCGGCTACTACAAAACCGGCATTGCTGCTGCTGACATCCCGCAGATTATACACACAGCCTCGGCATTCTGTATCAAGAAATTTGGTTATAGTGTTGAGTGCCGCCAGCATCTCGTGCACAGCATTTTTGGTGAAATTAACCATCGAAGCATGTTTGCGAGTTCCGGTAGTGGTAATGCTCATTTCAAGATAACCAAAATGTGAAAACGCGGGATACATGGATGTCGGTTCGCCTATAACTGCCCATTCATAAAAATATTCGTCACAAAAACACGCTGCACCGTCACCGGACTCCTCTTCGCCCACAACAAATGCCAAAGATATTGGGGGCAATTTGCCATACTTTTCTTTATAGCAGATAAAAGCTTCGATCATTGCGGCACAAGCGCCTTTCATATCGCATGCGCCAAGCCCTGTTATTATATTGTCTTTGATTGTGGATTTATAGTCATCAAGGTTATACGCAGGAACAGTGTCTATATGCCCCATAAACACAATATCCCTTGAAGCAGTATCGGTATTTATGAGTAAATTACACCGTTCGTCCGAGACTGGCTGTTTTATGTAACTGATGCCGTTTTTTTTAAGATATTCAGCAATATGGTCAACTATCTGTATCTCCTTGCCGGAGGGGCTGTAGATGTCAATCAGTTCGATTGTGGTTTTTATTAGCCGTTCTCTATTTATCGCCACCGCTTTTTCCTGATGCATGATTTTTGGTTTTCATAGAGTAATAGACATGATCCTGAGGAGAGCCAAAACCTTTGCTTTTGAAAAACTCGATTGCCGCCTGATTATCGGCTTGAGTGTCTATCATAAGTGTAGTTGCGCCGTTTTTGGTCATACGGTCTTTAAACTCTTCGAAAAGGCGTGAGGCGATGCCCATTCTTTTATAGTTCTGGTCAACACCAATCCATACAAGATAGCCGTATTTTATTTCGGATTTGCGTTTTTCTATAAGTGTGCCCAGTACAAACCCGGCATACAGCCCGTCAACAAATGCAGTTATGCAGTGATCACTGTCAGACTGAAAAAAATTAATTACCTCGTATTCGTCCCAGACCCGGTAAAGATTGGGAGTCTTGTTAAGTGTAAAAAGCTTTTCGCCCAGATGAAAGGTCGGAGCTATATCATCTACGGTAAAATTCCTTATTTCAAGCTCATGACCTTCGACTTTGAATTTTTTCGATTTATCCATATAAACTCCTGTTTCTGTTCCGGCACCATAAGGCGTAATATTGCTTAAGTTAAAAAACTGCAAACTTTTACAGTTAATGTATTAACTGGTAATATAAATGTAAATTGTTTTTTCTTGGTAAAAATCAATATCGATAAGTGCCAGTCAGGGCTATTAGTTATACGTTAACTGATGTTTCTGTTAACTATTCTATATTACATCAAGATTTATTAATATTGATGTAATTACAGCATATGGTAGGATGTAGAGGAAGGTTTAAGAGGGATAAATGTCTAAAACTATTTGTTAGGGATGGATTTAAATTGATAATTAAGAGCAAGTATAATAGTAACTCCAGACCAAAAGAGAGCATGCGCCCTCTTTTGGTCTGGAGTATTAATTACTCATATGCTCTTTCTGTAACAGTTGTGTTCTCTGTGATTGTATCAATATAGTCGCCAGTATCGGGATCATATTCGTCACTATGAGTATAAGAAGTACGTGTGGTTTTTACCAATCGTTTCTTGGACCACTCATATTTTATAACAGAGTCAAGGTTCTCATCGGTGCAGTCGTCCGCTGAGTCACAACCCCGGTACATTTTTTGCTCAACAGGAAGATTGTCTTTCCATGTTAACAAAATAATTTCATAGCTGTCATATGAATTTTCGGTGATGACTTTTGTGACATTGCCGTCTTCATATTCGTAAGTTGTTTCTTCTCTTAATTCAAATTCAGAGGAACTGCTGGATCTTGAGTATACGGCCGAAGAAGTTACTCTGTCTCCATCATTTTTGTATTCGGTTTTTGTTTCATAATACTCGGAATAATAAACAGTACCATCCGAAGTTTGAAGAGATGTCTTTGTTTCAGGCAAGTCTCCATCAAAAGTATATTTAGCAGTATATGCATAACTGTCATCATATTCGTCTTTTGATGAGTACTCTACAAGATCCCAGCCGTCATATTTATAAGTATATGAACTTGAATTGGTATAGTCAATTGATGTAAGAAGTCCCTTCTTGTCAATAGTGCCTGAATTGCTTACAGGATCAGTTGAAGGATCGTCATTATAAGTAATAAAGGAGTTTCCGTCCCATTCACGATTGCTATTGTATTTATCGCCATCTGAATCCGAATAAGAACCACCGGTATAAAGGCTATCATCGTAGTTGCTTATGGTAGTATAATTCCAACCATCACTCGTGTATTTATAGGTTGCTTTTTTTACACTACTATAGGGACTTCTATCGTATACATACTCATTGTACAGGCTGTTGCTGAAACCTGCATGGTCACGAAAATAGTCGTAACGTAGCGGTGAATCTTCATCCTCGTCACACGAAACCAGGACGATCTGCAGCAGAAGGAGCATGACAAGTAATTTTAGTATTTTTTTCATATAAAACCTCCGATTTTTTTTTCATTATTAAATTTAGTTAAAAATATTGCAATAAAATTTTATAAATAATAGATAATATTTTGTATTCAGCACAAAAGACAGGCATACTTAGATATCAGGTATAAATTATTTAAGCAAATTATTATATAAAATGCACATATTTTGTTTTTTAGTAGGTATTATATGAATGTAGCTAATAGTTCAAATCCGGTTTTGGTTATAATTTATTTATATTGTATTAATATGCGATGCTGCGGCCTAATCGAACTGAGTAATCAGCAGCTGCCGACTGTTCAGTTCGATTAAATTTCTTCTGTTATTAAATTTATTATTTCTATATGACAATATGAAAGGTTGACCTTTTTTTATGGTGGCTGATTAAAGATCAGGTTAATTCGATGAAATGGAAAGAATAATATGGCGGCAGTTTTTACAATCAGAAAAGATACAGCCTGCAGAAATTTTAAGCTTATTTCAAATGGCTGTATCTTGTGAATGAAGTTGATAAGGCTGGTTAAAACACATACTCTAACTCTATTTCAAAGTTCATTCTCTGGTACATAAGCTCAAACTCTGATTCTTCTGTACCGCCAAAGAGTGTTGCGTCACCTCTTAATGATGTATTGTAAGATATTTCATATTGCGGTGATAATGTTAGAAGGCCCCCGGGATTTTCCAGCCCTATAACTGTGGCGGCAGCAAAGTTAAAATCTTCAAATATAATATCGTTTTTGCTGTATCTTAAAAAAAGGTAATGGCGTCTTGCTGCCGTGATACCGCCGCTATCACGTATAACCCCGTTAAGTTGAAGCATGCTGACCCTGTTGTAAAATTGGGATACGTCAGAGCATTCGTCACTGATTTCCATAAGATTATTCCATTCCTGATCTGTATAACCTGCATGGTTGTAGTAGTATTCTGCATAAAGATCGGAGCCATCCTTAAATGTATATTGTCCTCCGACCGAGGCTTCCCATGGGCGGCGCATAATGCTCTTTTCCGGTTCGTAATAGATGCCTTCGTTCGGGTCGCTGGGGGCAGTTGTACCTTTGGATAATGTAAACCTGTTTTTCTCTTCTGAAACAGAAGCTTCACCCCTGATAACCGCAGATGTGCCAATGTTGGCAGATGCGGAAGTGCCCAGTTTGTAAACGTCTCCCTTGTATCCGGTTAACGTAAAGTCGGCGGCGTCAAACTGGTACGAAATGCCGCACTGTATTTGAGTTATGCTGTTGTTTACCTTTTCGAATTCCGGAGAAAAGACAGCGTTAACAGAAACATTGCTTCCGATAAAAATTTCTCCCTTTACAAGTACACTGCCTTCAAGATCGGCATCACGCTCCTCTTTCGAACGTGAAAGCCCGGTTGTCGATCCTGTTTGAAAAAAATCAGACGGATTTCTAAAAAACATAATACCATTACGTTCGGTTTTTTTCCCGGCGTCAATGATAAGGTGCTCGCCGGCATGAAAGGTTCCGAACAGCTGTTTGAGAGTATTGTCGTGCTCCCATGTTTCGCCATCTTCAGGTTTGTCAGTATAATAATTATAACGTATGTAACTGCTGTTGGCTATCGAAAAAGTAAAGTTCCTGTGCATCAGAAGTCTGATGTCAATATCGCTATTCAGTGATGTCCCGGCAGGATACCCCATGTCCAGAATATTGCCGGGATTAAGCTTGGTATCGTTTTCTGTCTCGTTATCTGCAGATGCGGAAAATGAAAAAGTACCGTCGTATGCCGGAAAGGCGTATACTCTGTCCGCCAGGATGATAGTGATAAAGGAAGTTATAACAAGTACAAGATTTCTCATTTAGCGTATCCTTGGAAGATATTTATAATTAAAATGTGATGCAGGAAGTTTTTCCCGGGTTATTTTTTCAACTTTGATCACTGTTTTTTCATTTTTTTTCAGCTCATCGTAAAGGTGAAGTTCCCTTAGTATGGTTCGGCCTAAAAATGTGCCCGGTTTTTTAAAGTAGCCTGTTTTCAGAAGCTTTCCGCTTTTTGCATAAAAGAGTGCTTTAACAGGGCGATTGTCTGTTTTTTTTACAAAATAGACTATTTTCTGATAGGTTGTATCCGGCTCGTTTGCTGTAAGTATTAACCGGTGGCAATTTATGTTTTCGACTTTCTCTTCTCCGTCAAGTTCTGCGTTATAATCATCGCTATAGTTAGTTCTCGCGACGTCTCCGTTAGAAGCCTGGCCTAATAACCGTTGCTGCGGAGAGAGTCTTATAGGGTTGCGTGTTCCGGGAATATACATCCAGATGTTGTTGCCGCTCATAAGCATAATCTGCCCCTTGTCACGACCGGGCCCCATAAAGCGGACAAGTGAGTTGCGGTTATCGTTAATGTACACCTTGAGGTTGGTTGATGACTCCTCTTTGTCATTTTTATAATATACAGCAGTAGACTGTTGTGCAAAACTGCCTTTAAAACCACGGTATTTATCGGCTGCTTCTACAATACTGTTAGCGTCACGCGCTGCAAGTGGCGCGCTCAGAATCAACAGTATCATAGTCAGTTTTATTCTGGTATTCATAATCTTCTCCTGTATCCGATTCAATTTTTCCATCAAGTACCCGAATTACGCGGCGGGATTTTTCAATAATCATTTCACTATGCGTTGATATCACAAAAGTAGTTCCGAGTCTGCGATTCAGTTTCTGCATAAGATTTAAAATCTCTAAACCAGTATTATGGTCAAGGTTGGCTGTCGGCTCATCTGCCATAACTATATCAGGATCGCATACCAGAGCACGGGCTACGGCAACTCGTTGACGTTGACCGCCTGAAAGTTTGTCAGGGCGCTGCTTTGTGTATGAAGAAAGACCAACATCTTCGATTAGCGAATAAATTTTCTCTTTTGTGTGTCTGTCTATTTTGATTTTTCCTATTCTTAGCGGATACTCTATGTTTTCATAAACACTTAGTACCGGAATAAGATTAAAGTTTTGAAAAATATATCCTAATGTCTGATTTCTGAAAATTGAAGCCTCGCGGTCTTTCATAAACTGGTGATTTTTACCTTTAACCAGAACCGTGCCCGAAGTCGGGTCATCGATGCAGCCGATAAGGTTGAGTATGGTTGTTTTGCCGCTTCCCGAAGGTCCGGCGATAGCGGTGAATTCACCTCTGTTTATACTGAATGAGACGCCGTTAAGAGCGTTAACAGTGGTTTTGCCAAGCTGATATCTCTTGTGTACTCCGGATAGTCTAATCAGACAAGCGCTGCTGGCTAAGTTATCAGTTGTATTGATTTCTGAATGGTTTTCATTAACTAAAAGCTCATTTGCTGCTGCTTCTTCGAAATTGTTTATGGTTTTCATATAAGCTCCTTTGTAATCTTTTATATATACCGCAATGACTCGTCGATTTTTAAGCCCGCGGCTCGAATAGCAGGAACAAGTGAACCGACAATTGTGGAACCTATAACTATCGCAGCAGCCTGAAAATATCGAATCATGTCCGGGCGTATCATCGCATGATATCCATTGCTCTGTCCCGGAGGAGGCGAAATGTAAATACCGCCCGACACATTGATTATCCATGCGACAAGGTGGGCCGCGGCAATTCCGAAAATTACTGCGAATATTCCAAGCCATAAGCCTTCAGTCATAAACATTGTTACCATTCCCGTTTTTGTCATGCCAATAGCGCGTAACGTACCTATTTCACGCATTCGTTCATAGATTACCATCCGCATGGTATTGATAATGGAGAAGGCGACTATAACAAGAATTATCATCTGTGTTATCAGAAAGTAACTCTCGTTCATTGCCTTAACCTGATTATAAAACTGTGCAAGCTCGTCCCAGGTTTTAACTTCGATATCAAGAGCTGCAGTTTTCTTTTTAAACTCTTTTGCAATTGCCGGAACATCATCTGTGTTTTCGAGCATTACTATGAATTTATCCGCGGCTTCTACATCAAGCAGCAGCTTGGCGGTTTCGATCGACATAACGGAAAGCCTTTCGTCGTATTCCTTAAGGCCTGTTTCAAGAATACCTACCACCTCGAGGTCTATGGCGTTAAGGGCGCCGTGACGGGTTGTGGTCATGTAGGTAAGGTAGCTTCCCACACGCGCATCAAGCTTTTCCGCCAGAAGAACGCCCAGCGCAATCTGGTAGGTGCCGCCGTTGGTAACAAAAGATCCTTCTTTAAGGGTAAACGAATTCCTGATAACAGAAACCGAGTCGGTATCGTATCCGCGACTCATAGTCATTTCGCTGGTGTTACCGTTAGAAACAAGTCCGTTAATTTCCAGCTCAGACGTTATTTCACGTATGCCCTTATTACGGATCAGTTCGCGATAGACATCCTTTTCGTTTTCCATAAGATAATCCAGATAACTTTCACCGCCCCGGGTGTTGTATCCGCTGTGGTAAACACGAAGATGGCCAAGGCCTCCACTGATTGTCTCTTCGCGGTATCCCCACATTGAAAAATCGATATAGCCGGCATACACAAGCATTCCTACTATGCCCAAAACAAGTACTGAAAGAGTAAGCATAGTTCTTTTGTAATTGCGTAGAAGATTGCGCAGGCTGATTGTAATGTGATCCATGATTGTTTTCTCCTATCTGATTTTGTCGGCGGCTTCACGCGATTTTTGTGTGAAATCGGGTTCAGTTGATAAAGTGCCCGCTTTCTCAAAATATGAGATTGCGTTATCTATGCGTCCTTCGCGGCGTAACAGTTCGGCTCTGTTAAAATAGATTTCCGCAATAGCCATATCTGAAATTTTACAGCTTTCATCTTCATAACATTTGATTAAAAAATCGTAGTCTTCACGGGCGATATCGCCACGGTTAAAAAAATCGGGCATTTCGAAAGACGCGTGTCCTCTGGTAATGCGTATAAAATCATTTTCGGGATCCATTGATACGGCCTTGTCAAGCAGATCGTTGCATTCGTCGGCAAAGTTTAGCTGGTTGGTTACGTTTTTATCGTCTCTGGCGCCAATGCCGACTACTGCTGCATGACAGGCAAGTATTACAGCGTTTTTGGGGAATTTTTTATGAGCCTTTTTTGTCAGCTCGGACATCATTAAGGTGGCATCAAGCATACTCGAATTATTGGTGAAAAACATGCAGTTTTTGGCATGCTCTTCGTAATCTTTTTCGGTAAGTGAATCATCTGATTCGCTTTTTTCTGCAAAGTCTATTATAGATTTAAAAAGTTCATTATCTGCATGTTTAGCCATGACTGCTTGTTTGTCATATTTAGGTGAACAGCCGGCATTTAATAAAATAAAAAATGATAATACGACAAATGACACGACACCGTAAGATGTTTTTTTCATCTTGAACCTCCATTGTGCTGTAAGTTATTAACCTTACAGCGACTCTTTTATGATTTCGAATAACGATTCCATCTCTTCCACATATTCCAGAAGAGCCTTTTGACCTTTTTGTGTAAGCGAATAAACAGAGTTAGGTCTTTTGTTAAGATACGATTTTACGGCTTTTACATAACCGGCTTCTTCAAGCTTCGTGAGGTGTACGCTTAAAACACCATCCGTAAATTCCAGTTTTTCTTTCAAAAATTTGAAGTTGCACTCATCGACTGATGAAAGAATAACAAGAATAAGAAAACGGGGTCGTGAGTGTATGGTGTCGTTATCAATCATTGTTGTTATCCCTTTTTATTATATAGTCTGTAATTGGAATAAAAATCAGAGTTACGAATACAACTGCAAGATGTATTAGATAGGCTTGCTCTCTGTACTTTGCGTAAACAATTGAAGATAACATCCAGAATAGTCCTATTAAAATTTCAGAACGGCTTTTAACAAGCAGTCCGGTTATGGCTAATCCTATTCCGATAAATACAGGCAGTATTGTAAAAATATGTTCGCCCAATATTCTATTTGAAAAATAATCCGCCGGGTATAGCAGTATGAAAATACCGGTAATTATAATAAGCCATACCTTTCCCATGTCGTTGACAGACTTCAAGATAAAACCGGATCTGCTTTTGAAATGACGGTAAAGCCCGATCTGGCAAATAACTGCGCTGCTCATAGTGGTTCCCCAGACAATGCCGTCATTTGCATCAGGGAAAAGAAGAAGAATTGTAACGGCACAAATATTCCAGAATCCCCATGAAATAGGTATAAGGGAGTAAAACAGGTGGTACTTTCTGGTTTCGCTTAAAGCGTTTCGGATCAGTTTTGTGTCTTTTTTCATTGCTGTTACCCCGGTAACTGTATCTTAAGTTTTATTTTTTGTTATTTCTTTGGTTTTTCCGATAGATAAATGATTTGCTCATTCCCCCCGGCTTCTACTTTAAAAGCGGCGACATCAAAACTGGGCGAACCTAAAAGTTTTGGGTTGTTTGACACTCCGTAGGCTTCAAGAGGAATGCCGATTAAGGGCAAGGAATCAAGTTTGTTGTTGGAGTTCTTGTCGTGATAAAGCATTATTCCGTATGTTCCGGGCTTTAGATCATTATATTCGATAGTCATATTATGATCTGTTACTTTTAATCTTTCGACTTTTACAGGTTTTCCGTCGTTGTTAAAGGCGTCAGCCGAGTCATACATGGCAAACATGATATTGCCCTCGATATCTTTTATTCCCTTTATCTGGACTGTTAATTGTGACTCTGCTGCATGTAAAAAAGTGAAAATAAACAGACTGAAAATTATTGTGTATAAAGCTTTCATTGAGGCAACCTCGCATTATGTATTAAATTACTTTAGAATATAAAGTAATTTAGAAAAATGTCAAACATTTTTTCCCAGATTTCAGAAAAAAAGAGAAAATTATCAATTATATGGGATTTGCTTTACCGGTTTTGTCTGGGAATATCTGCCTGCATATTTTAATAATATTGTGTATTTAAACATGTATGCAATTAAATCATTGATTTAATGACGGATATTTATTAAACAAGTTTTCTGTTATGTAAGTGCTGGGCTTGTCCGGGAAATATCTAACATGTAACAGGATCACTCATGGTATTGTTTGTAATGTTTTAGCGAAGCTTTGATTATTTAAAAAAAATTGAGTAAGGTTATTATTTATTAATTGTCTTTCACATGGAGAAAAGATATGAAACCGTTTATTAGAATATTTCCGTTTTTTTTAAGCATGAGTATTTGTATGAATTGTACGTGCTGTGAAAAAACGGGATTCATGACACGGGATCAAAATAACAAAATAATCGCCGAAGATATAATTGAGTGGTTAAACCGTCCGTATCATTTGTAATATTATACAAAATCTTTCAGCAAAAAATCGCAGATATTTATGTGAAGTATGCCGTTACGGCTTCTGTCAATTTGATCCATTGATAGAACAAACTTTGGATAATTATCGGGGATGGTTTCCAATACCGAAAATTCGCGCTCCATTGTTTCATCACTGGCTAAAAGATAGCAGACCTGAATATAGACAAAATCGCCACCTTTGTTTGCGCAAAAATCCACCTCGTTCTGTCTGGATTTGCCAATATGAACTTCATAGCCCCGGCGCAGCAGTTCCATGTACACTACATTTTCAAGTATCTGATTGATATCTCTCTGATTGCTGCCATATAGAGCTTCCCTTATGCCATGATCAGCAAGATAGATTTTTGCTTGTGTGGATAGCAAGGCTTTGCCAATCAATTCTTGCCTTTGAACAAGATGCAACAGGCAGGCTGCGCGTCAGCTTCAGAAAAGGGATAATTGTATAAAAAAGGGAATCCGCCGCGTATCAGATAAATTTTAAAGGCTTCGTCAACTGTGACAGCATTGTAACCGGTTATATATCTGTATATATAGTTCACGTGATATTATTTAACAAAAATAATCCAGTTATATCGAAAAAATATCAAAAAAATCAAAATTCTTTCGCTATATCGAAATTATATTAGTTGTTAAGATCAGAAATGTTTTTTAAAATTATTGATCATGTCATCAAATCTGATTGAATATGTTTCAAAAAAAACAGTATTGATATCCGGGTTTTAAAGAAGTGCGGTCATGAATTTGAGTAGTTTATCCTTTCCATAAAATTCAATAAGATAATCAACCATACAAGCAAACTCTGAATACATAAAGGGTATTCGGTGAGTAACATTCAGTTTTACACAGTCTTCGTTCCGTGTTTTGAAATATTGCGGCGGCATAAAATTGCCTTCTTTGATCAAACTATATGTTTTTTCAATTATATTCTCGCGTCAAATATATAAAATATCTTGCTAAAACCCGGATTTTTGTTTATTTAATTGATAATCATTAATAAGCGATTGATTATTGTCAGATTCCGGATGCGGAGGTTGTTAAAGATCATGGGGGGGTATTTATAAAATCATGAAAAAATTTTTAATAATACTTGTTATGCTTCTGATCAGCCAAAATATATATTCTGAATCAATAGAATCGTATGTAATTATTGCCGGAGGGGGAAGATCCGCGACGGATGCGCGAAAAGCTAAAGAAAGATATATGCACCAGTCGGATATTACAAGGCAGATAAAAACAGACATAAAAATAATTGAATCAAAAAACATAAAAGGGTTGGATCCCGGTTATTATTTTGCGGTTATGGGGTTTTGCAGAGACAAGTACAAAGCCGGGTTACTGACAAATTTTGCGAATAAATATCTGAAAGGAGTATATTTTAAAAAGATAATTTTTAATACAAAAGAAAACAGCCCGGAGTTCATTCCGGACAAGGCTCCCTTTTCAGGTTCAGTATACAAATTGCAGACAAAAGCCTTTGGAAAGTTTTATAATGACATCTTTAACAAGCAAATTATAAAAGCAGATAGTAGTAAAACAGTAATAGTAAAACAGGATCAGGTCGTTTTTACTGAAACAAAAGGCCTGGTTGAAATAAAATACTACATAGGCTGGATCAGGGAGACCAGACAGGTGGTATACCTGAACCAGTTTCAATTTACACGCCTTTTTTCTGATTCAGAAGAGTGGGATCCCAGCTGTAAAAGTGATGAGCGGACTGTAGAATACGGTCCGGGTTTTAATGCATCAGAATCTTCTGAGGTGTGTGATTACCGTAATGGAATAAGAAGTTATAGTAATAACGGTTACGAATGGAGCTCCTTGACTGTTCATTTCCCTGCTGATAAATATTCTTTTGAAGAAATCTTTAACTATTACGCAGGTTCAGGTCAATTTAGTGAGTTATTCAGAAATGATATTGTACTGAATAAAGAAAATAAAAGTAAAGTAGGTAATGAGTGTTGCTTTATTTTTATACCCGGCAAGCAAATTGGCAGTTACTGTAATCATAAGCAAAAAAGTCTTGAAAAACGCGGGGAAGAAATTATTTTTACAAACTGTGGCGGAACTTAATTATTACCCAATGTTAATTAAAATCGTTCGATTCGTAATCACTGCTTTGCGAACCGGAAAGGTTGTATGATGAAGCCGGAAGAGTTGGAGAAGTTCCGAAATATACTGCTGCAAAAGCGTAAACGAATGCTGGTAAATCTCCGGCACACTCTCAATACCGATATGACTCTCAATTCAGCTGATCTGCCGGACGAGACGGATCCGGTGCCGGGTGAGTGCCCGCAGCCTTTTAAGTTTCGATTGAGGGGAAGGGAGCGCGCATTTATTGAGAAGATCGACAAAGCACTGATCAGGATCATTGACGGCTCTTTTGGCATCTGCGAGGATTGTGGCGAACCGATTCACTCGAAACGACTTGAAGCCCGCCCTGAAACAACAGTTTGTGTCAGGTGCAAGGAAGAGCATGAACTGCGGGAAGAACGGCAGTTTGCTAAATAGATTGCCGGTTATCTTCGACTTGGCAAGCTTATAATTAAACAGGAGGCATTAAACAATGTGTTCTAATACTGAAGAATTTTTAAAACAAAATCTTAGTTATTACAAATCTATAGGCTTTTACAATAATTATGATAATAAAAATATTGATAAGTTAGTAGAAGATTTTAAAAATTTTGGTGTTGATTTGTATTATGGAATTCCAAAAGAGGATGATGATAATATTCGTCAACTGTTCGGGTTTTTGGGTTTTGACAATGAAAGAACCTGGTTTATTGAAGATATTGCAACGTTATATTTAGAGAATGATTTTAAAGATGATTTATACGGAGCAACATTAAAAAAGCTTTCCAGTATTTCTGGAGGAGCTTTTCTGCCTGAAAATATCAGAGTTGAAGAAACCGGTTATTTGGACAATGGCTGCACGAAGTTAATATTAAAATTCTGCCTTTCAGCTCAAGAGCATGAATTGATTATGGCTGTTGATGGAAATATTCTGAATCTTGGGTTTACTCAGGAGCTGAATGATCTACTTTCTGATCTGGACAGAAGTTTTGTATTATTTGAAGATGACTATTCATCAACAATTGTTTTGTTTATTACAAAGAAACAGAAACAAACTCTTGAAAATGAGAAAAAGATCAAGTTTTTGAAATATCCATCGTATTGGTATGATAAAGCGAACCTCTTTATGGATCAGGAAAAGTATGAAGATGCAAAAATGGCTTTTGAAAGAGCCTTGAGTATCAAAGATAAATATTCACCACTTCATTCTGATTATGCCTGTTTGCTTGAGAAGTTAGGTAAGAACAAAGAAGCTTTAGAGCAACATAAACTTGCAATGGAAAATAGCGATCATGACCTATATAAGAAAATTTACGAAGAAAGAAAGGTGAGCTTGAATCGTGAATGATCATCTGGAACCTGTTCAATGCTATTGTCATGTAAATCATAGTAACCATATTGGTGTTTAAAAATTGATGATTTACTGGTAAAACAAAAATAAAGTTAATATGCATATATAATCATTGTTACGTATTCCGCTCAATACTATTTTTAATTGACAGGATTTATTATTAATAATTTGGTTTCCTCTATGGAAAACCTAAGCACAGTAATTATTGAAGAGTGTAAGCGTCTTGGAATTAAAATTCCGGTACACACTGAACCGGTATCTGTTAAAATCAGGGGTGTTGAATATGTATTGGCAGAACCCCTGGCTGCGTTCTATCAAGCGTTTAATAAATCGACTATATTCTATTTTGATAAATATAAGGACGGATGGCCATCAACAAGGCTTGTGCGATCAATAGCTGAATACTCGGATCAATATTCGGCTACAAATAATCATCCCTATTTCGCTGTTCTGGAAGATGCTTTCTATTCGATGTATTTATTAAGAGCTGATGATATTACATCTGATCCAATGGTTTATTATCTTGACCATGATGAATTTTCGAAAGATATTGCAGATGAGTATATGACACTGTCCCGATTTCTGGCCAAATTGATGACACGAGAAGAGGCAAACGAATTAATCAAAAAAGATGATTATATTGAAGTCAATGACATCGCTATTGCAACTGCAATTGGTGAAAACTCTCCTCAGCAGGTTACTGAATTGGTGGTAGATAGTTCTGAAATTGAAGATATTACAGGGCTTGAAGAATTTACACACTTGACCCGTCTGTCTGTTAGTAATAACAGAATTCAGGATGTTTCAGCTCTGCAAAATCTTTCCAATCTGATACATCTGAATCTTGAGAATAATAATATAACAGATATTTCCGCTTTGTGTAATCTGACAAAGCTGGAATATTTGAATCTGGATCGTAACAATATCGCAGACATTTCTCCGTTAACCGGCATGAAAAAACTTAAAAAGCTCAGTATCAAACATAATAAAATTAAAGACGCCGATCCTGTCTATACACTTGAAAACCTGGAAAAACTGGAGATCGAAGAAGATATTCTGGATTTTGACAAACTGAACCTTATGCAGAACCTGCAGGTTCTGAATAAAAGAGGTAAAAATTCGTAGAAGAAGAACAGGAAAGATATCAGGTGAAGCCATCCATTTTTCCGGCTGAAGCATTTTTATCCTGAAATTTGAAATATACAAAATATGAATATATTCAAAGTTCTCGATTGCTGATAATCAGGTCTTGATTAACCACAGAATAGAAAAATTAACGGAAACACTGATAAAAGTATTGTCATAGTGATCCAGACCGGTGAGAAGAGCCTTTCACGGGTCATTTTAATTTCTGCGGCTTTGGAATGATCTTTGGAGTAATAGATAATGGAAATCAGTTGCCCGACTCTGTATCTGTTTTTCAGATCGATAGATCTGAAACTGTCTGAAGGGAAAATTGAGTATCTGTCACTCAAATATTTCTTGCCGTCTACGTCGTACTCATAGGTTACTTCAAGCGACTCTATTGAGCCGTACATGTAACCACGGTTTTTAACAACAGCGATGCTTTTAACTATCCCTGCCGTTTTCATCCAGCCATTAGAGAACCTCGCTGTAAGGTATAACCTGATACGTAATACCCAAAACAGAATCACAAGAACAATAATCGCCATTGAGAAATAGACGAACTCTCCAATTATAAAAGCAATAAAAGAGACGGATATCACAAGTAATAACTGCAACGCAAATTTGTCACGGGTTCTGAAAACTTTATCAAAATGAATCATCGTAATTCCCCTGACATAGTTAAACTCTCCTGAATTTAATAGTTCTGTTATGTTCAATCCTAAGCATGGATGCATTCAGTTTATTTTAATTATTCACGAAAGAGAATTAACCACCGGTATGCTGCCCTGTCAATGAATCTTTCCATTGGTATTAGATATCTGGTTGTTTGTATGTTGCGTCGCTCGTGTTCCACTTTTGTATTCAATGCTCGCCGATAATTCTTTCAGCTTTTAAGGTGTATTCAATAGAAATTAATTAGGCAATTATTTTAAGTAATTCGTTTCGGTATCACCGGTTTCTTTTTAATTATTTGTCCAATATCTCAAAATCAGGTCTCAAAAGACATATTGAGACGACAAAGGAAAAAAACCATGATAATGTAAATTGTCATGTGGTGAAATCTTATTGTTAGCGAATTTAGCTTTTCAAAAAACAGGTTAATATAATTAAGGAGAACAGAATGAAGAATGTATGTAAATCGGCATTCAGGTATTTGTTTGTTATCTTTGTGCTTATGTTTGCAGCCTGCGGTGGAAGCTCTGGTAAAACAGAGTCTGTAAACAATGCAGTTGATATCAATTCAAGATACTCAAGAAATTTTGAAGACTTGGATATTGGTTATCCCTATGGGATGAAAAGTGCGGATGAAGATTATGTGTATCCAGATAATCTTACCGTAGATGAGTACTTGCAGCAGGAATATAATGAATGGAAGAGTCATTATGTTGTAACTGACCCGGCTACGGGATTTTTAAGGGTGCAAAGAGATGCGGCGTCGGATTATGATACAGTATCGGAAGGTATGGGCTATGGATTACTTCTTGCTGTATATTTGGATGACCGTGCAACCTTTGATGGCTTGCTCGGTTATGTTGATGCGCATTTGGATGATACTGGTCTTATGCACTGGATAATAAGAAAAGATGGTGTGGAAATAAGTGAGTTTGGCTTTCCAATAGATCATGAAATTGTTTATGTCAAGGTTGATCCGGCTACAAAGTTGCCGTTAGATCCGCCACAATACGAGCTTGATAAAGAAGATGATCCCGAATATTTGAGGCATACAGGGTTTAGAAGATCGAAAAGCAGTGCTACCGATGCAGACGTGGATATAGCAGCAGCACTACTGCTTGCACATGCAAGATGGGGAAGTTATAAGCCCTCCTACATTAGAAAAGGAATTGAAATGATTGTTGCTATTTGCAAGGAAGATATTGAGGTAAAAAATGGCGACTATTGGTTAAAAGCCGGTAACGGATGGGGAGGACAAAAAGGGTGGAATCCCTGTTACTTTACTCCTGCATGGTGGAAAATGTTTAAAGAGGCACTTGAAGGTACCATGCATGTTTGTGATCAAAGAAAATATATACCATACTGTGATAATGTAATTAAAACTATGTTCAGGGAAATGCAAAAGATTGATGCTATTAATAGTCCAGCCGGTTTATACCCGGATTGGGTAAATACAAGCGGTGAAACTCCAGCTAAGACGGATAAACTGAGTGACAGACGCTATTTCCTTGATAAAGATGGTGATGGGTTTGCTGATGATCGTAATGGTGATGGAGAAATTGATATAAATGATTATTATGACTTGCAGAGTTTTAATTATTATTATGACGCGGTTCGGGTTCCATGGAGAATGGCTCATGCTTATAGCTGGTATTCTAGTGGTAGACCTCGAGCTAAAGAGAAGGATTATTTCGGTGCCTATGATATTGTTATCAAAATGGGAAAATTCTTTTCTACTAAAAACTTTCCTTTTGATGGAGAGGGGAACTGGTCAACAGATCTTGTAGACGGATATTCAATAACCGGTGGTCAATGGAGTGTGGATGATCGGGACGGTTTTAATGATGCTGATGGCGGCAAAGCGTATTCTACTACCCATATTGCCATGGATGCCTGTGTTGCCCTTGCCATGGAAGACGAGGCTCTTGCTGCGAAATTTTATGACGCTGTAATAAAAAAGAAGGATAGTTTTGATGGAACGTATCATTATTACGGAAATTCGGTAAGATTGCTTTCCTTATTATATCTTTCCGGTAAAATGTATAATTACTGGAATATGTCCAAGTGGGATCTTGAAAGAAAAGAAGCAGACATGTTAACCTATGGACCTCTTACAATAGATCTTGCATATACTGAATATGCAATGTATGGAACACATCATGCTGATTTACATGACAGAGCCAAACTGTTGGATGAATCAGGCAATGGGCACAGCGACATGGGCGCAGGTATAAAAGATAAAATGCTGGATGGTTCTATGATTATTGGAGACTGGGCAGAGCTGGATGACGCAATCTGTGGTCTTAGCAGAGTATTTGATAGAAGTATCTGGTCTGTTTATGGATGGACTGTAGCACGTGGTGAAGTTGAATTTAACTATTCACATGGAGTACTATACCCATGGCACAGCAATAGAGTAATCAGAAATCTGGGAAGTGATCCGGGATGTATGGATTTTTTAATTGATAAAAACGCGTTCACACCTGATCCAGACAATGATCAAGCCGCTCAGAACGGCGGAACAATAAATTTGTCACCCGGTAATTATGGAGATATTACAGCAGGAAATAACAGGGCAGCTATTTACTTTAGTGGAGGAACATACCATATCGAGCGTTTTAAAACAGAGCCCGATGCCAGGATATTCTTTGATACCTCTTCGCAGCCGGTTGTTATTTTTATTACTGATGAACTTGATATTAAATCCAGAACAAAATTTCTGCAGATGAGTGGCGGTAATGAAGAACCGGCTGATGCGAGCAGGATATTGTTTATAGTTGCAAGCGAGAAAACAGTTTACCTTGCACCACAGGTGGAATGGCGGGGAACCGTTATTGCTCCTAATACCGGCTATCTTAATGTGGATATTGGTATTAATGGAGAGTTTTATGGTGCTGTTTGGGGTAAAGATGTTGTTGTACACCAGGATACTTCTATCCACTTTGTAGAGTTTGATTGGGACACGTTGAATAACTAAAATTAGCAAAAGAATTTAAAGGGGATTGTTCTTAAATAGAGCAATCCCCTTTTGTATGCCGCAATAAGGAGACAAGCCTGCCTTTTCCAAAGATGTTCCCGAGGCAGAAGAAGTTGATTATCAGAGGTTCCTATCATTTAGTAGAATTCTTTCACTGAACGCAAGTTCTCAGAGGGCTGTTAATAGTAAAATTTCTGTCTTAGTATGCACAGCTGTGCGACAAGTCTGTATTTAAGAGACGGTGTCGAGCACAGTTTTTCTTACTATCAATATACTCCTTAATAAATCAATAGTTAGTATAATATATAATGTCGAGCAGTAAGCGGAGCGCACGACTGGAGAGTTATGCAGGATAGGGTGGAATATTCGGAAGAACTTGAAAAAATATAGCCTTTCCGGGATTAGTCTTCTTTCGAAATTAGGCTAATAAGATATTAAAGGACAAAAAGATGAAGAATTTTCTGGCTTATCATGTATGTCATGACAGTTCTATTGTTGCAGTATCGGATGGAAAACTGATAGCAAGCATTGAAGGAGAAAAAGACTTAAAGGATAGATTTTATTTTAATCCGACTATAGATAATGCCTTCGACTGGATGAATAAGGTCAGTAATATCCATGAATTTGTTCCTGACGTTATATCTATTCTTGGGATGTATTCGACTCAAAGAGATGATACAAATCACTATTATGGTTTGGATTATAATAATATAGTTAACAGAAAGATAATGGGTAAAAATATTGATTTCTTTTATACAACTCATGAAAAAGCCCATATTTACCTCACATATGCACTCTCCCCATATCCGCAGGGAATGCCTGTCTACTGTCTTGTTTGGGAAGGTGGAATCGGAGCAGTTTACAGAATAGACTCTTCTGTTAGAATTTCAAAAATATCAGACTTGATCTCTTTTGTAGGATATAAATACAGTTTCCTTTTTTATCTTGCAGGAGAAGGTGAACCATTTTCTCTTAATACAGCTGAGAAGATTATGGCTTTGGCATCGTTTGCGAAAGAAATTGAATTCAGCAAGTACCTGCCAGCTATAGATTACATTCTTACAAGAGATTATTATGAAATCTATAGAGACAAAAACTCCTGGGATCAATTGAAAGCTGATCTCTATTCCAGATTCCGCGATATGGTTCCAATAGACAAGGGTGTGACCAGTCAGCATTTCAAGGAGTTTGCTTTTGCAATGCAGCAAAGAATTCTTGATATTTTTCTTGATTTCGCGTCAGAAAACATGGCAGAAGGTTTGCCTCTGCTTATCTCCGGGGGGTGTGGGTTAAACTGTTACTGGAATCAGAAAATAACAGAATCCGGTTTGTTTAGTGATGTCTTTATTCCTCCCTGTACAAATGATTCCGGAATTGCTATTGGGCAGGCCGCGGAAGCTCAGCATTATTATACTGGTAACGCTAAAATTGAATGGAGCGTATATTCTGGAGAGCCTTTTAATGAGGTTGATGTTGATATTTTCGGATTCAGGGAATGTCCACTGGACATGGACATTATTGCTTCGTTTCTTGCAGAAAATGACAGGATTATTTGTTGGGTACAAGGGAGGTATGAAATCGGACCAAGAGCTTTATGCAACAGATCCCTGCTTGCTTCTCCGTTTTCCGCGAATATGCTTGAACGACTGAACTTGATAAAAAAGCGAGAAAGTTACAGACCGATTGCTCCTGTCTGTATTGAAGAAGATATGAAAATTCTTTTTAACATGGATAAACCTTCACCGTACATGCTGCATTTCTCTGATGTCATAAATGATAATATTAAGGCCGTAACCCATGTCGACAATACAGCAAGAGTTCAAACAGTAAATAAAAAACAAAATCCTTTAATTTATGAATTATTATTAGCATTCAAAACAAAAACAGGAGTTGGAGTCTTGTGTAACACTTCCCTCAACTTCAATGGAAAGGGTTTTATAAATAACACCGAAGATGTTTTCAGATACGCAAGGGAAAGAAAAGTTGATGGTATAGTTATCGGAGACAGGTTTTACATCAGTGCAATGGATAGAGATGAATTACCCATAGGCCTGTCTCAATTGGCAAAATATAATCCGGAAAAAAATTCATTATTCTATAAATCAGTTTGTATCTCGAAATGTAACAATGACTCAGTTTTTTTTGAAAAATTCCCAATTATGGATTGGTCTCTTTTCGACATATTTGAGATAGAACTTTTATTGACTTGTGATAAATTCGAGGATAAAATAAAAATCAAGTTGCAAGGTGATTATCAATGTAAAATTTATTGTTTTGATATTTCAGAAGAGATTGAGTTGTCTCTTAACAAAAGAGAAAAAATCAGGTTTGATATTAAGAAGTTCCATCATGTTAGAGAAAGGTTGAATGATGTGAATAGAATGAGACTTGTCTTTATTAGCAAAAAAAGGATTATTACAGATATAGAAATATCAGCGATGAGCTTTCTTGTATATGGTAAAGATAAGATTAATATGGCGGAAGATATAAATATTGATTAATCATTTATTAGGGAAAACAACATTATCATATAAGACTTTTATTATGTGCATGATATTTATCAGGACAAAAAGAGTATATGTATGGATTACGATGGTGCTTTAGAAAAACTTAGTGAAACACTCAAGACTTTTGTGCCACCTATTGAGGGCCAGTTTCCAAAAGGGGTGACCTCTCTTAAAAATCCGGTAAGATCTGAAATAGGGGCTATTGTTTATGCGCCATTTCGGTTATGCAACTGGCCGGAAATACAAGCTTCACCAATTCCGGAATTTAAGGATCTGAATAAAGAACAGAAAAAGTTAGCGGAATTGGTATGTGATGTGCCAGGATTGCCGCTTGATATTTTTGCTATTCCACAAACTGTACGAGCTCGAATGAGATGGCTTGGCCGTGAACCTAAAGGATTACTGGAACAGGATATTGAATATAATTATCAGGGAGAACTTCATACCGATCCTCTTTGGAAAGCTGTTTACGTTACCGATGGTGAAGTTTGGAATCAGTTATCTTTAGAACAAAGTCTTATTGCCTGGGGTGAAACTGTTCTGGGTGATTATCATATTGAACCTCCAAGAATACCAAAAAAAATTGGTGCTGCCGGAAAAGAGTGGGCTCCGGAATATGCAGATTGGCTCTTATCCGTATTTTCTCCAGGAACACCTCATACTGAGCGTGGTCAATACGATTCTCCTCCTCCACATGTCCGTTATGTGATATCGAGCGCGTTGGCGCAGGCTGGTGTCTCAATAGAAGAGAGGTGGGATCAGCTGTTTACACTTGATTTAAAATCAATTAAGGCTTTGCCTCAGGTTCGACGTGATAAATTATTGATACAATTGATTGGTGAAGAAAGATCCAGAAATTATGCGGCAAAAGTGGCTATGAAGGCAGTTAAGCAATTTGGTACAAAGGATTTGCTTAAAGGGGTTTTGAAATATCTGGCAAAACCCAATTATAAAGGTAGTGTCTAAAATCTTTCGCTTTTTCCTCGATCTGCCGTTATATGCTAAGCCGTTTCCTTGTT
>JAFGRW010000020.1 GCA_016934935.1 Spirochaetota bacterium | reverse complement strand
CCTACTGACATGGGGGTTAACAGAGCAGGATTCGGTATTATTAATGACGATGTTGTACGGGAAGCTTCTCGGCAGGAAATAATCAGGCGATTTATGCGATACGCATGTGAATATGCTCTTGGACTTGCAGATGCTGAGGCGGTTGAGCGGGCCGAGTTGATAATGAAAGAAGTAAAGGCAAAACCCGAAGACCGCTCCGTATATCTTCCCGCCAGAAAAGCTGCTGAGGGTGCATCGAAAACAGGAAAAGGACATGACGGAATATTTTGCGGTGCTGCAATAGAATTAAGGGACGGAAGAATTGTTACAGGTAAAAATTCTCCATCGATGCACGCATCCTCGAGTCTTATTTTAAACGCTGTTAAAGTTCTTGCCGGGGTTCCTGATGATATACATCTTCTTGATCCGTCAATTGTTGAATCTGTAACCAGGTTCAAAAAAAACATACTAAGCGGTACAACAATGAGTCTTGATCTTGATGAGGCATTGATAAGTCTCGTAATAAGTGCAAATAGCAATGAAGCTGCGCAAAAATGTGTCGATAAGCTTACCGAACTTAGAGGTTGTGAAGCTCATATTACACATATGCCAACTCCGGGAGATGAGGCGGGTTTGCGTCGTTTAGGCGTTAATTTGACAAGTGAGCCGCGTTATTCGACTAAAGGATTCATTGAAGTAAACCAGTGATATATTAGTCGAGGCCTAATGTAACAGTTGCAATTTTGTTTTCGTTAACTACCTTACATTTAGAAGATTCAAGCAACATCGATAATAATTCTTTGTCTTTATTAGAAAGTGGCTGCATATTGGAATTTTTTTTACCTGAGACAGATATGGTTCTGTTGTCTACTATTTCTATTATTACTGTTTCATCTTCTTCGAATTGGTATGTTAAAATATCAATGGCTATCATTATTGAGACTGTTTTTTCGATAGGTAATATTGAATTTTGGCTTTTATTAAAATTAGTAATACAGATTTTTTCGGGGCGGTAAGTTGCATATTCTTTAAGAGCATCGAAAAGATTGAGTCGATTAATATTCATTTTACTATAAACAATAGAAAATACAGATTTTAATGAAAAAAGTCTACTTATGATGCGTGACTTTATATGCGGTGGGAATTCAGTCATCTCTGACTCGTTAGAAAAAAGACTTATTACAACCTGAAGATTATTCAAGATACGGTGGTGAAGCTCTGCTATTAGATCTTTATTGACCTTCAGCTCCTCGTTTAGTCTATCAATTAATTTATTACGCTTATTTAACTCTTTTAAAGATAGATAAAAAATCAGAAGACTTGTTAATGTTACGAATGCTATTCCTTTTATTGTAGAATACAAAACAATTGATTCAGCTTGAGGGGATACCATAAAAATAATTTTATCAGACGAAATAATCCATAGTATTGAAAAAATAAAATACGTACATGCGATTCGGCTTGCTCCCTTCATATTACCTGCCTTGGTTGTTGTTTGAACAGAGGTGCAGTTCCTCGGATTTTTAGAATTTTTTATTCTAGTTTAACTGACTAAAAATAATTTGTTTTAGCAGGTTAAGCAAATTTTTTATTGAAATAATAGGGATTTAGATTTTTATTTGTTATTCACTGTTTATTTTTTTTGAATCAATCAGAAATGCCATTTAACACAGTAAATTCATTATTTTTCGTGATTCTTGTCCAGAAGATTGATATTTGCCATCATAAAAGTTCATTCCCCAGCTGTTAATGAAGTATGGAAATCCGAAAAAATGATAAACAAAAGCGGCATGAAAACAGGGACGTACAAATTCTTCAACACCATCCATAAATTCATCAAAGAACTCCATTGCCAGAAACAACATGTATGATAAGCTGTAGCAGTAAAGATTGGCTATATCTTTCAGTTTTCTTTTAGAAATGATTGAAAACCGTATATGTACTGATTTATAAACTGTACCTCTTTCATGATACCTGTTAAGAGAGTCATTACATACGGGATTCTTAGCCAGCATTTTTGAATATTTGTCCAGAATTGTATTCATAACATCGGAAATGTCCATGTTATGTTTCTTAGCATAATCTTCAATTCTTTCAAGTCTGTTAATTTCTACATCGATTGATGTTCTAAAATCTGTCGTTTCCATTTTTATCCTCCAGATTTTTGTATACATGTATATACCGGAGTGGCGGTTAATTTTTTAAATTTTTTTTTAAAAATTTATTTTTGATAAGTATTAAATATAAACGAATGAAAACCAGCTTGAATACCTCTATTTGCCTATACTTAACACCAAAAGAGATTAATGCAAAATATTTGATTCCCCTTGACGTTTTTTATGGTATAAATAAGTGTAGTTCTGTTGCTTACATTCTGTATCAAAGGAGATACAAATGCCATCTAATGTGCCGGAAATTTTTTTTAAAACCGTTCATACCTGTCCACAAAAAGATGCCCTGCGAATATATAGAGACGATTCACTTCTCTCTTTCAGTTATAAAGAGTGCGGAACGAAGGTTGAAAAGTTAGCTAAAGCACTATTTAATACCGGAATAAAAGCGGAAGATCGTGTAGCAATACTATCTGATAATATGCCCGAATGGTCACTCAGTGACCTGGCACTGCTTTCGATTCAGGCTGTTGTTGTTCCTGTTTATCAGACATTACCACCCCAGCAAATTTCCTATATTTTGAATGACGCGTCATGCAAAGCAATCTTTGTGCAAAATACCGAACAGTATGAAAAGATAATAAAGATACAAAATGAGGTACCAAGCCTGTCTCTCATTTTCTCCTTTGAAAAAATCAATTCATCCATTTTAACCTTTGATGACCTTATAGATAGCGTACTAGACGATCAGGGCTCCTGGTTATCCGAGAGAATCGCCGGGATAGAGCCAGAAAAAACATGCAGCATAGTATATACTTCAGGGACAACAGGTGACCCGAAAGGGGTAGAGCTTAACAATGCAGGTTTTGTGCACGATATAGTCGAATCAGAGCGCGTGCTGACTTTGTACCAGGATGATGTATTCCTCTCTTTTCTGCCATTGTCTCATCTTTATGAACGGCTTGCCGGTCACTGGTGTCCCATGTATAGGGGCGGTACCATACATTATGCCAGAAGTATTAAGACAGTCATTGAGGATATATCAATAGCAGCACCAACTGTTATGGTCTCAGCTCCTCGACTGTTCGAAAAGGTGGCTTCTGCTGTTAAAGATCGAGCGGCATCAGGAAATATTCTTGCGAGAATGATTTTCGCATGGGCATTGTCGGTTGGATTCAGATATCATGAAAAGCGGGTTTCGGGAAGAGCCATGCTGCTTCTTCCTCTTTTTTATAAAATTGCGTGGAAGCTTGTATTCTCAAAAATTAAAAAGAAACTGGGTGGCAGGTTTCGCTGTCCAATAGCCGGGGGAGCACCTCTCTCTGTTGAAACACTGAAATTTTTTGAAGCTATCGACATGCGTATTATCGAAGGGTATGGAATGACCGAAGCCCATCTTATTATTACACTGACTCCTCCGGGTAAGACCCGATATGGTTCATGCGGCAAGGCTATAGGTGGGGTATCACTTAAAATAGCCGATGACGGTGAGGTTCTGGTAAAGGGACCTACTGTTATGAAGGGTTACTATAATAAACCTGAATTGACATCTGAAATTATCGATAAAGAGGGATGGCTACATACGGGTGATATAGGATATCTGGATGATGACAACTATCTGTATTTGGTTGACCGTAAAAAAAATATAATTGTTACCTCCGGTGGAAAGAATGTGGCACCTGCTCCCATTGAGCACCGATTAAAAAAGAGCAAATATATAAACGATATCTGTCTTGTGGGAAGCCGCAGAAAATTCATAAGCGCTTTAATTATTCCTGAGGCAACTGAACTTCGCAGATGGGCCGAAGATCAAGGACTAGCCGATTTAACTGACAATGAGCTGTGTGAAAACGATCTGGTTTATCTTTTGTATCAGGATGAGATAAACCGGCTTCAGAACGGGCTTGCCCGATTTGAGATGGTGAAGAAATTTCAAATACTCGAGGAACCTCTTTCAATAGAAAAGGGCGAGATCACTCCCAGCATGAAAATAAAGAGAACTGTTGTCGAGAAAAATTATAAAGACCTGATAGACAGAATGTATGATGAATAACGATTACAAATAATTCCGACTACAAGAATTATGATAGATTAAGTCAGTTATACTCCAGTTATTCAAACAAAAAAACAAGGTAATTATTTAAATCGTTGGAGTTTGTAAAATGTGGAAGTGATTTTTTCATCAATTTTTAAGATTTCATAACCTGATTTCCTTGCAATACCAGGTAGTTTATCTGGAAGTATATTATCCATAGACTACCTGCCCATCCCGTATTTTAACTATATTTCCCAAAAAGTAATAGAACTAACGTTAATATCATTTTCAGTATCCAGTGATACTTCATGAATATTGGCAGACAGTTTGGAAGTATCAAAAATACTCCAGATAAATGAATGTGTATCCAATAAGTATTTCATGAATTTAAAAAATCATCATCGGTAATTTTGAAATTGTCAGAAAATGAAAAGGAGGCCTTTTTTTCCAATAAACCAAGTTTGCGTTTATTATTTTTTGCATACTTTGAGTATGGGACCAAAACAGCTATTTTTTTCTTTTTTTTCCCAAAAGAAATAGCGACTTCTTCACCGTTTTTAATATTTTCAAGTATCTCAGATAAATGTGTTTTAAATTCGCCTACAGGTAATGTTTTCATTACACAAATATAATTATAAATGACAAGTCGTCAAGTTCTGTTTATAAAATTTACTTTACTATTCCGCTAAAATTTATCATACAAATTCTGCAAAATCTGCTATTATTCGAATCATATTGCGGAAAATATCAAGCAGTGCAGTAATTAACGTGATATATTCACTTTAACATCCGGAGCCGGTCATGACCATTTACGAGCAAATACAGAATTCGATAGAGTTTATAGAAAACAACTTAAGCGAAAATATCAAATGCGCAGAAACCGCATGGGAAAGCAACATGTCTGAAAGAAGCTTTAATAATTATTTCAGCTG
>JAFGRW010000120.1 GCA_016934935.1 Spirochaetota bacterium | reverse complement strand
TAGGAGTCTGGGCCGTATCTCAGTCCCAATGTGGCCGTTCACCCTCTCAGGCCGGCTACCCATCGTTGCCTTGGTAGGCCATTACCCCACCAACTAGCTAATGGGCCGCGAGCTCATCTTCAAGCGGCAGGTCTTACGATCCCCACCTTTGATGTTACCATGTTATCCGGTATTAGCCACCCTTTCGGATGGTTGTCCCGAACTCGAAGGAAGATTACTCACGTGTTACTCACCCGTTCGCCACTGTCCCCTCAGTGCAAGCACAGAGGTTCTCGTTCGACTTGCATGTTTAAAACGCGCCGCCAGCGTTCGTTCTGAGCCAGAATCAAACTCTCCGTTATAGAAGTAGTTTATTTAATCCTGCTAAAGCAGGACAAGTTTCTGGTTATTACACCTAAAAAATTGACTGTATTATTTGTCTCTATTCAGTTTTCAAAGAACCATTCTTCACAAAAAAACAAAGTGAAGATCCGCAAAATCTCTTCCGCGAAATATATCGTAAAGACCCGCTCTCGCGAACCGTATACGCAAATTCATGTTTTAACGATTACTCCATACTTTCGACAGGATCCGCTAAACGGATGTCTCTGGTGCGTGAACCGTTATGACAAAACTGCTTTTCTCTGTCAATAAAATTACACAAAAATCTTGAAAAAATCAAGATGGAGAGAAAAAAAAAGAAGCAATTTCCTCTGATGTGATGTGACATTAAATATTACCCTTAATGGTGTCAACAGAATTAATCATTAATTTATTATTTATTAATTCACAGTCATATAACTTTACTGCTTTCTTTTAAGCTCCACACACCGAAACTCCATCCCAGGCTTTCATTTTTTTTGACCCTAACCGCCTGCATCGTGACACATACATCGACGAAACGGTATCGTGCTCATTATATTTGCAAATTTCGTTAAACCGTCTCAAAGCCTTGTTAAACTCCCCATCCCTGTAAAACTGTACAGCCTGATTAAAAACCATTAAACTTTTGATCTTCTTACTTTTCACTTCATCGTTATCACAATCGAAAACCTCAAAAATTCTCACCGGCTCCTGCTTCCCCTTAACCCTCACATTGTCAATCTCTCGAATATTGAAAAGTTCCTTGTGCATCAAAAAATAGTACGAACTTTCACTTATTACAACCGGTACACGGTATATTTTTGTCAATTTCTCGATACGGGTCGCTACATTTACAGCATCACCGATAACCGTATACTCCATTCTTCGTTTTGAACCAATATTGCCGGCAAGAACATCACCAGTATGTATCCCGAGTCCGGCATCTACAACAGGCAATCTGCGTTCAGTCAGGGACTCGTTAAGCAGCCTAAGATCCTTTCTCATAACTATTGCAGCACGAAGTGCCGCATCTACCGGATCTTCCATAATCACAGGCTCTCCAAAAACAGCAAGTAACGCGTCTCCTATAAATTTGTTCACAATTCCATGCTCAAGAGTCACGCACTCGCTCATACGATCGAAATAGCTATTGATTACCTCTACTATAAAATCTGGTGGAAAATTTTCAGACATTCCGGTAAAGTTTCTTATATCGGTATACAATACCGTAGCAAATTTCAATTCACCTCCAAGTTCCAAATTCCCTTTTAACACATGATCACGTATTACCGGATCCACCATAATTCCAAAACTCTCTTTGACTCTCTGCCCCTCCTTCAATTCCATGGCCGCATGATTTATTGTACAAGACAACTGCCCCAGCTCATCACCTGAATAGATAGAAACCGGAGAATCATATTCCCCTCTTGATAAATCCCGAGCAGCCTTTCGCAGTTTACGTAGAGGCAACGCGATAGAACGTGAAAAAGTAAAACTCAAGATTAATGGAATAACTGTCAAAAATATCCCCATAACAACAATATTTAAATAAAGGTCATAACGACCAAACTGAATTGTCAGTGAAGCATATAGGAAAAGAAGAAACATCAGGGGTACAAGAGCAATTGCCGCAAAGAAAAGCATAAATTTAACAGTAAGGGTTAACCTTATTTTGTACAAACCGTCAAAAAGCGGGGGAACTCCTACACTGATACACGGTAAAATCAGAACAGAATTGATATAAAACGAAGCATAGTACAGAACTGAAACCACAACCATGGATAATACAGACCAAAACAGCAAGACTCTTCCTGTTAAAAGAAATTGTGAGTCAAAAGACCAGAGCAACCATCCTGTCACGCAAGTAAAAGCCAGCCAAATAAAGAGCGTCAATCTAACGCAAAGTGACGGCAACTGGGAAATTTTTTTAACAAGAATTACCGTAGATGCGTCCTTTGCCTCATTAATGATTCGATAGCCTGCAAACACGACAAAAAAGGCGAATGCGAGATAAAGAAAGAGGGTGCTAGCCGGTAACAACATCAACTCGTCGAAAAAACGCTCTCTCAACTCATCATACTCCTGCATGGACATTACTGTATTGTAATATCTTAAAAACAGCAAAAGGCTACCACTATTAAGAGCAAAAAACGAGAATCCGGTCAAAAGTAAACCCAAGTATGCCTTAGTTTGTTTTTTTTCCACTAAATACTCCAGTTATTTCAGAATTATAATTGAACAAACGCGATATTCAGACGACGTTCAATAATCAACGCACAGCTTCTCATTATATAACAAAGATCGGTATAAAAACAGCTACGCGAAACTTAAAAACGGTCTTCCCAAAAAAGTCATTGACCTTGAGCCGCCGTTCTTCGCACTATTTCTTCAATAATCCGGTCATTTCGACCGTTATTACAAAACCAGGAGCTCAAGATGATTACATCAAAATCAGTAAAACAACTATCTGATCTGCTTAATAAAAAAGAGATATCCGCAGTTGAGATCGCGAATGCCTATATAGACCGCATAAACAAGCACAATAAGACAATAAACGCGTATATTACTGTTAATCCGGAGAAACTACTGATTAACGCGTCCGAATCCGATAAACGACGCGCAAATGGAAATGAACTATCCGAATTTGATGGCATCCCTATTGCCATCAAAGACAATATTTGTACAAAAGGCCTTAAAACCAGCTGTGCCTCAAAAATTCTTGGTGACTTTGTTCCTCCATATAATGCCACTGTAATTGAGAAGTTGGAACAAAAAGGACTTTTGGTTCTCGGCAAACTGAATATGGATGAGTTCGCGATGGGTTCTACAAATGAAACATCATGTTATGGACCAGTGAAAAACCCTCACAACATAGAACATGTTCCAGGCGGCAGCTCCGGAGGCTCTGCCGCAGCAGTAGCCGCTCATATGGCGCCTGCCGCCCTTGGTTCTGATACAGGTGGCTCCATCAGACAACCGGCCTCTTTTTGCGGGGTAACGGGTATGAAGCCAACATATGGAAGAGTATCCCGTTATGGACTGGTGGCATTCGCCTCCTCCCTGGATCAAATTGGTCCTCTAGCCCGCAATATAGATGACGCGGCTCTTTTAACATCAATTATTAGCGGCAAAGATACAAGAGACTCGACCTCTGTTGACCCAGGTAACGAAATATCAGAAACAATTGTCGCGAGAGACATTAAAACGGTAAGAATTGGCGTTCCCGAAGAGTACTTCGAAGGAGTTTCGGACGAAACGAAACACGCATTGTCAAAAAAGATCAACGAGCTTGACTCGACCGGAGCACAAATTGTACCGATTTCGCTTAAAATGACCGAATATGCTGTACCCGCCTACTATCTTATAGCTACCGCCGAAGCATCATCGAACCTGGCCCGGTACGACGGCGTAAAGTACGGCAGACGAAGTGAAAATGCCTCAACACTTGACGAACTTTACAAATTAAGCCGAAGTGAAGGTTTCGGAGCAGAAGTTAAAAGACGTATAATTCTTGGAACCTATTCACTTTCATCTGGTTACTACGACGCCTACTATTTAAAAGCCCTCAAAACACGAACATGCATCATTAATGATTTTAAGAGAGCTTTCGATAAAGTAGACATTATTGCCGCACCGGTTGTTCCTACTACCGCGTTTAGGCTGGGTGAAAACGTAAGCAACCCACTTGAAATGTACCTTTCCGATATTTTGACTATTTCGGCGAATCTTGCCGCAATACCAAGTATAAGCATACCAATAGCCAAAGACTCTAAAGGACTTCCAATCGGAATGCAGCTTATGGGTACTCATTTTGATGAAAAAACCGTATTTGAAGTTGGCAAGGCAATTGAAAAAGACATTACACCTCTTACAGTTAATCTCGATTAGCATTGTTATAAGCTGCTCGGGTTATTCTCATGTTAAAACGTCCACGGTAAGAATCAGTGACAGATACTACAGCGACGGAATTATCGGCATTGGAGAATATGCTTCTTCTGCCGAAAATAACCGTAAAAAATGGAGACGTTTCTATTATACGCGCTATCTTATTGTAAGTAATCAGAAAACTGTTGAAGGTCAGATACTAAACCGGGCGGTCAAATACATATTGGAAAGCAGTTATCACGAAGCAGGAGTACTACTCAATCAGATAAAGGATACCTTTCATGTAGCCGTACTGAACAACAGAGCAGTTCTTAACGAAATAAACGGCAACTATGATGAAGCACGAAACTATTACCACAAAGCCCTGGAACTTGACAGTGGCAATAAAGTGGTACTATATAACCTGAACAGTATGAGATATTAATCATATTTTGAAAAGGAATTATCATTTGACTTGATTACCAGGAATCATCGACGATTTACCATATTACAAACGGCTTTGTTATTATTAAGCCGGATTAGGAATTAACATGGAACTTATAGTCTTTAACGACCAAGAGAGTGAAATAATCTGGAAATGCCAGAAAGAGGTTCGTGACCGGAAAAACGAAATGGCTTTGCAAAAAATAAACAAGAAAATAAACGCGCTTGTTGAGCTTGCAAGAGCAATATCTCAATACCCCTCCATTTTCAACTCGTCAGATATAAACGGAAACGTGCGTAGCGCCGGAACCCTTGTGGAAAGCCTCTGCAGCAGGGAGGAAATTGACGAAATGATGCACATCCCTACCAAAGCTGTTCTTGGCAAAGGATACCTTATAGCGAAAATAAACTTTTTTACAATGCTTAATCAGCTTGCCATGCGCTTTCCAAACCTTCATGAAGAATCAAGCGCAATATCACAGGATATTACCGAGATTGTATTTACGCTGATGTGTGAAGATGTTTTTATGGGAATTATTGAAGATAAAACAATGGATGACCAGATACGAAACAGAACAGCATTTCTACTGGCAAATATCTGGGAATACCGGCTTAACCACGGGGTATCAGAATTTGCACCGCTTTTAAGCTCTATCTGGGAATCCCGCAAAAAACTTAGACCTGTATTCGGAACCATGATGGGCACCAGCGAACTTATGACCATGTCGTTCAGTGTGGATGAAGCCTGGCTTGAGTTTTTAAACAGTAAGGACATACCGGAAGACGTGTTTAATGCTCTTGAAGAGTTTCTTTTTACACTGACATACGAGGAACTGTCTGAACTGAGGCTTAAAATGAAAGAACTTGGGCTGAAATCTGTTACCAAAAACGAACTTTATATTATTACAGGTAAACGCCCCCGCTACCCTGAGTTTGAACAATCTGACCCGAGAGAGATGTATCGTTTTTTCAGAAACCGGAAACAAAACGCAATCAGTCGTTTTCGATCAGGCAGCTTGGGACCAAAAAAAACTATTGAAGAGTATATAATGGCACATATCCTCTCTTCACCAAAATGGGCGGGAACAAACTGATATGAACTTTATTTATTAACGGTATCAACCACAGACATTTTTTCGCTGATTCATCTGTAAAAATTATAACCAATTTAAAAAAATAAACTGCAAAACATTGATTTCTTTCTGAAATCTGGTAACTGATCTTAGTTGCTATTCAACAATCATCAAGAGGTACATATTTGTTCGATATTAAGGAATATTATCTCGAAAATTCACTGCTTATGGAATCTGTTAAAAAAGGGGCTTCCCCGGAAACCAGCTATGATGATGCTGTTTCGCAGGATATTAAGCCTATTTTGATTAACCCGCAAAAAAGCGGATACAATAATGAACTTTTTAAACGGGGAAAACACTCCATAAACATCTATACTCCTTCAGCTTACTGCCCCTTTGCCGGTGAATTTTCTGTTGAACCCGACTACCTGAGATTTCTGCTCTCTATTTATCCCGATAAAGAGGAGCTTCTGCCGATAAAGCATATAATTGCAAGACCCCGTTTCATTGAAAGCGGACGAATTCAGCTTGTTTCACTTTTTATTCCATCACCGGGCTGCATTGTACTCTATTTATCATACCCTCATTTTTACACCTTCAATAATGGTGAATTTTTCGGCAAAGAGTCTTTCAGCTACGACCTCTCTTCAATCCAAAACCCGCACTATTTAGGAACGGCTGCTCCAGAAAGCCAGATATTGAGCGTACCGCCACTTTTTTACATTATAAAATCAATAACAAAAAAACTGGATTATACCATTGACAAATACCTGCTGCGTTTAAACAATTCCGCAAACGAACAGACGCTTGTTCGTCTTGATGAAATATCACATTTTTATAATCGACACGGGTACTGAACATGATGCATCTTGATTTTGAGAAAAAAGAGTCAAACTGTCTTTTGGTAAAGCAACAAAACGACAAATTTCTTATCGGAGTCGCTGCAAAAAATTGCAATACGGTCAACTACGAGCAGGATTTCGCGAAAATACGCAAATATGAAAAATATTGCATTCACTTTGAAACCGGAACAACCCCGGAAAACATCTATTTTATTAATCAGCAACACGAGGACAATTGCGTGGACATTCGCACCCCAGCCGATATCAGCCTACCCTATTTTGCTGACGCTGACGCGATGATTACCGGACAAAAAGGAGCCTGCCTGGTTATAAGAACCGCAGATTGTGTACCAGTTCTTATAGCGGATACAAGCGGAAAATGCATAGGAGCAATACACTCCGGCTGGCGCGGCACTGAGAAAAATGTAACTGCAAAGACAATATCTTGCATGTGCGATAACTACGGTTCAAAAATTGAAGATTTACACGCCTATATTCTGCCATCAATCGGCGTTGAATCTTACCAGGTAGACGAAGAGGTTGCCACCATTTTCCCTGACAGCTCTAAAAAATTGAACGACAGGTGGCATCTGGATCTCAGGCATGCTGTTGTAAAACAACTTTTGGATATGGGTATTCACCGCAACAGCATATTCGCCTCACCTTACGATACATTCTCAAGCAATGAACTCTTCTTTTCTCACCGCAAAGGAGACAAAGGCAGAAATCTTAATTACATAACGCTTAAATAAATCAAAACGATACAAAAATGTAATTTATTACAACCGGTGTTACATTTTTGTATCATTTAACCTTTTCCTGCAAACATACAGTTAAATTAATTTTATACCTCCAGTAATTTTTCAAATATTGATGCCGAGAAAGAACACTTTGGCACAACTCCGGGGGGGTAAATATTACAGCCCTGTTAAATAACGTTTATTATCCCGCGAAACAGGTTAAAAACGGCAACATCGTAATTTTTTTGGCATATTAGATGCAACTATATTGCATAACATTTATGCAGGAGGAAAACGATGCGTAACAAACTAACTGGTCTGCTCCTGATTCTCTTCAGTGCGTCAGGACTATTCGCGGAGAGCCCGGAACTCTCCGAATCTGTCAAAGAGAGTTTTTTTGCTCTGGACAATCTTTTTATTTTTTTCTGTGCCGTTCTGGTTATTTTCATGCAGCCGGGTTTTGCACTGGTTGAAACAGGATTCAACTCATCAAAAAACGCTGTAAACATTCTGTTTAAGAATGTAATTGATCTTTGTGTCGGTGTTCTGCTCTATTTCTTTGTTGGCTACGGTCTTATGTATGGAGCACCAATTATTGAAGGTTTTTTTGCGTGGGGTGGAAGTGGTATTGCTGATTTTGACGGTGTTGTAGAAGGAGGAGCCCTTCTTCCACAGGTAGACTTTCTGTTTCAGGTAGCATTCGCGGCTACAGCAGCTACAATCGTTTCAGGTGCAGTTGCGGGAAGACTAAACTTTAAAGCCTATCTTATATACAGCGCCGTTATTACCGGTCTGATTTACCCGATTTCAGGATTCTGGAAATGGGGTGGCGGATGGCTTGATGCAATGGGATTTTATGATTTTGCCGGATCAATTGTTGTTCACTCGGTTGGCGGTTTCGCGGGTCTTGCGGCAGCAATAGTGCTTGGTCCCCGCATTGGGCGTTTTGCAAAAGACGGTACACCAAAGGCAATACCTGGACATAACCTTCCACTTGCCACACTGGGTGTTTTTATTCTTTGGGTAGGCTGGTTTGGATTTAACCCTGGTTCGCAGCTTGCAATAGCCGGCAAAGCCAATACAGAAGCCGTAATGCTTATTGCAACAAATACGACTCTGGCCGCAGCTGCAGGTGGGCTTTTCGCAATGATCTTGACCTGGATACTTCACAAGAAACCTGAATTATCCATGGCACTTAACGGTATTCTTGCAGGTCTTGTTGGTATCACCGCTAACTGCGACGGTGTAACCAACATTGAAGCAATAATTATCGGATCAGTAGCTGGTATACTGGTTGTACTGGGTGTCAAAATGCTGGATCGTTTACGTATTGATGATCCGGTCGGCGCATGGCCTGTTCACGGACTCAATGGACTCTGGGGTGGTATTGCAACTGCTATATTCGCCGAATACGGTCCGATTGAAGAGGGTTCTTCCATTATCTATGGTAATACCATTGCGCAGCTGACAGGATCAATTGTAATTCCGATCTGGGCATTTGTGACCATGTTTCTACTGTTTTTAGTTCTCAAGAAGATAGGGATTCTACGTGTTTCAAGAGAAGAAGAACTTAAAGGACTGGATATTGGAGAACACGGCGAAGAAGCTTATAACGGATTCCAGATTTTTACCATAGAATAAAAAGGAGGAAATTGATGAAACTTGTAACCGCATATATCCGACCAGAGAAACTTAATGATGTAAAAGAAGCTCTGGGTGACGCTGATATAAAAAAGATGTCCGTAACCAACTCTCTTGGCTGCGGTCAACAGGGCGGATATACCGAGACCTACCGCGGTGTTGATATGCAGATCAACCTGCTCAAAAAGGTTCGAATCGAAATAGCTCTGAACGAAGATTATGTCGAAACTGCTATTAACGCGATAATCAAAGGTGCCAAAACCGGAAACATCGGTGACGGTAAAATTTTTGTAACAGACATTATTCGATGCATCAGAATCCGCACTGAAGAAGAGGGGGAAAAGGCTATAGGTTAAGACCAATAAAGCCTCACCCTCTCAAGGGGCCGCGTAAGCGGTCCCTATTTCGTCAAAAAAGCCCCGTTGTGCTATTATTTCATATCTCTAAAATTAAAATAAGCTCATTTTTGAATTTTTTTATAATTAAAAATACATTTTTATATTATTGATAAATTTTTTTTTACAATTTTTAATATTTATCCGTTTATATATGTATGGTTAAAAAAAAGCCATTGTATTCCTGACCGCCCACAACAGTGTCTATCAGATATCAGGCACTGCACTGTCTTTTCATACAACCAACCCAAACAACTGTTATTTTAATATTAAACTCTATTATGCGATTGAAATCATGATTATTTTATTAATCCACCAATATGTAAATATTCAAAGAGTAACAGTTTAACGTTAACAAATAAAAGGGATTGTTATGAAAAAAAAATGTCTGAATGCTGCTATCGAAATGCTTTATAAAAATCACCATCAATTCGTAGTAATGATGATATACAGAAGAATTCTGGATATTCACCTGGCTGAAGAGTTTGCTCACGACATTTTTGTCAAAATAATCGAAGGGGGATACATAGTCAACATACCGTCCTCCCTTCAGCGAAAATACCTGTCAAAATGCATTAAGAATCTGCTTTCCGACTATTACAAAGTTTTAAACTCCCATAGCCATGAATCATATACAGATAATATGCTTCTTACATATAATCGTAATAAAACTACAGAAAACTGCTTTCTGGAAGGCGAAATCATGTCAACCCTGCATGATGCTCTTGACAAAAAAATGACCGATCAGGAAATGTACATAATAAGAAAAAAATATTTTGAAAATGAAAATATCACGACTATATGCAAAAAGATCAAACTGAGCCGATACAGATTCAGACGCATCCTCAGAAAGGCCACGGACAAGGTTCGTGAAGAGCTTACGCCATATTTTCAAATATCAAGGTAGCCTCATACATTTCCCGGGATTATTCAGAATATTATTTTCAAGACCTTTTATGGGAGTCATACAAGATGAAAAAAAAAGGGATTCTTCTTTTTTCAGGAGGCCTTGACAGCCTTATTGCAGCACAAGTTCTTATTGAACAGGGAATTACAGTCAAAGCCTATAATTTTCTGCTTCCCTATGAAAAACCGGATTATAACCCCTATTCGTCGGCAATTGCAAAATCGGCTCACGGACTGGATATGGAACTTAATTTTGTGCAATGCGGTGACGACTATATAAAAATGCTTCTTGATCCACCTCACGGTTACGGAAAAAATATTAATCCCTGTATTGACTGTAAGATATTATTTCTTAGAAAAGCAAAAGAGATAATGATTAATGAAGATGCAGCCTTTATTGCTACGGGTGAAGTAAACGGGCAGCGGCCCATGTCTCAGCGCAAAGATATGATAATACATATAGAAAAATCCGCCGGTCTGGAAAGAATGATACTAAGGCCATTATCTGCCAGATTTTTCAAGCCAACTCTGGCAGAAGAAGCCGGAATTGTAAACCGTGATGCGCTTCTTGATATAAATGGAAGAGGCCGTAAAATACAGATGGAAATGGCAAAAAAGTATGGTTTCACAGACTATGCGACTCCTGCCGGAGGCTGTCTTTTGACCGAACCACACTATTCAGCAAGAGCAAAAGAGCTTTTTGCCACAAATAAATCAATAACAAGTCGTGATCTGTATCTTTTACGTTTAGGTCGACACTTTAGAATCGAAGGGGTAAAAATAGTCGTAGCCCGGAATGCTGATGAGACCAATAACCTGATCAATCTCAGGAACAACAATGACACACTGTTTTCAACTCAATTTCAGGGACCTTCAATGCTTTCACCAGGAAACAGCAAGCTATCTGATTCAGTAAAGAAAACAGCGGCAGCAATTGCTGCTCGTTATGGGAAACCTGGAAAAGAGGATAAAGAAAGAGAGGTAATTGTTTACGAGAGAGATGGTCAAGAGACAATTATTGCAGGTTCGATTGCTGATGAACAAATAAACTGCTTCAAGTTATAAAAAGTATTTGATTAATAACATTATCCCCATTAAATTAAATATGGAACTATTCAGTAATGGAATATGAACCACTCTTTATATCCCATTACCATATTAATTCCGCTATTACCAGGGAGGATGTATGAGACTTATACTTTTTATAATATCTTTTTGTATTATTACTCCACTTTCAATTCTTGTTCACCATTACGGAACCCTTTTTATGATGAAAACCGAGTACACTCGCGACGATTTTACCAATCTGGATCCTGTTAAAACTAGAATTTTAAAAAGACTGGGCAACACTCCAAACCGGACAATCACAATTATTGTATCTTTTGCTGCACTGGTTTTACCCTATTTTTTAACCGCTACAATGCTTAACTGGTTCATCAATTCGGTGATTCTGTATGCCTTGTTTTATTATGCACGATTCCTTCTTTTACCAAAGAATGAAGATACTGGTTTGCCATTTGATATAGATCTGGTAATGATTGTTTTCGGTTTTTCACTACTTGCAGGATTCACACTCAACTGGATATCATTTATGAATACCGGTTTTCTGTTCTTTGCTGTTAACTTTTTTGCGACTATAATACTTCTGTACTATTCATTAACACTTTTCTTTAACCAGCAATCGAAACCTGTTTCGAAATCTGGCGATGATTCTTCAACGGTACAAATTAACTCAAAAACCGATTCAGATCAAAACGGTGAAAACAATGAATAAATTACTGCTTTTACCGGTTATTTTTCTAATTATGATTTCCCTGTTATCGTGCGGTTCAAAACCCGTAGTTCGTTCTGAACCTGCACCCGAACCTATTAAACCTGTCAAAGAACCCGCCGAAATCGAAATGCTCGCGGAAGGATGGATAGGTGAAGATATCTACAGAGCCAAGTCGGCAGGCACTCCTTCGGAAGGTATAACTGGAGCTGAAGAAATACGGAAGAGCTCTCTGGAAGATGCGGTAAACTCTGCACAGAGACGAATTGTTGAAAAATTTGTTACAACAAGAATAACTGGCCTCTCCGAAACAGATGACATCATGTCAACCGGTGTTGCCATTCAAAAGGAGTTCGGGCCCGCCATTCGTTCAGGGAAAATAGTACAAGAGATTTATAAGAGTGATGGCTCATGTATAATAATGTACGAAGTGGAACTTAAAAACCTTAAACGCCGTGTTTCAGACGCACATTTTAAAGAAAAATAGTCTTATTCATTTTATCTGCAAAACAGCTGATGCTTGCCACTTTTTTACAGCTGTTTTTTTAAAAAGTCTTGATAACAGACAGCCATGGTAAACTATGGTCTATCCTTCCTGCTCCGCTCTCAACTCCTTTCTCCTTTTTTTTACCTCCATCGATTGCGGGGCGGGATGGACTTAATAACCTTAAGGAGTACCATATGAAACAAACATTAACATACAAAATTTTACAAAAACATCTTATCGAAGGCGAATTAAAAGCCGGATCAGAGATTGGAATCCGTATTGACCAGACACTGACACAGGATGCAACTGGAACCATGGCCTACCTTCAATTTGAGGCAATGGGAATTCCCCGTGTAAAGACGGATTTATCAGTCTCTTATGTTGACCACAATACACTTCAAATGGGTTTCGAAAACGCGGACGATCACAAATATCTGATGACCATGAATAAAAAATATGGTATACACTACTCAAAGGCCGGAAACGGAATTTGCCACCAGGTGCATGTCGAAAGATTTGGAAAACCAGGTGCAACACTGCTTGGTTCTGACTCGCACACCCCTACCGGTGGCGGAATCGGAATGATAGCAATCGGCGCCGGCGGCCTTGATGTTGCAGTTGCGATGGGCGGCGGTCCTTTTTATCTGACATGCCCTAAAGTAATAAATGTTAAACTTGAGGGTAAACTTCGCCCATGGGTATCCGCCAAGGATGTTATACTGAAAGTACTAGAAATACTGACAACAAAAGGCAATGTCGGCTGTGTTGTTGAATATAGCGGAAGCGGTGTGGCCGAACTATCGGTTCCTGAAAGGGCAACAATAACCAATATGGGAGCAGAACTGGGAGTTACAACTTCCCTCTTCCCCTCTGACGACATAACAAAAGAATTTCTGAAAGCACAACAGAGAGAAGATCACTGGAGCGAATTAAAAGCCGATGAGGATGCGGTTTACGACCGGGTTATCGATATTGATCTAGGGGATCTAAAACCTCGTGTTGCCTGCCCTCACTCTCCTGATAATATAAAACTTGTTTCCGAACTGGACGGTCTTAAAGTTGATCAGGTTGCAATAGGAAGTTGTACAAACGCCTCTTATAAAGACCTGATGATTGCCGCGTCTATTTTAAAAGGCAAAAAAATATCCCCAGATGTCAGCCTTATTGTGGCTCCGGGATCCAAACAGGTTTTTGAAATGATCTCAAGAAACGGTGCGTTGTCTGACCTGATTGCTTCAGGCGCAAGAATCATGGAGAGTGCCTGCGGCTTTTGTATCGGTGCCGGCCAGGCACCGGTTACCGAAGGCGTTTCCGTGAGAACAAACAACCGTAATTTTGAGGGACGTTCGGGAACAAAGTCTGCCGGTATATATCTGGTAAGCCCCGAAACAGCCGCGGTTACTGCAATAAAAGGCGTATTGACCGATCCTGCTACCATGCCGGAAAACGAATACCCAAAAGTGACCATACCCGAAAGTTTTATTATAGACGACTCGATGGTGCTTAAACCCGACTTTAAAGGTGACGTGTTTAGAGGCCCCAACATAGGAGAGCCGCCATTTACAGAACCGCTTGCCGAAAAAATTATCGGAAAGATTAACCTTAAAGTCGGAGACAAGATAACAACCGACCATATTATGCCTGCAGGCGCCAGGCTCAAGTACCGCTCTAACGTACCTGCATATTCAAAATATGTATTCGAAGGTGTAGATCCGGAATTTTCCTCTAGAGCCATGTCTGACAAGGAAAAAGGAATTTTCTCAATCATTGTTGCTGGAGCGAGTTACGGCCAGGGATCAAGCCGCGAACACGCTGCTATATGCCCTATGTATCTTGGAGTTCGTGCCGTGGTAGCAAAATCGTTTGAGCGAATTCACTCCGCGAACCTTATTAACTTCGGTATTGTACCTTTTAATTTTAAAAACGAAGCTGATTACGATACAGTCAAACAGAGTGACGATTTTATTATTGATGGAATCCGCGAAGCAGTCGAGAGCGGCTCCGAAACAGTAACTGCTCTTTGCGGAGGAAAGACGATTGAGCTTTCAATGACTCTAAGCAAACGTCAGAGGGATATACTTTTAGCAGGCGGACTTTTAAACTATACAAAAGCTCAGGTCTGATTAGATATCAACTCATGAAAAGCGTTGATTAATTCTCTTGTTTCGATTCGCATCATCATTTAAGTAATATCTATGTTAATTAAATCATGTACCCAGCAAGAAACAGTTTAATCATGCATAAAAACATCTAATTACTGATAATTATTCAAATGGCCGGTTCCGGAATGGTGCCGGCCATTTTATATTTTTATACTTTAAAGTATATTTTCTATCGCTCAATTAACCGAAAACATGACATACCATCAGGTGATTATAATTTTATGCGACATAATATTATAATTATATCTGTTTTTCTATACAATAACAAAAAATGGTATACAAAATTTTCAGCTAACATCAGGATTAGTTGCACTTATTATTTATTATTAACCGATCAGAACCACGGGTATCCAATGAAAAAAGAAAAAAACGCCGAGCCGTTGATTACTGCCCAAACAGGATGGAATGAAGCTTTTCTCATAGGTACCGAAGAAGAATTATTTTTAAAAATCAAAATGCTTATTAAAAACCTAACATAAAAAAAAGAGGGAGTAATGAAACCAAAACAATCAGAACGTCTGGCCTACTGGTTTGACAACTACATGGCCAAAGGGCCGCGATCTATTTTTTTCGCTCTGCTTATTGTCTTTGCTGCAGGGTTTATAACACTTGCCATTATTCGTGTAATTGTAGGCTTTTATGTGGTAGAAAGCACAACCGGAGATGTACAGACCGAACTTGGAGTGTGGAGAATCTTCTTACAGTTGACCGATCCGGGGAATATGGCTCAGGATAATGATTCATACTGGTTTATAAGAATTTTCGCTGTAATTAGCGGTATGTTTGGTATTATTTTCTTTTCTGCTGTTATCGCCTTTATTACAACACAGCTTGACCTTAAACTGGAAGCCCTGAAAAAAGGCCGCAGCCGTGTTCTGGAAAATAATCATGTTCTTCTTCTTGGTTGGAGCAATGAAATTATCGATATAATTCGTGAACTTATTATTGCAAACGAATCTGAAGCGTCTGCCGCCATAGTTGTATTATCCGATGTCGAGAAAGAGGAGATGGACGATTACCTTAACGAACAGATAACTGACCGTAAAACAACCAAGATCATCACCCGCACCGGTGAAGCCGGATCCATCAAGGCTCTTGAAAGAGTCGCTGTAACAAAAGCAAAATCTACTATCATTTTACCCACATGTAATCATGGAGCCACCGACGCAGAAAAGGCTCACTCTGATGCACATACATTAAAAAGCACCCTGGCTGTAGTAGCCGCATGTCAAAGCAAGGAAGAGCTTCCTTCGATAGTCACTCAGGTTTATAACGAATCCAACCGTGAAATAATAAAAAGCCTTGCTCCCGACGAAATCACTATTGTTGACCCGGAAGACATGATCGCCAAAATTATTGTGCAAACCTCACGAAGCAGCGGTCTGGCAGCGGTCTACTCGAGTTTGATAGGATTTGACGGCTGTGAGTTCTACTTTACAAACGCGCCATGGGGCGAATTACCTTTCAAAGATGTACACTTCCACTACCCAGACGGTGTAGCAATCGGAGTCAGGCATGAAGACGGATCAATAAAAATTAACCCCGAAAATGACTACATCCTTAAAAAGGATGACGATATTATTATTCTGGCTGAAGACGACTCCACTATTCACTACAAGAATAAAGCAACATGTACACCTTCAAAATTAGAGCTTTCAGGCAAAAGAATCTCTTCAGTTAAAGAGAAAGTCCTTATTATCGGCTGGAACAACAAGGCTCCGGTAATAATAAGCGAATTTATGGATTATATTACCGATGACTCCGAAATAATAATTGTGATACCTCCGGATGTTACAACCGAAAGTGAAGCTCTATTGCAAATAAAGGCCGACAATCCTGATTTTGCGATAAAAACAGTAAAGGTGGATCTTCTTGATTTACAGCAACTTGAAGAGCTGTCACCCGAATCGTTTAACAGCATAATAATTTTGACTGCCAATGAAGATAATGACATCGAACGGGCCGACGCAGCAACAATCAATATTCTTTTAATGCTTCGTACAGTCATAAGACGCAAAGCGGAAAAAGGTAAGGCCCCTCAAATTATAACCGAGGTTCTTAACTCTGAAAATCTTGAACTGATATCACAAGCCGGGGTTAACGATGCTGTAATATCCACAAAAATGGTTTCTAAAATACTATCACAAATAGCCGAAGAACCGGATATCCTTCAGGTATACGAAGAGATGTTTACTGAAGACGGCAGCGAAATATATCTTAAACCGCTAGAGCTCTACTTCAAAAGCATGCCATCTACAGTAACCTACGCGGATCTTATCGCTATTTCGCATCTTCGTGAAGAGATATGTATCGGGTACCGGCTGAAAGAGAACATGATGAGCGCCAAAGATGATTTTGGTGTGATTTTGAATCCGTCTAAAACTGAAATAATCGAAGTAGAAAAAATTGACTCTCTTATCGTAATTGCCGAAAACGAACTATAGTAGAATTACAAACGAAAGGGAGCAGTATAAAAATATGCTACTCCTTTTCGTAATCTTCGTAGTATGATGTTTCGGTTTCTTCGTTGTGAATAATCGATACGACCCTGATTCTCCCCTCAACAGTATCTGTATAGAAGGCTGAAGGACGCGGCTGATGAATATTGTTCAGTTTAATGTACTTTCCCTGTCGCTCGTCAAGAACGTATTTTACAACACTAATATGATGCCGGTTAATATCTATAGAGGTTGTAAAAGTTTTTTTCTGTGATTCCAGACCTGTAACGGTTCTACCCGATTCGACCTTGTTTATGTAAACTTTATAAAAGCAGCGTCGATCCTGAGCGGGATTTTTTTTGTCAGAATAGACTTCAATTTTAAGATTATATTCTCCAGGTTTTTTATAACGATTCGCCTGCGTAGAAGATGTCTCGAAAGGTGCCGGTCGATACTCGGCATTTCGAGTAATCGCATTAATATCGGCACCGGCAGAAACGAGCATTCGTATTATTACCGGATTCGCTCCAGAGAGAGCATAATGCAGAGCAGTAGGCCCGAAAGGGCTCTGACGGTAAGAAAGATCAGGATTATGCTTCAACACGGTTTGTACCATCATTGGGCTATCACTCTGAATGGCATACACAAGAAGACTTTTGCCACTGCTGTCAGAAAGGTTAACAGGTACACCCTCCTTAAGCAGCTCTTCAACTACACTCGTGAACCTCACCTCAACAGGATCCGATGAGACACTACCCATAGCGGCAAGAAGAGCATTTGCCGACTCATAAGAACGGCTTTTTAAAGCACGCCTATACGCAGTGCGTCCCTTCTCGTCCCAAACCGAAAAAGATGCCCCCTTTGACAATAAAAGCTTCACAGTTGCAACGTCATTAACAGATACTGCCAGATGCAAAGCTGTTGTTCCGGATTGAGATCTCTTGTAAGAGATGTATCCTTTGACCGCTGCTATAGCCAGAGAGTCACCGTTTGAGTTGATAGTGTTATAATCGCTTACACGAGTGCGTACACGATTAAAAGAGTCAATATCACCTTTTTTTACAATATCGAAAATATCAGGTGAAGCGTAAATTGCCGCAAACTGTAAAAACACCAATAGATGAATAAGAATAGAGAATATAAATGTTTTCATAAAATTCCTCTAAGAACATATTTTTAGAAATTCCAAGAATTATCTTTTAATACCAGATACGAAACCTCGTCCAGACAGATCAGATATCATAGGCTCTAATTATTTCTTAAAACAATAATTGCAGTTTAATAATCGTCTATATTTCAACCACAAAGCAATATATTTCACTAACACTATATACTATTACACCAGTAATATAATCAAGAACAAATCGATACTATTAATTGCCTGTTTTTAGTTTCGTTAATTTGACACATTGTTACAAAGGATACAATATAATAACAAATTACATCACTATTTTAAGTATTACTATATACACATATTTCTTTCAAAAACAGTATCGCGATAGATACAAATGATTGTGCATCTGTCCGGAGAAATCGGTTAAAATATTTACTGTTTTTTAATTTTAACACCAAGGGGTCTTGTCATTTCATTTTATTTTGCTACATTATATATATCCACTGAAAATACCCCCACCCGGAACCTGCCAGTTTTTAGCGGAATAGGTTCGTCTCATATTTCCAAAGCGCGGCAATCTAAATATCAAGGAGGAGCGTTATGGATACCGTAAAAAATTTAAAAAAACGGGAATCTCTTCCCTACCAGGGGGATCATAACGAGAGTTTCGAACATCTTCTAAAAACGATAAGTGGATATGATAACTGCAGAATTACAAGTCAAGACCACTCATCTCTGCAGATAGCGGCACGCAAAAGTTTCGCAATATATGATCAGATCGATTTCACATTTAATGACGAAGACGAGCGCATATATATGAGATCACGTCTGCATATAGGAAGCCATGACTTAGGGAAAGGGAAAAAGTGGCTTAAACTTATCAAAAAAAGATACCTTAACAATAGTGAATCGTTTGAGTACGGGCTTGCCTGGTAAAGGCAAATTACTTGACACTCATCCGTCCAATGTTAGCTTTTGAAGATAGTTTCTGTTTTGGGGGTGTCACTGTGAGCAAAAATAACGACTGTCCATGTACCAGTACATACTGTCCTCGTCACGGCAATTGTGAAGCCTGTCAGGCATATCACCGCAAGGACGGCACCAAGACTGCCTGTGGAAAGTAGGATCGGCATGAAAGCAGATCGTAAGGGTTAATTTATTCCCCTTATGGTATCTGTTTTAATATAGATGCTGCCGTTTCGGCTTCATTGAATTGGCTTATGATAAAAATGCCGAAACGGCAGCGACTGATTTTCTTGTAGTTTAATATCTATCAATCGGGGAGCTTGGAGTGAATCAAGATTCTTTATTTAGTACAATGTTCGGTAAGGCAATAGATTCGGAACCTGTAAGTAGTGAAAACCTTCAAAAAATAAACGAAAAACTGAATCTGCCAATTTTTCTAAAGGAGTTATTACATTCAGATGGATTTGGCGGGTATGCAGATGATTTTTTATGGACGTGTGATCCAACATATCTTATGAATTTCACTCAAAACACTATTTCCTCGGATTATTCTCCTGTCCCTTTTATGAGAACCTCCTTTGGAGATATTCTTTTTTATTTAAGAAAGGACAATACCGATATTTTTCATTTTTGCGCGCTAAATTTCAGACACCGTGAACTGGTTCTTCTTTTTAACGGTTCTTGCGAAGATTTTTTTAACACTATATTAACCGAATACGGATTTTTATTTCATAAACTTAAAATCAACCTGGATCTTTACTGGTTTACATTCGAAAAACTTGGTGCAACTGACAGGAACAGCTGTTATGGTTATATAACTGAACCAGCAGATGGAGGAAAAGACTGCCCGGAAAATATTACAAGATACATTGTTTCAGAATATTTTCAAAAGGCATCTGCTATGTTAAAAACTCCACTCAGTATACATATATAAACAAAATCGGCACAGTTTCTCAAATAAAGTTTCTTGAAAAATTTTATACTTCATATTTTTATTTTACTTGCAATCTGAACTCAAAAAGATATAAATGTGGCGGGTTTTTGATACTTTTTACTCTTTTTTTGTTATAAATAAAAAGAGTCTCATTGAAGTATTTTTTAAGAGCCGAATAATGTATTCCTCTGCTTCACACAATTTAAGGAGAAAATAATGAAAAAAGCCGTAATCTGTCTTTTTATACTGATTCTTGCCACTGCAGGTTGCTCGAAAGCTTCTGATACGATTGACGATGCTATTGATTCTACCTCTTCAGCCGTACCTGGATATGCCGAGATGGCAAATGTGTTAAACGATTATACCGACATTCAGGAAAAATATCTTAAAGATCTAAAAAATGTCGACAGTCCTGAAGACCTGATCAAGGCTTTAGAGACCTATACTGAAAACATGATGAAGATTGTACCAATGATGCAAGAGTTGTCTGAAAAATATCCCGAGCTATCTGAAGTTGATCCTCCAAAACACATTCAGGAAAGACTTGATAAGATTGCAAACGAAATTCAGGAAGAGGCACCGAAAGCTGTAATGGAATATCAGTCTGACCCTAAAGTTCAGGAAGCCTTTATGAAGATGGCAAGTGTTATGGGCCAGAGCATGGAAGAAGCTGAAGACGAAGAGTAAAAAAAATTACATTTATCAAGAATTAATAACAAAAAAGAGCGCCTATGGTGCTCTTTTTTTATGCCAAATGCATTTAGATTTTTTTATATCTGCTGAATGGAGTTTTGTCTGATTAAAAAATATTTCCAGTGGAAAATAATTGGCAGCTCTTCTTGTTTCAACAGTGGCAGTGCGTATTATTTCAATACTTATTATTATTCCTTCATTTAAGTTTGGAAAGACTCTTGAGAAAATGAAAAAAATCAGTAGTTCCAATGCATAAGATCACAAATACTGCCACGGTTGGCGGTGAACTCAGATCGAGCCTCCTCAATCTCATTCTTGATTGCCGAAAGTTCCTCATCAAGAGACACTGTGGCCGAGGCAGCACGCACAAGCCTCTCCCTTATTTCAGGAGGAATTTCGCCCTTATATTTGTATTTCAGCCGGTGCTCCACCGTTGCCCAGAGATGCATCGCATGAGTTCTTATCTGAAACTCTATACGAACAGGTTTAACTCCGTCAATGGTCTCGACAAGATAATTTGACATTAAATGATAAGATCTGTAACCACTTGATTTTGAGTTATGAACATAATCTTTTTCCTTTATTACGTCAACATCCCTGCGGTTGCGAAGCATTTCGGCAACAACAGCAATATCGTCAACATACTTGCATAGTATGCGAATTCCGGCTATATCGTAAAGCGCTTCCAGATTTTGTAAATTAATGTTTTCCAGCCCTATCTTATCTATTATACTTTGACAGCTTTTCACCCTTCCTGTAACAGACTCAATTGGTGAATGAAGCCCCTTTTTGCGATACTGCTGCCTGATTCCTTCAAGCTTGATTATAAAGGTCTGAACGGCAAGATCGTATGGCATAAAAAACTCTTCGAAATTAAACTGTGTCTGATTTTGAAAAAGCAAATCACTCGACATAATTCACCGCCCAATATCCAATAAAATAATTATACCATAAATATGCACTCAACAAACATTAAATCATGAGATTATCAGTTTTTCAAGGGTTTTTAATAAATTAGAGATAAAGTTTATAAAATAGAGGTTTAATTTACTAATCAGTGGTTGTTGAAAATGCAAATTAAGTAAATAAATCGCATTCTTGATAGATGTATAAAAAAAAGAGGGGTGCCCTAATATGCCCCCCATTTTTAATATTACTGAAACTGATAAAAATTTTTGTTGAAAATCCTCATTTCTTTATCGCGATCATGAAAACATTTACAGCCGGATCAAGTTCTTTGGATTTTGCTACTACATCCTTAAGAGAATAGGTCGTATCGCTGCCTGTAAGGGGAGGTGCGTCGCCAATACATATTACCAAACGTAATGGTGCACTGTCCCACCATGTCGCGCGGTCGATTGTTTCATAAATACCGTCAAATACTGATTCACGCCAATCGCCGCCACCTGTAGTCTCAATTTTGTCAAGTTCTCCCTTTATAGAGTCATGATCCGATGTTAAATCAACGAAAGAGAACCATTCACTTCCATCGACATTTTTATCACCGTATGTTGCAAGCCCAAGGCGAGCATTATCAGGTAATTCATCAATAATAAGATTCAATCCTTCAACAACAGCATCGATATCATCTCTCATGCTACCAGTTTTATCTATAAGCAACATAATCTCTGCCCCGATCTGTCCTTGAGCCTGCTGCTGGATAATCTGAATGATCTGTCCCGGCACATCCTCCGCCTCTTCTGCTTCAGTGATTTTTCCCCCGGTCTGATCCGCAATCTGCTTAAACTCATCATAAACATCTTCATAGTCACCTACAAGATCCCCAAGACCTTCAAGATCACATGATGTAATAACACTTAAAACAGAAACAAACGTAATCACCATAAAAAATTTCAATAGTCTTTCCATTTATTCACCCCAATTAATTACTACTTTTGTAAAAACAGTAGCAAAATACCAAATTTAACCTATAAAACAGATAACCTCTGCTAAAATGCTACTTTTTTTTAAACTAATGATTACGAAATGTCTACAAATTTTAATTTATATTACTAGACCTATTATTTAATGGCAACCTCTAAAAATTAACTTTTTAATAAGGTTGCATCTGCGAGCAGCAAGAGTCATCTTGCGTCTATGATGGATGTCAATGAAAATATAAGTTAAG
>JAFGRW010000119.1 GCA_016934935.1 Spirochaetota bacterium | reverse complement strand
CTTCACTGTGTTGTTTTCTAGTTATCATTGATCCATTCTCCTTAAACCTTCTGGTTTTGTCATTCCAGTTTTAGGGGGTCAGTCCAGGTCCTTAAAATAGCGTTAAAACAAAAAATAATTAAAGAGGGAAAGAAGATGATAAAATCGATACAATCTGCTAAATTGATAGTGATTTTTGTGCTAATTGTATTAATTAGTACAGCATGTGATAGTGAAAAAAGCGATAATTCAAATGAATATACCATGCCGGTAAGTTTTATTCAAAAAGGACCATTTATATCAGGAAGCAGTGTAACGATTCAGATTTTGGATGAAGATTTTAATCCGACTGGCAAAAGTTATTATATACAGACTGAAGATGATTTTGGCAAATATTCGATGAAAGGTAAAATTGATGCTTCTGTGATAGAGGTTATTGCCAGAGGTTATTATTTTAATGAAGTCACCGGATACCTGACAAATTCTGAACTGACACTTAGGTCATTAGTCGATCTTAAGACTCTGGAAGGTGGTAATGTAAATATTTTAACTACACTGACAAAAGAGCGCATAATTTATCTGGTTAAAAATGATGGTAAAAGTTTTGCAGATGCAAAAAAACAATCTGAAACTGAATTGCTGGCAATATTTGGAATAGATGAGGATGATGTAAATGGTTTTGAATCTATGGATATGCAGAAAAAAAGCAAAAAAGATGCCATACTTATTGCGATAAGTGCAATTTTACAAAATAATAGTAGCGTTGCCGAACTGTCACAGCTAATATCCAAAATTAATATTGATATAAAAGAAGATGGTATTCTTGATGATGTGTCTATACAAAATACTATTACGAAAAAGTCAGTTGATTTAAATATTGAAAAGGCTCGCGAAAATATTGAAGCCTATTATGATGAGTTGAGTGTCAAATTGGAATTACCTGATTTTGAACTATATGTTGACAGCGATGGCGATGGTGAAATCAATAAATATGAAACCGGATGGGATTTTGATCCTACAAAACTAGTTTTAAAAAGCAGCAACTTTTTAAATGCCGATATTTATGGTTATAAAACTGTTGTGTTTAAAGACAAAATATGGCTTATTGGGGGCCGGGAATCTTCATCTTGGTCGGCAATGAATTATGATGTGTGGTGTTCAGATGATGGAGAAAACTGGTCAATTGCAGCCGAATCTCTTGACTTTCTTGGTCGATATGGTCATACATTAGTAGTCTTTGATGATAAGATGTGGGTTATCGGCGGTTGGGAATATTTAGACAATACCGGAGATGATGGTGGAGAGCGCACAGAAAATGATGTTTGGTATACTGAAGATGGTATAAACTGGGTTTGCGCAACACAATCCGCATCATTCTCAAGACGTGTAGCACATACATCTGTAGTATTTGATAATAAAATGTGGGTTATTGGTGGCGTATATAATGGACGGGATGAAGATTATTTCATAAGAGCCACTGATGTCTGGTATTCAGAAGATGGAGCAAACTGGATCGAAGCAAATGATTCTCCAGCAATTGGTATTTCTGATAGTAATTTAAGAATTAGTCACTCCTCAATTGTTTTTGATGACAAGATTTGGATTATCGGAGGCGGTTGTCTTGATGAGGATAAAAATACTTCATTTGATACATTCAGTTCTTCTGACGGTATTGATTGGATGAAAACTTCATCTGAAGAATGTGATTCATACGAATTATATGACTTTGCCTGTTCAGGGATTGAGTATACACCGTCATTAGTTTTCAATGATAATATATATGCGTTTCAAAATAACAAAGTTTTTCGTTCTGCAGGCGGTGAATATTGGAGCAGTACTCCACTATCTGGCCTTCCATTTTGTGAATCGTCTTCCAGTATGGCAACTGATCTACAATATGAAATTTTAACGGTTTTTAAGTTTAAGGACAAGGTATGGATTACGGCTCGTCTGGCCCAAAGCAATGGCGATGTTGAAAAGGGGAGTTATCTATTTTCCATGCCTTGATTTTTAAAATGGTGGTACATCTTTTATATCACCGCAATATTTTTTCTAACTCATTTATATGGCATGGTTATTATATCATGCCATAATTTGTATAATTATCTAAGTAAGTCAGGTACACGTAGAAAAGAAAGCACAGTAAAGGATTCTCAGCCAAATGATTTTTATAAAGCATATATAAAGATTTCCATCTTTCACCCCAAAACAGTTGACATCCATTATTATCCGAAAAGAATGTTATAACTAAATTGTAGTGGTGACAAGATGATAAATGAATATAATACTACCGATTATCCTTTTCTTTCAGAACCAAAGCCTGTAACAGAGCAGATCTGGCCGGATGACACACCTCCGCTTATTACTATCGATTGCAAAACCTATATGCACGAAAAGTTTATCGATGAGGCAATAAACGGTTTTTTGATGCAAAAAACCACTTTCAGGGCTTTAGTTCTTATTCATGATGATGCCTCTACCGACAGAACGCCCGAAATTATTAAAAATTACGAAGCAAAGTATCCTCAATTGATAAAAACAACATGCCAGGTCGAAAATCAGTACAAAAAAACGCCCAAAACAGCAAATTACATAAAACCGCCGGCAATACAATCCAAATATATTGCCAAATGCGAGGGTGACGACTACTGGACCGATCCGACGAAGCTGCAAAAACAGGTCATTTTTCTTGAAAACAACCCTGATTATGTAGTAACGTATCACGACTGTATTGTTGTAAACGAAGAAGGGCAGTTGCTGCATAATTCACGTCTGGCAGCAAGCCCATATACCTACAAGCTTTTTAAAAATCCGGACAAGGATAAGCGTGATTTTACATCCAGAGAGCTTATGATGGGCGCGAGAGTTCTTCTTTTAACAATGTGCTATAGAAACATAACAAGAAAAAACCCTGACGAAATGAACCGCTCTCTATTCGGTGACAGATTTAAAACAATGCTTCTTGGTGAATACGGCCACGGTAAATACATGGGTGATATAAAGCCTGCCGTTTACCGCCGTCATGGCGGCGGAGTATCATCTCAAATGATAAGCGAAAACATTGAAACTCAGCAGAAGATGCGTCTCAAGGCATTTATAACCTTTACAGAAATGTTTCTGTATATGGCCCGTAACCATGATTATGATACAGCTGTTGATTTTTTATACGAAAATTTTTACAAACGCATGCCGGCACTGCGTCCTGGAAAGAATCCAGTTGATAAAGCGGTTAATAAGGTTAAAATGTCATACACATACAGGGCTGGTTCAATAGTTTTATTTATACCGTTAAAGTTCATTAAATTCACAAAATTCATAAAAAAAATATTGCATTTCTGAAGTTTTAATTTCCCCAGATATTTCTGTCTTCTAGAACATATCCATATTAGTTTATCAATGCTCATTCCAGATCCTTTCTTAATGTTTCAAGTATATCAAAAGCCTTTAAAAGCTCATCGTGCGGAATGGATAATAAAGTTTTAAGTGATTTTTTAAGTTTTGTGGAGGAGATACCGCTGGTTCGGTCAAGATAAACCACTTCGCAGTACTCTTTTAAAAAGTCGAATTTACCTTCCCAGTCTTTTCCGATAGCGAAAATATCAACATCATATTTTTTAATATCTTCAACTTTTTGCTCCCAGCTCTTTTCTGGTATAACCATATCAACATATTTGATGCATTCCACAATTTTTATCCGCTGCTCAAAGGGAATAATGGTCTTTTTGTTTTTTCCCAGGTTAAACTCGTCTGTTGAAACGGCAACAATAACCGTATCCGCCATCGATTTTAACCGTTTTAAAAGGTTAAGGTGCCCGATATGAAACATATCGAAGGTACCGTATGTAATAATTCGTTTTTGTCTGGTTATCATTATTAATCCGGAAATATCTTATAAAGTGGTATACCTTTTAACCAACTAATCAATAAGTTATTTTATTCCAATTTGTTGTCAAGTCAATTGCATACGGTCTGTTACTGCGATATGAAAAGGAGTTTGTCCTCTTTAAGACAGGCATATTGTAATCATTAACTGGTCAAAAAATAACTTGCAATATTTTGTAATCTGGGTTTCTTTGATGTTTATTAAATTACCTGTTAATCGGGGTATTTTTTCTTATATAATGTTTATTTAATCTGAAATTCTCAGATTATGTTGTTTTTTACTCTTGTTTTTGTAAAAATAGTGAAGATTCTGCCGTTATTTAGATTTATACTTAACTTGTGTGCTGTATTGTGAATATATAGGTTAATTACTCATAAACGGGTAATTTTCTATTAAAACAATGGATAAACCCGGGATTTAAATGATAAATATAATACTGGACTCTCTACTCTTCTTTTTTTCGTATATAATACCCAAAAACAGCAAACTTTATGTCTTTGGCGCGGGTGACGGCCACGACTTCAAGGGAAACACAAAGTATGTTTTTCTGCATTGTGTTAACAATATGCCTTCCATTAATCCGGTCTGGGTTGTGGGTAACAGAAAACTTCTATCAGACCTAAAAAAACAGGGGTTTACGGTTATAAACAAGTACTCCATACGCGGTTTTTTTACTATTCTCAGGGCCAAATTCCTGTTTATTGAAATAATGCCGCGTGATATTGTGTATGCCGGAATTCATGCCCTGGGGCGGTTTTCGTATATTCAAACCTTTCATGGAATGCCGCTCAAAAAAATCGGAAACGACGCTAATGATGATAAAAAGGGAATTGCCGCATATACCAGTGGAAGTTCAATTTTATCCTCAATAGTGGTATTTATTCGGAATCTTTTTAAAAAGCATTTTCTGTATAAACGATACATGGTTATTACCTCAAGCGGTTTCGAATGCACAAAGTGTTATAAAACAGCCTTTGGTTCCGATAAAATTGTTCAGACCGGTTTCGCGCGTAATGACGTATTTTTTAATAAAGACTTTCCTGTCAGTGTTAAAATAAAAGATATAGTGCGTGTTAAGCATAAGAAAGTAATATCTTATATACCCACCTTTCGTGATGAATGTACCGATTATCCTTTTACAAAAGAGGACTCTATCCGGCTGGATACTGTTCTTGCAAAGACAGATGCCGTTTTATGCATAAAAAAACATCCCTACGACACCTCTCTGTCTACTCCGGTTAATTCAAAAAGAATCTTTGATGTTTCACACCTTTTTCCTGATGTTATGGAGCTTCTGGTGCAAACTGATATTCTGATAACCGATTATTCAAGTGTGCTTTTTGACTTTTCGCTTCTTAGGCGACCGATCATCTTTTACTGCTTTGATTATCCCGATTACGTCGATTATTGCCGTGGTATGTATTATGATTACCATAAAGATCTGCCGGGGCCTTTCGCCGATAATCCTGAAGATCTTTTTAAGCTGATCGAAACCGCAAATACCTGGTTTGGTAAAAAGAGTTATCAAAAAAAATTCATGGACTTCATTAACAGGTTTAACGACTATCAGGATGGTGATTCTTCGCTTAGATTAATCGATTATTTGTCCAAAAATAAAAAATGATCAACCTGGAAGTAAACTCTGTAAATATCTTTTTAAATTTGTTACTCTCGGTATTGTCCCGGCTTGTTCCAAAAAAAAGGAATCTTGTTCTCTTTGGCGCGGGAAGGGGAGAGGTATATAAAGGAAATCCAAAATATATTTTTGAACATATCATTTCAAAACATGGCAGGTTTAATGAATTCTGGATAACCGGTAATAAAATCATTTACCATAAATTAAAAAAAGTGAATAAGCCGGTATTATACAAGTATTCTTTAAAAGGCTTTATCGCCGTACTCAGGGCGCAGTTTATAATAATTGATTTTTCTGTTAAAGATTTCTCTTATATGGGTACTCTGCCCGGGCGATTTAACATTATTCAAACCTGGCATGGAATTGCTCTGAAGCATATCGGCCTGGATGAATATGAAAACCATAAGAGCATATTAAAAAAATCCTTAATTAAATCGGTTTACGCATGCATAAAAAAATATTTTCAAACCCTGGAATATAAAAAATATAAGTTCATTATTGCTGCTTCTGAAACTGAAGCAATTAATATTGAAAAAGCATTTAACACAGATAAAATCAGAATCACAGGTTTTCCCCGAAACGACACTCTTTTCGAACAATACGATAAAGAACTTCTTCCGGTAAAATTAAAAGAAGCAAAAACTATAATTCTATATGCCCCGACCTTCCGTGACAATGGATTTAATAAAGCGCCTTTTTCAGAATCTTTTCTTGTGCAGCTTGACGAATATCTTGTTAAAAACAGATCTATTATGCTTATAAAGAAACATCCACACGATAAATCTTTAACAGTTACAGAGTATCAAAACATTATAGACGTAAGTTTACAATACGACGATATACAGCAGCTATTGTGTTTTACCGATATTCTTGTTACCGATTATTCAAGTGTGTTCTTTGACTTCGTATTAACCGGTAAACCGGTTATATTTTATTCGTACGATTACGAGTACTATTTATCGCAGTGCAGGGGAATGTATTATGATTATTATGAAACGCTACCGGGTCCATTCGCGAAAGATGAGTCACAGCTTATGAACCTTGTTATTTCGTGCAAAAAATGGTCAGTGTCAAAAGATTACCGGCAAAGATACAATGAATTTACTGAAAGATTCCATAAATACAGGGATAACTGTTCTACAGCACGGTTTATATCAGAATTGGAAGCATTGCAAAGGAGCTAATCAGATGAAAATAATTACCCGACCAGTTTATCGTCTGTTAAACATGGTTATCTATATTATCGATTGTCTTTACCCGCGGAAAAAAAATTTATGGGTCTTTCAGTTAGGTCGTGATAATCTTTTTAACGGAAATATTCGCGCGTTATGGGATCATATTAAAACCGAAAACGATATCGATTTTGAAATAACCTGTTTTAAAGGTAACGATAAAACTGTTGAAAAAATCACCGGAAAAAAATGCATTAAAACAAACAGCATAAAAGGACTGCTGCTTCTATTCAAAGCCCGTGTATTGATTATTCAACATGCCCGAAACGATTTTTTTGTGTTTGGAATAACAGATAAAAGAAGGGTAATAATAAATTTATGGCATGGAATACCCATAAAGGGGCTAAGATATACATCTACCTCAAGTTACAACAACCAGCAGAAAAACTTTCGAAAAGAGGAGACAGGTTATTCCGCGATTATATGCTCGTCTCTTGTTGATAAACTTGCAATGAGCGCATGTTTTAACCTGCCGTACTCAAAATTCTTTGTTACAGGGCTTCCAAGAAATGACTGGATGAAAATGGATATCGATCAATTACCTGCCGAAATGCGTGCTGAGTATGATTCAGTAAAAAGTCTTGCGGGTGACCGGAAGCTGGTATTGTATGCTCCAACATTTCGAAATCCAGTGGAAAAGAAATACACCTCGGGGGTATATTCTTTTTCACCTGACCAGATTGAACTTTTAAACAATCTGCTTGAAGAGAACAATGCTGTGCTTGGTTTAAGGACTCATGACTATTTTATCAAATACCGTGATAATCTGTACAATAACAAGCGGATAATTGATCTTGGCAGCGATAAATTTTCTAATGTGCAGATGGTATTAAGAGCAGCAGATCTTCTTATTACCGATTACTCTTCATTATGGCTTGACTATCTTTTAGCGGAAAAACCGGTAATCGGGTTCACTTATGATTATGACGATTATATGAAAGACCGTGGCCTGATTTATGAATACCGGGATATTTTTCCCGGGCCGCTTGCGAATAACTTCGAAGAGCTTATTACAGCAATAAATGAAGTTTGCAGTAATAATTTTGTGTTAAAGAGTCAGTTGTTTGACTATAGCCGGAAAATGTTTTATAAACATACTGATTGCGGATCCTCCAAAAGGGTGGCAAATTTAATCAGGCAACTAACTGACTGAAATTGCCTGATTTTAATAACTATGCTGGTATGGCAAATAATCATGAATTTCAGGTATTATATCTGCTTAACTCGTTAGCTAATAAGATATCGCAGAAGCTCTTTTCCAACCGGAGTACGGGATATAAAATCTTTATAATCATTGACGATTCTCAGGGTTTTAGTTTTTTTATTATATATCAATGATTTGTAAAGTGAACGCGCCACATTTAGTTCAAGATACTCTTTGTTTGTCACCTCGGTATTCGGCGCGTATAAAAATGCGTCAAATTGAGGGTCTGGCAGTTTCCAGTTCCCGTAGTTTTCGGTTAAGTATTTGTCGGCCGGATCAGGAAGATAGAATTCAATTCCGTTAAAACAATGTCTCTTTAAATTAAAAATACTGTTTTTCCAGCGGACAAAACCTCCATTATGATACAATGAATTGCTCTCCCTGTAAAATCTGAATATATCTATATCTGCACCGCCGCAGTGAACAAGTCCAATCTTTGGATTATCGGGATGAGGATTCTCGAGCACAAAATGCGGATGTCTGTTAAAAGCATCCATGATTATATCAGCAGCCCAATCTTTCTCCATTATTCCTACGTCAATATCCGCGTCATGTTCCAGAACCTTGCCCTCCCTTATAAAACCGAGTGCTGTGCCTGCTGCAAAGAAGAATGGTACTCTGCAGGTTTCAAAAACTTCACAAATATCCCGAATGGCATTGTCTGAATATTTATTCCTAAGACTTTTGGGAAATTTAGTTAATACAACTTCTTTTCGTAGATACTTCAGAGAGGCTTTAAATGATAAATCGATACCTTCTTTAAACAGATTGGCCCGGGCGGCAGCGGTCACAACTGTCGGTACTGTTTGTACATAATCGCGGTCGGGGTTACTGCTGGTTTTTAATGCTGTTTGCCAAATCTCAACGATTCTGTCATACTGTTCCCTGTTTATACACTGATAGCATATACTCCATAATACTTTAGAATTCAGAGGGTATTTTTTAAGAAGATCAAGCGCAAAACTGTCAGCCTCTTTACGGCTGCTTTTTTTATACTTAAGTGTAATTAATAAAGCTGCGCTTTGAGTATTTTTCGGGTCAAGTTCTACTGATCTGGCTGCCATTTTCATAGCTTCAGCAATATTATTATTAAAATGATAATATTGGGCAAAATACATAAAAAAGAAAGAGTTGTCAGGATAATCCTTTATGGCTGCTGCAAGGCAGTTGTATAACTCTTCATGATGCCCGGCTTTTTCAAGAAACGGAATTATTGTTTTTAAATCGTTACAGGATATATTACCGAAACCGTTTTTTTTAATTTTTATAAGAAGTTTATCATATTTTTTGTAATAGCCATAATAAAGATCCTTCATGGATTCTTTCCTGCTTTTTTTAGGCATTAACAGATAAACAGGTAACCGGCGGCTTAAGGCAATAATGGTTTGGAACATAAACGGGGGTATTTTCATCGAAGATCCTTTTGGAAAATATTAATTAAGCAGATGTTTTAAATTAACATAATCTTATTGTATAATCTCTTTCATTATTGTTTTATACATTTTGGATATACCATCAGTACCGGGATTAACCGGATTATTTTTAAGTCTGTCCGGATTTACAGAATTTACAAGAATATCAATATCGTCTCTGAAAAACCTGAGTTCCATGGAATTTAACAAATCAGAAAAAATCTCGATGGTTTTTAACGTACTGTCAGTACCAAAAAGGGTATTAAGATCATTTAAAACATTTTCAAGATGATCAGCTCCTCTCGGATCGGTCGTCTTTTGCCTGTTTTCAGATATATGACTCCAAACGTGAGGCAAGCAGAGTGCTACAGCGTGTCCATGAGCAATCCGGTAAAGCGATGTTAGTTTGTAACTCATTGCGTGCGCGGCGGTTGTCTGTGTTATGTTAATTGCTTTTCCGCTAAGGTAGGCCGCATACATAATGTCACTGGCCGCGCTCTTGTCACCTGAAAGATAGGCTTTGTAATGTTTTAAAATATTTTTTATTGCGTTTCGCGAATAATCACGGCTCTCTTCTGTCGAGTTAACCGACCACATCGATTCGATTGCCTGACAAAGAGCATCAAGCATTGCGCTTTTTTTGTGATAATCAGGTACAGTAGCAAGAAAAGCGGGTTCAAGAATCACATAATCCGGAACAATAGATTCGTGCGTTACCGACTGTTTAACTCCGTCCCTGTAAATTACGGCATATCTTGTTGCCTCACTGCCGGCTCCGGCAGTTGTAGGCAGAACCATTAGCGGAATTTCAGTGTTCAGATATTGCTGATCAATATAGCATTCCGAATCATCCATTTTGCAAAACAGTTTAACACATTTTGCTATATCAATCGCGCTTCCTCCGCCAATGGCAATTATAAAATCACACTTTTCCTTATTAAACAGGGATACACCGGCAACAGTATTTTTGTAAAGAGGGTTGCTCTGAAAATCGCTGAATACTACATGGTTCAATTTTGAATCCCGTAAATACTGTTTTACAAAATTATCCCGTTTAGAGCATACAAGCAAAAATTTTGACGAACCATGCTTTTGCAATATTTCATCTATTTTTTTATAACCGTCTTTATCTGTAATCACATGCTGCTTTTTTGTCATTTGTATCTCCTATTCGGCCTCCGGAATTAATGTTAATATCTCTTTTATAGGCATACACGCCTCGTCGGCTTCCATACAGCGATTATTTTTAAGAATGGTTTCGGCAGTTCTTTTCATTGCCGGGAAAGCGCTTCGTATCAACTGATTGGCGTAAATAATTATATTTACTCCCATATCACTCCATTCGGATTCGGTTACCGAATTAAAAGTTGTCGGCACAATCACAATCGGAGTCTGCTTGTCTTTAGCACGGAAAGAGCTGATAAATTCCATAATCTCGTCGGGAGTCTTCTGACGTGAATGGATCATAATACCGTCGGCACCGGCCTCTACATAGGCGAAGGCTCTTTCAAGAGCGTCTTCCATTCCCTGTTCAAGAATAAGGCTCTCTATTCTCGCTATTATCATAAAATCTGTTGTCGATAGTGAAGCCTTGCTGATTCGGATTTTTTCGGCAAAATCACAAATAGGAGCCTGTACCTGTTCGACTTCGGTTCCAAAGAGGGAATTCTTTTTAAGGCCAACCTTGTCCTCAATTATAATGGCCGAAACTCCTATTCGTTCAAGAGTTTTTACAAAAAACTGCAAATGCTCTACAAGACCACCCGTATCTCCGTCAAGAATTATGGGCTTGGTGGTAACCTCCATAATCTCCTGAATTGTTTTCAATCGTGAAGTTGTGTCTACAAGCTCGATATCCGGTTTTCCCTTGGCAGTCGAATCACACAGGCTTGAGACCCACATTCCGTCAAATTGCTTTATTTCACCATTAGTCTGAACCTGGGTATCTTCGACAATTAAACCGGTAAGGCCGTTATGTGCTTCCATAATCGAAAGGCAGCCCTTATGTCTAAGCAGTTCACGAAGTCTCGGGCGGCGCTTTTCGGGCATGGAGAGTATTTTACGCGCGGTTTTTTCAATGGCTATAAGGTTCTCTTCCTGGGTGTAGGGGAACTCTACAAGTTCGCCGCCGTAGGTTTTAAGAGTTTCGATAACCTTTTCGCGAATCGGCTGCTGAAAACCCTGCTTCCAGTCATCACCATGAACAACAATATCGGGTTTATATTTTAAAAGATTCTCGGTATAATCTATTGTTGTCTGCTCTACAACATCTGCAACACCCTTTATGCTTCCGATTATCTGAACACGCTCTTCGAAGGGTATCATGGGGTAACGCTTATATCGCGCCACGGCCTCATCGGTTAATACCGCGACCGTAAGTTCTCCAAGCTGTGAAGCCTTGGCTATTATCTTGATATGTCCGTTGTGAATAATATCCGAACTCATGCTTAAATATACTTTTTTCATAATGAAAATATTCCTTTTTAAATAATTTCCCTGATTTTTTGCAGGTCTTCTCCGGTGTCTATCTCACAACAAAGACGCCCCTGTATGTCCAGCGTCTCCAGTTGCAGTTGATCCGAAATCTCATTAAACGCGTTTTCAGCATAAACTGATTTTTCCCCATTTGAACAAAATTTCATAATCTCGTCCAGCCAGATTTTCCAGTCGTTTTTAAGCAGCTTATAAAGCGGTTGGGCCGAAACGGCATTATCAAAATAATCGATACCGATTTTAATAATACGCTTATCCGCGACAACGGCTTTAAAATCTTTTTCGGGCAGCGGAAGGCTGCTGTCGGTGACCATCACACTTTTACTGCTTTCAAGAACATCGTCAAAAACGCTCTCTTCAAACAGAAGATCCCCGTGCATCGAAACAATATCCGAATCCAGAAATTCCGCGGCCAGCGCTATCGAATAGATATAGTTGGTCTCTTTGTAATCAGGGTTGTTAACATATCTGACATTCAGTGAAGGGTAGTTTGTCTTAATATGCTCAATCATTTTATCTTCAAAAGGGCCCGTGGTCATTATCACTTCACTGATCCCTTTTTTTTCAATAATTTTCATTTGATAATCGAGAGTACTCAAACCGTCTTTAACAGTTACCATGCACTTTGGCCTGTCTTCGGTAAGCTTGCCCATTCTTTTACCCAAACCCGAGTTCAGTATAAGTACTTTTATCATTATTGTATTTACTCCATATCCCTTTTTAAAAAATTCATAAACGCGTCCCTGTTTTGAACGGGGGTGGTTGTCGGCCTGCCAAGGTCTTTACGTGATTTTATGTTTGTATTAACCTCTACAAAAACCGGGCCGTCCGTATTGGTTAATTTATCAAGTATTGCTGTTAATTCGTTTTCATTTTCGGCTCGAAACGATTTTTTATAACCGCAGGATAAAGCCATGGCAACAAGATCAATATGCGCGGCAGCAGTGGGCATGCCGCCTACAGACTCATGGGCACGGTTATTTATTACAATGTGAACCATATTAGGGCAGGCCAGGGTGCCGTTTACGGCAAGGCTTCCACCGTGCATAAGGAGCGCGCCGTCTCCGTCCAGACAGAATACACGTCGGTTTTTCTTTTTAAGGGCAATGGCGGCCGCGATCATAACGCTGTGTCCCATCGAGCCTACTGTCAGAAAATCTTTAGAGTGCCCCTGGTTTAGCTTCTCGCGTGTTTCGAAAAGCTCACGCGACATCTTGCCGGTTGTAGATACAAATATATCGCTATCTTCTGATTTCTGTATGATTACGCCCAGAGCCTCTTCGCGTGTCATGATAAAGCTGTTATTAAAATCGGGTTTTACTTCTGTTTGCAAAGCGTCCTTTTCGACAACAATGGCAGCGCTTTTGCCGCTTGAAAGAACCTTCCTGATTTCAGAACCGATGGTTTCAAAATCTTTGTCAGAAGTATCGCCGGTCAAAATAAATGTTTTAATTTCCAGAAGTTCAAGCAGTTTTACTGTAATTTCACCCTGAAAAACATGCTGCGGCTCATCGTGCACTCCGGGTTTGCCGCGCCAACCAACAACGAAAAGCATGGGTATCGCGTAAACCTTGTCGTTTGTAAGCGAACACACCGGGTTAACAGCGTTGCCGATTCCGCTGTTTTGCATATAAACTAGAGCCGGTTTGCCTGTGGCAAGGTAGTGCCCCGAGGCAAGGGCAACAGCGGCGCCTTCATTAGCGGCTACGATATGCTTTTCACTGCATTTGTATCTGTCAAAGAGGGTGTCACAAAGGGGTTTTAGCTGAGAGTCGGGGACACCGGTAAAAAAATCAATACCCAGATCTCCGGCAAACTCCAGAAGTTTGTCAACTTTCATGAATAATACTCCGAATTAACTATTTTTTTTAGTAATAAAAAAACAATTTTAGATTTTATTACTCATTTGTCAATCATGGTTACTGTCAAGATAAAAACCTAGGGCATTATTATACATTAAGAAGACTGTGCGAATAATTATTAAAAAGAAAAGACTTGAATTTTATTAATATTTCAGTTATGGGTGAAATAGACCGATATATAAAATATAAATAAAATGAAAACAGAAATTGAACAGCGCCTTTTAAAATGTATTTCGTTGAAAAAAGTACGGTTTATCACTACTGGTGATCTGGTGACTTTGCTTTCATTGTCTAAGGAACAGGAAGAAGAACTGTTAAAACGCAGTTCACGTAAAGGTTTACTTATACGACTAAAGCGCGGTTTGTATCTTGCCCCCGAGAAACCTGTATTCGGACGATGGAACCCTTCTGAATACTACTTGCTTTACTATTTTATGAAGTATGAAAACATACCGTATCAGGTATGTGGACCAACACTTTTTAATAAGTATGGATTTGAAAATCAGCTTTCAGATATTACTTTTGTATACAACACAAAATTTAGTAGAGAGAAACAGATTGGTAGTAAACGATTTTCTTTTATTAAAATTAAAGAAGTAAAACTGGGCGGATATATACCTTTTACAACAGGTGATGGTCTTTTAATTAACGAATCTTCAAAAGAACGCACACTGGTTGATGCTTTTAATGAATATAAACGGTTTAATACTTTACCACGCACTATTGAATGGTTTAAAAAATATCTTTCAGGCACTGAGAATGTTGATTTTTTAACTGAAATGATTGTTCGGTATGGATCCATTAGTACAAAACGAAGGTGTGGATTTTTATTCAATAAATTAAATATCGATTTTAAATGCTCAAATTTAATAAAAGAATCAATAGGGAAGGGCAAATCAGTGATCCCTCTTATACCGGATAAAAAGGCTTCAGGAAAAGTATATGATATCTGGGGAATTATTGATAATGAGTAACATACATGCCGATCAAGACTACTTTTACCTGCATTTTACTCTTCTGCCAGATGTCTTCTTGTTGATCCTTTATCGCTACATGATATTACATTTCCTGCACATATCAGTTGTTATTCAAAAATAGAAGCCTATGCCGAAAAAATACGTGCCCTTTTTACCCGTAAGGAGGTTGCTTCTCGTGACGTGTATGATATTTTCTACGCTATTAACAACAATATTATTTCAATTGATGATTTTTTAATTGATTTAGCTAAAAAAAAGATTGCCGTTAATAAAGAATGTACACTGCATGCTCCTGAAAAAATTATTGATTCATTAAATAAAAAAATTACTGGTGAACTCAAACCAGTGCTGAGGGAAGCTGATTATAAAGATTTTGATATTGTGAATGCTGAAGATATTATAAAAAGCATTTATAAAAAAATTGCTCTGAAATAACTAAAACACACGATATTGAAGTCCTTTTTTCCATTAGGCAATTCATATATGCAACTCGACTTGCCTCATCAAAAAGGTACTCAAAAGTAGTGCTGTTGCCTCAAGCAATAATGTACTCAAAAGACCAATCGTTTCCAAGG
>JAFGRW010000118.1 GCA_016934935.1 Spirochaetota bacterium | reverse complement strand
TCAATTTGTTCTTGTGATTTAGCCATATTTTTGTCCTCTTACTAATATTTATTTTATGGCTATTTACACAATCTTTTTTACACTCTCGAGAACTTCGAAAAATCACTTTTTTCGATGAGTGTCATCGTTTAGGTGATTTAATAATTAATAGGGCATCATGACAATGATTCATTACCGTTATATGTAAAGTGAAAGAACAGTATTTATACCGACAATGGTTTCGATTAAATTAATATAACTGTTTTGCTGGCAGAATGTTGTGCCGGCTCACCGCATATGGTTATAAATTTACTGTGCGAAACGAACTGACCATGTATAACACACTTCAGATCTTATATTTTTTCAAATAAAAATGCAGGTTGTTTAAATATAATAATGATAACATTATTTTTATCATTTGTCGTCTCAAAATGTATTTTGAGACCTGTTTTTGGTATTTTAAAGCTTATGATTTGTAAAGTACTCATTCGGAGTGTTATTGATTATCAAAATTAATTGGCAGCTGGTATAAGCCGTCGCTTTCTCAATCAGGTTGACAAACTGTCAAGTTTTGTTATACTATAGGTGAGTCATTACGGAGGATATTATGAACGATAAAATAAATAAAAAAATAGATGATAAAAAGTCAGAACTTGAAGATTGTGTTAAGCCTAACAATGCAGAGGCACAACGTAATAGTGATCAAGACGAACCATGTCACGAAGCTGTTGACGGCAAATAGAGGGTCTGTGATTCGCTCATTGCCGGTTTTGCTCTTTGGGATTAATAACCAGAACCTCTTCGAATCCCTCTTTTTTGTCGGGCAGCTCTGTCTTTGAGTACATGGATCTTATTACCGTTTCGGGCAGAGTGGGGTTCTCTTTTTTGTATCTTGAAAGGCAGTAATCCAGAGGCATATTGAGATATATGACTCCTGTTTTACGCCCGAAGTTTTTTGCGATAGAGAGAAATCTTTGACGGGATTTTATTGTTGCGAATGTATTAATTACCAGAACCTTTCTTTTATTATGCAGATAGTGTTCCAGAATTTTGCGTTCAATATGCTTAACCAGCACGTCATCCTCTTCATTAAAGCTTTCGGCCGTCCACTGGCTTCCGAAACGTGTCATCTCAAACATAAGTTTGCGTATTTCGTTTCGGCTAACACGGTTCCACTGGCCGGTGTTGAAATATTTTTGTGCCAACTCGTTTTTTCCGGCTCCGTAAAGTCCGCAAACAAGCAACAGATCAAGTGATTTAAGGCGTTCCAATGTTTTCATGTATTTCTCCGGTATTTTTTGATAATAAGGCCTGATAACTTTGCAAGGGGCTTTCTGTAAAAAATGATACCTATATTGAATTATGTAACACAATGGCATGTAAAATGCAAATAATAATTGTTAAGATCAGTAAAACATTGATAAGGGCTGAATAATGTGTTGAAGCATATTCAAAGAGTACTGATTCTTGTATAAATTGAATAAATATTTGCAGGAGCGAACAGATATGAAAAATGAGCAGTTAAGCCTTGAGTCTATTGTGAAAGAAATTTACAGCGAGTATGCCCAAACTGATGAGGCGACTGCCTCTATAAATCCGTCACCTGACAGCTGGTCAATAAAAGAGATATTTGGACATCTTATTGATTCGGCAGCTAATAATTATCAGCGTTTTGTTCGCTTACAAGAGGTGGCCAATCTTGATTTTCCGGGATACGATTATAACTGGATAAAGATTGTCAGGTACAACGACTATCCGTTCGAAAGAGTAATCTCTCTTTGGAAAGAGTATAATCTTCTATTGGCACATATTGCCGGTGGGATTGAAAAAACAAGCTTGACCCATTTCTGGAAAATTGACGGCAAAGAATTAAGTCTGGAATTTCTAGTTAAGGACTATTTAGCGCATATGAAGATTCATCTTGAGCAGCTTAAAATAAGATTGGCAGAGGTGATATAGATAGGGTATTGAAGAACAAAGCTGTTAAAAATCATCATTTTCGGAAGTGCTATGCTGTTTCGTTTGTTAATCGCTAAAAAAACATTGGATAACCTGGTTTTGTGACATTAATCACTGAATTATTTTTCTATTTAGTCTATGATTGGTTAAATAAAAAATAAATGAGGTAATAATGAAAACAAAATCTGTCCTGTTAAGTTGCAGTTTAATCCTGTTTTGCCTTATAATGGTTTCCTGTAACAGTAATAGTCAACCTGAGAATAGTCAATCGATCGGGCTTGGTGGTAATGAAAAACTGGTTGTAATATGGTCAAGCGCGGATCGTGAAGTAGCCTTGAAAATGGCATTTATGTACACCATAAATTCAAAGAAATATGGATGGTGGGAGGACATAACACTTGTTGTTTGGGGGCCGTCAGCTAAACTCCTGTCAGAAGACAAAGAGCTGCAAGATAATATTGAACATATGCTCTCTCTTGGAATCACCGTAAAAGCCTGCAAGATGTGTGCGGACTCGTATGGGGTCAGTTCTCAGCTGGAAGATTTGGGTATCACGGTTAAACTTATGAGCGAGCTAACTGATTATCTCAAAGAAGGACGAAAAATTTTAACTCTGTAAAATCATAACAGATGAACTGAACATAATTATGATCCATGCAAACAGGAGATATTAATGGAAAAACCTATGCGTGACTACATTGAAGGATGGTATGATAAAGATGAGGGTCGAATGAAGGAGGGCCTGCATGACTTACTGGCAAAGCGCCATCCTGACAATAATTCTGAAAATGGAATTTCAAGTATTGATCTAAAGTCACTTCTGTATATTGTACCTCAATTTGGCGGACAAAATGGAAAGCAGAGAAGAGTCGATATCACAGTTCTGGATTCATTGAATACTATTGCTACAGCAAAAGTTGTAAGTAACGAATTTATTGACTATGTGCATCTTGTGTTCGTTGACAACAGATGGAAAATAATAAATGTTCTTTGGGATTATCATGATGATATTCCGATGAAGTTGAGCGATAAGGAAACAGCAGCAGTAAAAAAACCAGTACAAGATTATGTTGAAGGGTGGTACGATAAGGATGCTGAAAGAATAAGAAGAGGATTGCATCCTGATCTGGCCAAACGGAGCATAAATCCGAAAAACTCTACTGCTATAGATCAGTATTCACGATCTTCACTATTAGAAGTTGTCCAACAATATGGAGGGCAAAACGGAGATGAGCGAATACTGGAAATAGAGTTGCTGGATGTTCAAAAAAATATTGCGTCAGCAAAAGTTGTATCAAATTCTTTTGTCGACTACGTTCACCTCTGTTATGCAGATAATCAATGGCTGATACTTAACGTTCTCTGGGCATTTAAGTAAAAAAATTAAATAGTCTGTTTTTCGAAAACCAATCAGGTTCAATTTTGCGATATGAGCCTGATATGTTGTGCTTTCTAAATATATTTTCGTTGACATTAACACTTTTATTTCTACTATACAATCAATGAAAACCGGAATAATTGATACGGAGAAAAAATCTCTGCTATCCTTAATGAAAGCAAATTACAGACTCCAATATGTTCATGAAGAGGATCTTCTTGAACTTTTATCCTGTTGCCATTTCCGTAAATTCAGTAAAGGCTCCTATGTTTTTATGGAAGGTGATGATGTAGAGAGTCTATATATAGTATCGTCTGGCAAGATCGAGCTTAATATGAATAACCACAAGTTTCAGGAGAAAATATTCAGTATTATCGGCCCTGGACAACTTTTAGGGCTATCCGAAATTTTTAACTGTCATCAAATACATACAACAAATGCACTTTGTGAGCAGGACTGCACAGTCGCGGCTGTATCACGTGATCAGTTCCGTTCAATGATTACCTCTCTTCCATCGCTCTCTTTTGCTGTTTGTATTATAATGGGGAATATGATCGGAGAGTTAAGGCATGAGCTTTCACTCTCAAGTGCCGAAGTCAAAATTATGAGCTATTTAAAAAATCTTATGATTAAATCAGCAGTATTAGAAGATGGACAAATCTTAGTACCTCGGGAAGTCAAATACGAAAAGTTGGCAAAAATTCTGAATATTACAAGAGAGACTACAAGCCGCGTTTTCACGTCGCTTAAAGAGAGGCATATTATTGATATAAATAAGGATTATTATATAATTCTTGATGAAGATAAAATCATGAACATAGTTCCTTACTACTCCTGTTTGTCTCAAAGCTACAACTGATTGTTATGTTCGCCTTTCGTGTATAGACTCTTACATCAAAGCGCGGATAAAGCGTTAATTAATTTATCGCATCCACCATTTTTGATGAATTCAGAATGTTGCTCCTTACTCTCAAAATGTGTGCCGCATATTTTACTGCATAACATTTCGGAATCGGTTTGAGAGTAAAATGTCTGTAAAATCTCATTTGTCACAGGGTTATTAAAATAGGAAGGTGTTCGTCCGGGATTCTTCCTGCACCAGAGAAGCATCCTGTACCAGATAACAGCACTCAATGCTCCACATGCATAACCGCTAAGACCGATACCCCCCGCAAAACCGGCTACTGCTGTGGTATCCTCTTCAGATGCTCCCATCTTTTTCAGTGCCTCGGATGCACAGCTTACACAAGGGGGCTTACACTTTGCCTGATTTGTCAAACCCTCATTCGCGGACATTAGAGCTTCAGGTGTCCACCTTGCAATCAGATTAAAACATGGGCTGAATACAAAACCACGGATAATTACTCTGAACATGTATGTAATAAACTGCCACCGGTTTTGCCAGTCTGTGTTTGTAATATCACGGCAGTTAATCGAACCGGCTCTTTTTTGAAAAGATTCAATTATATTCTTAGAGGCATCTATCGCAGCTTTAATTGCAGTGTTGCTGTTTCCGTGTCTCTGGTACGATTCAATTCCGCAAGCCAGAGACGCGCCCCAAAGCATTCCGCATTGTTGACCTTTCAGGGCAATTCCTCCAGCCAGAATTGCAAGAGCCTCCTCTTCGGCCTGCCTATCGTTATTATTCTCACGGTTTAAAAGATGACACATCGCGGTCGAACAGGCTCCGCGTTTCCAGAATACCATTCTTGGGCTGACCTGTTTTTTTTGATCTTTTTTCATCTGTTGACTCCCCGGACTGTTTTTTTCAGAAATTTTAAAAATAAGCAATTTTAATCGTTATGATTAACTTCCATCTTAAAGATGAAAATTTGGTCTATCTTTACATCAAAGGCGTTTGCGATTTTGAAGGCCAGCTCGAGCGATGGTGAATATTTGCCGGCTTCAATTGCAATAATTGTTTGCCGTGAAACACCTGCAATTTCTGCAAGTTGCTGCTGGGTCATCTCGTTTGCAAAAAAACGGTGTTCTCGTATTTTATTTGTTATTGTACATTTGTTTTTCATAATATTTACCGGCTGTAGTAATATAGACGTGTAAAACCCTCAAGAATCGACCCCAGGCCAAAAGCAATAAAGATAATATTGAGCAAATAGATCGGTGATCCATCCATCACCAGCCAAACAAGAGCCGAAACAAATCCTATTCCGGCAAAGACAAATCCAATCCGCAAAGATTTAAGCTCGATTATTTTATCACGCTCATCTTCGATAACTTCTAATTCTATCATCTTTTCTATCTCTTTGTCATTACAGTTGCCAGTTTTTATTTGCGAGGCTACAGCGAGAGAAATTGAATACAGAATATGAAAGAGTATCTGTATCACAATCATGGCGACAATGCCGATTCCGATAAATTTGAGCATTGTAACAGCCTGTTGCTTCAAAATGGCATCTGTATCTGATGCAGCTATTGTGCTGCCAAATGAATAACAGCAGTATGCTGTCAGAACTGCTATTCCGGTTACTATTGTTGTAATAGTTTTCTTCTCTTTATAAGCCATGTTGGCCTCCTTTACATCAAGTATCCTGTAATTGACACAATGTATAGTATACTTTACAATGTGTCAATTATATTTGTCTAAAATGTTAAATTTTTCTGAAATTATGTGAGCTTAATGTACTGTTGAGTTAGTAATATCCTGTTTGCTTTTACCGGGATTATTCAGTAACATTATAATATCACTTGACTCGTAATATTATAAACATAGGGTGGTAGGGTTTACTATATTTTAAGCTGAAGGAGTTCAAATGAAAGGTAACACAACAGCTCACCATTCACAGGAACTAAAACAGCAGTTTGATAACAGGCTAGCCCGTATTGAGGGGCAGGTTAAGGCCATTCGCAGAATGATTGATGAGGATGTCTATTGTGACGAGGTTCTTAATCAGGTGACATCAGTAATGGCAGCTTTAAACGGCATAAGGCTTTTGATTTTAAAGAAACATATTAACTCCTGTGTCAGGGAGCAGTTAATGGAAGGGCATACAGAAGTTGTGGATGAGTTAATGAAGACAATAGGGAGGATGACAAAACAATGAAAAATACATTTATATTATCAGGAATGAGCTGCGCGTCCTGCACAGAGCATATTAGAAAAGCTGCCGCATCTGTCGAAGGTGTTAGTGATGCGTCGGTCAACTTAGCTTCAGAGCTGCTTACTGTTCACTCAAACGGTGATGATAAAATTTTGTCTCAGATAGAGCAGACGATAGCAGATGCCGGATATTTGGCAAAACGTATTACCGATAATCGCAAAGTAACGATATCTATCGGTGGAATGAGTTGCGCGTCTTGCGCAAAAAGTATAGAAGGTGCACTTTCTCAAATGGATGGGGTAATACTTGCGACTGTAAATTTTGCAACAGAAAGACTTACTGTTGAGTACGATCCGGAAAAAGTCAGGCTTGGAATGATAAAGCAGCGCATTATTGATAACGGTTATAAGCCCCTTGAAAGTGAAAAGGGTGATGGCGAGGATGAGCAGAAAAGAAAGGATCACGATACACGAGTGCTTAAAAGAAAATTTACGGTTTCCGCGCTGTTTACAATACCGCTCTTCTATCTTGCGATGGCTCCCATGATCACATGGTTTTCAGTTCCGTTTCCGGATTTTTTAATGCCTATGACAAATCCGCTCAATTATGCACTGGTGCAGCTGGGGTTAGTGATTCCGGTTATTGTGGCCGGGCATCGCTTTTATAGCGGTGGTGTAAAGGCCATTATTCACCGTTCACCCAATATGGACTCTCTTGTTGCCATGGGTACCAGCGCTGCTTTTATTTACAGTCTCTTTTCGGTCAGCCGTATTGTAGCTGGTGATAGTAGTGCTGCGGATCACCTCTATTTCGAGACGGCCGCTGTTATTATCACACTTGTTATGCTGGGTAAACTAATGGAGTCATCAGCCAAGCGGCGAACATCGGGAGCCATAAAAAAACTTATGCGGCTTGCCCCGCAAACAGCAACTCTTGTGCAGAACGGAAAAGAGGCAGTAGTGCATGTTCATGAAGTGGAAGTCGGCGATATAATTGTGGTAAAGCCGGGAGAAAAAATAGCCGTAGACGGGGTGATAACCGAAGGTCAGACCTCAATAGACGAATCAATGCTGACAGGTGAGAGCATTCCTGTCGAGCGTGGTTCCGGAGATGCTATTTACGCGGCGACCATAAACGGTAACGGCAGCATTCATTTCCGTGCCACAAAGGTAGGCGAAGATACAGCGCTTTCTGCGATTATACGGCTTGTCGAAGAAGCACAGGGATCCAAAGCTCCTGTTGCTCTACTGGGTGATATAATATCGGGTTATTTTGTACCTGCAGTTTTTATTATTGCTCTTGTTTCTTCAGTTGCATGGTTTGTTTCGGGTGTACCCTTTACTTTTAGTCTTACGATATTTATATCAGTACTTCTGATCGCATGTCCCTGTGCTCTTGGGCTTGCGACACCTACAGCCATAATGGTCGGCACTGGAAAGGGTGCCGAAAAGGGCATACTTATTAAATCGGGAGAGGCACTTGAGGTTGCCCATAAAATTGATAGTGTGGTTTTTGACAAGACCGGAACAATTACAGAGGGTAAACCGCGTGTAACCGATATTGCCATTGTTGATGGAGGTGATCAAGATTTGCTGCTGCAAATAGCGGCATCAGCAGAAAAAAAATCGGAGCATCCATTGGGTAATGCCATTGTAAACGAAGCCGAATCTCGTGGTTTGCAGCTTTTGAAAGTGGCAGGGTTTTCTGCCGTTACCGGTCACGGTATCGAGGCTGTAATAGATAGCAAAAAAGTGCTGCTTGGTAATTTGAAATTTATGCGGGAAAAAAGTATCTATGTTAATGAGCTTGCCGATAAGAGTGAAAATTTTGCCATAGAAGCTAAAACACCTGTATATGTGGCAGTGGATGGTAGCCTGTACGGAATAGTTGCGGTGGCCGACACAATAAAAGCCGGTAGTAGAGAAGCCGTAAACAGTCTTAATAAACTTGGTATAGATGTTATTATGATAACTGGCGACAACAGTGCGACAGCAAACGCTGTTGCACGTCAGGCCGGTATAAGTAATGTTCTTTCGGAAGTGCTTCCGCAGGATAAATCGGAAGCTATTGAAAAACTCCAAAACGGAGGAAAAGTTGTGGCAATGGTAGGCGATGGTATTAATGACGCGCCCGCGCTTGCACGAGCCGATGTGGGTATCGCTATAGGTTCGGGCACTGATGTGGCAATTGAGTCGGCAGACATTGTGTTGATAAGGGGGGATGTCCGTGATGTGGTTACAGCAATACGCTTAAGCCGTAGAACCATGCGAACCATTAAACAGAATCTGTTCTGGGCTTTTGGATACAATGTGCTTGGAATACCGGTAGCGGCTGGTCTGTTATTCCTTTTTGGAGGGCCGCTTCTTAACCCAATGATAGCGGCCGGGGCAATGTCGATGTCATCTGTTTCGGTTGTGACAAACGCCTTGCGTTTGAAGAGGTTCAGGTAAAAGAAAAATTTACCGTGTGCTCAACAAACAGCAAAAATTGTATTCGTGTTAAAATTTTCTCGCAGGCTTGAAAGAAAACCAAAAGTTGAGATCATGGTAAAATTGTACCGGGAGCTCTAAAAAAAGCCAGAAGTCGTGCCTCAGATATAGCACGACTTCTGGTTTTGTAAGCATAATTTTTTTTTAATTTATAAATTTAAACTATTGTTTTATTAGAACTTATTTTTATCCCCTTAAATTATGGAATCAGCACGATATTCTTTTACGAATCGGCTTTTGTGTTGTTTACTATCTTTTTTAATGGAGCGACCATGCCTGGAATTATCTCCTGGGTAAAGACGCGTTTACGCAGTGCAGGTATCCTGAGCAATAGTTTTAATCCAGTATTCAGCATTCGCAGACCGATCTTTTTTTGAGGAAAGTCGTAGTAACCATTTTTTTTGTAATAGATGTGATCCGCGTTAAAAACAGTTCTAAGTGATCCGTAAATATCGTCACGGAAAACTTTGAAACCTCCGACCCGCAAAAAGGTGTCAGTTGTAATATACCGCTGTTCCAGTCCCCAGAATGCCCTTTTGGCGAAATCGCTAATCAGGTTGTCGGTTCTTTTGGAGTTGCTCTGTTCGTCGGTAACAACACCGATGTTGCCGGCTTTTTGAAACTCACACCAGCCTTGCAATGTGGTTTGTAAAGTGCCGCCGGTTTGACTAAAGGGGCCGGATATTAAAAACCCGATCTGTTTGTTTAACAGGGATGGTTTGTGGGTGTTAAAGAAACTGCGGTCAAGAAAGGTCTTCCATGTCGATGAGAGATAGCGATCGTGAATTTCATCCGCAACAATAATAATGTCGGCTGTTTGGATTACTGTTTTGTATATGTCTACGTATCCGTCTCTGCCCTCCATGATGCAGGTATTGTCATAACCGCAATGGCAACAACCAAGGCAGCCGTTCTTTATGTCTTCTTTAGCTAGATCAATAATCTGAATGTCGTCTGTAAATTGTCCGCAGAAAAAGTTTATCATGTTATCAAGGTTGCTTTTAGGCTTTATGCCGCCGGAAAGAACAATGATTTTGTACAAGCTGTTGTTAATAACAGGTTTTGCCTTGCCCGGGCTGTATTTTTGCTTTTTGCAGTTTATTGGGCTGTAGCTTGGAGAAAACCGTTCTTTGCTTGCGGCTGCTTTAAAGAATTTTTTTGCAAAAAGTGTCAGCTGCTTTTGAGTATCGCTGTTTTTTAAATCATTCATTGAGGCTGAAAAATAGCCGGTATACTGCATCTGCAGATCATCGCATATCGCGTGCATATAGTCATGAGCCGTGTTATCGAAAAACTTTATTGATGTAGAGATTGTTGCGGCGTGCCTGTTTTTAAAGACCGAACCTGCTTTACGCTCAAAAACGAGCTCTATAAAGCGTTTATAGCTGCCGTGAACAAGCATATAATATAATGGAAAGGACCATATAACAGCGTCGCTCTCTTTGACCGCCGCAATTATTTTTTTGAATTCAGCAGGTTCTGTTTCTATTCTTTTTATTTTTTGAGCAATATTGAATGTCGTATATCTGTTTTGGGGAAATTTCTTTTTTAAAAATTCTACATATTGCAGGGTTACACTCAAATCGCCTTTAGGACTGCCGTTTAAAATTGTAATTTTCATTTTTTCTCCTCGATATTATATATTTTATCTATTTATTGAAGTGATTTCTGTTGGTCAGTTTACAGGTTTCTGATATTTCGTGTGTCACAAGTATTTCTCCCATTTTGCTCAATAGTTCACAAACATGATTTTCGTCGTATGGCATAAGCCCGGAAAATATCATGGTGGCAAGACCGTGAGTGTAAATCTGCATGTTTGATAACAGGCGTGAAAGAGATTCGTTGTTGAGTTGTGAAAGATAGTTTTGCTTACGCATCTGTTCGATGAGTTTGTCAGGAAATGGCGCTGATACAAAGTCCGGTGAATCTGAACCATCAAGATACAGCAATTTAAAAAGTTGTCTCTCATATTGCATAAATCTCAGGTATTGCATGCCGATGTTTAGAAATGCATCATTTGTGCTGCCCTCTTGCATTAAAAAGTTTAGATTAAACTCGCGGGCTTTATTCCTAATATCATGTTTCAGATCATCCATTGTTTTATAGGCGCTGTATACGGGTTGAGTGGATGAACCGAGCTGCTTTGCAATACTGCGTGCTGATAAACTTTCCATACCGTCTTTCCGCAGTTGTTCGAAGGCTGCGTTTAATATAATTGTTTTTGTGTACTGTCTTAATGGTGGCAATACAGTTCTCCTGAATTAATACATAACACCATATATATAACACATGTTATAAATCAACAACTATTTTACCCGGCTTGTTAGCCACCTTTCCAGCGATTGACGGGTTTGTTGCCGGCTGAGTAGTGATTCCGGAAATATAAACCGGATGCAGTTCTGTTTGCGACAGAAAATTTGCGGTAAAACAAGCTCTGCCTGTAATTCTATATATATAACAGCTCCGTTCGCAATTATGTCAGTAAAAAATTATTACAAAACTATCGCCGTCTCAATATCGATAATGGTCACCGTCCCCATTTTATAAGTTGAAAAAAGTTACAGGTTGTCAGAATCTGGTAATAAGGATTAAGATTTGCCGTAAAGGTTTTTTATAAACTTTATTCTGGTTGGTGAGATTTAACAGGTACAAGCTTTTGCGGAGAGTGATATGAATCGACTGATTACCTGGCTTGTGATTGCCGTGTTTTTGATGATGACGGGGATTGCTCATGCCCAGACAAGCAGTTTTAATTATGGATCTTCTTCTAACTCTGGTTCTGTATTTAGAGTCGATCCCGTTGTAGACGGCTCAATCATGCTTTTATCATCAATGGTGGTTTTTGTGCCAATATTGACAGAGAGCGAAATTGAATACCGTGATCCGGAATCTCTTGATCGAAATGATGTTAATTCTCTGGATCGCGGTGTGATAGATAATAATAGCAACGGGTTTAGAACTGCCTCGCATATAGGTGTAGTGGCTGTTCCCCTGGGTGTGTACGGGCTTACTTTTTTATACGATAAAAATAACAGCTCATCCGAGATTATTCAGGATATTACCATGATTTCTGAATCGGTTATGGTTAATGCTGCCTTTAATCAGATAATGTGCCACTCCTTTTCGCGCCCGCGGCCATATATGTATACTGATGAACGTGATGAGGCTCGTAATGACAATTGGGATTACCGCTCTTTTTATTCAGGACATACATCAAATGCCATGGCTGCGTGTACTGCAATAGCATATATTCATTCGGTTAGATATCCGGACAGCCCATACAAGACAGCCTTGTGGACTGCATCGGCGCTGGGATGCACGGCCATTGGGGCTGCTCGAATAGCCGCGGGTGATCATTATTACTCGGATGTGTTAACAGGGCTTGTCGCGGGTTTTTCGATTGGTGTTCTTGTACCGGAGATGCACAGGGTAGGTCGTATGCTGAATCCAAATATCAGTTTAAGTCTGCTTCCTGCCGGAGCCGGAGTAACCCTGAGTTTTTAGGGTATAACAGTGTATATAAATCCAATTGTATAAAAGAGTTCACTGTTGGAAATGTCGTAACGGACGATATGTTCGGCGGTTCTGTTTTGATATTCGTTGTTAAGGGGCAGGGGAGAGATGTTTTCCGGCTTGTTGTCATTATTCTGAGCAAGAATTGAAGTCCCGAACAGGAGTAGTACAGTAATAGTGTAAAATAGATATTTGTAAAAAGACCTCATATATTCCCCGTTAATTTTTGATATCATCGTGACGAATTATTCAAATCGTAAATAAAAAATACAATAGCATTAGAGTTATATTTTGTATCAAAATCCGGCCAGTATGTCATGTGTAAAGATAAAAATTAGAAAAATCTAAAAAAATTCTTGCTACAAAATGTGTAGTAAAATACATTAGTTGTAGTTTGGTACAATATATGTAGTGGAGGATTGATATGCCGATAATCAGTGTAGAGCTTGGTAAAGGCCAGGCAAACGAGAATCAAAAAAGAGAGATGATCGAAAAATTCACGGATGATGCGTCCCGAATCACCGGATTAGGCAAAGAAAAGTTCACAATACTCATTAATGAGCTGCCAAAAGAGAATATCGGTGTGGGCGGAAAGATGCTCAAGGATCTGATGCCCGATTGATGAATGTCTGGTAGTATAATTAACACACCAGACCGGCTGCAAAAAATATGTCTGATTGCTCTGGCGGAATTCTGAACAAACCCGGCACCGCAATGTGCCGGGTTATCTGTTTGTCAGAATTTAATACTGCTGTTTACAGTATAATTATGGTTAAATAATAAAAATATTGGACACAGATTGAATATAAACTATTATTAACCTGACTAATGGGAACTTTGAAAAATTACCTTTTTCTAAAATAGCTATGCCGTTTAAGATGTAAGGACAATTTTTGATGAGTTTTATTTGATTCAAGGAGAGCTAAATGGCAATACCAAAACCCGGTAAACGGGTTCGAGGATCGGCATCCGGCGCGCCGGTTATGGCAATTTTTGATTTGCTGGGGCGAAGATGGGCGATGGGTATAATCTGGCAGCTCAGCGATGGGCCCCTGACCTTTGGTCAGCTGCAAGACCGTTGTGACTCTATTTCTCCAACAATATTAAGTACCCGCATCAAGGATCTGCTTGAAGCAAAAATTGTCGAGCGTACCCTTGAGGGGTATATACTTAGCAATATTGGTCAGCAGCTTTTTCAGATTCTTGAACCTTTTAAGGAGTGGTCAAAACTATGGAAGAAAGCTTTGGCAAAAGCGGAGTAACCTGTTGGTTACTCCGCTTTACAACAAATCAGGAATTTTAATCTCGTGAAAATATCATGCTGATGCCGAATAAAGCCGCACCACCTACAATAAGACCTATTCTGATTAACCAGCCGATGGTTGTACCCCACATGTCTACCCACAAAAGAATTCTAAGGTTATAGTTGATAAGACTTAAAACGGCAGAAACGACCCCTATGCCAAGAAGAAACAGGCCTATGGAGTTTAATTTGCTCATGATGAAATCCATTATGCATCACCTCATTTTTTTTTATGAACTATGATATGAATATTGTATATTGCAAGAAAAAAAAATGCCGGGTATTAAAAAGCACGGGTGTTTAAACGAATGCATTTAGTCTAATAATTGTAATTTGGTGATAAAAAATTGAATTTTTTACTGTTCACTATTATCATTAGCTAAGCTATATTATTTAAAGAAACGAGGATTAATATGAAAAAGTTTTCACTAATACTGATAATTTCAGTAATAACAATTTTTTTTATTGCTTGTGACGATTCGGAGGATGATGATCGAAAAAGTGATGTTGGAACAAAAAAAACTTACCCGCTTTATGATACGCTCTGGCAGGTCTCAGAAGTGGGAAGCGGTTTTGATGACGCTTTTAGCACAAGTGAGGTCTGGGTGTTTTCATCTGCTGCTGAGAAGTTTACTGTTTACAACACTGTCACAGAAAAATATTCAGAGCAGAAGGTTGTTGTTAACGAAACTGAAAAAACAATGACTCTCTGGGAAACGAAAACATATGACTATACTCACAGCTCTTCGGGTGGAACGCTTGTAATTACTTCACAGAGCAGCCCTTCAAAAACTTATGTCAATTTTGAAGTTTCTTCATTAACTTTATCTGATCTTGAAGATTATACCGAGTCGAGTGATGATGTAAGCAGGATTCTATTAATGATGAAATCTGCTGAATAAGCAGAAAACAACTGTTTCAGGTTTACAAAACAGCATTTTAATAAAATGCTGTTTTGTATCGTAGTAATATTCCTAAATTTATTTGCATATCGCGTATGACAGCCTGCTGTATTGCCTTGTGTTTGCGTCTTTCCGGAAAAACAGCCCTATGGCAGGAATATGGCACCCTTTGTTTATGGCAAGACTCCTGCGCGTGGGTGATCTGGCGATGGAGGAAAACCTTTTCAAAAGCAGAAGATGGTAATATCTTGAAGGAGCACCTTCACTGTTAAAAAGGATTATTCTGCTTTTGGAATTGAAAATCTGATTGTATTCCATGACAGTTTTTGCAGATTCAGGTTGAAAACTCCTCCATCATTGCTATGCGTATTGACGGGTACATATCCTGGAACGACAGCTTCGGGATTCTCAAAAGTGTTGGTCGCTTCAAGATTGTCTCCATTCATGATCAAGTGTTCGATAATTTCGGTTTTACCAAAAGAGCGCATATCCAGAGAAAGATTAATCGAGTCGTTAATATCGGTATTTAAAACAAACAGGGTTACTGAACCAGCCTCTTCGTTCATGGTTGCGGCCATCTGCAACAGCGGTGCTTCGCCCCACTGCTTTGTTTCTATAACAGGAGTACGTGAAAGTACTTTCAGGGCTTTGCCTCTGCCGTATTTTGAAACCTGTAAAAACGGGTAGTAGGTGCTCTGCTTCAAGATGCCGCCGCCGGGCTTAGTGGTTATGGGAGCTATAACGTTAACAAGCTGAGCCAGACTTGCCATTTTGACACGATCGCAATTATTTAACAATGTGCATAAAAGACCGCCCATTACCAGAGAGTCAAGCAACGAGTAGCTCTCTTCAAACATTACAGGTGCGCTTTGCCAATCATGGTCTGACTGTTTTTTCTGATACCAGATGTTCCATTCGTCAAAAGATAACTTCACATTCTTTTTGCTTCCGGTTTTTGCTTTGGTGAAGTCTATTACGCCACCCACTGTGCGGATCAGGTAATCCATATTTATAAACGAAGCCAAAAAATCTTCTGTTGTTGATTCCTCTTCGTAATAACTGTGAAGCGACAGATAGTCGACATGGTCGTAAAGGTATTCCAGAACAATCCGATCCCAATCTGGGAAACTGGGCATTCGAGAGGACGAGCTGCCGCAGGCTACAAGTTTGATTGACGGATCGACCCATTTCATGATCTTGGCGGCTTCACGAGCCTTTTTGGCGTAATCTTCCGCGGATAGTTGACAGATCTGCCAGTGTCCGTCCATCTCGTTCCCAAGGCACCATGTTTTAATATTATGAGGCTCCGTGTGGCCGTTCTGGACGCGTAAATCGCTCCAGTATGTGCCATCCGGATGGTTGCAGTATTCAACCATATAGCCTGCGTCTTGAGGAGTGCCGGTTCCAAGATTCACGGCTGCCATTATTTCGGTACCGGCTGCGCGGGCCCAGTCGGCAAATTCATCTATTCCAAAACTGTTGTTTTCTATGGTGTGCCAGGCCAGATCAAGGCGCTTCGGGCGCGATTTTGCGGGGCCAATTCCGTCGGTCCAGTTATAGCCTGAAACAAAATTGCCGCCGGGATAGCGAACAATCGGAACATCGAGTTCTTTAACAAGCTTAATAACGTCATGTCTGAATCCCTTGCTGTCGGAAGTTGGATGTTTTGGTTCGTATATTCCGGTGTACACCGCGCGTCCAAGATGCTCGATAAATGATCCGAATAATTCGTCATTGATATCATCTATTATATAATTTTTGTCAATTAAGCAGCGTGCTTGTTTCATGATTGGTATCCTTGATAGTTAAATATTGACTATTGTTTCACGGCTCCGCCGGTTAGTCCGTCAATAATGTATTTTTGCGCGATCAGATAAAAAATAATCGCTGGTATCATAGCCAATGAAATAAAGGCAAGTACAAGCGACCAGTCATTGATATACTGTCCCTGAAAAGACATTACTCCCATTGGCAGTGTAAATAACTTCTCATCGTTAAAAACAAGAAGTGGTAAAAAATAGTTGTTCCAGCTTGTAACCATGGCAAGCAGGGCAACGGTTGTCAGTATCGGTTTTGATAAAGGCATAACAATATGAATCAGAAAACCAAGAGGGCTGCAGTTGTCAAGATACGCTGACTCTTCCAGTTCTATGGGAATCTGATTAAAAAAACTTCTGGTTAACATAATCTGAAACGGCAAAGCGAACGCAACCTGTGGTAAAACAACACCCATATAATTGTTTAACAGATTAAGAGTTTTTAGCTCAATATACAAAGGAAGAATAGCAACAGCAGGGGGAAAAAGAAGCCCAAGAAGAAAAAAAGTAAAAACAATCTCTTTTCCTTTAAATTTGATTCGTGATAGTGCAAATCCGGCAAGAGACGAAAGTATCAACCCCAATATGACTGTTGTAAACATAACAATACAGGAGTTAAGAAGATTTATGAAAAACATGGACTTATCCGGATTTATTACATCAAGATAGTTGCTCCACATAACAGGGTCCGGAATGCCGAAAAGATCGAGCCGTAACTGCGCGAGAGTCTTAAACCCACCGACTACAACAAGTATAATCGGAAGCAGTGTTAAAATCGCGAACACTGTCATTAACAAATACTTGAAAGATACTACTGCTCTGTTTTCACCTATTATCATTTTACTTTCCTTATATATCTTTTGATGCGGTTATTTTTTGGTAAACTAGTCCTACTATAAGAGTAATAATAAAAATTACAATGGCAACGGCACTACCGTATCCAAGCTGAAAACGTTGAAACCCGAATTTATACATATAGGTTACCATTGTTTCTGCTGCGTTAACAGGCTCACCTTTGCCCATAGCCCATACAATATCAAAAGTCTGAAAAGAGCCGACAATGGAAAAGAATATCGAAAGAAAAATCGTAGGTTTCAAAAGCGGCAGTATGATATGCAGATTCATTTGCCACCAGTTAACTCCGTCAAGACGGGCCGCCTCTTCTATCTCCTGAGGTATATTTTGAAGACCGGCAATGTACAGCACCATATGCAGGCCGAAGTATTTCCATATCATAACAAAGAATATCGAATAAAAAACTGTTGTAGGCGAACCTAAAAAGGGGAAATCTGCTAAAAAAGGGATCCACTCAACCAGTATGGTATTTTGAATTCCGAACTGGGGGTTGTAAATAAATGACCACAAAACTCCTGCTATAACTTCGGAGAGGATGTATGGTAGAAAGAAAATCGCGCGATAAACAACCGCTCCCTTGAATTTTCTGGCAATTATCAGAGCGATAAAAAGGGCAAGAGGTAATTGTATAAAAAGGGACAGAAAAACTATTTTGAAGTTATTTCCAATAGCTATTCTGAATACCGGATCAGCAAAAATCTTTAAAAAGTTTTTTGCCCCCACAAAATCTGTCATAGGGCCCAGCCCGTCCCATTTAAACATACTGAACCAGATAGCTTGCAATACTGGATAAATAACAAATATTGTATAAACAGCAAGCGGTATGGCAAGAAAGGCAAATGCCGTAAGCGAGTTTCTTGAGAAAAGACCTTTCGAAAAATATCCGGATCTGTTAATTTTATTGTTCATTTTATATACTCCAGATCTTGCAAACCGGTAACAGGATTGGTTACAGAAAATTTTGAAATTGTAATATTAAGGGGCGATCCGAAAGCAAAATTAATAATCGCCCCTGTAATGTGGTAAATTGATTCCATTTGTCATCCCAAAGACAAGGTGGTAATCTCACCCTGTCTTCGGAGATGATTGTATAAATAATGGAGGTTTTAATTTTCTTCTTTCATCGCTTTTTCGATCATTGCTGCTGCTTCTTCAGGAGTCTTCGTTCCGGCAAAAATACCCTGAGTGGCATCTTTTACTACTTCGCCAACAGCCGGTGGTAAATACTGATCATAGTAAAGCTGATAGTATTCGGCTTTTGCTGTCATTTCGGCTACAGCCTTTTCCTGCGGGTCGGTAATATATTTATCGGCACCCTTGACTGTAGGCAGGATAGATATCGGTGAACTCATAAGCTCTTTATAGTTGTCGCCACTCATCATAAATTTTAAAAATTCAATGGTTTCATCGGGCGCGTTCTTGCCTACTGCCAGGCCATCGCCTCCGCCCATGGCGTCGGTGATTTTGCCTGCTCCGCCGCTAACAGCCGGAAACGGCATAAAACCCAGATCGTCGCCAAGGCCCTTTTTATCGTCTGTATTTTGAGCCTGTACGCTTGGAGCCCATTGCCCCATAAGTTCCATTGCTGCCTGTCCGTTGGCAACAAGGGTTGACTGATCTGTGTAGGTTGCACCTAAAAACCCTTTTTGAAACGGTTTTATATCGACAAGCTGTTTTAAAAGTCGTCCTGCTTCGATAAACGGTTCGTCTGTAAAAGAGCCGCTTCTTCCGTAAGCCTTGTCAAAAGCTTCTTTACCTCCGGTTCGAACCGCAAGATAAACCCACCAGAAGTGTCCGGGCCATTTGTCGTTTCCACCAAGAGCTATCGGGGTGATACCGGCAGCTTTCAGTTTTTTGCATCCGGCTATAAGGTCATCCCATGTTTTGAAAGGTTCGATTCCGTTGTCTTTAAATATCTTTTTATTGTACCATAAACCAACTGCACCCATGGTGTAGGGGATTCCGTAAACTTTGCCTTTGTAACTGTACACGCCAAGAGGGCCTTCGGATATTGTGTCAATATAATTGTCTTTCTTCAGTTCGTCTGTAATGTCGCGAAGCAACCCAGATTCGGCATACATGTTCATAACACCGCCTCCCCAGCTTCTGAAAAGATCCGGTGGGTTTCCTGACTGCATCATGGTCGCTATTTTCTGCTTAAATGCTTCGTTTTCAAGTATTGTTATCTCGATCTTAACATGAGGATTTAACTTCATAAAGGCATCTGCCTGTTTTTGCCAGGTTGCCTTAAACTCATCCGCAGTATCAAGATGCCAAAATGAAATGGTAACGCCATCACTTTCTTTTTTTGAGCAAGAGACTGTTGACACCAGCAAAATTGCCAATAGTGCCGTAATTAGAATTTTTTTCACCCCTATCCTCCAAAAATTGGTTTTAGACTCAAGATTACAAGTAACTTAAGAATAGATAATTACGTACGCAGGCAGTAAATGTAATCAATTATCCTTTTTTGTTGATATAAATCGTAAATCATGATATATAATATGTCAACAAGAATATGAATTATGTTGGTTTTTGATCTGCAATAGTAGGTAAAAATGAATTTTTTAGGTGAAATCAGTAATTTTCTTGTAATAATCAATATATCACAATACCTGATACAATAATTTTTGAGAATCAGTTTGAACGCGTCAATTTCCTTGAAAATTTGTACTTTATGAAAATTTGATAATTTAACCCCGAAAGGAATTTATTATGGAAACCAGGAAACCGACCAACATGCTTATCATACGCCCTGAACAGGATATACATATTTTAAAAGGACTAGCTTCAGAGATAAGGCTGCAGATACTCTATTGTATAATTAATGAACCAAAAAATATTAATACAATATCAGACGAACTTGATCTTCCCCAGTCGACTGTGGCCACAAATGTTCAGATGCTTGAAAAATGCGGATTACTTTCGTCAAAAATAGTCAAAGGAATAAAAGGTAATCAGAAAGTCTGTGTTTGTGAGTATACACAATTTCTTGTTAATCTTGAAAAGAATCCCCATGTTCCAAAAGATTCCGTTCGTGTCGAAATGCCAATAGGGCTTTTTATTGACTATTCGGTGTCCCCGCCTTGCGGGATGTGTAGCCAAACACAAATCATAGGGTTTCTTGATAGCCCGGAATCTTTTCTTGAGCCGGATCGGGTTAAAGCCGGTCTTCTTTGGTTCGAAAAAGGTTTTGTAAGGTACAAGTTCCCAAATAATGCCTACAATCCGAAACAGAATGTGCGGCAGCTTGAGATTTCGATGGAGCTATCGTCCGAAACCCCGGGCACAAATCTCGACTGGAAATCGGACATATCACTTATAGTTAATGATCAGTTGATCGGCATATGGACATCACCGGGAGATTTTGGTGACAAGAGGGGAAAACTCACACCGGAGTGGTGGAAGATGGAGGGATCCCAATACGGTATACTTGTGTCGTGGGTTGTTAATGAAAATGGCACCTTTGTTGGTAATGAGAAAATATCTGATACAAGAATTGATGATTTGGCGATTAATAATCATCATTCAATCAATGTCGAAATAGGTGTAAACGAGCAAGCCGAACACGTTGGTGGTATAAACATCTTCGGCCGCGGATTCGGCAATTATGATCAGGATATTGTTTTAGAGCTTCTGTTTTAAGAAGCTCCTTCATCATAAACAAGCTGGACCTTGTTGTTCTGGTAAATCCTGATAGTGCTATTTTTGTCGTTAGCAACCTCTACCGTAATGCTTTCGGCTTTGTCTGACTGTTGAACAAATTCGTGACTGATAATTTCATTGTTATCTGTTTCGACTGCTAATCTGTATTTTTTATCAGGTTGAGTCATGAAAATCTTTATCTCTTTTACGGTTTTATCATTCTTCTTTTCCGTATTAACAAAAAGAGCTCCGTTTTCGCAGGCATAAGTGAAATCATCAAGCCCGGCGGTCGAGTAATAAAATTCACTCCAGCTTAGAGATTCACCCGGCCCAAGAGTCTGCTTTTTAAAGAAACGATCCGTCACTCCGGACCATAGCTCTATGTAGGGGCGGGCACCGGTCAGAAAACTGTTGTCTTCATTAACGCTTATGCTCTGTTCATAGCCCCAGGTCCACATCTTGAGACCCTTTGTTATGCTGTTGTCAGCGACACGGATAAATGCTTCGTTGTTTCCCCGGTTCAGTACGCCGTACCAGTCGTGACTCATCTTCGGATGTGCGTACAGAATCCCCTGATATTCCCACTCCGTAAAATCGTCATACTTGTCCATGCTTACAACTTTATCATAATCGCCGCTTCCGCTTGGAGAGATATCTACAATTACATTATCCTGTGCCGAGACGATTCGCGCGTCTGCGGTAGTTTTCGTGTCGCCGGGGGTCGAGCCGGGAGCGAAGGTTATACAGGTCCAGTACTCATAATCCGCTTTGTTATCTCCGTTATTAACAAGAGAGATATCCATGCGTGCTGTTGTTGACCCTTTCTCGAGTCTGTATGTAACTATGCATGTAATACCGGTAGCTTTATTATTGAATTTTTGAGGTATACCCGTTTCGTATGTCTTGTCATCTGTATAGCTCATCTGCACTGAAACCCTTTCGCTGCTGTTTTCCGTTATTTCGTATTTCCATGGAACAAGCCATGTCTTGCCGTGTTCCGGTTCGGGAAATGTTGGAAAGAGTCCGCCGTACACAAGAAGCCAATCGTAATAAAAAGAGCCCGCTCCAAAAGCGAACGGAGTTCCGACAGGGTTCTGATACAGCTGTTCGTGCCCGGTACTCTTGTTATAGCATGAGATCATCCGGCCTCCGTATCCGGGCAGAAGTGTAACTGCTATGTAGTCGTTTTCGAGTACAATGGCGTCATACTTCTGCTCTACAATTTTGTATTCGCCTTCAGCTGCCGTGTAGTCGGGGTTTACCTTTACGTCCCAGTGGCGCCACAAAACTTTCTGCTTGTGCAGTCTTGTGCCGTTAATTGGTTTCTTGCTCAGGTAAGAGTAAAAATCGTTATATTTTACAGACGAATCCGTTTTGGAACAGCTTGAGGCGCATAAGTATAGAAGCGCAAAAAGCAGAAACATGGTTTTTTTCATTCGAAACCTCACTTAATGTAGATAATACCCATTAATGCTATACGCAAACATTTTTCAAGCAAATTATTCGGCAGAATCTGCATCAGCCCGTAAAGTCGGCAGGAGGGGAGGCTGGCAAGCCAGCGAGACGCACCGCAGTGCGTCTTTACAATTATTCACGATTACTTGCTTTATCCTTGATACCTTCGTGTCCTTTCCATTATTAGTTTTTCATTATTAATTATTAATTGTCTTCCCATTGCAGTTTTCTTCGCCCTTTTTTTCAAAAAATCAGTTGTTATAAGTAAGAGAAAAGGAGGTGAAAGATGAATGAACACGATAAGCTTTTCAAAGAGATAGAGAGCGTTAAAGAAAATGCCGCTGATTTGATCAGGTCAGTGTTTCCAAAAGAGATAAAAAATGAAATTGATCTTGAATCGTTACAGCTTGATAACAACAGTTATATCGATAAACAGTTGAAAGAACACTATACCGATCTGGTTTATAATTGTAAAAGAAAAGTTAATCATAGTGTAAAGATTTCCTTGCTGTTTGAACACAAGAGCTATAAACCGAAAAACGAATACCTGCAGCTATTACGTTACATGATAAATATCTGGTCATATCAGGAGAAGAATAATGAAAATCTTACGTTGATTGTTCCAATAATATTTTATCATGGCAAACAGAGGTGGACGATCTTTACGTTAAAAGATTTTTTTCAAGGTTGTAATAATGATTGGGCTCAATTTGTTCCTGATTTCAGATACCTGTTAACAGACGTAGCCCGTTATGATGATGAAACCATTAAAAAAAAGCTCTATAAACGGGAATTTAACCGAGCTCTGGCTTTAATTTTTAAGTATATTAATAACGAAAGCTTGCTTTTTGAAAAGCTTTACGATATAATGTATCAGTTGAAAGATTATCTGGATAACGAGAAAGATGTACAGTTGATAATGTCATTTTTGACTTATATGATGAGTTATACGAATATTACACCTGAGCATTTAATGACTATTACTCGGCAAATATCGGAAAAAGGAGAAAGTGTAGTTATGTCAAC
>JAFGRW010000019.1 GCA_016934935.1 Spirochaetota bacterium | reverse complement strand
GCTTGATTAAATTTTCTGATTTTTTTGTAATCTTTCATAATTATCATGTTGCCGTTGACCTTTTATTTTGGTCTTCGGCATTTTTTTACTCAAAGTGATGGATTCCTATTTGCCGTCACTGTGGGATAACTATTTACCGTTTGCATCAAGCATAACTCGCGAGCTCCAGCCTCAACTATGCTGGTATTTAGGGATACAAGAGGAAACTAATGTCGCGTTCTCACTTAAGCCTCTTCCATTCTTCGATAGTAATTTCTTTTACCGAATTATCGTCACTCTGAAACGGATTTCTTAAAAAGTGGTGCATTTTTGTTTCAATAATCGTTCGAGCATATTCTGTTTGATGTGCGATCTCAAAGTGCTCTCCGTTTTTCATATAGATCACAAACGAACTTTTAAGCACAAAATCAGAGATTATTTCAAAGTCTATTTGTATATCAGAAAAGTGCAGAAACACAGTATTCACTGAACCGGGGTCGTTTTCTTTCAATTCAACTGTATAGTTTTCACTCAATCCAGTTTTCTCTGACCAACGTACATCTCCCTCTTTTGACTTTCGGCAAATAGTATAGTCAGAAAGGCTCGTTATCAAATTGACTTTATTCTTATTTGCAACCTTTACGATACACTCCTTTATCGCAAATTTTTCGATACTATTATCCATTGGCACAATTTTCAAATCGAGCGAAAAGGGATTTGAATAGTTCTCGTAAATAACAGCAACTTGACCCTTAACAAAGGAAGCATTGACCGAATGAGAAAAAGTATATTCAGTTTCAAAAACTCCATCATTAACAATTATATTGGGCCTTGGAGTGTATAGCACCTCTCGATCAATAATCTGCGACCATATTGCGGATATCGGGATATGTGTAGCTGGAGCGATAGGCTCCCTTTCAAACGTTGAACATGCCGATAAAATAAAAATTATTACCGCTAATTGTGATTTCAAGGTATTGCCTCCTCTGGGATTGTCTGTCTCTCCCGAACAGAATACTTTCTTCAAAATGCAGTTCTAAAAGTACATACCTAATCGGATTGCAGCCGTCAATACAATAACTAATTTGATTTAAACTCAAGTCTTTGTACTATTGAGTGATGGGTATAAGCAAACCCCCTTCGCTGTTTACTTACGGCACTGCATCCGGAACTACAAAACCATACCACAGATAATACTTGTCACGGTACTCAGCTTTCCAAGTAGCAAAATCTTTATCAGGATTATTAAAAAGGTCAAGACGCTCATATAATCTAAATATAGTTATAGAGAGATTTTTTATACGGATGATAAAAACAAAGCAAATCCAAATGCCATTAAGGAACTACTTTCAAAATCATATTGGGCTTCAAATAGAGATATTGAAACCATAAAAAAAACTATTGAAAACTCAGTTTGTTTTTCTGTTTATAGAGACGATAAACAAATCGGATTTGCACGAGTTGTTACTGACCATATTGTATTTGCATGGATTGCAGATATAATTATTCATGAAGACTATAGAAAACAGGGAATAGGAAAATGGTTAATGCAAACTATAGAAGAACATCCATTAATCCCTTCATCTACACAGGTGTTAAGAACAAAGGATGCTCATGGTTTATACGAAAAATATGGTTTTAAAAAATGCTAATTTATGAGTAAATAATGAATATTGAAAAAATTAACATTAAAGCAAAAGCAAACCTGATCAACGTACTAGATTCGTACAAAATTATCGCTGAAATGAATGACTATTATTTTAAGCTTGTAAAAGAAAAAAGAGAATTTGTGTGGCATAAACATCCGGAAACCGATGAAGTTTTTATTACAATTGAGGGTAAATTCAAATTAGCTTTTCGTGATAAAGTTTCAGAATTAGATGAAGGAGATATGGTTGTTGTCCCAAAAGGAGTAGAACACAAATCGATATTTGAAGATGTTTGTTGCGTCATGTTAATTGAACCAAAAACAACAATTAATACCGGAGATGCTGAAGGCAACCTGACTGAGACGGAATTAGAATGGATTTGAAAAAAAATAACAAACACATTACCAGGATTGATCTTGCTTCTTTTCGCAGCCTGTTGGCAACAGGCAAATGAAAACACCAGACAATGCAATGGCAAAATTTGAAGAGTTCAAAAACAAAGAAAAATTTTCAAAAGACGACAGACTGTTTTATCCGGGAATTAGCGACCCGGAGCTGAAACCTGTTTTGACAGAGAAAATTAATCTTGTTGCAGATGACTTTAAAAAACTTGCTGCCAAAGGAAAATCAACTGACAAAGATTATCAAAACGCAATTAAAACAGGACTTGAAAGATTTTCCGGACTTTACCTGCAACTAGACAGAGAAAGAGTTTGCAGTTACTTTAAAGAACTAATGGACATTGCAGGTCTTAATAATTCAGGTGGACACTTGAATTATTTTATGTATGGTTTTGACCCAAAAAAAAGCAAGTAATGAAAGTTTTCTAATTGTTACAGAAAGAAAAGTAAATGAACACAAATAATTAATAAAAGAACCAAGAGTTGCTATAATCGAGCCATTTCAACAAGAATTATTATCCATAATTTCAAATCAATAAATTTTTCACACAGGAATTTTAATAAGGTACCCCGTTCCGGAATAATTGCCGGTATCAGCTTCTTGTAATACGTGAAGCGTTCCATCCAGCTGTTCAACCAGAGAAGTAATGATTATCTTTCCAAGACCGCTTGAGTCAGATTTTACTGTTCTTGTTGAACCTACTCCATCATCTTCGATTATCAGTTCATGTTTATCAGCTTGCCGCTTCATTGTAATGCGGATAGTTCCGTTTCGATTATCAGGAAAAGCATATTTTATACTGTTTGTTACAATCTCGTTAATGATTATTCCCAGAGACATCGCCTTTTTTGCTGACATGATAATTGAGGGGATTTCCACTTTCCATTTTACACGTCCTTTCCCCGGATCGGCAGACAGGAAAAGGTTCTCGACAAGATCTTTAACGTATATTGAAAAATCAAGTTGACCCGCTTCACCAGTAGAGGACAGCTGCTCGTGAATCAGCAAAACACTCTTTATCCTCTCCTGTAAAGAGTTCATCTTTTTGCCGCATTCACCTCCATCGTTACCTTTACTCTCAAAATCAATAAAAGAGGCAACCAGCGCAAGACTGTTCTTCACACGGTGATGTATCTCCCTCATCAGTACTTCTTTCTCTTCCAGGGCAGCCTTCAGCGCTTCTTCTTTCTGTAAAAGATTGTAATAAAGAATATCCTGGGGCTCGCGAATACCCTTATGAACGATAGCCTTGAAGATTATCACAACCGATATGATTTTCAGAACATGCCCAATATAGTTGGAAATCCCGTAAACACTTATATAAAAAGTAAAGAAGATCTCTGCCAAACCCGCGAACAACAGAGCCAACACCATTTGCCGCCGAATATCATTAGAAAAATCTTTTTTGATAAACACAAAATGCAGCATTAGAAACAGGAATACCCCGGATATCAGGTATTCACTTACCTTTTTGAATTGTGTAAGTCCTTCTCCCTCGATATAGCAGTCCGGAAACCATGTGGTCATCAGGATAACATAGACACCAAGGGTTGTAATGAAAGCATACACAAGCGAAACCCGCCTATGAGATACAAAGGCTTTTCTCCATAATAGTGCCAGAATAAATGTAACGACCTCCATCCACCGGGCAGCAATCCAGAACTGGGTTGGATGGTTCGAATCCAGACCGGCAAAAATATTCATTCCACGGTAAGTCAGAGTATGAAACAATTCAAGAATGCCGATCCAAAGAAAGGCCGAACCAATAAATCGCAAGAATCCTGATTCCACCTTGTCTCCGGCTGTAAGGGTAAGCACTGAGATACCGAAAGCAGTAAGTACTACTATAAATTCAATGATGATATGGAAAAAAAGAAAATTGGCCCCCGAAACAAAGTACGACAAGACGACAAATACCACAACAGGTACTAAAAGAAGCGCGTCATCTTTTGAGGATTTTGGTTCCATTTGAGCCATCCATGCTGATTTTAAAAAATAATCTGATAACAAACAGATTGCCGCCGGGTCCTTCTTCTATGCTTGCAGACGGTTAAAGTTAATCTACCTAATAGTGTAACCCCGGTCAAGAAAAGCAAAGGATCGACCCGAATTGTTTTGTTGCGCGAATAGCTTTTAATAAATCCAAAATGCTATTAGACTTGACAGTTTGATCTGTTCAAAGTTAAAAATTGGGCAACCGGATAATAATATCTGCAATATATTGAAAAGTTCAGTATAATTAAAACAGTAAAAACCGGACTATTTATAAGAGACTTTGGGGAAAAAGACGCGGAAGACCTGCTTAAGACAGTTTGACAGAAAAACACAGGATGAAGGAAAATATACCTTCGCATAAAATAACAGCTGCTGAAAAAACCTTTCACTACCAACAAGCTTGCGGGTTTGACTGCAACAAGCCGGAAAACCGTTAATAGAGGAGAAAGAAAAATTGAACAATATTAAAGCAGCCTGCTTCAGTGTAGCAGCGATGGATTATTTTCCGCAGCAAAAGGAATATTCCGCTGGAGGAAATTCTTTAAATCAGGCAATCGGATTCAGGAATCTTGGTTTTAAAAGTTCATTTATTGGCGCGATAGGCACAGATAAAGCAGGCGATCAAATTGAACAATTATTGATAAAAAAAAATGTAGATATATCTCACTTGTATCGAATAGCGGGAATTACCGCAAGTAATGAAATAATCAACGATGAGAAAGGTGAGCGATTCGGCGTCGAAGGCGCCTGGCAAAACGGTGTGTATTACGATTTTCTTTTATCAGAGCATGACTGGGCATATATAAAAGAATTTGAAATATGGTCCACACACGCTAATGGACAAAATTATTCCGAAGCGCTTAAGCGCAAGAGAAGCAACAATTTTTTAGCAGTAGATTTTTTAGATTTGGATACATACGAATTACTGGAAAAAGGTTTAAGCTCCATAGATATTGCATACTTTGGAGGCACTCCGAACCAGCTTGATGAATTGGTTTATATCTCAAAAAGCTTCAAAGGCATTACAGTTTTAACATTGGGATCAGAAGGAAGTATCGCGATCAATAAAGGAGAAACCTGCATCCAGCCTGCTTTACCTCTAAACAGGGTCATTGACACAACAGGATGCGGCGATGCTTTCCAAAGTGCATTTACCGGAAACTATCTGCTTACCGGGGATATAAAAAGTTCTCTGTTGCGGGGTGCCGAAGCGGGCAAAACAGCTGCCATGAAGTATGGAGCTGTCTGCCTGGAATAATATAAAGAATCAGTATTTCGGTTTCCGTTCGGAAACGGTACCCTCTTTGGCAAGAACCTCTATTACATCATCCAGTTTATCCCACTGATAAAAATTCTTGTGGTGTTCAGGATAAGAGGCCTCCTCCCGCTTCATATGAGTCAGTGGGCACCAGGCCGATTCGATCTGTTCAAGATTAGTCGCAAGAGATTTTGCGTATATCTTTGCAAAACGTATCAGTTTTTTAAACAGAAAAGGGTAATTGCCTGCATAGTTTTCTTCATTCAGCTTATTTCGAATTTCGGATGTTTTTGCCCAATGCAGCCCCAGAAAAGCCGAGATAACAAGAAACAACAGCTTGCTGAAAATAAAATTGCAAATCAGAAATACCGCAAGAAGCATTGAATAGAGTATACCGATAAATTTCGCGAAAATATTTCCTTTTTTCGCTGACGCCGAGGCAAGCTCGTCAAGCTGGATATTCCACAAATGGGCCGTTCCATTGGCGTAACCGCAAAACAGACAGTTTATCTGGTCAAACATTCTCATCCGGTCAATCCTGTTTCTGTCCAGAACGATAAAGTTTCTTATTTTGTATCTTTTGAGCTTCAAAGCCGGTGCCAGAATCCAGTTGTAAAGAACTACAATTGTTGTAAGATGCAGAAAAATAAATTCAAGTATACTGACATACATCAGACCGCCGCCAAACGCGGTACGAATTATGCCAATACGGCAAACATGTGTCATAAAAATTGATTTTGCAATAAGTCTTTTTTCTTTCATGTTTATTTTATTATCCATTTGTTATATATATGTTTACTATATCTTAACCATATAGGTTATCCGGATTGTTTTTGTACACAAAAAAATTTCCAACATTATTCTACCACGATTATCTGAAAATATCTCCAGGAGAAATTTCTAAAATTGCCTTTTTTTAAATTTCAGGAAAACTTTCAACACATTTAACGTTAGCTGGATTTGAATCATCTGAAATTATAAAAAATGGCAACAACAATCTTGACAAAAAACAGAGATCAACTTAAAATAATGCTGAACTCTATTGACAAAGATGAGTCCCGGATAATCAAACAGAATATGAAAATAATAGAAACAGTTCATAACCAATAAACATTATTTTAAAATATCAATCAGCCTTCAGATTCACAATCAATTTCAAAATATGCTTTCGGAGCCTGGAATCATGAAAAAAGAACTTGTTTTAAACGTGGATGATCTGGGTTTACATATTGATACGGTTTTGGCAGTTCAGGAACTCTGGGAAAACAAACGTATATCTACAGTAAGCTTATTATCAACATCATCTATTCTGGATGCAACAATTGACAAGCTGAAGAAGATCGGAATCCCGGTTGGTGTTCACCTGATTCTGGACGGTGACAGGCCGATACTCGAAAAAGATAAAATACCCAGTCTTATTGATGAGCAGGGGTTTATGCTGAATGATTATAACGCGATAAGAAAAAGAGTAAAACCGGATGAAGTATTTAACGAATTTTCAGCTCAAATCGAAAACATTCAAAAAAGAGGCGTGACCGTCAGTCATCTTGATTCACACAGAGGATTCTGTTATCTGATACCCAAGTTGCGAAAAGTTTACCGTGAGCTTGGCAGAAAATACAATCTTCCCTTGGCACTGCCGGAAAATTTTATTTTCAATAAAACTAGAAAACTTGTGCACGGTTCCACCGATTCGCTAATAGGCATTTATGATCTTGAAGAAGAAACTTTTGAAAACAGGTTCAAGGCTTACGACCTTATGCTCAGCAAACTTGGCAAGGGCAAACACTACTGTTTCTCTCACCCCTCCCCGCCAACAAAATCCATAACGGAATACTTCCCCGATTTCAAAATCCGCAACAACGATTATGCTATTTTTCTATCGGATGAGTGGGATAATCTGCTAAAAAAGTACAATATCAGTATTTCGTCATTTTAACCGGACATCAGAGCACTCTGCTACTCTAAAGCAAGATCAATTGCAAACTCAAGCTGCGTATCGCATCCATCGTTGTATTTTGGAATATCTAATTCTACTTCATAATCAACAACAAAAATATCTCCCTCTTTATAAGCAGCATCAAACAAAAACAACTTGACTGCACCTCCAAATTATTAAAAAACTTCATTCTTACCAATAATCTGAAACGGAGAACTGTATGTACACAGAAAATTCTACCAAACACTACACAGAATCAATCGTAAAAATTATTGAAACAATCAAGCAAAGCAGCCTTAAAGATTATGTAAACAGAGCTCTTGATCTGTACAGCAATATAGACGAGAAAGCATCTATTGCTGCAATAGAATCCCGGCTGCCTAAGTTTGAATCAGACAACATAGAGGACTACATAACTACATCTGTTTCCGCAAACCAGATCCAGGCTCTTGTCTTTCACTGGAACTACGACGGCGGCAGCTCCGACTGTATTGCATTTGGTTCTTTGTACGAAAGCTGCACGTATGACGAATCCGGAGACACAGATAAATATAACTTTGAAATGAATATCACTACAAATAATTGTATTGCAGAAGAGTACGCGGATATGAAAGTAAACGTTATGAAACCATGGTATGACCTTGATATGGAGGGCGACATTGAAGATGATGACCTGAGTGCTGAAATCAATGCTCTTTTTACAGCAAAATTTTGTCTCTGTTTTCAAAAAGCCTGTCAAAATGTTTACAACGGTTTGGATAAAGCATTTATAAAGCGCCCGTTTCATGTTTTTATAAAACGACATGACCGATGGCCAATGCATGTGTTCAGTATTGAGTAGTGTCACATAAGAACTGGTCAGCGTGTCCCATACAACCAGCTATGGTTATAAATAATATTTTGTTATATTGATACTATTTGCCATAAATTATTTTCGCCCAAGATCTTGCCCGTATTGCAACTCCCGAATGATCGCGGAAAAGAACAATTCATCCAATACCGCAATTTTCATTTGCCAGGAGTGTTCATACAAGATCGACACTCATATGAACAGATACTGATAACTGTCTTCAGAATCAATAGCAACTGCTGCATATTACTAATGATCTGCTGCAATCAGAATATCACCGATAATCCCATGTGCGATCCTTTGCGAAGATTATCCTCTCTGCGCAATAATCTCCCTTATTTCACGAATAGACTCCTCTTTCCTGTCGGGTGTGTACAGTTTCAGCGGCACAGGATACCTCGGAATAAGGCAATTTCTGCAGACATCATCCAGTTTTGAAATTTTGTGAGAGTACATCTTTTTTCTAAATTGACGCATCTTGCTGTTATTATAAAGAGAGGAGAGCGTCTCGTTATTTATAGAACCAATACACAATTCAGAATGCACATCATACGAGCAGGGAGTTACATCTCCATTCCAATAGACCACCATCGCGTTCAGGGCATGTTCACATCTTCTTCGATATGTTGTCAGATGCGACAGAAGAGTTTCGTCGTAAAACCTTGGCCAGGGCATATATCCGTGAATTTCGACTGATGACAATCCTTCAACAGATAACCACTTATCAAGAAAATCGGGAAGCCTGTCATCAACAAGATTAATTACCCAGTCATCAATTTCCGATTTAGTCTTGTGAAAAATAAGACTTCTCAAGGAAACCTCGCGATCACCACAACTCCACTGTTCAATGGATTTAACGATGTTATCTGCCAGACCCTGCGGTTCATTCTTTCCTCGAGCCATACGATAGTTTTTACTGCTTATTCCCGGATACGAAATCACAAGTTTGCTTAGCCCGGCATCATAAAGATCTTTAGATATTTCCGGGTTAATCAGCTCACCGTTTGTAACCAGTTCCGTATAAAACCCAGCGTCAAAAAGAACGCGGGTCATGTTCACAGCGTCTTTATGTAATAACGACTCGCCCCGGGCGTACAGACAAACCTGTCTTGGATTAAGATCCCCGGCTTCAACAACAATTCTATCAAATGTTTCGCGGCTCATATATCCGCGTTTAATCTGATTTCGCACATGCGCCGGCGCACAAACAGGGCAGGCACAGTTACAATCGCTTGTTAATTCAATAACCAGCAATCCGCAATGTTCGATAGAGAATCCGCTTAATTTATGAAACACTTTGGACAATGTTTTTTTTACAGTAACCATAAAGTATCAGCCGGATATAATATTTTATAAAAATTTTATTTGCCCAAAATCGATCTTGCCTTCACCGTCAACCAGATTGGAATCGGCATGAACGTGCTCCACCTTACCCACAAACATTTCATGAGAACCGGTAACAATTGAATCGACAATAGTACACTCTATATTGACTGGACAATCAGCCAGAATAGGGGCATTCACCTTTATTCCCTCAGACAGCTTTATACTCTTTTTTAAAAGCTTGTCTTCATCCCGTTTGCTGACACTTCCCAGATAATCGAAATTCTCTTTATATGCCTCATCAACCAGATTAACGACAAAGCATCCTGACTCTTTTATCATTTTGTACGAATGCCGCGACGGAACAATGCCAACCATGACCATTGGCGGATCGTAACTGCAGTTACAGCAATACCCCACGGCCAGCGCGTTGTTTTCTCCGTCAAGACCTCTACATGACACAAGAACTTTTGATGCCGGTTGAAGACATGATTTGAATACTGCTTCTTTTTTGCTCATTATATATCTCCTGTGTTTTAATATAAAAATATTTTTTATTTAACAATTTGCATAATATCAAATAAAATAAATCTATATCTCATAGCGTTACCATAAAAATCTCACCGGAAATCCGGAAATCAATAAGAACAAAACCTGTATACAGCCTTTATATTCTTTTACAAACTGTAAAGAATAATTCTTTGCTTGACTACTGGTTATACTTTTATATGAATATCTGCGATTAAATATTTTTATCTCAAGGAGAACCTGATGGAAAACGTTTTTGACAGAAGAACCGTCGAACAGGGACATACCATTATAAGTGAACGGTTTTACAATTTTATTATCGGCCTGACTCTCTGCTGGGGGTTTGGTATAAATTACCTTATGGTTAAACATGTTTCACCCGGTTTTGCGCTGCAGTACGGATTTTGGCCGTTTATCATAGCCTACTTTGGCATGTGTTTTTTGGGAATATATCTTTTTACAAAATCTGATAACCCGCTAATCAGTTTTTTGGGATACAATCTGGTTGTTGTTCCTTTTGGTTTTGTTATAAATGTAGTCGTATCGCAGTACAGCCCTTCGCTGGTTCTCCAGGCGGTGCAGATGACCGGTATTGTTACTTTGATAATGATGTTTCTGGGAACACTTTTCCCTGCGTTTTTTAAAAAAATTGTTGGTGCATTAACAATAGCACTTTTCGCAATGATAATTGTCGAACTTGTTGCAATATTCATTTTAAACACTCATCACACAATCATTGACTGGATAGTAGCCGCCATTTTTTGCGGGTACATCGGCTACGACTGGGGCCGTGCCCAGCAAATTCCCAAAACAGTTGACAACGCTGTTGACAGCGCAGCCGCGCTTTATATGGATATAATAAACCTCTTTTTACGTATATTAAGAATCATGGGAAGACGCAGATAATAATATACTTATCAGGAATTTAGCTTATCACTTCATGTTACTCTCATTATTCCGGAATAACCCAGAAGCCCCCCTTTAGGGGGCTCTGTTTGTTCTTCCTTCACTTTCTGCTTCGCAATTTTCAAGAACATTACCTCATTATCCCATAATTTTGTTGCCAAAATTCAAAGTCTGTAACATGTCAATATCTTCATGAATTCAACGACCGCGAAACAGGAGGCTCTCATGATATCCAAAAAAATAATTTCCATTATTCTTGAAAACCAGCAGCAGGCTATTGCATGCGGAAACCCTCCTTTTTCGGCTATTATAACTTTAGGAGATGATATAATTGCATCAGCCTGCAACCAGTCCCGATCAACAGGTAATCCGCTTAAACACGCGGAAATATCTGCAATTGAATCTGCCATCAGCATCCATGGTGCTTCAATATTACAGAAAGCTCATCTGATCTCATCTAACGAGCCGTGCCCCATGTGCATTGGCGCCTGTATTTGGTCCGGCATACCAATAGTTACCTACTTTATTTCCCAGGAGCAGGTTGCTGATATTCGAGGATGGGGCAAATTTATGCCGGCACGGGACATCGCTGCTGTTGACGATTCAGGGATAGTAATCAATGGACCAATTGATAATATAGAGATGAGAAAACTTCATCAGGATTTCTGGACAGCAGACAGCAACTCTCAATACAAACATTCTATTCATTTGTCCGGATCTGCAAAAACTGAGACATGAAACACAATCCAGACTGTGCATGCCGGCAAAATCGGGCTTTAGCAAATTGCCAAAAAGTACGATACGGGTAAAAATATAATAAAATCACTGGAGACAGTTATGACAGAATACACAATGCCGTATTTCGGGAAATTACCGATTGAAAACCTGGAAGATTATTACGATGTTAATATTGATTACGATGGCTCTGAAATTCAGATAGACCTTAATTTCGAAAACGAAACTATAGAAATATCGGCCTTGGACAAAACCAGGAACTTTATAGAAAATATCGGCAACCATGACAAACAGAACAGAAAATATATATTAAACGATTACAATGATAAAGACGGCGACACCGTAAAAACTTATCTGCAGCATCATCTTGAAGCAGCTGACAAAGAAGAGCTGTCCAGAATAATAAACTTTGAAGACACTACAATCAAACAGGAACAGCAGTTACTGGCAAAACTAAAACTAATCAGAGTCGGGCTCTATCCCGAAGACGAAGAGAATTTCGCAGTATTTGATTATTCAATTGGACAGGATATCACAGATTATCTTGTTGTAATAAACACGGACCCGGATGGCAAACTGGATTATATGGCAATGGAAAGTTAAATTTATTTTCTGGTCACTGTTTGAGGTTGAAAATTAATTCGGTTTATAAATTTGGCCCGGTCTTTGCCGAAAGATCAGGCCTTAGTGCCTTGCGTAATGTATTCATGGCTTCTTTATCGCCCAGCCAGTTTCTAATTTCGCTGTTTCCGTTACGCAAAAGCCAGGCCCTTGCTTCTTTATCTTCACCGGCAAGTATCATATTTGCATAATAGGGCATAGCCGCCTGGACAGATGTCACTTTTCGTTCTTTTGAATCATCAAGGTACCCCAGCGCTGCTTTTCTGGCAAGAAGTGGGAACTTTCGTGTCTTATCGGCAAATTGTTTTCCATTCCACTCTATTACAAGCAGAGCGCGCGGACCATGTGTAGCACCCAGAAGCTGTTCTATGCCCGAGTTAAGCATTACTATTTCAGGCACACCGTTATTATCAATATCCCTGATAAAGTGACCGGCGAGATTCTGCTGATTATTGTTGCCTAAATCCCATGTTTTATTGTTCCACATTTTCTGCCAATTTCTGCTGTTTCCATTATCAATTGGTCCAGCACTTCCGCAATTGTACGTAAGAATGTTTCTGACTGTTCCTGCTTTTATTTCAAAAATATAAACTGTCCAGTAAGAGTATGCTCCCCGTGTTCCGGTACATAAAACAAGTTCGGGCTTACCGTCTCCACTTATATCATGAAAAAAAAGAGTGTACGGATCTCTTTTCTTATCAAGATACTCATCAACATTATAAAGAAAGCCGTGAAAGTAACATTTTCCACCCAACTGATAAAGAGTGCGGTCTCCGTTTTTTATGCGCACAAAAGCAGGTGAGTCATCCGTATAACCGGAATAGCCGTTAAACGCGTAATAGTCGTAATAGCAGATCTGAAAATCCTGCCAGTCAAAGTGCATAAGCGGAAGAGGATCCTGATAACGGTTAAGGCGCAAACGAAATTTATTATTTGCATCCAGCTATAACATACTCCCGCATATACTCTGGCGGAGTCATGGCAGGTGTACCATTAAACGCCGAAGAAAATACCGCAACTAATTGAAGATCAGGCACAACAAAAATATACTGTTCACGGGCTCCCCATGCGAAAAATACCGGGTATCCGTTATACTCATTAAGCCACCAGAGATATCCGTACGAGCCTCCCCTCCCATTAGGATAAACAGCTCCATCCGATTGTTTTCTAGTAGACTCCCTTACCCATTCTCTTGAAATGATCTGCTCACCATTCCATCGTCCATCTCTTAAATAGAGCAGGCCAAACCGGGCGGCATCACTTACAGACATCTCGATCCAGGCGGCACCGTTACTGACTCCCTGCGGATCATCCGGCCAATTCACAGATCTTATACCTATTCTTGAAAAAAGATACTTATCCGCAAACAACGCGCTCTTTTGACCGGTACAATTTTGAACTATGTACGAAACCAGATGAGATGTGCCGCTGTTATAGTTAAAAACCGTACCCGGTTTAGATTCTGTTTTGCGGCCAAGCACAAATTCAATCCAGTTGCCGCTGTCAATCATGGGTCGGAAAAAATGATTCCACTTTGTGCTTTCAGGCCAGTCGAGGCCGCTTGTCATGCTTAAAAGATGTGACAAGTTGATCCCCCCTTTATATTTACCCGCACTTTCTTTCGTATAATCCTTTATTAAGTCCTTTACAGGCACATTAACATTATCAATGTATCCCTGATCGATTGCTATTCCGGCAACAGCACCCGTTACTGTTTTGGTACAGGAAAATATATTAAACACAGACTCAAAAGAGTAGCCTGTTCTGTAAAATTCGTATACCCGATAACCATTACGAAGTATTGCTACCGCATTAATCTGCTTTTCTTCAGAAAGCCGTTTATCCATGATTTCAAACAGGTTTTTGTCAAAGCCCGCATTTTGCAGAGTTAGTTTTTCCCAACTATTATTTGAAGGACAATAATCTGGCCGTACCTTGTTTGCGGTTATTTCTGTTTTTGAATTACAACATGAAATGGTCAACGCCAAAGCAATTATAACTAATGAAATCTTCATCCTCTAAGACTCCTGTATTGTAACTGCTGTTTTTAGATATTTAATAATGTTACAAGTAAAAATAGTGCACATATATACAGAACAATCCGCACCAGTATACCAAAATAATCAATTCAAAACAGTTACTACGGTTATTTTCACAGGAAAGTAAAAAAGCCAATGTGCAAATATTTCTCACTCTGTACAAAATGTGTGCATTTAGTACACATTTACTGGAGGAAATACAAATACAAATACAGAGAAAATTTAGGTTTTAACTTATGCATAATGTTACAAAAATAAAGAAACATTATTTAATGACCAAATTATGGGCTATTTTGTCTACAAGCAAAAAAAAAGACGTTATTAACTATTTCGGCACGGTATCTGCAACAATAATAGAAATTACTAACTTAACTGCTCAATTATTAATCACTGTGACATACTGTAAAGCGTTGTTCTGCAATGATAGATTATTATTCAATAAACTTCAGGCAAAACAACGCAAGTACACACAATGAAAACAAATTTTTGGAGGACGTATATGAAGAGTCTTAAAAAGTTACTTGTTCTGGTTGTTGCGGCATCATTGTTGTTTGGACTTGCAAGTTGTAAGAAATCAAGCGGAAGCAGCGGCGATCTTATCAAGGTCGGCATTATTAACAATCCGCCTTCAGAATCAGGTTATCGCGCAGCTAACGTTGCAGATTTTGAAAAAGTATTCACAAAAGAAAATGGATACGATGTTTCAACTTTTTACAGCCTTAAAAACGACGAACAGTTAAATGCGGCTAGTCAGTTTATCACTGACGGTGTAGACTACATTTTTCTTTCTGCTGCTGCTACTGACGGCTGGGCATCGGTTCTTTCACGCGCTAAAGAAGCTGGAATCAAAGTGTTTCTGTTTGACCGTATGTTAAACGCCGATCCTGATTTGTATGAAGCTGCTGTTGTATCTGACATGGCTAATCAGGGTGACACTGCTGTTAAATGGTTAAAGGCGCAAAACCTTCCCGAGTACAAAGTTATACATATCCAAGGCGCAATGGGTAGTGATGCACAAATTGGCCGTACTGCCGCTCTTGATAAAGAATTTGCCGCAGGTACAATGAAAATGGTTGTACAGCAGACAGCGACATGGGACGAAGCAGAAGCTAAAAAGATTGTAGAATCAGTTATCAACTCAGGCGAAAAATTTAACGTTATTTACGCTGAAAATGATGGTATGGCAAAAGGTGCTGTTGCAGCGCTTGATGACGCGGGTATCACTCACGGTGTTGATAAAGACGTTGTAGTAATGGGTTTTGACTGTAACAAGTGGGCTCTTAGAGAACTTCTTGCAGGCAACTGGAACTATGATGGCCAGTGCAGTCCTTTTCAGGCTTCTGTAATCGATGAGATGATCAAAACCGGAAATATTCCATCCAAGAAAGTTATATCGGAAGAGAAGGGTTTTGACGCCAAAACTATTTCTCAAAACGATATTGATACATACGGACTTGGAGACTGATATTTAACTCCTATACTCAAACGTTAAGAACAATTTAGTATTACGACTGCGCGGCGCCAATTGTAAGATTTTACCACACACTTGGCGTCGCCATTTTTTAAAATTTCCAAAGCATAAAGGCGGTTTGTAACAAATGAAAAACGATACTGTTTTATCCATGCGTGGAATATCAAAATCCTTTCCGGGTGTACGCGCGCTGCATAATGTTGACTTTACTCTTTGCGAGGGCGAAATTCATGCCCTTATGGGTGAAAACGGAGCCGGAAAATCCACACTGGTTAAAGTATTAACCGGTGTATACCAGAAAGACTCCGGGCAGATAAACATTGCCGGAACCGAAAAAGAGCTAAGAATTAAATCACCTCAGGACGCGCAAAATGCCGGAATAAGCACAGTTTATCAGGAAATTACACTCTGCCCTAACCTGACCGTCGCGGAAAATATTTTTATTGGCCGTGGGAACTACCGCTTTATTAACTGGCGGTCACAAGAAAAAAGGGCCGGGGAAATACTTAAAAAGCTCAAAATCCCGACAAGCGCGACAAGACAACTTGGAACCTGTTCTCTTGCTGTACAGCAAATGGTCGCCGTAGCCCGCGCAGTTGATATGGAATGCAAGGTTCTTATTCTGGACGAACCGACATCCTCTCTGGACGAGCAGGAAGTGGCTCTGCTTTTTTCACTTATGCGCGATTTAAAGGCACGCGGAGTAGGCATAATATTTATAACACACTTTCTGGAGCAGGTTTACGAGGTTTGCGATAGAATAACAGTTTTACGCAACGGAGAACTTGTAGGAGCTTACGATATCAGTGAATTGCCGCGAGTCGAGCTTATATCCAAAATGATGGGTAAAGAGCTTGAAGAAATTTCAGAATTACAACATCAGAAGAAAACTGTAGCAAATGAAGATATACCATTAGTTTATGAGGCTTTTGGACTATCCAGTACACAGGGTACAAAACCCTTTGACTTTAAAATAAAGAAAGGTGAAGTAAACGGATTTACAGGGCTGCTGGGATCCGGACGAAGTGAGAGTGTACGAGCCATTTTCGGTGCCGACCGCATCACTGGTGGTAAAATAAAAATTAACGAAAAAGATACTAAAATATCGGGACCCAAAGATTCGATGAAACATGGTATCGGTTACTTGCCGGAAGATAGAAAGGGAGATGGAATAATCGAAGATCTCTCCGTACGCGAAAACATAATACTTGCGTTGCAGGTACTAAAGGGCTTTTTTCATCCTTTTTCCAGAGCAGAGGCCGAAGATTTCGCGGATAAGTATATAAAACTATTAGGAATCAAAACAGCTTCCATGGACACTCCGATAAAATCGCTATCCGGCGGTAATCAACAGAAAGTAATACTTGCCCGCTGGCTGCTGACTAATCCTCAATACCTGATACTGGATGAACCCACACGCGGAATCGATATCGGTACAAAAGTCGAAATACAAAAGCTGGTACTTAAACTCGCGAATGACGGTGTCAGCGTCACCTTTATCTCTTCCGAGATTGAAGAGATGCTCACAACCTGCTCGCGACTTATAGTTATGCGTGATCGCAATATAGTAGGTGAACTGAAAGGTGAAGAAATGACACAGACAAAAATCATGCACACAATAGCAGGGGAGGCGGCTCAAAATGCTTAAGAGTTTAAACATAAGAAAACTGTCACATTCTCAACTGGCAATACCGCTGTTCGCGCTTTTCCTGGTTATCGCGTTTAATGTTTTCAGAGACATTAGTTTTTTTTCAATAAACGTAATAACCAATAATTACGGAAACACTGTATTGTCTGGTAACTTGATCAGTATTATTAATGGAGCCTCGGAACTTGTGTTGCTGGCAATAGCAATGACCCTGGTTACTTCGGCAACAAAGGGACAGGATATAAGCGTTGGCGCGGCAGCGGCAATTGCAGGAAGTGTTTTTGTGCGTGTACTTCGTGGAAACGAAATCACGATGCCCGTTATTTTTCTGGCACTTGCAACCGCCTGCATCGTTGCAATTCTTTTTGGACTGTTTAACGGAACACTTGTCGCCTTCTTTGATATTCAGCCGATGATCGCGTCATTGATTCTTTTTACGGCTGGACGCCCAATAGCATACTGGATAAACGGAGGAGCAACGCCTAACGTTGACAGCCCTCTTTTAAGCTATATCGGAAGTTTTATTCCGGGCATCCCCATACCAAGCCCAATTCTCATTATCATAGTTTTTGGAATATTGGTTACACTGGCTCTAAGGTTTACAAATCTTGGGCTTTACATTCAATCAGTGGGTATCAATGAACGGGCTGCGAGGTTAAACGGTATTAACCCTGTTCTTATGAAACTATTGGCGTTTATGATCCTCGGCGTTTGCGTTACAATTGCCGGTGCAATTAACGTTTGTCGAATTGGTCTAATTAATCACGAAACAATACTAATCGATATCGAGATGGATGCCATTCTGGCTGTTGCAATCGGTGGAAACGCCCTTAGCGGCGGAAAATTCAAATTGGCCGGTTCAATAATCGGAGCGTATATCATTCAGGCATTAACAATTACCCTGTATGCCATGAAAGTTTCATCAACAGCCGTAAAGGCATATAAAGCAGTTGTTATTATCGCAATTGTTGTTATAGGTTCACCAGTTGTGCAACAACATGCCGTTCAACTTCGCAACAGGCTGTTCAAAAAACCGATTAAACTTACGGAGAATAATTGATATGCCATTCAGAAAACTAAAAAATCTATTTTCCAGAGATATTGGGAATAAGCCAAAAGAACCGATTTCGAGCACAGCATTGCTATTAACTATAACCATTTGCGCATTTTCTGCGATGTACATATTTGCAATGATTGTATGGGGCGGTGGTTTTCTGAATCCCCAACAGTTTCTGGATATATTCAATAACAACGCTTACCTAATCGTTATTTCTTGCGGATTAACCATAGTAATGATAGCAGCAGGTATTGATATTTCAGTCGGTGGTGTTGTCGCTCTGATAACAATGACCTGTGTTATTTTTCTTGAAGACTACAGCGGCAGTATCGCGGGCTCAATATTTCTGGCGTTGGGCATTGGTCTTACAATCGGGCTTGTTCAGGGTTTTCTTGTCGCATATTTGAAGATTCAACCCTTTATTGTTACGCTTGCCGGCATGTTTTTTGCCAAAGGCCTGACAACCATAGTCAGCAGTGTTCCACGCACCGTAACTAACAATACATTTCTTGAGCTTAAGCAATTTCGCGTTGTAGTTCCGGGAATCGGCTCTTACGGTAAATCAGGCAACTTTATCCCTGCCCGAATTGAGCCTGGAGTAATTATCGCTTTAATCATTGTTCTTGCTGTGTGGGTAATGCTCAAATGGACTCGTTTTGGACGCAACCTTTACGCTGTTGGAGGCAGTGACCAGAGCGCGTTGATGCTTGGTATAAACGTTAAGCGAACACAATTTCTGTCTTATGTAATATGCGGACTGTTTGCCGGAATAGGTGGTTATGTATATCTGCTTCACACCGGCGCGGGCAACTCGGCAAACGCTTATCAAGCCGAAATTCAGGCAATAGCTTCATCAATTATAGGCGGAACTCTTTTAACAGGCGGTGTTGGAAGTGTAATTGGAACTCTTTTTGGAGTAATGTCTTTAAAAACATTCAGCAATATTGTAATCGCTTCCGGTCTGCGAGAGCCCTATTGGCAGAGTATCACGACAGGCCTTATGCTCTGTTTCTTTATACTTCTTCAAAGCGTTATTATTGCCTATCGCAAAAAGAAAGGTGTTGGTTGAGACTGAAATAACGGATATATGAATTATTATTTTTTGACAAACATGAGTAATACACAAACTGCAATATATCCATGATAATTTTTTACCGTTATCATGGATATATCGGTTAATCATTGATTTATCAGGAAATTATTACTCTATTTGTTTTCCAGTTTTTACTTAAGATAATCTGTTTGCTGATTTATTCACCGATAAACGACATAAGAAAATAATTTGATCCTGTATTGTAATTTTAATAGCATTAAATTATCGCACTACTAATCAATCACTATCGCCAGCACTATCATTAACAGCTGCATTATTAAACAAAGATACACCTTTGCAAAACCTGGAGCTTTATTTGGAGGATCCATGTCGCCACATAACGCTAATAAAAAAACACAAACCATTATGAATTTTAAAATAAAGACCAAGCTGGCCGGAAGCTACGTATTGATACTTATATTTTTTGTTTTTGTAAGTGTTTTTTTAACAAGGGCGTTAATAAGTTCCGGAGAAAACACCGAAGAGCTGTATCAAGCAGTACGACTTTCTAGAAATTCAATGGAAGCAAAACATGAATTTGTGAAATTTTATAATATACTGCTTGAAGCAAAAAACGCAATAATCAGAGAAGAGTATAATAACGTCAGGGAAATTGTACGCAACAAGTTAAAAAGCCCCGAAGAGAGCATCAGCAGCAATTTTTTAAAAATGAAAGATGAAGTAATTGATGCAGACATACGAAAAACTGTTATTGAGCTTGAAGAACTGCATAACAGATGGGCAAAATTAATGTCCGATATTGACAACAAACTTGCAAATGAAGACAAGACCGGAAGCATTGGCCTTGCTAACAGCATAGTGACCCTGATGAATGATTATATACAAAGTTTTTCACGTCTGGAAGCTTTCACCGAAAAAATGTCGGAAGAGAATCATATAAAGAGCCGCACCCAAATAAAAAATGCCCGTATTGTTTCAACTACAGTTGTAATTTTTACGTTTGCATTATCAATGATTGTAGCTTTTATGATTTCAAGAAACATTTTAAACTCAATATCAATGTTTAACAGTATTTTTGTCAAAGGAAGCTCCGGTGATCTTGACAGCTCTTACCCTGTTCAAAATAATTCAAAAGATGAGATCAATGGCCTTGGATTAATTTTTAATACCTTCATAACAAAATTAAACGAAGTAATCAGAGAAGTATCAGAAGTCGCGCAAGAGCTTAACAGCTCATCTGAAACACTTTTCGAAACTACTACTGGTTTTTCCACTAACACGCAAAACCAGGCCGCTTCTTCCGAACAGATAACCGCAACTCTGGAAGAGGTTACTGCCGGAATCAATAACATCTCCAGCAATAGTCAGACTCAACAAAACAAACTGAACGAAGTAATTTTACTGATAAAAGAACTATCTGACAAAATAGACATTATGGCCGAAAGAATTACAAAAACCAGAACACAGTCGACACAGATTACAAAACAGGCACAAACTGGAAGTGAAGCGTTGACTCGAATGAGCGTGAGCATGCGTGAGATCTCACAGAGCTCAAACGAAGTAACGGATATTATTCAAATCATTAATGATATTTCCGGTGAAATAAATCTTTTATCATTAAATGCCGCCATCGAAGCGGCACGGGCCGGTGACTCGGGAAAAGGCTTTGCTGTAGTTGCCGATGAAATTTCCAAACTTGCCGTCTATGATGGATGTCAATGAAAATATAAGTTAAGCTGCTTTTTTGATACGTATTCCATTTATTTCCAAAAACGAATCATATTCAT
>JAFGRW010000018.1 GCA_016934935.1 Spirochaetota bacterium | reverse complement strand
TACTGTATAAAAATACAGGACTTCGAGTACTTTTTTCAATGAGGCAACAATATATACTTGATGTACTTTTTTACGTGAGGCAATATGATATTTCAGTTTTTTCATGATCATACCTTTCATAATAATCCGCAATGGATTTTTCAGTAAAATTTAATGTCTTATAAGCAACACTGTTTTAAACTTTTTAAGGAAGAATCATAATGAATAATTACAAACCGAGAGGTAAAAATGACGGGATTTGAATTATTGGGCACTAAATGTATTAAAAAATCAAAAATCATCTATTTAACTTTTCTCACACTAATGATTACTATACTTATTTCATGTGGTGGTGGAAGCTCTGACGACAAAAAGACCGAAAGCGAAGACCCGACGCCAACGACCACAAGCGAAATAGATGAAGATCTTATGGCTTACGGTGTACCCGCGGTTGATGCAAACGACAATACCTATATGCTCTTCAAAGAAGATCTTATGATGAGCGGTCCCACAAACGCTGTATCATTTAACAATGATGGCTCTCTAAACTGGAATGTTGAAATTGACGATTATTTGCAGGATATTGTTATTTGCAATGATCTGATTATTTTATCCGGTCTTAACAAGGTATACGCAGTTAACAATTCTGACGGCTCTACCGAATGGAGTTACGAAATTACAGATGAATCAGGGCTTGCAAATACAAAAGGAGTGCATAAACCCTGCATAGACTCGGATGGAAACATCGTTATAGCAGTTGATTCATACCTTTTGGACATTTCAACCGCTAAAGCAGCCTGTCTTATTTCAATTAAGCCTGATGGTACATTAAATAATAAAACAGAATTTTCTACTGGTGATGATTATTATGACCGTTTTATAAAGATGAGTCCGGTAATGGCTACCGATAGCGGAATATTCTTTTCAGTCTTCAAATCAACTGATACAGGTGACAGTGTTTCACTCTATCGATATGACAACAATTTAAATGCGCTTAATAATCGATTATATACCGGTGACGTTGCTTCAGAATCATCATTTTTAGCTGTAACGGATACCTACGTACTTTTTGGTCTACAAGATAACAATACCTATAAATCTAATATTATCAGCATGAATAATATTTTTGGCTCTGATAATTGGACTATATTTCTTGATGATTATGTCATCAATTCACCTGTTATTGACAAAGATAATAATATTTATATCGGCTGTGAGGACGGCTATATTTATAAACTTAATTCAACCGACGGATCCGAAATATGGAGTTCAAATATTGGAGAAATTTTTATACAGGGAGAATTAATAATCGGTAAGAATCAGAAAATTTATAAATCCGGGCAGCTGCCAACTGAAATCAACATGACCAGCGGCACCGAATCTTCTTCTCTTTCTGATAAAGTAGCCGGCAGCGACGGCGCAATGCTAAGCGACGGCACCCTAGTTTACGGTAGTGATAACAAACTGATCAGGGTCAGCACATCATCAGGCGGAATCTGTCTAGACGCCAAATGGGCAAAATACGGTAAAGACGCTGCAAACAGTTCATTTTATTAGTGTTTTTTGTTTATAATCCCATACTTTTAATAAAAAATATTACTTTTAAGAAGGGGCTTTATTCAAAGCTCTTTCTTAATGCAATTTCTTCGTAAACATTATTATCAGCCGCGATTATTTAGCATTAAAAAACTTCAATGCATTAATAAACTTATCTTGTTAACCCACTATAATAAATTGCCATAAGAATTATTTTGCTGTACCATATTTAACTATAGCAGTAGTATTGTTTATTATCAAGATAGAAATTACTGTCTATTGACTTTCCAAACACGACAGGATACCAAAATTTATTTACGGACAAATATGATACAGAAAGAGATAATTACCCTGCTTATTACACCTCACCAAATATTGTATTTTTTTCCCTTATACGCTTTTCTTGGCTGGCTTGGCGAAGTAATTTACCGAACCATAACAAGAAAACATTTTGTAAACCCCGGCCTTTTAACCGGCCCGGTACTTCCGTTATATGGTTCCGCCTCAATAATTATCATCTTTATAGCCTCTCTATTTCCTGTTAATAACCCTATCTTTGATTTTGTTTTCTTCGCAATATTCTGTTCCATAATAGAGTATTTTGCTGCTGCTTTGGCAGAGACTTATTTTAAAATAAGACTTTGGGAATATGACGACTACCGCTTTAACCTTAAAGGTCGCATTTGCCTGCGCTTTGCCGCATACTGGGGGCTGTACACCCTTGTATTCTTATATATTATTCACCCCTTCTTTTATAACACTTTCGAATACATAACAAAAGATGTTTACCCCGGAAAAGAACATTCAATCACACTTGTTTTGCTTTTTATTAACACTGCAATAGTATTGGACTTTATGATTTCAGCAAAAGCCATGAAAAAGTTCATTGTGACTCTTAATAAATTTATTGAAAACTATATTAACCTTGAGAACGACCAGATTCAGCAATACCTTTACAAAATGCGTAAACCTTTAAAATCATTCAGGGCAATTCGTAAATATACTGATTTTGAAATACGAAAGCGTCTGGAGAAAAATCTGTCAGACCAGTTAACCGGATTAAAACAGCTTATGAATGATAAATTATTTATAAAAAAATCAAGTGAAGAGGAATTTAAAAAAATATCGCATGAAATTACATCAAACCCTGAATATATAAAACTGGCTGATTATCTTCATCATGACTCATCCATACTTGACCATTCTTTAAAAGTTGCGTATACATCTTACAAAATAGCCAAGTTTCTTGGTCTTGATTACGTATCAACAACAAGGGGAGCATTGTTACACGATTTTTTTCTTTACGACTGGCGCTCATTGGAAGGGAGACCTTACGAAGGCAGATGGCATGGTTTTAAGCATCCAAAGATCGCGTTGAATAATGCAAAAAAACATTTCAAATTGAACAAAATTGAGGAAGATATAATAATAAAACATATGTGGCCCTTAACCATTATTCCACCCAGATACAAAGAATCTGTAATAGTTACCACTATTGACAAATATATATCTTCAATTGAAACTGTTAAAGCACTGAAAAACAGTAATAGTAAGAAAGATTAAAAAAACAGACATTATCAGTTAATGCATAGTCAATAATGAGACAGTTGTGTTTTTTTTAACAGTCAATTATTACGTATTTGCGCACTCAATTTTTTGCTATTAAGTCAATTCCCATTATTGAACCTTTCTTGTAAAAATATGACGCATGTTTTTTTCAGTATATATTTTATGATTCAATTGAAGTTGAATTGAAAGCGCGTCAATAATTGTTGTTCCAAAACCAACACTATAATCTTTTGAAACAGAACCGCTGTCGTAATAGTCAAGAAGTTCTATATTGCCGTCATTATCTCTTTTTATAACAATATTTATCTCTCCGCTGTCACCAAGAGCATGCTTAAAGCTGTTACTTATCAACTCATTCATAATGAGACCACAGGGTATTGCTATATCAAGATCAAAATCCGGACTGTTTACATCAATAACCATTTTTACTTTGTCAGCACTCTTCCCGAATATTTCACATAAATTATTGAAATTTTCTTTAACATGGTTTTTAAAATTTATACATGTAAAGTTATTATGTTTATAAAGATTACTATGTATATCAGCAAAAATCTGCATGCGGTTACGAATGTCCTTCAGTACACTATTAAGCTCTGAACCACTTCTCGTCATTTGAAGAGTCAATAGTGCAATAATAACCTGCATATTATTTTTAACCCGATGGTGTACTTCCTGCAGCAGAATCTCTTTCTCTTTAAGCGAAGCTCTAAGTTCGGATTGAATTATCTTGTAATTTGTTATATCCTGACCAATTGTCTGATAAGTATGAACTTTACCTGTTTCATCGAATAAGGCTCTGGTTACCCAACGATACCAACGCATTGCCCCATCAATTTCGATTTCAAGTTCCTTCACAAAAAGAGGTTCTTCAACAGAAAATTTTCCAAGCTGGTTCATAAGGAACTCTCTGTCTTTATCCGGCAAAAGGCTTGCAATATCAATTCCAGCTATACTAGCAGCCTCTTCTCCGATAAAATCGGCAAAAGCACTGTTTACGAAAGTAACTTTGCCATTATGGTGAAACCTGCAGATAAGAACCGGTGCATCCTCAACTACAGCACGATAAAGCTCTTCATTACGTGAAAGAAAACGTTTGGTTCTGGAAAGTTTTCTGACTATAAAAACAAGTGTAATTACGAATGCAACGAATATTACAAAAAGCGCAATTACACTGTTAACAAGTTCCTTATAGGTTTTATAGAATGAGAAGGGACGATTGATCACGATGCTTTGCTCTGGGAGTGTGTCTTCAGATATATTAAACCTGAGAAGTTGAGCACTATCAAACATATAATCGTTATATCCTTTGAAATTTACGGCAATATCAGATGGAGATAAACCTTCATCCAGAATTTTTAACATATATTCTGCAGCAAGAGAACCATGAGTCGCTGGATTATTCATTTTCCCTCCGACGGGTCCAAATCCAAGGTTCGCTGATGATGGGCTGAAAATTGGAACAGGGCAGCTTTTACTTAATAGAGGGTATATCTCTGTGTTGTCATAATAGTTGCCATCTTTATCGAGATACCAGGCTGGCGCCAATACAGCTGTTTTATTATCCAGTTTTTGAAGATTAGCTATTAACTCCTCCGTGTTCATCTCTTCGCCATTATAATAGATAAAGTTTATACCCGGAAAAATGTTTTCACTATCCTGAATTTCAGATCGTGTACCTATTCCCGTAGTTGTACCATCGGTTACAAAAACGATTGAAACAAGCTCAGGCAAGAGTAGTAGTATCAATTCAATATTACTTTTTATATCCTGAAACTCAATAATGCCTGTAAAAGTATTTTTTGGAAGCGACCGTGCGTTAACAATATTATTTATACCGCAATAGATTACTGGTTTCTTCGAAAACAGTTCATCATGATGATTATTTACAAAATTCAAAGCATCATCATCAGTAACAAAAATTGCATCTATATTCTTTTCACTATATTTTGATTTAATAAAGTGATAAAAGTTATCAAAGTGATCCTTACCGAAATGTCTCTTGGTATCAAGATACTCAACATAAAATTCAGTTGATTGATTCCTTTTTTGTATTGTGTTGATAAAGGAATCAACAATACTGTCTGTCCATGAGAAACCCTTATGGTAAGAATTGATTATAAGTATTTCATGTTTATCAAGAGAAATATTTGCAGAATTTGCGGAATAGGATATACCAGTAACAAGAAAAATAATTTGCCAATATATAAACAGATAATAGATAGTTTTTCTCATTGGCAACTGCTCTCCAATTACTGACAATTAAGAGTTAGAATAAACTACATAAAATAATGTTATTATAGATCATTTGAATTTTTGCATTATTCACAATTATTTTTAATAAGAAATATATATCTTCAATTTAGTTAGCTTTTATCACTATTTTAGAATTTAATCATGTTTAAAATTCCTCATCTTTAATTGTTGATTCTGAAAAAAAGGCCTGAACAACCTTATTCAGACCTGAAATAAAACATTAAAAATATTAAATCAATTCTACATGTTTACAGGCATCTTCATACGGGTAATCATACGTCCTTCGTATTCACCTATCTCAAAAAACATATGCGAAGCCCTTTCCGGTATAAACCTTGCAACCTCTGGAGTCATAAAAAATCCTCCCGGAGTAGTGAATTTGTTACCAAGATGAAAAATTGTATTAATCGATTCAGAGACTATTGTGCCTGTGTCACCGGTCTCCTGATAAGTTGTATTTCCGATATGTGCGGATAACCTATAAGATAGAGGATTACGAAATCCGTTTTCAAGATTAATAATATGCCGGTTTAATACCAACTTATAACCTAATTCAATTATATCACAACTCTTGCCATCAAAGGGAAACAGAACAAGCCCCGAAGCTTCCATCCACATCCAGACTTTACCGCCATAAGGAGAAACAACATGCGCAAGATAATCTTTAAATTTATTAACCATTTTAAGAACATGAGCACGGCCATAAGTCTTTTCGATCTCATAATAATTATCAAAAAACAGATGTAAAAACAAAAAAGTATATTCATTACCAGCTTTAACATTACTCCAGTCTTTGCGCACAATCATGTTCTCATCAATATCTAATAGAAGAGCCGCCTGCTCTTCTTCTGGACAGGACTTTTTAATAAATTCATCTATTGCATTAATTCTTTTTACATCAACGCCACTAGTGCCAACGGATAAAGCCTTGCCGACATAATCGACCAGCCCTTTATGGAAAAGAGAAGCAACATCTGCGATTTTACCCTTTGGGTCAATCAAAGCTGTAAAAACACCTTCCTGCTTAATCAGATAGTTTACTTCCTTTGATATTGCAGAATCATCTAACTTGGATAAATCCAGATAAAATATAGACCTTCGAGGGGCATCTTTCAGTACTTTGCGGTAATCCGATGCTGAAGCGAATGTTATATCATGATTTTTATTTTTTGTTAATGAAGAAAAAAGATCTTCCGTTTTATTTATATCGGAGCATATTATTATTTTCATCTACTCTTCCCATTGTACAGAATAGCGATAGTATCTTTTATTGTCCTTACCGCGAAAAGACTCAAGCTGGTCTTTAATCATTGCGTCATACGATGTAGTCATCATGTCGCTAATTGTAATCGTATTGGGTCTGGTATGTTTGGACTCTATATTGATTACCTGCTTGACTGTCTCGTTATTAAACAAATCTTTCTCTACGTTGGAATAAATAATTCTGCCGTCATGTAAAGCTATACGTACCTGAAGCGGATTTACTAGCTCATTTTTAAAAAGGTTAAAATAGAGTATCTCGTGGAGAATGTTAATAGCGCTAAGAAGCGCGGATAGCTTCTTGTCTCCGAAATAGAAAGCGCCAATTCCACCATCACCTTCCCAGTTCCATATACGCCCGTTTACACGTTCTATATTCTCGAATACCTGATTGCGAAATATTTCATAAGCAGCATCGACCTTTGGTTTGGGATTTTCCTTAACCAAAACCGAGTTATCTACAATATCAATCTTAAGTAATGTAATTACGGCCTCCTGGCCTTCACGGAAAACATTCCAGTTGCGGGTGCGCTGAACCGTAGGATCTTCTACAAAGATATGATTTTTAGGATCATATATAAGCCCGTTCGCACGCATACCTTTTAATATTTGATCCATATAAGATATAGAGCAAGGACGCCCCCTGTACCCCATACGGTGAAGCTTAATCAGTTCAAGAATAAAAGGAGGAAAAAAATGGTTTTCGTTTACATCCATTATTATCTGACGTGCTATATCCCTGTTGGGGATTGCCATATTCTGGGGAAATCCAGTCTGCTTATAAATATCATAGTTAGGCATAACCTCTTTGACAACCGACAGCATCATATCTGAAACCATCGATTCAGCCAAAGCCTTTATGCAAATATTCACCAGTGCTGCTTTTACTTTCATATCTGTTCCCGAATCAATATAGAGATTCTTTATAAAATAGCTAATAGTGAACTTCGATAAATTACTATTAAACTTTCCCTTTTTTTAACTATTTGTCATATTATGTCAAGAAAATTTAAATAGAGGTGTAGCAATCTGAGAACTATTTTCGAGATGAGAGTCTCTCTTGTTCAATTTCAGCAAATATCTCTCTTGTGTCACCAGTCGGATAGTTACCAGAAAAACAGGCATCACACACGGGAAGTTTTACCTTCTCGCATAATTTCTGCAAATCTTCAAGTGATTGGTAAATAGTAGCATCTGCACCAATAATTTCATTAATCTTATCAATTGAACCACAGTTTGCTATTAATTCTCCCTTGGTTGCCATATCAATTCCATAGATGCATGGAGATACTATTGGTGGTGCAGCAGATACAAAATAAACCTTATCGGCACCGGCTTTACGTAGAAGAGACACTATATGTTTTGATGTAGTACCTCGAACAATTGAGTCATCCACAACTGCAACTTTTTTTCCTTTTACCACTTCACGAATTGGATTCAGCTTATTACGCACAACTTTTTCACGTTCACTCTGTGTAGGAGATATAAAACTGCGGCCAATATGATTGTTTTTTGCAAATCCTCTTCGATAAGGTATTCCAAGCTCTTCGGATAAACCTGAAGCGAAAAAATAGGCTGAAGACGGCACATCAATAACTATATCAGGCTCAAAACCCTCTTCTCTCATTTTTTCTGCTAACATGCGTCCCATTTTCACCCTTAAATCCGCGACAAGCTGCCCACGCATAATTGAATCTTCACGTGAGAAATAGATATAACAGAAGATACAATGGGCAGGTTTTTCCACAAATCCGGTGCGTCTATGAACATTCAGATCATTATCTATAAAGACAATTTCTCCAGCACCTATATCACCGATAACTTCATAGTCCAGATAATCAAAACAGGTAGATTCCGAGGCAAATCCATAACACGGCCCGTCTGGTGTATCTTTTTTTCCCATTACAAGTGGTCGTATTCCATATGGATCCGTAAAAACGAGGAGCCCCTTGTTGGCTATAACCGTAATTGTAGCATAGGCTCCACGGACTTTCTGCTGTGTCGATTTTACTGAATCAAAAATATCATCTATACTTAGATTTTTAAGATCATGCAGCTCAAGTTCGCTTGCAAGTGTATACAAAAGCAGTTCAAGATCATTTGATGTTTCCAGCAGTCGATGGTGCTCCTCGTAGAGGTATTTTCGTAAATAATTGAAGTTTATCACGTTTCCGTTATGAACCATAGACAATCCAAAAGGATAATTCACCGTAAAAGGTTGCACGTTCATAATTTCATTAGAACCTTGAGTGGTATATCTAACATGCCCCATTCCTATTGATCCCGGTAAACTATCAAGATTAACCTTCTTGAAAACATTACTTACCAGCCCAAGACCTTTTTTAACATGAAACTTGTCATCAAATGTCACTACACCCACAGAATCCTGCCCACGGTGTTGCAAAGAGAGAAGTCCCGAAATAATATCATAAACCGCCTTCTTTGATGGCGGGCCGTAAAAACCTACAATACCACACATACAAGCACCTCGATAAATCTTTATATTATTTATTACATGATTACATAAATATAAAAAGCGGCTTGTTAGCCGCTTATATTATACCCGTAAATACTTTTTTTAACATTTCACTGTAAAAACTGTGCTCAACTGCAAGCCCACGCTTTTCATACTCTTCAAGAGAATCAGCCCCCCCCATGTCGACAGAGGCCTTGCCAATTACCTCACCTGTGTCCACGCCCTCATCCACGTAGTGAACTGTTATAAAACTCTCTTTAAGTCTGTTTTCGAATGCCCATTCATAGGCATGCAAACCCTGATGAGCAGAAGTATCAGCAGGATGGATATTGATAATTCGTTTCGGATAACGTTTTACAAAATCGGGATCCAGTATTTTCATATATCCGGCAAGCACTATGTAATCGGGATTATATTCATCAATCAACTCCGACAGGTTATTATTATACTTTTCAGGAGAAATCCCTCTAGAAATAACAACAGCTGTTTTTACTCCGTATGAACGTGCCGTGTCAAGCCCTGCAGCGTCCGCCCTGTTTGAAACAACACATAGCACATTACAGACACCCTTTAATACACCGGATTCAATATTATTCAGAATCGCTTCCATGTTGGATCCGCGACCGGATATAAATATAACAATATTCTTCATTTTTTACCGACTACACAATATTATTTGACCAGCTAAAGCCATTCGATTCATTATTCAACATTTAAGAGATAATTATTTAAAAAAAACAACTATTTTACAATCTGTTCACGTCGGCCAATATCTTTTCTTATGTAACAGTTATCAAAGCTTATTTTTGAGCATTCACTGTAAACCTTCGATATTGCATCATCAAGACTCTTTCCGCTACTAACAACATTCAAAACACGTCCACCATTTGTTATGATGTTACCATCTTTTTTAATCGTACCTGCATGAAACACAAAAGTATCTTCAGACACCTGATCAAGCCCTGAAATAGTATCGCCTTTCTTATATTCACGGGGATAACCGCCCGCTGCCAATACAACATCTACAAAATATCCTTCGTTAAACTCGACCTTTTTCTGATCAAGCGTGTTGTCAAAACAGCTCAGAAATATTTCAAGAAGATCACTTTTCAAGGCAGGTAAAAGTACTTCGGTTTCAGGATCGCCAAATCGCACATTATACTCTAACAACTTTGGTCCATTTTTTGTAACCATTATACCAAAATAGACGATTCCCTTAAAGTTATAACCTTCTTTAATAATACCATGTAAAGTCGGCTTCACAATATCATTATCAATCGATTCAAGAAGCTTGTCATTGGCAAAGGGAACGGGAGTAAAGGCCCCCATCCCGCCTGTGTTCGGCCCTTCATCGTTTTCATAAAGCTGCTTATGATCCTGCGATGGAGAGAGAAGTTTAATGGATTTACCGTCAGTTATACCAATAATCGATATTTCATCTCCGACAAGTAACTCTTCAATTATATAATTTGCATCATCGCCATAAGTGCCCAGCAACTCATTAACAGCCTGTGACGACTCCTCTTTGGAACAGCATACATAAACCCCCTTGCCGGCGGCAAGACCATCATACTTTAGCACACAGCTACCGTTATATTTGTCGATAACTTCTTCTGCCTGACCGGGAGATGTAATCCTGTGATAGCCGGCAGTAGCAACTCCGTACTTTAACATAAATTCTTTTGCGAATATTTTTGATCCTTCCAGAGCGGCTCCCGCCTTGTCAGGGCCGAATATCATGATATCTTTTTTTGTAAAATAGTCGGTAATTCCAGCTGCAAGAGGATTTTCTGGACCGACAACGATTAGTGAAATATCATTTTCTTTACAGAAATCTTCGACGGCCTGAAAATCAAAAGGATCTATATCAACACTATTTGGTATCCCACCGTTTCCCGGCAAAGCGAATATTTCATCCGCCAAAGGTGACTGTTTCAGTTTCCAGCAGAGGGCATGTTCACGGCCGCCCGAACCGATTACAACAATATTCATCTATCAATCCTTAAAATAAAAAATAGCGCTTTAAAAAAACCTGTGATTAACCACACTGCAGATACTGTTTTTTAAAGCGCCTCTGATAATACTGTACAACTATTTATTTATATTCTTATCCGCTTCGATTAAATCATTCTTCATCTGAATAATCTCTTCTGTCATCTGTTTTCGCACACGCTGAATGTTTAAAGAGCGTAAAGCATTTAAAGCAGCATTATCAGGATAAACTACGGTAGATGCAGGAGTCAGCGAAGGCATCATAAGCGATGAATTTATATTAACCATTATATCGGCATTATCCTTAAATGGAGGACAACTGATAACAGGCAATGAAAGATTTGCACCTAATGCGCCTCCCAGACCATTGGATCTTCCGGCCACGGCAATAACTGCACCGGGCTCTACCGAATTATTTAATGTTTCGCCTAACTGAACAAGACGTTCGCCGTTTTTATGCGCCGAGATTACCCGGTAAAAACATTTAATATCGTATTTTTCGATGATTGCTTTCATCTTGTCCGCATGGGTTTTATCTGAAGCAGATCCCATAACAATCGCTATATATCCATCTTTGATCAATCCGGCACGACAAAGATTTTGTGCTACCCGATGTTTGGAGTCATAAAAAAGATTGTAATCAAACTTTTGTCCTGTGATAATTTCGAATATCTCCACATAACGACGGCTAGTTTCTTCAACTACACTATCGTCAAGGGTATCTGGGTATTTTCCGTTTTTACTGTTTTTTATCATCCACTGGCGTACAAATTCCTTGTCTATCTGTTCAGCTGATTGAGGATCTTTCTCATAATCGGAAACTCTCCAGAAACGTGATGAATCTGGTGTGTGTATCTCGTCTATAAGTATAAGTTTTCCTTTATATAAACCAAACTCGTATTTTGTGTCTACAAGGACTATACCATTTTGAGCAAGAACAGAACTTCCCCTTTCAAATAGTTTTAAAGAGATATCGGCCATTTTTTGATAGATATCCGAACTTACCCAGCCTTCTTTGGCAATATCCTCCGGTGATATTTCACGATCAGAATCTTCCTTTGTAGTGGGAGTTACAATCGGTTCAGGAAATTTCTGATTACATGTAAGCCCCTCCCCAACAGTTACACCGCTAAAGGTTCTCTTGCCATTTTGATATCCGCGCCACATCGAGCCTGTCAGATAACCTCTGACAATTACTTCTACACGAATGGGCTCGGCCTCTTTTACAATATTGATATTGGGATCAACAACTTCCAGTATATGATTATCAATAATATCCTTTGTGTTTTCAAACCAGAAGTTGGATATTCCATTCAGCACTGCACCTTTGTACGGAATATAATTATTTAAAACATTGTCAAACGCGGATATACGATCGGTTACAACTATCATTCGACGTTTGTCATCGATCCGGTAACTGTCACGTACCTTACCTTTGTGAATAAGTTCAAGCTGGGGTGTCGAAAAAGTATCAAGACACTTCATCTTTTCTCTCCTGTGACGCGATATGCGTTATTATATTTTTAAATATTTTAAGCCCTTCACCATCCTCTGGTATCGACGGATTTTCACGTCGCAGGCGCCCCCAATCAGGATGGTTATATAAAGTCAAAAAGGCTTCCGGATGAGGCATAAGTCCGAAAACCTGTCCAGTAGTATCAGTTAATCCGGCAATACTCATCTCTGATCCGTTAGGATTTAACGGATATTTATCTGTTATTTTTCCTGTTGAATCACAATATGAAAGAACAGCAAGATTATTATCCAAAATTTTTTTTTGTACATTATCATCTGCTATCATAAGTTTTCCTTCACCGTGACGCACGGGAAGATAAATAATATCAATATCCTTTAAAAAAGGAGTTTTAACATTATCAGCCCTTTTACAGTAACACCATCTATCTTCAAATTTTGAAGAATCGTTACGAGTTAAGGTAACTTCCTGTTTTATCTCTCCCGAAAGATCCGGCAAAAGCCCAAGTTTAACAAGAACCTGGAAACCGTTACACACACCAAAAACAAACTTACCTGCTTTAATGAATTTTTTAATTTCATCAATAAAAGTTAACCCCGAAGGAAGTTTTTTAAACCTGATCTTGTTTGCGAGCACTCTTCCAGATGCAATATCATCACCAAAAGAAAATCCCCCCGGAAAATTCAGAACATCAAAATCATGTATAGAAAATCCATCCACAAGAATATCGTTAAGATGAACGATTACAGCCTCGGCCCCAGCCAGGGTATAGGCTGCCGCCATCTCTTCTTCACAGTTTATTCCAAAACCTGTTATTACAAGCGCTCGTACTTTTTTCATTCCATTATCTCCAGTGTACTTTTCCATGAAGCAAGAAGATCACTTACAGATGAATCAATCAGGCAAGCACCGTTTTCACTCAGGGTAAATTTTCCGTTGCCGGTTACATTTCCCAGCAGAAAAGCACGTTTACCAAAATGTTCTTCAAACCGTTCTCTGTTTTCAGGAGCTACCGATACTACAAATCGTGAATGAGACTCACCAAAAAGTGCAGCGTTCCGTCCGGCCGATGCTATCGAATCAATGGATGCATTAACACCAAAAGCTGTTCCGAAGCAGCACTCTGCCAAACATACAGCAAGGCCGCCATCCGAAATATCATGTGAAGACTCTATCAGTGATTCCCGATTAGCCTGCGATACAGCTGTATAAAGTTTTTTTGCAAGTTCGGGTCGAACAACCGGAACATTGGCTCCAAGCTCATTATAAATCCTGTAGAATTCCGAGCCGCCGAGCTCATCGTATGTTTCCCCCAGGACATAAACCAGATCATCCGCCGCCTTGAAGTTTGAGCTTACACAACGGCGCACATCCTTAATCTTGGCTGCCATGGAATATAGTATTGTCGGCGGCACCGAAATCTTTTTACCACCGCCCTTAAAATCGTTCTTCATTGAATCCTTGCCGGATGTCATTGGTATATCAAAAAAGGTACTCATATCATAAAGTGCCTCACACATCTGAACAAGCTTAGCCAGCTTAACCTTGCCGTCAGGATTGTTAACCGGATCGTAGAGACTATCGGGCACACAGAAATTATCGTTTACCGTCCAGAATATTCCGTTACTCTTTTCCAGATTCGGCAGCTCGCCACCGGCTGATATGATCTGCCGCACTGCCTCGTCAAAAGATCCTGCTGACATCTGATAAGCGTCAATATCCCCATAACGGGGAATTATACCGTTAGAAACAGCAACTCCCTCAAATGAATCAAACGATGTGCGCACAACAGCCGCGTCCTGTGGGGAGTTACCGTCTCCCATAAGCGGTTTAAGCACACTTTTACCTTTTACCTCATGATCATACTGGCGAATAACCCACTCTTTTGAACATATATTAAGAGATGAGAGCAGTTTTTTCAAGACCATGTTGTAGTCATCAATTTCAGGAATCGTCGGCTCATTTACATCAACACCGTCCCATTGGGCATTCATATGTTTTCGAGGCACTCCGTCATGCAGGAAGTCAAGATCAAGCGATGCAATAGTTTTACCATCATAACGGATAACAAGATCACCGTCAGAGCTGAACTCGCCAATATCAGTCAATTCGACTTCCATCTCTTCCGCTAAATTAAAAACCTCTTTTATATATCGCGGCTCAACAACAAGACTCATTCTCTCCTGCGACTCGGACAGAAAGACTTCCCATGGTTTTAGCCCGGAATATTTAAGCGGTACATTTTCAAGATCAACTATTGCGCCGTTAGATATCGTTGCAAGTTCACCTATAGATGAAGACAATCCTCCGGCTCCGTTGTCTGTACTGCATTTTATTAGACCACGCTCTGTTGCCCGCTCAAGAAAATCGGCGAGTAGCTTTTGTGTTATCGGGGAACCTATTTGTACGGCACTAGAAGGTGAAAATTCGTTAAGCTCGGTTGACGAAAATGTAGCGCCATGAATTCCGTCTTTGCCGACGCGGCCGCCTGCCATAATTATACGGTCGCCCTTGTCGATATGTTTTTCCCAGGCATTGCGCCCCTTATATTCACGGGGAATTATACCTGCTGTTCCACAATAGACAAGCGGTTTACCAGCATAGCGTTCATCGAAGATTATTGAACCATTGACAGTCGGTATTCCCGACTTGTTGCCACCATCCTCGATACCCTTGACAACACCTTCAAAAATTCGTCGCGGATGAAGCTGCGTATCAATAAGTTCTCCCTCGTAATAGGGATCGCCGAAACAGAGTACATTTGTGTTGAAAAGAAGACGCCCACCACCTATTCCAGTACATAGCGGATCCCTGTTATTACCCAATATTCCTGTAATTGCTCCGCCATATGGATCAATCGCCGATGGAGAATTATGGGTTTCAACTTTCCAGATAAATGTATCTTTTTTGTTTAGTTCCACAACACCGGCATTATCATTAAAAACCTTAAGTAACCAGTCGTTTGCATTCTTCTTCAGATTTTCACGAATCTTCTCTGTAGAGCCTTTGATATATGTCTTGAAAAGGGAATCGATCTCTTTGGTCTCACCGGTAACTTTGTTAGTATATGTTATTTTAGCTGCAAACTCCTTATGCTTGCAATGTTCTGACCATGTTTGAGCAAGAATCTCAAGCTCACAATCGGTAGGTATGGAAGGAAGTCCGGACTTTTCCCGTTTATTTAAAACTTTTTCATCCCTGTAATAATCCTGAATAGCTCTTAACTCTTCAATATCCATAGAAAGAACCATATCTCTTGACAATTTCAGAAGTTTATCGTCATCAATAAAGATATCTATATTTTCTACACGGTTATCAACAACAACATCCACAGCGGGAACGTACTGTTTAAAATCTGACGGCTTCCCATATTCAAAATGATTTATTAACTTATTACCAAGAAGATCAGCAGCTATTCTCTTAAGCGAATTTTTATCCATCTCCTTTTCAAAGAAGTAGACATCCTGTACAAAAATATGCTGTGTATTTGTATCTATCTGCCTTCCTAAAAAATCCGCTAATGTTTTTTGAGCCGAAGTTCCCTCATCATCTGTAACTCCGGGCATCTTTGCGACAGAAATAAAACTTTTGTATTGACCGGGTGAATTAAGGGCGTTGCAGTAAATACTGTTTACAACAGGGTCGTGCAAACATTTTTCCGCATAATTTTTCAGTTCATCTTCAGTTATCGGATAATCTATTAAAAAGAGTTTGCTTGATCGTACCGAACCGCTTTCAATACCGAGATGCTTTAAAATCTGGTGCTGCACCCTTTTGCCATCTGAATCACATCCAGCGTTACGCGGAACAATATGTACCATTGAAACATTGTTTTTCATGACCTCTCCTACTCTATCGGATAATCCAGATTTTTTGCGGGTATGGTTATACGGCCGCTTCTATTTATTACTCCTGCCGTGCGTGATTGATATCCTTTTTTTCCGGCAAGTTGTAACGCCTTATCCGCGTCATTCGGATTAACAACGACAAACATTCCGTTCCCCATATTCCAATACCTGTACGCATATTCGTCACTTACTTTTCCAAGCTGCTGGATATGTGTCATTATTTCGTGAGGATCAAAAAGATTATCAAGCACTGCTCCGAATTTTTCATCACGCAAAATACGACCCAGGTTATCTGCAACCCCGCCCCCGGTAACATGAACTACTCCATTCACGCGAATATCGTTATCCATAAATTCACATACAACTGGCGAGTAAATCAGCGAAGGCGTTAAAACTGCCTCTCCATAAGTTGCTTCACCAAATTTTTCATTATGCCATTTATCGCCGAATTTTTCAGAAAGAATTTTCCGTAACAGTGAGAATCCGTTAGAACGGAATCCGCGACTCTTTAACGAAATCACAACGTCACCTTCCGACAGCGCCTTGCCGTCTAAAGGTGCCTTTAACGATTCATGAAGAATTCCAATCGCAGTCGAACACCAGTTAAAATGCATTCGTTCACCGTAACCATTCATACGGTTACCAAGCTCGGCTATTTCCCCGCCGGAGATCGCAACAGAAGCAAAATCACAAGCCGCTTTCAGACCATTCATTAAACTGTCAATAATATCATAATCAAGAAAGTCGGCGTCTATAATATTCGAAATATTCGTAGGCACAAAACCTCCGGCAGCGAGGTCATCCGCAACCATTGCAAGAAGATCAAACCCAAGAGTATTATAAATTCCAGTCCGTTCTGCAAGTTCGACTTTGGTTCCGATCCCGTCAGATGATATACCGATTTTGGTTCCGTTAAAATCTATCATACTTGAAAATAATCCATCCACATCCATAACCGGCATCCCTGGACGCCCTTGTCTGTTTTTAAATGTCGACTTGGAGATGGCATATGCATTTTTAGAACAGCGGTTGCCCAGATCTATGTCTACACCGCTGGATTTACTTGTATTATTGCTCATATTTTTTTCCTTTTCAGATATTCAGTAAAAGCTGTTTCCCGATACTTGTCCGCTTCAACGGCCGGATCTTTTGCAGCTATAATTCCACGCCCAACTATTATGGAATCGGCACCGTTTTTCACAGCCACATCTGGAGTAATATATGATTGACCAAGCCCGTCCGATGCGGTGTCAATTTTAACACCAGGCATAAAAAACAGAAAATTGGATGGAATCTTGTTACGAAATCTTCTTATATCCTCTTCATCACTGCCGTGCCCTATGAAACCCGAGACAAACATCTCGTTCTCTATACCTGCCGAAATCACCCGTCTTGTATAATCTTCGTTTATATAATTTCCCTTGGAAGACATGCGTGCCAAAAGAAGACCGCTCCGGTTCTCGATACCGCCAAAAAGACCGTCAAGTATTCCAGGCCCCGGAACCATATGCACGGTTACCATATCCGCCCAATCTGCAATTTTATAAACTCCGTTTCTAAACTGATGCCTTACAGTATTGCCAATATCCGCGAACTTACGATCTTCGAAAATAACAAAGTTGTATTTTTCCTTGTACTCCAGAAGTCTTTCAATAAATGCTGGTGTAAAATCATCAATGATATCGATATGTGTTTTTAATACCGCGATCTTATCGGCCGTCTTGTCAAGAATTGAGAAAAATTCTTTGGACTCAGTAACATCCAGCGAGAGAGTTAGATTTGTATTTTTATCTTCTATGGTTTTCAGTATCTTACGGGTCACAGGATTCTTTATTTCAGGTTCTTTTTTTATTACATCACCGCTATTTTCAGCAACAAATTTCTCAATAGCGTTAACCTCATCAGCCCCGATTTTTCCTCTTTTTTGTAATATGTCTGTCATTTCTTTCAATGTTACGATACTCGAATACTTATAACCGGCATTTCGCAGTGACGCGCCATTATCAAAACTTCGATCTATTATCATTGCAATATGAACAATCTTTATACCCGCAGCATTAAGCGCTTCTGCATTTTCAAGGATACTCTCACCGGTTGTGATAAGATCTTCTATCAAAAAGCAGCGATCCCCCGGTTTATAGGTGCCGACAATTGAATCCTTAAGCCCGTAGACCTTCTCTTCCTTGCGCTTAAAAATAAGTCCTTTCCCCGATTTGGCCGAAACAAGTGAAGCAATAGGTAATGCTGTATATGGAACTCCACTTACAACGTCATAATCAACCTTACACTCGTTAGCAATTAGTTTTGCGGAAGCATCCAGAAGTTCGGGAGACGAAACGACATCACGCAAATTTATATAAAAAGGCGACACCAGTCCGCTCTTTAAGGTAAATGAGCCAAACCTGATAGCTCCTATTTCTGACAACTTAACAACAAAATCTTCTTTAGTCATTCCCGATTATCCTCCGGTTGTATGTTTATTCGTAATTACTAACTACTCAAATTGCCTTTTTGTAAAATTCCAACTGTTTGCCAGGAGCGTCCGCTATCACCTTTCCTTCGCAATAGGCCTGCTTGCCATTAACCCAGGTCTGGACTATTTTTCCTTTTAAAACTGTATCCCGAAAAGGTGAATAATGAGCCTTGGAGAAAAAACTTTCCGGATCAACTTGCCAGTTTTTGCCAGGATCAACTATTACAAAATCTGCAAAATATCCCTCACGCAAATAGCCACGTTCCTTGATACCAAAATAGTTTGCAGGCGCTTCTGCTGTTAATGCAGCAACTTGTTCAAAACTTAATTCTCTGTTCAGTACCCGGTCAATCAATAACGGCAATGATGTTTCTAAACCGGGGAATCCCGAAGGAGCATCTTTATAAGATTTTTGTTTTAACTCAATTTGATGCGGTGCATGATCTGAACCAATTATATCAAAAAGATCTGATCGAAGAGCATTGTATAAAAATGAGCGGTCGGCCTCACTTCTTAGCGGAGGATTTATTTTTGCGAAATTACCTGCTTTTCGCGAAACATTATAATTCAAAAACAGATGGTGAGGAGTGGCTTCGGCGATAATATTAACTCCTCTCTTTTTAGCTTCGCTTATCATCTCAAAACCGCTGCGGGTCGAAACATGGCATATATAAACAGCGGCATTGGTGTTTTCGGCAGCTCGAATAATAAGTTCAATACCGTCTTCCTCACACGAACGGCTTCGAATTGAATCATGAAAACTTATATCATTATAACGGTCGTCCTGATATTTCAGGAGGTTCTCACGTAAAGAGGAGAATAATTCATGGTGAAAAAGTACCGGACGCGAATAGGCAGCGGAAATTTTCAATATCTGCTCTACCGACTCAACAGATTCGATCACCTCATTTGAGCTTGTTTCCGCGAGAAAAACCTTAACACCGGCAATTGCTGACACATTGTTTTTTAGAACATCATCTAGATCCTTAAGATTTCCAGGTGATACACCTACATGAAACCCATAGTTAACCAGAGACCTTTGAGCAGCTTCAATTTTCATGTTAAGGCTTTTGACATCGTTGGTAGGCGGTTGAGTGTTTGGCATATCAATAAGCGAAGTCACTCCACCGGCTAGAGCGGCTTTAGAACCCGATAGCCAATCCTCTTTATCGGATTGACCGAGATCCCTCATATGGACATGCGGGTCTATCATACCCGGAAGCACAATAAGGCCATCAAGGTCATATACACATTCGGCTTTTTGTCTGTCGCAACCGATATAAGATATTTTTCCCGATAAAATTCCGATGTTAACCTCGGAATCGAACAGACGGCCGCCGGTTAAAAGTAGATCCATTTTTGTTAAGACTCATACCATATAATGTACGCGTACAAACATTTTAAAACTCACGGCAAGTGCCGCTCGCGTCCCGTTTGTAAACGCCGAATTCCGTAAGACGACTCAGAAGATCCCCGTCAAATACAGGTCCTTCAACACAGACCCTGACTCCCAGAGGATCAACGCTGCATTGACCGCAAATACCGACAGCGCACTTCATATATCTCTCGATCAAATAGAACGCCGGAATACCGGTATCCTTAAGATAATCCCGTACCGCGCAAAGCATCATCTCGGGTCCTGATGTCACAATATAATCATGGCTTTTCAGATCAACTGTATTTTTACAAACATCAATAACTGTTCCTTTTATGCCGGCACTTCCATCATCGGTCGCACAGGAATAGGATGCAAGATTAGCATCCAGACCCTTTTCAAAAAGAAGGTCTTCCTTCGAGCGCGCACCATTAATAAAGTTTATCTCGGCTTTTCCGGAAATATATTCTGCCAGTGATCTTAGAGGACCGGTTCCACAACCTCCGCCAACCAGAAGCAGTTTTTTGCCGGCAAGAAGCTCGCAGTCAAAGCCGTTTCCGTATGGGCCGCGGATATAAAGAGCATCACCCGGTTTCATATCGAAAAGCCCACTTGTAAAACTTCCCAGTTTTTTTACAGTAAACGATACTCTCTCTTTAGTTATTCTTGAAACCGAAAAAGGTTTTTCACCATTTTTATAATCGGTAATCATAAAAAATTGACCCGGTTTAACATCAAAGATATTTTTTACCTCAAACGTTTTATGTCCCGAGTTTTCTATATTTACAGACTCTATTTCAAGAGCAAATCTCTTATCCATTACATCACCTGATTATTCTAAAAAATCCGTAGCATTACATGACCAAATGGGTATCTATTTGACTTCAGTCAATTCTCTTGATGCCTGTTACTGAATCAAGCCCAACTTTATCAAGATACTCTACTATCTCGGAATTAATCCTGTTAAAGACCTCTATTCCCCTATAATAGACCGCAGTTCCAACACCCACCAGAGAGGCACCCGCCATTATCATCTCGATCGCATCACTTCCGGTAGTAACACCGCCCATTCCTATTACAGGTATACCAACAGCTTCTGTAACCTGATATACCAGTTTGACAGCGACCGGTTTAACTGCAGGTCCGGATATCCCGCCAAATTTTGCCGATATAACCGGACGTCTTGCATTTATATCGATTACCATGCCCGGACCCAATGTATTTATCATCACAAGGCCATCGGCCCCCGCATTCTCCGCTGCACGAGCAATTCCTGTAACATCATGTGTATTGGGCGATAGTTTGGCTAATACTGGTAACCTGGAATTTTTTTTAACAGCACCTACAATATCTGCCACCATCTCTTTAGATGCCGACAAAGGAGTGCCAAACTCTGACGAGACATTAGGGCATGACAGATTAAGCTCAATATAATCAGCAGATGAGTCATTTACATAATTCGATAGTTTTACAAACTCATCTCTGTTCGCGCCAAAGACGCTCGAAATCACAGGGACATCCGACTCTTTTTTGAATTTTTCGATCTCTTCAAGCCCTTTTTCTATGCCCGGATTGCAGAGCCCCATCGCGTTTATCATTGCACCTTCGATTTCACAGACAACAGGTCCAGCATGGCCGCTTCTAGGTTCAAGAGTACATGATTTCATTGTTACGAAACCGGCACCATTTTGTACCGCAAAAAGCATTGAACCGTAAGAGACGTCCATTATACCCGCTGGTAAAACAAGAGGAGAATCAGATTTGCAATTAAGGAATTTTACTGACAGTTTTTTTGATTTTTCCATAGACCTTAAATATTTATTATTTATTTTGCAATATTACAAATAGAGGATTAGTTATATTTTTCATAATAGATTTAACATGTATTAAAAGTTTACATTTTACAAAGAATTTGCCTTACCTATCTCTTCTCCAAAAACGCGTTCGCAATACCTGCAACGTATTGAAAGAGGATCTTTTGCTTCAACATCAAAAACAGTTACGACCGGTTCGCTGTTTGTGACACAGTGCCGGTTAGGGCAAACTAAAATTCCTTTTAGTACATCGGGTATTTCTATTTTTGTTTTTTTGCATGGTTTAAAATCTTCTATAATCGAAATTGTGGCACTCCTCGCCACAAGTGAAACCGAGTTTATCTCTTCAACAGAAAGATATCTATTCTCTATTTTAATTACATCTTTACGACCGTGTTTCGGGCTGCTTAAGTTTGTTCCGATCATCACTTGATCGTTCTCTCCAATCCCAAGAAGATCAATAACCTTAAACACTTTCCCCGGTGGAATATGATCAATAACAGTTCCACACTTAATCGCGTCAACTTTTAACTCTTTTATCATACAGCCCCCAAAAGAGAGGCAATAATAGCCTGCCTCATATACATACCATTTTTTGCCTGGGCAAAATAGTGCGCACACGGTAAAGAGTCAACATCTGTTGTAATTTCGTTTACACGAGGAAGAGGATGCAAAAGTGTGAAATTATTCTTTAAACTGGCCGACTCTACCATTGATCGAGTAATCTGATATGAGTCCTTTACTTTTTCATATTCATACTGACCGGCGAATCGTTCACGCTGAATACGAGTAACATACATTACATCCACCTTATCAAGAACCGCACTAATATCTTCACTTTCATGATACTTGATACCCATTGTATCCAGATCATGCCGCACATAAGCTCTTATTTTAAGGTGTTCCGGCGAGATAAGGTATAGTTCGGCATTAAACATGGCTAGACCATAAACCAGAGAGTAAACCGCACGGCCATAACGCAAATCGCCAACAATCGCTACCTTCCGGTTTTCAACGGTTTTTTGCTGTTTCTTTATGGTATAAAGATCAAGTAATGTTTGAGTCGGGTGCTGGTTAGCCCCATCACCGGCATTTATAACAGGTATATCCACTATTTCCGAGGCGAATCGTGCAGCTCCCTCGATTGCCGACCTTATTACAATTGCGTCGGCATACTGGCTCACAGTTTTGATTGTATCAGCAAAAGACTCACCTTTTTGCACAGATGAACTTTTTGTCTCTTGCATTATTATGGTTTGCCCCCCCAATCTTTTAATTGCCGAATCAAAAGAGAAAGCTGTTCTTGTGGAAGGTTCAAAAAACAAAAGAGCGACCAAATGGCCGCTAATATCCAAACTGATCGAACCGGATTCGATCTTTTCTGTAAGCTCGATTAATGAAGTGACATTATCCTTGGAAAGAGAACGCATCGAGATGATGTCCATAGCACCTCCCTGCCCTGGCGTTTGATTCTCTTGTTTCACACCCCCTCTTTTTGTCAAAGAAAAATTAGCCGATACCCTATTTTTTACATAATCTTTCATTATATAATAAAAAAACCGCTCTCTTCTTTAACGATTAATTAAATTTGATTTATATGGTGTCCGATATTCATAATACGTCTAAAATATTGTCAGATAAAAGAAGATTACCAATTTCTTAATAATCAACTTGTCCGGTATGACCTTAACCAATTATGCCGATTCCTTGTTGATTTCGCTGTATGCTGTTTATTGCAAAAAAAATCAGTGGGGTTACTTATAGTGTTTTTCAGAGTTACAACTGTTTTTATGCTTATCCTTTTTTTACTGCCTATATTTGCAAACGAGCGCAATGTCACCATAAACAGACGCCCATCCGGCATAAAAGAGTCATATTTAAAGTCAAAAGGCCTATCACCTTCAACAGAAAACGGAAAAAATATTACTAACAAATCAAGCCAAAAGAGCGTAATAAAAAGCAGTATCAAACCGGAAACTAAAACAAAAGTTCTTATACACACTATAAAAAAGGGGGAAAATCTTACCAAAATTGCTCATAAATACAACACAACAGCTGCTAACATACTCTCACTAAACAAGATCAAGAATCCAAATAAGCTTTATGTTGGCACCCGATTAAAAATACCATCCGCTACAAGCCTTAGTTCAACAAATTCGAACAAACCCGACGCAAAGCCGCTTTCATGCAAACTTAAATTTATCTGGCCCGCTAAAAATATCGCCCGTGTTGTAAGAGACAAAAAAGGAACAGCGAACCCTATCGGAATAACAATTTTTTCCGGCAAAAAAACACCGGTAATCTGTTCAGAAAACGGAATAGTCAAGAAAATTGGCTATATGCGAGGTTTCGGCAACTATATTGTTATCGGTCATACGGAGCGCTTTATGACTGTATATGCAAATATTGATTCTGTGATGGTCAAAGAAGGAGAAAAGGTAAAAAAAGGTGCGCCAATCGCAACACTAACATCTTCTCTGCATTTTCAAATAAATCAGGGCGGAAAACCTCTTGATGCCCTAACGGTACTGCCCAAAAGGTAATAAAAGAAATTAGTTTGGGATCTTTCGCCCACTTGCTAAATCTTTTATAGTTTTGTAAAGAGAATAGACTGTATACCCCAGGAAACGGTAGTTTAAGGTAGATGAGATGTCTTCACTTGTATGATAACGTGGATTGCGGTAAAAACCGGTATCGGTAACCATTATTGCCGGATACCCCTGTTTTATAAACGAAGAGTGATCAGAATAATCGATACCAGGAACAGACGCGGGGGCTATCATTTCGAACATCTTAATAAAAGAATTCCTGTTAAAATATTTTTTAAAATAAAAAGCTGTTTTAGATTGTGATGGAAGTGTCGCAACTGCAAGGTAATTACCTTTTTTTGGGTAATTGCGTTTCATATCTTCTACAGGATAATTCTGTTTTGCAAACCTGCTTCCGATACCTAACATGTCAAGGCATAACATCAACTCAATATCCTCTTTACGCTTTTTACAGTTTTTTGCGTGCTGAAAGGATCCCATCAACTCAGTCCCGAAAAATGGGGGCTCCTCAAGAGCAAAGGCCACAAATCTTATGGTCTTTTTATGGGTCTCTTTTTTTAAAAGACGATGCAATTCAAGAAGAGCCGCTATACCGGATCCGTTATCGTTTGCTCCGGGTGACCCCTCAACAGTGTCGTAGTGAGCACCGATTATAATTATTTTTTCAGGATTTTTTTTACCGGGAAGTTCTGCGATTACATTCGCCACATTGCGGCCTTCAGCTTTAAACTTCTCTTTATCGGGAATTGTGCCATGAAGAGCAAAAGCCGATTCAATAAATTCTGCAGCACGCTCAAGATTCTCGTTTAAGCGCAGCGATCGCTCACCTATATAATCGGATAAGGCGCGGACAATATGCCGGCAATTAACAACAATCTTGTCTCTTCCCGTAAAAGTATCGTATAGTTTTAGAAATAGCCTCATAATCAATCCAGCAGATCCAAACCGATATCAGCAATTGAACTCTCTTCAGGAGCAGTACTGCCTATTTCCCGGTCAATCATGACCTTATGTGAAGCTGTGATATCATCTTCGGGTTCACGGGATAAAAGTTCGCGACCACTACTGTAAGAACCGCACATGGTGTCAATTTCTGTAGGCACTGTTCCAGGAATAAATATCTCTTCCATAACATCCGTACAACCTGATCCCGGCCGCAGTCCGCTCTCTCGGGCAATAATCGCATGTTCAAGTTCAGCGTAATGTGGAAAATCTTTTACTGGATAGTTTCCCAGCGCGCCTCTCATATAGGCGCCCCAAAGGGGAGCCGCGACATTACCGCCTGTTTGTCCACGGCCTAGAGACATTCCAAGGCTGTCGTAACCAATCCATATACTGGTTGTCAGTTCGGGGGTAAACCCGACGAACCAGGCATCACGCCAGTTATTTGTTGTACCAGTTTTTCCCGCTGCCGGCCGACCAGGATTCGCTGAAACTCCTGTACCAGCCTCAACTACAGTTTTCATCATGCTTATCATTATAGATGCAGTAGCCGGTTCAATCAGCTGAATTTTCTTTTTTTTGGTTAACTCTTCCAGCTCTTTTTTAACCTCTTCCTCCCGATTCTCGATAACTGTTCCCTCACGGTTTTTGATATAACGTATTCCATAAGGTATAACCGCTTTTCCACCGTTTGCCATAACAGCATACGAACGTGCCATCTCAAGTGGAGTAACCTCAACCGTTCCCAGCGCAATGGAAAGATTTCGGTTTATACGTTTATCGGCAGACTCTTTATCCATTCCAAAAAGCTTTGCATAATAATCCATAACTGTTCCGATTCCAATAGTCTCGGCAATACGGACTGAAATCACGTTAATTGATTTTGCCAAAGCACGTCTAAGACGGACCTCACCCGAATAACTGCCCTCATAGTTTTCAGGAGACCAGGTTTTACCATCACCGTCAAGATACATGATAGGAGCATCGAGTACAGCTGTTGCGGCGGTAAACTGTCTTGATTCGACAGCCGCAGCATAAAGAAGGGGCTTAACCGAAGAACCGGGTTGTCGGTATGATTGTACAACTCTGTTTAACTGGTTCATGGACGAAAAGCGACTTCCACCAACCATGGCCTCTATCTCGCCGGTTTGTTGATTTATCGAAACGAGAGCACCTTCAACGGGTAACAAAAACCTGTCAGTACCGGAAGTTTCACGGTAAAAGTCTATAAATCCTGCTAATCCGGCATGTCCGCTAAAATAATTAATTATTTCAAGACAATCAGTAATTTCCTGCCCCATATGATCGTTAAATTTTTTGTTCTCAAAAGATCCACGCCTGCTTATCGGGTTAGCATCAAATAGAAGAGATATGAATGAAAGCTCACTTGCAAAATTTTCAGTAAAGAAATCATCATCGGTAAACAACAGCTTTGATGATGTTTCAGTCTGCTCACGAAGCCTCTCTTGCATAAGCTGCTGAGCCAAAAGTTGTTTTTTTAAATCAAAGGTCGTATAAATTTCAAGACCTTCTTTATATACAGCATCTTCTCCAAATTTATCGACTATATATCGTCGAACATACTCTGTTACCCAGGGTGCTTCATCTACTCGCAGAGACCAGGTATTGTAAGAAGGCGATAGTTCATTAATAAAAAGCTGATATTCCGGCCAGAAAGAGAGGTAAGCCTCCTCTGCCTGTTGAACAGTTATAAAACCAAGATCGACCATTCTGGCAAGGGCAACCTTATGCAAACCCATTGAACGCTTGGTATGTCGAATCGGAGAATAACGGTTTGGCGCCGATGGAAGCGTTGCCAAAAGCGCGCACTCCGCAAGATTTAATTCTGAAACACTTTTTGAAAAGTATAACTGTGAAGCAGCCTCTACGCCGTATGCCCCATGTCCCAGAAAAATCTGATTAAGATAAATCTCCAGAATTTTTCGTTTATCGTATGTAAACTCGATCATTATCGCGATACAGGCTTCTTTGATTTTACGAGTAAGCTTTCGCTCGCGGTCGGTTAAAAGAATTTTTGCGAGCTGCTGGGTTATGGTGCTACCTCCCTGGCGAACCCGTCCGGAGGCAATATTTATAAAAAACGCTCGAATTATACCTTTGGGATTAACACCATAATGCTGGTAAAAATCGTTATCCTCAAGAGCTATAAAGGCATCGATAAGGTTCTGCGGAATCGCCTCGTAATCAACAAGATCTCTTTTTTGAGTAAATAATTCCGATATAAGCAGGCCATTGCGGTCATAAATCCGAGTAACCACATTGGGCTGAAAACCGGTCAGAGCTTCTACATTCTTGTACTCTTCCTTAAGGTAACTTACAAAAAAGATTGAACCAGTAATAATCAATACCGAAAAACAGACAATAATCCAAGCATAATATTTTCGAATGAAAGACCATACTATAAAAAAGATAGATCCTCCAATTCCAAAAGAGCTGCCCCCGGTCGAAGAAGCACGAGGTGAACTTCCACCAAAAGAGGGAAATCTGAAAAATGAAAATCGAGGAAGGATAAATTTTATAGAAGGCAATCTGAACAAGGGACGTCGAGATACAGATGTTCTTTTGATTACACTTTTATCATGTTTCTTTTCATCATTATCAGCAGCCTCATGATTATCTACTCCAGAGGTCATCACCATTGCTTTTTTTTCTTTAGAGGGTTCCCGTTTAACAGTTTTAATTATTGATGGCTTTTCAGTTACTACCTTTTTCGATGAGTCCTTTTTAAAAACAGAAAATATAGAAGAAAATATGGTAAAGAATTTGGGTTTCTCAACCCGGAGCCTGGATTTTCTTGGAGTACCCGAAAAAAGATCCTTTATCGCGCGCAAATTAAGACCCGCGTATTTTTTCTTTAGTACAGGTTTCGAGTTTAGGTCATTAATAGGTCTTTTGACACGAAAAGATGTGCCGTTATATTTTTTCTGAAACATTATTTGAAATTATCTCTTTTTTTATATTTTTACAATAGTACGCTTTTATATACTACCTTAGAGAGTGTCACTCTAATTTTTTTTATTTTAATTGAAAAGAATATTTTCAAATTGCGCATAGACGGAAATAAAACCGTATCAAATCGCAGTTGAGGTATAAATCGAGATATTTTTACCAGCTTTGTTTCCAAAATCACGTTTTGATTGATTAATAATCCAAGCACTCATAGTCTGGTTAATGTTTCAATAATAATATTCCTTTAAATATCAAAGGATTGAATCGGTATGGTAACAGAAAAACGGGAAGAAAGTAAATCAAGATTTTTATTTCCTAATATAATCCGGAAATTTTTCTTTTTTCTAATTTTCTTGTTATTTGCCTTTACTTCAATCTCGCTTAGTGCAATTGCCGATTATGAAACAGATTATAATGCTGCGGAAGCTGTTTTATCTTCAGAAGAGCTTATATGGCTGGAAAAACATCCGGTTATTAAAATCGCTCCCGATCCCGAATTCCGCCCAATAGAATTTTTTGACTCAAATGGCACATATTCGGGTATGGCTTCCGATTATGCCATGCTAATTGGGAAAAAACTGGGAATCAGTTTCACTGTAGTTAAGTGCAAAGACTGGAATGAGGTAATGGAAAAAGTTCAAAACCAGGAAGTTGACATATTAAATGCTGTTATCAGAACCCCCGATCGTGAAAAATATCTTAATTTCTCTTATCCCTATCTCAGGATTCCATCTGTAATTATTGTAAAGGACAGTGATTTAACATACCGCACACTTGATTCGTTAAAAAACAAGACGGCTGTTATGGTCCAAGATTATGGATATACAGAGCTTATCATCAAACAAAACCCTCTTCTTAATATTATTACGGCTCCTAACCTTATGGAAGCTCTTAAAACCGTTTCTCTTGGGGAAGCTGATGCCTTTATCGGAGATTTAGCTACAGCAAGCTACTATATACGTACCGAAAACCTTGGTAATTTACGAGTATCTGCTGAAATCGAACCTCCCAATATTTCCGGTTTTGCTGTACGCTCTGACTGGCCCGAGCTAATCAGCATACTTGACAAAGGCATAAGCCTGTTATCAAATGAAGAGAAATTGGTCATTCACCGCAAATGGATCAATGTAACACCACCCCATGCAATTTCCACTGATCAAATACGCAGTGCGGTTATTATAGTTGGCGCAATCTTTCTTTTTATTTTCGCTGCCACTATGACATGGATACACACTCTGCGCAAAATGGTTCATCTTAAAACAGAACAGTTGCAAAATGAGCTGCAAGAAAGAAAAAAAATGGAACGTATTTCTGCCGAAAGCGAGTCACGCCTGCAGGCCTTTTTAAGCACAATTCCTGATCCCGTATGGCTTAAAGATAAAGATGGTAAATTTCTTTTTTGCAATCATGTTTTATCACAGATTTTCGGTGCTCCTCCCAAAATGATTGTCGGTAAAACAGACCACGATTTTATGGACAAGGAAAAAGCAGATAGTGTCCGTAAAAACGATATTATGACAGTAAAATCTGACAAGGCTCAAAAATTTGAGGAGTCTGTTTTTGATGTATCCAAAGGACGCATCACTTATATGGAAACATACAAGACTCCCATGTTTGACCCCGATGGCCGGCTCACGGGAGTTCTTGGAATAGGACGTGATATTACCGACCGTATACTTTACGAAAAAGAGATAAAACTTAAAAATGATGAGCTTATTGAAATAAATAATGATCTTCATCAAAACAGAGATGAATTAAAAAAAACCATTCGGGAAAAAGAGACTTTAATCAGGGAGCTGTACCATCGAACCAAAAACACACTGCAGATGATTAATAGCATGATAGTACTTCAATCCAAAGAACACGGAGAAAACATAGCAATACAAAAAATGATAGCAAATACAGAGAGCAGAATTCATTCGATTTCTCTAGTACATCAGATGCTCTATCAGAGCAATGACCTTTCAAAAATATCAGTAAAAAACTACATAACCAGTCTTGCCGAGAAAATTACGGAAAGCTTCGGCTTGAATAAAGACACTATTTCTCTCAAAATTGATATAGAGGATAACTCTTTTTCAATTGATACAGCTATTCCGTTTGGTCTTATTATTAACGAACTAATAACAAACAGCTGCAAATACGCGTTTACCGATATCGACAAAGCTGCGATTACAATAAAAATGAATAGTTCGGGGAACAACACTTACCATTTTTATTACAGAGATTACGGGAAAGGTGTGCCTGAAGGGTTCGACTTTCGAAAATCCGGCTCAATGGGTCTCCAGTTGATTTACACAATAGGCGAACACCAGCTTATGGGCAAAGTGGACATGCAGAGTGACAACGGCGTCATATGTACAATTGACTTTCAAATCGCAACAGATCATGTAAGAGTGTAAAACACGTGGATGTGAAATTTTAAACCATTACCAATATGGATCGCAGTTAATAAGATTACCTACCCCAACCGGAATTGATAAAGGCCATCAGTTCTCTTCCAGTCAACACAAGGCAAGTGCAAGATTTTTTGTTTTGCCATAAGAAAAGCAATGCATTTACTTAGTTGAACCAGCAAAATTCGCTTAATTCCCTCAACAGGTGCAGCCACTTACGCAGGAAGTAAAACTCAAAGGGCTCATTGCAAAATGCCGGATACGCGCCTGGTTTCGTCTGTTCGTTTAACCCAGGGGAAGTTTCGCCTGCGGGTCCAAATCAGCCAGAAGGGTAAAGTGCCCCTGTTTTGCCAGACAGACTCCAATCTCACGTGTAAGCGTGCTCTTTCCAACTCCGCCCTTCTGGTTGCTGAATGTGATTTCTTTTGCTGGATTTTTTTACCTATACCTATACTGTATATTTTATACCAATTACCACTTAAAAATGCTTATCGGGCAGTATATACATGGATTTAATGAACAGTATCAGGAAACTACGTCAAGAAGAACACTCGCCCCAGGAGGAACTTGCTCATATATTAGGAGTGCATCAAAAACAAATATCCGCTTACGAAAAAGGCATTAATATTCCCTCAATAGAATTGCTAATCAAAATATCTGATTATTTTATTTTTCACTTGATTATCTTGCTTTTGAAGCAAAAAGAAGATAATCAGGAATGGAAATAAAAGATAGAGAGCAGTTGCGACAGTTTTAGTCTATCGGCAAGTTAAACAACGAAGATAAAGACATTGTAAAACAGGTACTCAATCTTGTTTTTATTAAAATGACTTTCAATCACTTTTGAAGCACTCACATCCTTCAAAAGAACCAAAGGTGCATAATTATGAACAGATCTTTTACACTCGAATACTGGATTGATGATGATTTTTATGTTGGAAAAATAAAAGAAGTGCCTGGTGTATTTAGTCAGGGTGAAACATTATCAGAACTTGAAGAAAATATAAAAGACGCTTATCACTTAATGCTTGAAGAAGAAACTATTCCATTTGATCTTTCAAAAGTTTTCTATAAAGACGTGGTGATACAAGTTTGAAGCGAGGGCAGTTTCTTAAACATCTAATAAAAAAAGGGTGTTACCTCAAACGGCATGATGCAAGACATGACATATATGCCAATACTCACAGTGGTAGATGCTCTCCAGTTCCTCGTCACCCAGAAATTAAAGAAAGTTTATGCAAACTTATTAAAAAGCAACTTGGTATTGATTAGTTCACAATAACATAAAACAACCCCACCGCACTTTCACCTAATTGATAAGGCAAATGACATCGCCGGCTTATCAAAAACTACAGTAACAAAAAAACTGGCGATGTGCATAGCAATCACTTTGCCGTCAGTTACTAGACAGTTGGGAAATAAAATACGAAACAACATTCAACATTACCTTATAAACAAACTGAAAAAGGAGACACTCTCTATATATCAGGCACAATAGCGAAATACACATCTTTTTTAATTTTATACTGATTTATATAATTGTAAGTTTCATTAATCGACCTAATTAAATAACTATCCTTTGATTCATACAAAAACTTGTCAAAGTACCAATTATCATATGTTATTTCAAGTTCACCTTTAACAATTCTATAAACATCTCCACCAAGTATTGAGATTTTTCTTTTTAAAAATATATCTAATACTTTAAAAACATCTTCTCTACTTAAGGCCCAATTATTTACTCCATAATCATTCAAAGGCAAACCACAACTCAATATTTCATCTATTTCTTTTGACCAATAAATCATTTTTTTTTCACCTTTTGAGGATTATAAAACCTATGATTGATCAGTCCGTCCGGTTCATTCATAAACTCAAAATATCCATTTCGCCCCTTGTACGTTCCAGGAATTTTTAACATTTTTCTTTTAATACCATCTCCACGTTTTAAATTAATGACTTTACCATATTTTTCATATGCTTTAACTTGTTCTGAAAAACTATGGAAATCATTTTTGTTCATTTGTTTTTTAACTTTGTTAGAATATTTATTGTTATCAAAAAAACTTTTTTTGCCTGTTTTTGTAGGTAATGCCTTTTTAACAGATAATATACCGGCCGTTTGTACAGCACAATCCATTAAGCCTGAAACTGTATTATAACTTTCATAAAAGCTCCTGCTTTGACTAGGAATTTCTTGTTGTACAGCACCCCTATTCTGAGAAGCAATTCCAAGAGATAAAAATTCCTGAACCATGTAAATAGATTCACGATGCAATGCAGCACCTACAGCAGCCACGTTCATTTGTTCGCCGGATCTAAATTTATTCCTTAAATTTTGATCGTTAACAGCATCATTTTTTTCTGAAGATAGAGATCAACATTTTCAAATACTTTTTTATCCCTATCTTTATCCGCTAAATAGTCCGAGCGTCTACTAAAACAAGGTGTTGTATTTCTCAGCTTTTCATCTAAATAATTTACATAGTTATTGCCGTAATTACTGTCGGCATAAGGCGTCTGTGTTCCTGCCATACGAATATATGAATTAGAACTATGCCCACTCAGATCCTCATACAGAACCGGATTCCCGTGCAAACGGTAAATAGTAATCCCACAGTGATGGCAAATAAGAATCCCTCACTTTGAGTAAAAAAAATGCCGAAGACCAAAATAAAAGGTCAACGGCAACATGATAATTATGAAAGATTACAAAAAAATCAGAAAATTTAATCAAGC
>JAFGRW010000117.1 GCA_016934935.1 Spirochaetota bacterium | reverse complement strand
CAAAAACGGTAAAAAGAGTATAGGACAAAAAATTCAAGTAACAGAAACTTCACATCCAGATAATGAACTGAATTTACTGACAGATATCTTTGTAACACCCAACAATATGGATGACAGCCGGGCTCTTAACAGTCGAATAGATCATCTCAAAACTAAAACACCCGATCTAATCGAACATCATATTGATGGAGCTTATGGAAGCACGGACAATGATAAGAAATGCGAAAAAAATCGTATTGACCCTGTACAAACCGGAATCAGAGGGAAAATAGCCGGTGTTGATATTGAGATAACACGATCAGATAAAGAGAAATATCATGTCTGTTGTTCACATCAGAAAGCGACAGTGCATAAAAAGTGGGAGCACTATATTGCTGTTTTTGATGAATCCCAATGTATGAAATGTCCCAAGTTGAACAAATGTCCTGTAAAAAATACCTCCCTCGGAAGATCCTTTAACTTTATACATGAAGATTATCTAAGACAAAAAAGGTTGAAAGCACGGGAAAAACTTCCGTCTGAAAGAAAGCGCCTCAGAAATAATGTGGAGGCAACCATTCACGAATTCAGTTTCCGGATGCCTAACAGGAAACTCAAGGTCCGAGGACGTTTCAAAACGGCCCTGTTTGCTTATGCTGTTGGCATATCAATCAATTTCGGTCGGATATTCCGGTATCTGACCAGCCCTGATACAAATCAAACGTTATTGAAAATATATTTCAAAGAACTGATAGGCGCAATAGTCGATTCCTTTTATAATTTTTGGAAATCATTGCTGCCTGTTTCGTATAAGTTGTCTAATGATCCCATTACTTAAAAAAGGTCTTTTTAGACTGGGCTCATGAATTATTCAGGCTAATTATTGGTTTGTGGATCGACTGTCGGGGCACCCAAAGTGAGTGAGATATCTAAATAGAAATCGTGTGCCGTGTCTCACCGATCAAATTGAGAACAGGTTTTTGGACTAGTAAATTCGTATTGCAGCGTCTTTGCGGTGATTCATTGATTTTATCAATAAAAAACCCGGCCAAAATCAGCCGGGTTTCTTTTTTTAACAAGTCAAAGAATTATATTCTTGAGACATTGCTGGCTTGCAAACCTTTTGGGCCCTGTACCACTTCAAACTGAACCTCATCACCTTCATCCAGCGTTTTGTAACCATCGCCGGTAATCGCATTGAAATGAACAAACACATCTTCACCTTCTTCGCGATTGATGAAGCCATAGCCCTTGGAGCCGTTAAACCATTTAACTGTTCCTTTTTCCATTTTACTCATCCTTTAAATAAATTATCAGTTACGTACATCTTTTTCAGCTTATCCAAAAAAAAATCGCGTTGAATAATCTTACATTATTCTCCACGATATATTTAATGTTAATATTGAAGTATTAAATACTTAACAACTATAACAAATAGCTTGAAAAACAGTGTACAATTATACTAATTATTAATATACACCTTAGAACCTTAAAAAGCAACATAAATTATTTATTTTCAGGGATGACACTTTAAAAATTATATTTGGAAGGATTTAGAAATTTCATCTTATTCCTGATTCGTTTGTTCTGATAGTTGCACGATTGGTTTCATATAGGCGCTATAAAAATTCTTCGTCTGACATTGCTTGAATCTATTTATATCTCCGTTTGCCTTCTTCAGTTTCTCTAAACTCTTGAACGTCCACCGCCGGGTTCCCTGAATGAAATAATTAAATAGAAATCGTGTGGCATGTGTCTTCAGACCATGCTAATAAAAGTTAAAGCATAAAATGATATGAATTAAATCAGCGACGGCGTCCTGCATATGTGACCTAACCTATAAAAAATTGCATGTGGTGCAACCCCCGGCTTAAAAATTACCGGGGCAGGCCTTGTGATCGTGCGATAATTTGGGATGAACATAAGAAAAGCATCGAATATATTGAAAGAAAAAACTCTGCTGCCAGGAGAAAATGGGAGCAAGAAATGGAAAAAAGGAATATGGTGAACCCCTTATTTGTGTTCGGTAAAGGCCGGATCGGTAGCGAAAAAAAGAAGGTCGAAACGCATGCAGCGGATTGAAAAGCGTGCAGATTCTGTCTTCGATTTGTACTTTTCGTTTTTGCTCCTTTGAGAAAAATCATCGTTTGTTTTTCAACGTGCTGAAGCATGCCGTTATGGAGAGTAAAAAGAAAATACTTGACATTGTACATCCATTGAATGCACATTAAATCATGGAAAATAAGCGATTCGAATGGAATTTTGAAAAAAATGAAATTCAAAAAAATGAACGTGACATATCTTTTGAATAAATTATTTTTCATCTATTACTAGGGAGATATCTGGAAATTTCAGATCATCCTGATCAAGATACATATCCAGGTCAAAAGATATATTTTGTAATCATTGAAAGATATATTTATTTAGTACTCTATATTGAAACTGACAGTGAAATATTTTTAAAAACGATTATTCCAAGCAGGAAGGCAACCCGAGATTATCTTAAGGAATTAGAGGAATAAAACGATGAAACTGAATGATGAAGAAAGACAGATATTAGAAGATTATAAAAACGGAAAAATCAGAACAAGAAATCCATCGAAGAATGAGATTGTATGAACACGATTTTAAAGGCATACAGAAAAAAGCATTGGAAATGGGCATACCATATCAAACATTAATATCCGGTATGATTCATTGATATGTTGAGGGTGATCTTGTTGAGAAATGATTTTATATATCATGATTAAATTATAACGACATCTTTTGCACTTCATAATTATAAATAAAAATATCATACAGCGCTCTATAAAAAAGCGCTCGCAGTAGATTACTAACGCGTACTATTTTACATATTTTGAGAGTTCGGTCTAAAACCGCAGAATCGGAAAATATCTCTTGGCGTGCGACCGGTTAGGCACGCGATATGTCGGATCGCTACGCTCCCGTTATATCACGGCCATTCACAAGAGCCGAAAGTTGCTGATTGAATCTCTTGATAGGCGGTCGTGAAGCGTCCATCGAAGGAGATTTCCTGGTGAATCGTCTGGTTAGCCGTAATGACGAAAGGAGATACTTTTAAATGAAAAAAATTTACAAAAATTTGTGTTTTATACTAATTACAATACTTGCTGTTTTTATTACCAGACAGATTATGTTGTTATGCCATGAATGGACACATGGTTTTGTTGCCTGGTTATTCAATTTAAAAAATAGTCCTTTTGACATATATTATGGAGATTGGACATTATTTAATGT
>JAFGRW010000017.1 GCA_016934935.1 Spirochaetota bacterium | reverse complement strand
GCCGCGAAATGATGCTGATGGTTTTAACACATAACCTTGCGGTTATCTTATTTGTAAAAGAGCTTTTCTACAGAGCACTCCGGGAGCTTTTAATTTACCCCGGGAGCTTTTAATTTACCGGGAGCTTTTAATTTACCCCGAAGGAGATTTGTAAGTATGTATATGGGCAAAAAAGAATTTCAGTTGTTAAAAGATGGTAATTGGGAAAGCCATTCAGCAAATATGCTTGTAGAAAAACGAGATGGAACAGAAAAGATATCCGGCCCAGGATTTATTCGGCAAGTAAAACAAAATTACTTTCAGATAACAATATTCAATCTGAAAGTTAAAGGAGGAGACAAAGAAAACATATTGCAGCAATTCTCTGGTTATAAATTCAAAGCAGGCGAAATAATCTCTCTGTCAGAAAGTTATGATCTTACGACTAAAGATAGCTGGAAAAGCAATTGGTTATCTGAGCCAGACATTCACTATACGGACCATGGAACAATATATACTTACTATACGCGAGAGATTTTTGCTGAGATCAAAAGGACTGCTCCCCAATCAAAAGCTAGTATTACTTTTAGAGCTTTCCATGAATATAAGGGCTATCCGTCTAATAATGCACTCCGATATGGAACCTTTATCAAAGATGAGGGTGAGCCCGGAACCCATCTTTGTGTGGCAGATGTGAAAGTATGGAATTACAACTTACGTTTTTTTGTACATGATGGGGAATCAGTGTTAAGTTTAAAAAGTAGTAGGCATAAAAAAAGGCATAACGATTCAATAGAATACAGAGCTATTGAGGCGTTGGGTTTTGTTTTAGGGGAACCGTTTGAGTGGAATGTGAAAACTATTTCTGACTCTAAGGGCAGCCGCCAACATATTTGTTTAATACCCAATCGCCTATCGCCACGAACAAAAAAACCTTATGAAGACCGTTGGGTTCCTAAGAGTAAGGAATCCGCTATGTTTTGGGAACTATACAGTAAATATCTCAGATATATTCTAAAAGATAAAATTTCTTATTATTCAGAGTTCGGAAGTATCTTCCAAAATCTTGCGTGCTTACGTGCATCAGAGCAAGAGCTTTCAGCATATGCTTTGAATCTTTGTGTTGCAATTGAAGATTTATTGGCACATCATTTTTGCAAGAGAGTCAATGATGCTAAACGTACAAGACTCATTGGAGAACTTTTGGGGAAAGTCGATATATTTTTGACAAACAAAAGAGTCGATCAGACCTTGTCGAATATTATAAAATCTCATGTTTCCCGTCTGAAGCCATCTAAAGAAAGCACTAAAAGAACACTCTTACGGCTTGCTGATGAAAGCAAGATATTAAAGCGAAGAGTTAAATCGTGGGAAAGCGTACGCAACAAGGTTGCTCATGGGAAAAGAATCTTACCTACCCAAGATATGTTTAATAAGATAGGCGACCTTGAGACACTGCTATTTCAAATAGTTTTTCAAATGATCAATTATAAAGGCAAGCACACTGATTATGGAGAAATTGGGTATCCTAGAAAATCATATCCTAGTGAATTGTAAAGTGGTTTTTATGGTACCTTGGTAATGGCGAAAGATACACAATATACAGATAAAGTTTTGGAGATATTAACTGAATAATATTATGTCAAAAATAAAGATGTCTAATTCACTAAAACAAATGCCAAAATGGGCTATTTTTTTATGGTTGTTAAGTGTTCTGTGTGTTTTTCTTGTCTTTAAGGCAAGCGATGAACCTGCGATAAGACTAATTGAAGGTACATCTATCGAGACGCTGTTTATACGATTTGCTACGGGTAATTCGATATTGTTTAGTCTTTCAATAGGTATTCTCGTTAGCGTTTTTTTCTATCTTATTGTCGTATGGTATCCAAACAGACAGCGAAAGATTTTGATTAAACGTAATTTCGAACAACAGTATTCCATGTTTAAGCAGGATATGATAAGTATTCTTTTAAGTGCTGGGAGATTTAATAGTGATGAAGATTTGATAACTAAATTATTGGATGTAAAAGAGTTTTGGGAATATTTTAAGTATGACAGCAATAAATACAGCAGATGGGATGATGTGTTGAATGTTATTGATCATCCTGATGAATATGGCGAGTTTTATTTAAAAGAGTTGTTGGTGGAGTTGGAAATATTTATGAATGAAATAGCTTATGTTCTAAACAACATAGAGATAACTGATTCTGAAGTATTTGACTTTTTCAAGAAACTCTGCCAAACAGTATACCGATTGAAATACATTGACACCAAGTCGGGTTTTGAAGAATACAAGCGCTTATCAAATTTTATTTTTGAAGTATTTGCAGGCCATAGCTTTGCTACTGGACCTGGCAACAGGGATTTCATTAAAGATATGATCGACAAAATATAGAAACGGAATGTGCTACAATATTTTATTTTTAGCGGTTCTCTTGAGTAATGGCGGGAAAAAGCAATGAATAGTCGGTTACAGAGTAACCGAGGTGCGAAACGTGTGAATAACAATAAGTGGACGTTATTTAAGATTGTAGCGGTCAAGGTTGCCGCGGCCTACGGCCTCGCAATGATTTTATGAAAGCGTGTCTCCTGGTGTTGGGTATATAATACCCGCATCAGAACTTTAACGCGGCACAGCCGCAG
>JAFGRW010000116.1 GCA_016934935.1 Spirochaetota bacterium | reverse complement strand
TTCTGAATGTCTTTGTCGTTTTATCATAATCCTATATTCCTAATCCCAGTTATTTTGTCACTCCAGTTTTAGGGGGTCAGTCCAAAGAGGCATATCTTTCAATTATATATGAAGACGAAAATGGAGTCTGTATGGAGCTCTCTACATCAAATATTATCGGAGACATCAGTCAGGGGGCGATTCGTTGGAAGGTGAAACCACCAATAGCTGAGTCTTTGCATTTTCTTTTAAGACAAGCTATTGGTACAGTAAAGGAGTGAGTTATTTTAACAGAATACTAAAAATCAAAATATTCCAACAAGTTTATCATTATTGCTAAGTGCTTGTGCATAATATTGCCATCGACGAAATGATAATAAGAATCAGACGTTGTTTTAAATGTTTCGCTAAGGTTACTTAATAAGAATGGTCAATTTATGTTAATGAACAGTTATGTTGTCAAGCAGATTCTGGTAGCAGGCAGTCTAATGCTGATCTGCACATTTTTTTTTGCAGGTCTTTCCTTTTATCATTACCATCATGCAATGAAGGTAATAAAGTCTTCTGAAAGAACTGAAGCGGTTGTTGAATCCATATCTCGCGAACGAGTTGAATTTTTTTTGGCTTATTATGTTACCATAGCGTTCAGGGCGAATAATGGAATAGAGCAAAAGATTACTACTATTATTAAAAGTCATCCCTCCTCTATTTTAAAAGGTGAATGTGTTTCGGTTATATATCCTCAGGATAATCCAAAAGAAGCCCGGTTTGTTCTGGATGTAATGTATTTGTTTCGAAGATACCGCTTGTTTGCTGTAATATGTTTTATTATTAGCATGCTGGTTTTCTCGTTAATTTGTGTTTTGCGTTTTTGTCCCTATGCTCCGGATCTGTTTGCTGCTCATTTCCGGAAATGATTTTTTTCGAGTTTAGAATAGGAGGTTGTGAGATGATTCGTCAACAAGTTGTTTCTAAGACTCGAGTCGGGGATGTGAAAAAGTGGCGAACAATAAGCTTTGACAACTCCTGGCCGTTTTGGTATTCAGGTGCGTCTATATTGACGATGGCTGGTCTGTTTTATTTTCTTGTAACCGAGGAAATGATGTCGAACCGTGTTTGGGTAATACTCTTGGTTGCAGGAGCGTTTGGCGTACTGATGTTGCTTGGTCGGCTCACTGTGAGGGTTGTTCCCCGACGACGTGAAGTGTTGTGGCAGGTTGGGTTTTTGGTTCCGCTAATATCGTATCGTCGCGTGCCTTTCAGGAATGTTAAGTCATGCATTGTGCGTTACCGAAAACCATATAATGCCCTGGCGGCAGCAAATCCTTGGGTTGCACCCAAGAAGGGGGTGTGGGAGGTCGTGCTGCGACAGCGCATGGATCCAGTACAACAGGAAGTTGAGTTAACGCGTTGGGATGACGTCTCTCAGCCTGTCGTGACGACCTATGCGGAGTCCAAGCGGAAACAAGCAGAAGCATGTGCCAAAAAAATCCAATCGATAGTTACAAATTAGAAAGATTACTTAAAAATTGGCGTCTACTTTTGTTGGGACAGATACTCGAACACTAAGTGAACAGCCCTTTGCTTTCTCGATGTTGAGCGCCATTAGGTGCTCGTGACTCTGAGTATTGTAACTCCAATTGATATCAAATTCAAACTAAAAGAGAAAGTAGTTAACGTAGCTGGAACGACCGAAAGAGGCGGTGACGCGCTAGAGCTTGCTCCAATAGTATTTACATATCCCACCACACACAGCAACCGCGGAGTTTGCGCGTGCGGTTATCGATGAATTCGCGAGGTCTATTGCGTGTACTTCTTTCAACACGATCCTTGAACCGTAGATCCTGATCTTCCGGTGCTCGCCACCTTGCTTGCTCGAACTGGCAGTGACGTACTTTGTGTTGCCTAAGTTGAACGATCCTAAGTATTACGCATATGTGGCTCTGATCCGTGAGTTAAAATTTGAAATCAACCTAAGTCAATTGTCGAATAGCTAATAACATCTGCTTAATATCCAAAAAACAGGTCTCAAAAGACATCTTGAGACGACAAGAGCAAAAAAATATGATACGAGAAAAGTCATATTTCGCCTATTCATGCATAGATGCTTTTCGGGTGGTTTTTGTGATTAGGATACATCTATATTGGTGTCCTAATATAGGATTGTACTGGAATTCTTTCTTTATATTGATAGTAAATACGATGGGACTTCTCGACATGAAATTATGGATTAAAGCTAAAAAATTATTTGTTAATATTTCATTATGCGGGGAGCTGTATGGAGTCAGACAATAGCTTGCAAAAACTGTTTTCTATAATTATTACTTATTATAATAAAGAATATGAAATTGCTTTACTGCTAAAGGCTCTTTCTCTTCTGGATTTTGAATCATCTTTATTTGAAATCATTATTATTGATGATGGCTCAGATAAGAGAATTGATGAAATTATAAAACAATATTCAAGTAGTCTTGCTATAACTTATCATTACCATGCTAATTCAAAACTAAGGAGCAGAAACAGAAACATAGGTGCCAGCAAAGCTGTTGGAGAACGTCTTGTTTTTCTGGATAGTGATGTTATACCTGAAAAAAATCTGCTAAAAGAATTCAATGTTGCGTCCTTAAATAACAGGAATTTGATTTCTCTTGGCTTGCGTGATGACCTTCTCGATTTTGATCACTGGTATCTTACGGAAGATACAATAGAACACTATTTTGAATTGATAAAAAATCTTCCCGCTTTCAGGGATATCCGTACTACAGTTAAAAATTATAACAAAAGAACAGGAAAGGGCTGGAGGGGAAACTGGCAGATGATGTTTAGCCATTGTTTCTGTATATGGAAAGAGGTCTTTGAAAAAGTAGGCGGTTTTGATGAAAATTTTGTTCATTGGGGTGGAGAAGATGTTGAATTGGGATACAGACTTTATAAAATTGATTGTAAAATCGAGCTGAATGAAAACGTCCATGTTTATCATATTCATCATGATTATAATTTTTCATCAAATATTTTATCTTTAAAAAAAAACTATCAACTATTTCTGAACAAGCATAATTCCTGGGAAGTTGAACTGTTTGTCCGCGAATTCGAATGCTGGCCGATTCAAACAATTGAATATCAGGAAGCTATCTATTCGCGTAAGCATCTTATAAGCCGAATCAATAACAGCATAAAGATACTAGATTACTTGCCTCCCAAAACTGTATTGGCTGGAATTGAAGATGAAATTCTGTTATCATCGCCTTGTGTTGTTAAATCATTCAATCCCCGAAGTCAAAGCTTTTCAGATAAAAATTCAGACAGAATGGGGATTTTTCTTTCCGATAAAAATAATTCTTATGATCTTGTTCTGCTGTCTGTGGAATACCGGAATATTAATGAAGCTCTTTTTACGATGATATTCAAAGAAATGTCAAGAATTGCCAGACGGGTTGTTCTGGTAGAAAATGAAGAGATTGGAATTGCTGAAAAAATCAGGGATGTATTTCGCACATCCTTTCGAGCGAAAAGATTTTTAACTTTCACGATGGAAAATGATATTCATATATCTCCGAACCGTTTCTGGTTTATAAATCTTGCAATGGCTTCCAATAAATTGGGTATCCACACAGGATTAGAATTAGGGTATGACCCTTATAAACAGGCTGATCTTAATATCGGTTTTTTGCATTTTGCAGGTCAGAATAGAAAATTGGTCATCAATAGAATATATAGTTCAAGAAATAACTTCATGGGAGATCAGGTTCCCTGTTTTATGGATTCTGTTGTTGCAACCTGCTCAAGCAGAGCTGTGGGACAGAGGATTTTCTGGGAAGATACTGGATTCATTAATCAGGAGAGATATTATCTCAAACACAAACTGGGAATGTATAATCGGCTTTATTACCGCCGCGAATTGGAACAGGATTTTTATCCGGATTTTCAACAACGAAATTATCTTCCAGTAGGTATTGATAGTGAATTATTGGAAGAATGTGCCCATGGTGTTTTTTCTGAAAAAGGTCAGTTCATTTTTGTATGGGCAGAGCCGTTTTCCTCTCCATACGTGAATCTTGATCTGTTGCTGGAAATTTTCAGTGAGTTGTTTGCTGATAACAGCAAGGTTATTCTAAAAATAATGACACCGTCCAATTTCCGTCATGTACTGGATAATGAGCACAATACGCCGGTTCTGGAATATATGGATAGAAATTCCATCGAGTATTTTCATCTATCTCATGGACGCTATCTAATGGAACAAATTGATCGCTATAAACAACTGAGCAATATACATTTTCTGGATGATGATTTTTGTCTGGAATATGCAGTAAAACTATTGGCAGCAAGTGACTGCTTTATCGATATCAGTTCCACAAGATACCTGCATCCCCTTGTTCTTCAGTCTATTGCTCTTGGAAAAAAATGCGTTATTCCTGATGACAATAGATATGATGGGTATCTTTCACCCCATAGCATCTACCGTGTAGATGGAACACTTATTTCAGCGCTAAACGGGTTCGGATCTCTTGAAGGACCTGTGCTAAAAAATCAAGACCCAAGAAGGTATTTTCTGGTTTACAAGCCTGATCGTAACAGCTTGAGGGAGGCTTTACTTAAAGCTTTCGGGAATAAAGATGAAAAAGAAGTTTCTGAATCATTTATAAAGGAATACAGAGAAAAATTCAATTGGGTAACAATCGCGGAAAAGCTTGTTAAGGATCTTTATTAATGGACTTGTCACAAACAGGAAAAACTGAACTAAACATCATGTATTGTGTAATGCAATCATGGTTGTTTGTTTCGTTATTTGCTATGAGTACTCTTCTGTTTTCTGTTGTGCAATATGTACTGCCTTGGGTGTTTATGACTATATATGATGAATATCTTACACAGAAGATACAAGTACCTCTCCCAAAAATTATTGGAATATTTCTTACTCTTTTAGCTGTCCGAAGTATTTCAATTTCTACGAATATTTACTTTCGAAGTATATTAAGTATTTCTATTGTTAATAGCCTGAAAAAGAAAATCCTGAATTCTATAATTGATTGCCGTTATTCATTTTTTGAAAACCGGTTTAGTGGCGATATTGTCTCATGTTTCCTGACTGAAGTTGAAATTGTTGCACGAGTGGTTGTTTCTATCATTACCGGGATACTCTTTTTTGTCCAAATAGCAATATTTCTGGCTGTTCTTCTACATCTCAACAGTGCTATTTTCGCTATTTATACCGGTATTATAATTGCCATTACCGTGATGTATCTGTCAAGGAAAGAATATATCTCCGAGCAGAATCATCGTGCCATTAAAATAACAGGAGAATTTTATAATTATTATTTCTTCACATTCAAGGCAATTATGGATATCAAATGCTATAATTTGTATAGCCTCCAGGAGAAGTGTCTTGATTCGCTTTTGGAAAGAAATGAGAAATTGATCCTGGATCGGGATCTGAATGAAGTTATTCTTCAGAGATTTGTTAACATTCTTGTTGCACTGGGGTGTATTTGTGTTTTTGTTATTGGATTTGACCTTCTTAAACACGGGAATTTCTCTCCAGGTATGTTTCTAATACTGCTTCTGTTGTCATATGTTATTATTGAACCAATTATAGGTATTTTTGACTCGCTTTTTGATGTTCTAAAAGGATGGACTTCTATCAAAAAAATCAAGGATGAGTTAAGTCTGGAAGAGGAATCAATTGGTAAAGTTCCTGTATGCAGTTTTAGTCATGCCGTTCAGTTTAAGAATTTTAATTTCTGTTATAACAATGGTAAACAGGCACTAAACAATTTAAACATCAGAATACTGGTAAATTCGTTTATTTCAATTGTAGGTGAGTCGGGATCGGGAAAATCAACAATAATTAATATTCTTCTCAAACTATATCCAGTTGAATCGGAAGCAGTTCAATTTGACGGAATTGATTTGAGTCTTGTTAATACCCGGGATTTGAGAAAGATTATCCGTGTTATGTTCCAGGACGGAATGATATTGAATGATACAATTAAAAACAATATAGATCTCGAAGGTATTCTTGATGATAAGCAAGTTATTGAGTTATGCCGTGATATGGGGCTTTCCGATTTAATCGGTAGATATCCCTCGGGCGTTTTTCATCAGATATCTGAATATGGAAAATCTATTTCAGGTGGGGAAAAACAGAGGATGCTACTCGCGCGATGTCTGGCAAGAAATCCGGATGTGATCATTCTGGATGAAGCAACTTCGGGAGTTGATCTGAATACAGAATTAAAAATAATCAATACGCTGCTGAAATGGAAAAATTCCGGAAAAAACCGAACTATTATAGCCATAACACACAGTCCCACTTTTGCTTTACACTCTAATCTCATCTATGTTCTGAGTAAAGGACAAATAGTGGAGACAGGGTGTCATGAAGAACTAATGAATTTGAAGAGACATTATTACTCATTGTTTTGGGAGACATTAAAACAAAAGAGAGAAACGAATCAATGATAATACCAACAAAAGAATCGCTGTGTATAGGAATACGATTCTGTACTCCTTTATTTTATAAATATTCTTTGTGGCTTTTTCTGATATCTTTATTGTCGGTATGTGCAGCGGCTGGAAATGCCTGGTTGCTTAAACAGTTATATGACAACGCGCTTTCATCTTTAAATCTTGAAAGCTTATATAAAGTCTCAGCCCTTTACTTGCTGGTCAGTATAATAATTTCTTTGATAGTATTGATTAACCAATACATAACAAAAAAAGCAGGATTGAAACTGAATAGAGCAATTCGTAAAGAACTTACATCAGAGCTTGTCAGATATGATTATCAGTTCTTTTTGCAAAAAAACAGTAATGAAATAACAGCAAGAATTTTTGAAAATACAGATAATTTGTCAATAAATACAGTGCAAATACTTCTTGGTTATACTAGTTTATTCTCCATAATAATATGGTCGATTCTTTTATTTAATTTTGCCAGATGGCTTTTTTATATTTATATTGCAACCGTGCTTCTTGTCATTTTATGGGCTATTTTATGGGCCGGACCTATTAATGAATCCAAACAGAATATTACAAGACTATATCGTCTCATGTATCAGTCGGCTTTCCGCATTATTATTAATATAAAAACTATAAAATTTGAAGTTCTTAAAAATAACATTTTAAAAGAATTTAACAATATTCTAACAGCCGTCCGGGAGCAGACTCTCAAACAGTCACATCAATATACGATTATTAATGGTATAATTATACCATCATATTATATATATAATATATTACTCATGTATTATGGCTCAAAGGATATTAGCAGTGATCGTATTACTATAGGTTTTTTTACATTTATTTTGATTATATTGGGCAATATTTTGATTCCTTTAAATGATTTACAGAAGGTTCCTCAGGCTTTATTGGAAATTCAGCTTATCTTAACAAAAATGAGACAATACCGGACCGGTCATAATGAAAAAGAAGGAAGCATTGAATTAGAACATATAAAGCAGGGAATTAGTTTTGTTGATTGTTCGTTAGTTATATCAAACAGGACAATTTTTAGCAATATCAGTCTGGATATATATTGGAAAGATCATATGGCACTGATTGGTAAATCCGGTTCTGGAAAATCGGCTCTTATGAAGCTTCTTCTTCGATTGTATCATTCGGCAAGTGGAAGCATCTTGATTGATGGAAAAGATGTTCAACAGTTCACTCTTGAGTCACTCCGCAAACGAATAACCATAATTCCCCAGGAAATTTCTCTTTATCCAGTATCATTGAAGGAAAACATTGACATTCATAACCGGTTGAAAAGTGATCAGATGCACTCTCTTTTGGATAACCTGAGGTTACTACCACTATTATCCCAATTACCTTGTGGCTTGAATACAATTGTATCTGAAACATTCTCCACTTTTTCAGAAGGGGAGAAACAGAGAATTGGCATCGCTCGAGGGCTTTCACTTGATGCGGATGTTTTTATTTTTGATGAATGTACTTCTCATTTGGATCCAGAAACAGCATTCAATGTTGTAAAATATATAAAATCAGCATGCCAGAATAAAACAATCATTTTCATTAGTCATAATTTGCGATTAGCTGGAGAATTTGAGAAGCTTATTCTTATGCGGGATGGCGCTCTGGAAGAGATGGATGTCAGTTTATATCACGATAATACAAATTATTTGAAGAGTATGATTTTACAATGAGGAGAAATTAAATTATGCATGTTGATAGTATTAAAGAAATGATCTTTTACCAGGGGGGGGACAAATCTGTTTTCAGAAAAGTTACTTTTGAAGTACTCAAAAATATTTCCGACCATGTGTATCCTTTTTATTGGAATCACGATGATAATTATTATAATGATAAAAATCTTGATTTCATGACTGCTGTCAATCCCGATAGTTTTCCTATAGTTGTCTTCTATGTTAGAAAAAGTTTCATTGATGCCGATATGTTTTTCAATAATACTGTGGAAGGTATCTGTTTCCGAAATAAAAGTGGGCTTAAGGGGATGGTCTTTACACCAACTCGTTACCTTGTTTCTCGGGATAAAAGAATACTCAATAGGAATTTCTATAATAAAACATATTTGGATATAAAACATGTCTCATATATGCCAAAACTGTTTTTCCTTGATAGTTTTGAATGTTTTCCTTTGGCCTTGTTCTATGAGTCCATAATCAGTGTACTTTCGTATGAGCTGGATATAAGCGTAGATAAATTTCTTGTAATGCTTTATGAAAACACATTACATCTATATTTGGAAAATTATAATAAAATAGTAAGAAATGAAGCGACATTTAAAGAAATACTAAACAAGAAGAATATATCTCATACCGAAATTTTTTCATCATATTATTACTTATTGTTAAAAATATTGAAACATTATCTGCCTGCTAATGGAATCTACACATTTCATGACGTTGGTACGGAGCTGGCCTGTCTACCGGCTATGATTCTTGATATGACAGCCCGCAGTCAGGCAGGTATCAATATCAGTAAAATAATTGCGTCTGACTGTGTGCCGCAACAACACGAACTTTTGATATGGATGCAGAAATATAATGATCTGCCCCATAATATTGACTTTCGCTTCAATTTTCTTGACCTTCTTGATAGTGATTCAAAACCACCGGTTTGTGATATTACAGTGAGCATCGACGTACTGGAGCATCTTCCTGATGAAGAAACAGCAAAAGAGGGTTTGCTAAAACTTTGGGATATGACAAAAGAGGTCTTGATTGTTCATGTCCCAATAGAAACCAAAGAAAATAAGTGGCACGACCACAATATGCTCTTTGATAAAGATAAGATTAGTCAATGGGCAGCAGAAATTCCTGGCTCTGTTTCCCTGGAATATTTTCGTGACAACAATGACATTATTGATCTGCCGGCATGCGGATTTCTCATCCTTTTCAGGGAGCAGGGATCTGCAGATGTTTCTCATCTGAAGGGAATCATTCGTGAATAATTATAAGCTAACAAATAGCAGGCCTTCCCTGGAAATAAGGGAGTGTCGCAGGAGACTATTACAGACGATTGAAGGTATATCTTCATACTGTTATAATTTTTATCATGAATACAACGATAATGATCTTGATTGCTCTAATCCTGATTTTATCACTTCCGTATCTGTTGACAGTTATAATAATGTGCTGCTTTTCATCAGGAATAATTTTGAAGTTTTTTACAGTTTTGAGAATAAAACTGTTTCAGGTGTCTATTTTAAAATAACAAATAACAGTAATGGTATTATCATCACTCCCAACAAGGGACTCCTTAAGCGTAGTTCAAGTGTTCTGAACAGGGATATCTATACGTTGGCATATTCGGAATTGCTTAAACTTAATAAAGAGGTCAATTCCGGCTTCCTTGAAAATTCGAAAATTTTTCCCAATGATTTGTTCATGGGTGCCCTTATCAATGCCGTTATGCACCATTTGAAGATTGGGTATCAGGGTTTTGCCAGGATACTTTATAATAATTCATTGGAAAAGTATCTGTTTTTCTACAAAAACTGTCTGTCCGGTAAAACAAACGCGGAAAATTTGTTTTCCAAAGAGGATCGAACTCATACCGAAATCTGTTCATTTTATTATTATTGGATATTTCGTGTTGTGTCCGATCAGTGCTGTTCTTTTGTTGATGGATTCTCATTTCATGATGTGGGTACACAGTTCGGGTTTTTGCCGGTCATGATTATGATTTTGGGTAAAGAAAAACTCATTGGGTTTAATGCAACTCGCATCATTGCTTCAGACTGTGTTGCCCCGCCAAAAGAGTTCATTGACTGGGTTGAAGATTTCAGAAAATCAAAGAAAATTCCAGTTATGGAGTTCTGCTATCTCAATTTAACTGAATCTCCTGAAGCCTGGCCGATGTCGGATGTTGTAGTTCTGGTCGATGTTCTTGAACATCTCCCTGATGATTCAACGGCATTTCAGTCGCTGCAAAAGCTGTGGGGGCGAACCCGATTCCTTCTAATAGTTCATGTCCCTATCGAAACAGAAAAAACAATGTGGCGTGATCATAATATTTTATTCAATGGAGACAAACTTCGTCGATGGGCCAGAAAATTTCCGGATGGGATAGCCCTTGGCGATAATTATCTGGATGGGAAATATAATCTTCTCACAGATCTCGGTTTTTTGATATTGAAAAAGGACAGAACTTATGACTGAAGGAAAAACAAATAACTTTATTAAAATTGAGCTGCCAAATCGGTACAAGGCAATCGTAATTGATAAATCCAGAATGATTATTGATGAGATCTGGACTGATAATATTTATGAACAGGATTTTATAATCTGTAAAGGAATGACTGTAATTGATATAGGAGCCAATCAGGGTTTTTTTTCATTATATGCCGCAAGCAAAGGGGCCCATGTTTATGCGGTGGAACCACAAGAGACAAATTTCAGTATACTAAAACGTAATGTTGAGTTGAACGGTCTTGAAGAAAGAGTTAAATGTTTTCGCTATGCCGTCTCATCTAATAATAATGAAGTTGATTTGATTATTATGGATTTTGAAAATGTTTCTGGAGCATCCGGTTTGGTTACAACTTCATCGGAGTATTTTCAGACTGTTAACAAGACGTTATGCGCTGCCCATAAGGAAAAGGTTAAGTGTAAGAGATTGGCTTCTCTTTTCCCCGATGTTTCCGAAGGGAAAATTGTTGATCTTCTGAAGATCGATTGTGAAGGAGCCGAGATGGATATTCTTATGAGCGCCCCAATGCAGTGGTTCGGCAATGTCAGAAATATCGTTATGGAGGTGCACAGCAATTATGAAGAGAAAGACCTTGTTCATCTGGTGCATTCTCTTGGGTATCACATTGTTAATTATAAGAAAGTCGAAGGAATTTATGAAACCGGGTATCTTTTTGCGACCAGGGAGTTTGCTAATATCAAGAAGCCTGTTGTTGGATTAGTTCCGATTTTGCAATATGATTCTATTGTTTTCGAGAGAAGGCCATACCGCTTTGATCTATCCGGAAGTTTTTCATTAAATTCAGAAAAGACTTCTTTATCTTACAACTGGATAGTAGACGGAAAAGTACTGTCTTGTAGGGACTCATCTGTTGATTATTCTTTTGAATCTCCTGGAGAACATATTGTAACTGGTATTGTGAGTGACAAAGATCAAAAAGCGGAGGACACACAGAAAATTCTGGTTTTTAAAAAGGATTATTTTGATTATAAAAATAGTATTCATCTCCCGAACAGCGAAACTAAACAAATATTGCATGTCAATGGTTGCGTGAATATCATCATAGATCGAGTCTTGTTTCCCCGTGATTGGAATCCCGAATATTTTAGAATTGGAGTCCGTTTTCTTTGTCCGAAAAAAACAGGAGGATTACTGTCTTTTAATGCAAGGAACCTGACTCTAGACAAGGTCTATAATGAGTTGGTTATTGAAAATTTTCCCATGGATGCTGATATAGTTTTTTCCATAACGACTGACTCCTCTGTTGAGATGGAACTTGTCTGGTGGCCGGATAGTGTAAGTGGCGAAAGTCCTATTGTTGAAGTTGATGACATGGAAGTCCGAAGAAAAGGTCATCAAATGCTTCCGAAAAGGAGTGAGGATTTTTATTTTACTTCTTCTGCTGACGATGTGTTTGTCCTTAATGGAGCCTATCTCCCTAAAGATTGGTCTCCGGAAAAAATAGTTATTGGAATATCTTACTGCTGCGATCCCGATATCAGTTATGATAGTTTTGAATTTAATGGAACAGTGCAAAAGTTTCATGTCAACTATACAGAAATCACATTATTGCCGGAGACTATTGGAAAATTTTATTCAATTACTCTTGGTAAATTGAATAAAGGAGACCACTATAAAATTGTTTGGTGGGCTGAATAAACTTAAAGGTTAGGAAGAAGATTAATGAAAACAAATAACATAATCCGATTAAATTCATGGGACTTGAATCCTGATTGCTTTGGATCAACATTAAAAAAATTGGAGTCGGATTTTTTAGCTGTCGAGTTGCACAAGGCGGTTACCCCAGCAGGAAAAGAGGCCTACAATAGTGTAAAATTAACTCTTAATCATTATTTCGAAAACAGGTTTTACCGGATTCCAAAATGTCGATGGATAAGATTACAGTATCGAACAGAGAATCTTGAGCGGCTGGATTTTTTTCTGGAAGAGAACCAGACTGTTTATGATTATTATAAAGTGCTCCCATTATCCGAAAACGTATGGCACAATATTAAGATCCCGTTGGACACATTTGATATCTGGAGAGATTCCAACCGAAATACCGCTTTAGAAAAGGATAGTATTTCGGGTCTGGTTTTTAATCTTTTCCCTGATGAAAATAAAAGCTCAATAGGAAGATTTTTCATCCGTGAACTGGTTTTTGACAGGTATGAACTGATTATTTTGAATAGGCGCAAATTACGAGGATATACCAATTATTTATGTCATAAAGGTTTTTTTAGTGAATTGAGAGCATTTTATAAAGCGTGGCGGCAAACAAAAAAAACTGTTGATTCAACAGGAAAACCTCTTTACTGCGTTTTCCCTTTTACTCAATTGAGAATCAATAGAACATACATAACAGTATGTTGTGAAATAATTACCGATGAGAATGTTGATTTTATCAATGATAAAACTCTTGCTGATATATGGAGAGGGGAGATCTTCAGCGAAATTCGACAGGGAATAAAAGATCTTTCTTATCGTAAATGTGATTTAAATAGATGTCATCAGTTTTCAGGACCTCGGGAAAGCTTTAAAACAATGGATTATCTGACTAAACATTTACCGGACATAGCTGATTTTATTCAGGGAAAAACAAAAAATTATAAAGGTCTGCCAAGTTATATCGTTAATAGCTTTGATAGCGCGTGTAATCTTGCTTGTCCATCATGTACTGCACATGAATTCGATCCATTACCTTCAGATGTTGGAAATTTATATATACAACAAATTGAAAATATCGGGGGTTGTGTTGAAGAGATGTTGATTGCTGGATTTGGTGACCCATTTGTTTCTCCGGTATACAGGAAATGGCTGTTTTCTTTCTCAGATGAACCTTTTACAAATTTAAAAAAAATAAAGATAATGTCAAACGGACTGCTATGGACTAAAACAAACTGGGAAAAGGTTTCACCTGATATTAAAAAGCATGAGATTTTTGCCTTGATTTCCATAGATGCCGCTTCCAGTGGAACCTATGAAATAAACCGAAAAAATGGCTGTTTTACTAAATTGTTAGAAAATCTTGAATTTCTTTCAGACTTACGTAAAAGAAAAGAGATTGCGTCATTAGTTTTGTTTTTTGTTGTTCAGAAAAATAATTACCGGGAAATGCATGATTTTATTGATTTGGCAAAAAGATATAGTGCTGACACAGTTTCTTTTAACAGGATAACTAACTGGGGTAGTTATTCCCCGGATGAGTTTGATGACTTGAATATATTTGATAAAAATCATCCGGAATATGATCATTTCATAAAGGTTCATGATAAAATTGATCAAGAGGAGGCCGGTAGTCTGAGAATCTACTTCGGTTATCAACTCTAATAGTATATATTTCTTGGGATACATGTAAAATAGACTGTATCCAGTTTGCGGAGGTTAAAGATGAAGACCGATAATCTGATTGAACTCAAGTCTTGGATTTTGTGTACGGATTCAGCAGCTCTCACATTGAATAATCTATCTGTTGACACTCTTGCTGTTGAGTTGAGTTTTGATAGAATTAAGGATACAGCTGGAGTTAATTATGGTATAAAAATATCTTTGAATCATCTATTCCAAAGCGATGTTTTAAGGTTGCCTGATTGTGGCGTAATATATTTGTCATACCGAACTGAAAATATTCAAAAATTGGATTTTGTTCTCGAAGAAAAGCATACCTGCTATGATTTTTATTTATTTATTCCGGCTTCTGCTGAGTGGACAGAAATTGCAATCCCTTTTGAAAAACTTGAAACGGAATCTTCAACCAGACTGAAGCCTGATATGGAGAATATTACAGGTTTTGTTTTTAAACCACATCCTTGTTTGAAAAAAAATTCAAAAGGAAGACTGTATATCAGTACTCTTATCCTTGACGGTTATGAAATTGTCATGCTTAACAAAAAGAAATATTCAGGGTACACAAACTTTCTTTTCAGTAAAAGTTCTAATAATTGTAATAAAGCAATGGCTCTGCATAAAGAACAAAAAAATAGACCGATTGATTCCTACGGAGCCCCTCTTTATTGCATTTATCCTTTTCATCAGCTCCGCATTAACAAACATAATCTTACTGTTTGTTGTGATATTGATACCAATGAGAATGTTGATGTTGAAAAAGGGGAAATGCTTCGAAATGTCTGGTTTGGTGATATATTTAACAAAATCAGGCAAGGTGTTAAAGACCTCTCTTACAGTGGATGTGACCTTGGGCGATGTCAACAGTTCAACGGCACTCGTGAAAGCTTTAAAACTCTGGAATATATTGAATACCATTATCCAGAGATCGCGGATTACATAAAAGGCCAAACAGAAGAATTCAAGGAGCTTCCCGGTTATATTGTTAACAGTTTTGATAACGCATGCAATTTGTGCTGCACATCATGTAATGCTTCTTTTTATCCACCTCTTTCGATCAAAAAAGGACGTAGGTATATTCAACAAATTGAAGATTTAGGTGAGAATGTCAAGGAATTGCTTGTCGCGGGCTACGGTGATCCATTTGCCTCCGCAATTTACCGAGACTGGTTATTTTCGTTTTCTGATTCTCACTTCCCGCGTCTTAATAGAATACAGATAATGACAAATGGTTTGCTTTGGAACAAAGATAACTGGGAAAGGGTTTCCCGGGATATAAAAAAACGTAAAATTGACGGAATTATTTCCATAGACGGAGCTACCAAAAAAACATATGAAATAAACCGGGTTAATGGTCGGTTTGAAACCCTACTTGAAAACATGGAATTTATTTCCGAATTAAGAAAAAGTAATGACATAGTATCGTTATCCGCCTGTTTCGTTGTGCAGAAAAATAACTTCCGGGAAATGCCTGAGATGATAGAGTTATTAAATAAGTACAATTTTGATTCTGTTCTTTTTAGTCATATAGAGAACTGGGGAACATATTCTCCGGATGAATTCAGTGAGATAAATGTCTTTGATCAAAAGCACTCTGATTTCCGGGAATTCAAAAAAACTTATAAAAAGATTAAATCAAAAAAGGATAATAGCTTAAAAATATTTTTTGATTTTGAATTGTGATCGACAGGTACATACAAGCAAAAAACAGGTCTCAAAAGACATATTGAGACGACAAAAGATAAAAATCATGATATTCTAAGCGTCATTTTATCAGGATTTACTCTTCACTGATGAAACGCAAAAACAAAACGGAGATAAATTTATGAAAAAAGTAATTCTATTGTTTCTTGTTTTGTCACTTCTTCTTGGTCTTATGTCCTGCGAAGCTGTAGATACAGGTGACAAGGATGAGGGAATTCCTGACAAGACAAGTGATACGATATCTGAAGAATCTGGTTCTTCTGAGACAGCAAGCCGGGGAGCCAGTAATGGTTATAAAACGTGGGTCTCACTTGTTAAAAAAATACCATTAAACCGGTTTGAAGAATTCAAGAATAACCGAAGTTGTGCAATTGCCAAAAATTATGATACCGGTAATCTGTATGTCACCGGATTTTATGACGAAGTGGTCCAGGTGTATACTTCCAGCGGTAAATATGTAAAAACAATTGAACATGAGTCATTAAGTAGTCCAGTAGACATCTCCATACACCAGGGTAATGGAGATTTGTATGTATTAAACTATACATCACATTCTGTTTCGGTTTTTGATAAAAATGGTAATTTTTTGCGAAATTTTGGTGGTGCCGGAAGTAACGATGAGAATTTATTATATCCGCACAGTATTTATGCGACAAACCGCATTTATGTATCGGATGGATTTGCTAACCGTGATAAAGTAAATATATATGATAAAAGCGGAGGATTTATCAAAGCCTTCGGCGGCTCTGGTGCCGGCTCCGGTAAATTTTACTATCCTAAAGGAGTTGCAGTTTACGGAGGAGAAGTTTATGTAGCAGATGCCTTTAACAAAAAGATACAGGTTTTTAGTAAACTCGGTTCATACAAAAGAGAATTTAGCATTGCCGGCATTCCACCAGATGACATAGCTATAGACAGCCATATGGAACATCTTTATTATACCGATTATACTGATGTAATTGTAACTAATCTTGAAGGTGATTATGTATACAGTTGGGGCGGTAAAGCATTTCAGGGTGGCACTGATGATATCATAGTGGATAGTAAAAGCAGACTGGTATATGTGACGGATGACAATTACATCAGAGTGTATAAAATATATAACAGTTTATACTGGTGATTGTAAAATTTAAATAATCATTATTAAGAAATATCGTTTAGTGTAATAAAGCCCTCCGGCAGAATATGCAGGAGGGCTTTATCTTTAATATCATTTTTGCAATCTCATGGATTACCGGGTTGTTTGAATCCGAACAAGTTTAACGATTGCGTACATGATCTGTTCTCTTCTGAAACAAATTCAAAAATATCTAATTTAAATTAATAAACAGGTCTCAAAATACATCTTGAGACGACAGCCGTGATAGATTATGATATGAGAAGCTCAATATAATATAATATCAGGATTCGGTTGTTATAATTTTACTAAAGAAAAATAATCGAGTCAAATTAAGGAGTAATTAATGGAAAAATCAAAAGTCTGTATGGCAGTTTTTGTTATTGTTTCTTCTTTTTTTTGGTCTTCATGCGAAAATATCGATTATGATAATAATATGGAAATAATTGAGCAGATAGAACTGGATGATGGGGGATATGTGCACTTTCTTTCGTCAGAAACGGGTGAGCTGCTTGTTGCGTCTGTGAGCAAAGAAAATCCTGAAATATTAGTTAACAAGTCTCCAGTTGAAATATACGAATCTTTAACTGGTAAAACGGCTCCTAGAAGGCTTGTTGAAGCTAGTCGGATTGAATATGAGTATAATGACACTGGTGAAGATAATGAAAATGAAGAAAATGATTTTCAAACTCCTGTTAATGATGTTGATGCTTCAGAAATAGCAAGTGAAAACGAAATGTCTAAAAAAAATTCAATGCGCCTTACATTTGCTGGAAGAATGTCTGCTGAAGAATTTATAGAACGTTATGGCTTTAATTATGGTGATCAGACATATTTGTGGACAGACGTCACAGGAACCGGTTGGGCAAAATCAAAATGTTATACTGTTAGTACAGACCTTGTTGCTTTAAGGGGTAAGGCCATTCACAAAGTGCAATATAAAAACAGTGTTCTGAGCAAGTGGAAAACAGTATATGCTCAAGTTGTCCCTATGGGATATCGCTCCCATATAATGTATGGTACGAGTAAGAAAAAGCGTAAGAAATGCTATGTCTATGAATCGCCTGATTCAAGTCGTCCGGTATTGTATCATGCTAAAATTGCCTTCAATAAATAAAAGAAAAACAGGTCTCAAAATACATTTTAAGACGACAATCGTGAAAAAGAATGATAGCATGAACGTCTATATTTCAGGTCATTTGATTTCAGATTTTATAAAGTAAATCCAATAGGGAGAACACGATGTGGTATTTGAAAAAATCCGTAGTTAATAATTTGCTTCTTGCTGCAGTATTTTTATTAATATCCTGTAGTGGATCATCAGGCAATTCTAAATCTGATATCGATAAAAGTGATCCTGTTACAGTGGCACTAACGGGTCAAAACAATACTTATAATGTCGGTCCCGATCAGAAGTATGAAGAACCTGATACTGTACCCTGGGCTTCGTTAACGGCGGGTGATGTGGTGAATATTTATTATCGTGAAGATCCTTATCGTTGGAAAATTGCTGTACGGGGGCAGGGGACTGAGGAAACGCCAATTATCATAAACGGGGTGACTGATGCATCCGGTAATCGGCCGAAATTCGATTTTGATGGAGCGACAACCGCAAGTGGTTGTAACCAGGGTGGTGACAATAATATATATGATACCGATTCAGTCTGGAGTCTTGAAGATTATGCCGGGATCATGATTAAAGGTGATTTTGGAAACAAGCCTTCCTGGATTACTGTTAAAAATCTCGAGCTGTATGGTGCTAATGCAGGAGCCAGTTTCACAAACCTGTTGGGTGAGGAGACAGACTATACTGCCCGTCCGGCAGCCATCTGGATGCAGCCCAGTAGTGATGTTCTTATTGAAAACTGTGTTATCTATGACAATGCCTTCGGTATCTTCACCATGGCAAAGGATGGCGACCTGAACGGGGCATGTGAAAGAATTGTTGTTCGCAACAATCGCTTGTATGAAAACGGATTGCCGGCAAGTTACGGAATAAACCAGAGCTACCTTGTTCATAACCTTTACATACAATCTGTAAATCCTGTTATAGAAGGTAATTATATTGGAAAGCTGAGAACAACGGCTCAGGGTTCAAGCTACAAGAGCCGATCCAGCGGAGAAATTTTCCGGTATAACTATGTTGTTTCCAGTCTGAGAGCTGTTGACTGGGTTTATTCGGAAGAGCAGGAGGATGGTATCGCGTCGCAGACTGATTACGGAATTGATTATGCCTATGGAAATGTCATCATCAATTATGCCGAGTCCGACAGACCCTTCGCGGGGTATCCCATTCATTACGGTGGTGATAATGAAGGTGAACAGGAAGATAATGACGAGCTTCATGTTACGTCAAACCCGTACAGGGCACATTTATATTTTTATCATAACACTGTCATCAATATTCTTGATCAGGCAGATCAGTGGAACTCCGCCTTTTTTGACCTGTCCCTACGCGGAACTAGAGTGGACGCCTGGAATAACATTTTCTCCACGACCGGCACTTCCAACACCACCTGGCTGCAATATTCCGGCATTGTAAATCTGGCAGGCGGGAATCTGGTACATGGCATAGACGGTGACGCTCATCCTACAGCCTTGGAATTAAACTACTCTATTACAGAACATGATCCGGTTGTTACTGATGATCCCGGATTTACTGACTTTGAAAATTATGATTTCCGTTTGGATCCCGATTCAGCAGCTGTAGGGCGTGCAGCTGCCGTTGTTCCGGATGAGTTCGATCCGGACACGGCGTACGCGCATTTACCTGTAATAATGCAACCAATACCTGGAAAAAACGGTATGAATACACGCGAAACAGCAGATGATCTTGGTGCGTTTGAATCTGAATAATATGGAGATTGTGTTTTTTTTAATTAGGAGAATAACTCAATGAAACCGTTACAGGTAATAATTAAAACAGCGATAGTCGTCATTTCGATACTCGCTATGGCCGGATGCGGTTCAGGAAGCGGAGGCAGCAATGGTGATGGAGATGTAATCACTGATACCGTTTCGGCAACTGGTGTTACCCTGAACCGGGAAACCCTGACCATGGCAGTGAGCGATACCTATCAGCTGACAGCAACGGTCACACCGGACAATGCCGGCAATAAAACGGTGAGTTGGAGTTCGAACACAACCTCAGTTGCAACAGTAGACGAAAACGGGTTGGTTACGGCTCTTGCGGTAGGTTCCGCGACGATTACAGTTACTACTGAAGATGGCGATTATTCTGACAGCTGTGTGGTAACCGTAATGACAGATCCCATACCGGTAACTGGCGTAGATCTGAACACTGAAACGTTGACTATTGATGTGGGCGATACGTATCAGTTGACGGCGATGGTCATACCGGATAATGCCAGCAATAAAACCGTAAGCTGGAGCTCGGATACTGACTCTGTGGCTACCGTGGACCAGAACGGCACCGTCACTGCCGTTGCGGAAGGAACCGCAACCATTACGGTAATCTCCGAAGAGGGCGAGCACTCCGACAGCTGCGAGGTGACGGTGACGCCTGTAGATGTCATCGGCATTACCCTCGATAGGGAAACCCTTGCACTATCCATTAACGACACCTTTCAACTTGCGGCAACCATAGTCCCGAATAACGCGACAAATAAAAACGTTACCTGGAGCACCGGCGCCGCATCCGTGGCAACGGTTGACCAGAACGGATTAGTCACCGCTCTCGCCCAAGGCACAGCGGTCATTACGGTAACCACCGAAGACGGTGGTCATACCGATAGCTGCACGATAACAGTGATAGCGGTATACGACGAAGGGGCCTTTATCACGGTATGGGATTTGAGCCTGTCAACTATCCCGACACCTTTATTGTTGATACCGCTGAATTCAACCGGCAATTACGACTTCACAATCGATTGGGGGGACGGCACAGTAGAAACATATTCTGGTTTAGTTCATAACGATGTCGATCACGAGTACACCGACAAAGGCGTGTACACTGTGGTAATAACGGGAATA
>JAFGRW010000115.1 GCA_016934935.1 Spirochaetota bacterium | reverse complement strand
TAAAGAACCGCCGTGTACCGAACGGTACGCACGGTGGTGTGAGAGGACGGTAGGTAAAATAATTACCTACCTCCTACTCGATATCAGGTCATAATAATGAAATGGATATTGCTTAAGATAACTATTCTTTTTACTTTTGCTGTAATCATCGCGGCCGAAAGCCCGGGATTTTCCGATGCCGTTAGCAGGTCTTTGCCCTCCGTTATATATATTGAATCCTATTTAATTTCTAATGGTAAAAAAAAACAGTCGGGTTTTGGGTCAGGGACAGTTTTTTCTGATCTAGGGCATATAATTACCAATCATCATGTTGTGAAAAACGCGGATTATTATGAAGCGGTAATGTATGATGGAACCCGGTGTACATTTAAGAAATATCCGGGTAATAGATACTATATATCAGATTCCGAGACAGATCTTGCCTTGATGCGCCTTGATTGCAGGAATTACCTGTACAAGCCAATTGAAAAGGAAAAAGACAACAATTTAAAAAAAGGTGATTGGGTTATTGCCATAGGAAATCCCTATGGTTTATCAAATAGTGTTACAAAAGGAATTGTCTCATCCACGAACCGATCAGATGTGGGATTCGCAAATATAGAAGATTTTATTCAGTCAGATGTTCCAATAAATCCTGGGAATTCCGGGGGCCCATTGATTAATACATCTGGAAAGATGGTAGGTCTTAATACCGCTATACGTACCGTATCAGGTGGTTTCCAGGGAATATCGTTTTCGATACCCGTGAATATAGTCGAGTCAGTATATACGGATTTGCTGCGTTTTGGACATGTTAGACGGGGATGGATAGGGGTCATGGTTACCGAAAAGAGTATAGCTGCAACAGGGCGCAAGGCGGTAACCGTTGTATCGACACTTGAAAATTCACCAGCACAGCTTATCGGTTTGCAAAAAGGTGATATTATTGCAGAAGTGGATAACAATAGTATTGAATCTAAAAGTGAGCTAACCAAAATTGTAAAAAATAAACCGATAGGTGCACGTATGGATCTATGTGTCTTTAGAAGCGGTATTTTAAAAAGATTTTCATTTACAATGAACGAAAAAGATTATTTCGCCAAAGTCGGAGAAGCAATAAATACCTTGTACTCTGTTTACGGAATACGTCTTGATATTAACGCGTCTAACGATAAAATAATTATATCGGATATGTCACAATTTAGATACGCGGAAAACAAGTTGCTGCAGGGAGATGTTATTACGGCATTGAATGGCCAAAGTGTCGAGAACCTGAGTGATTTTGCTTCTGTATTAAGACGATATAAATACAAAATTTCATTTCTTGAAGTTAACAGAAATGAAAAAAAAATAATTATAAGACTGAAAAATTATTAGAAGATATAATGAAATAATCGGGAAAAAAGAAACAGGATTTAGAATGCGAAAAATAATATTATTTTGCGGTTTAATGTTATCTTTATTACTGAACGCAGCAGAAATAATCGAGCTGACAAACAGTGAATTTACTGATAGTATATCAAACAAACCTTCTCTATTAAGAGTGCAGCGTCTTGAATCTTTTGTTAATAAGACGGTTTTAGGTGAAGGTGTTGTAGAATCAGTAGAGTCGGTAGACGCGAAAGAAGGTTATAACAGCAAAAAAATAATAAAGATAAGACATAAAGCTGTAAATTCAAATCTGTTAATTATTTTCAGACTGTTTTCTTCAAATGATTTATCATCAATTGAGCTTGCCGGAAAAAGAGTGCAATTTAAAGGGAAGCTTGTTCTAACGGTGCCTCTTGACAGTGCCAGAACAATTTTTGCTTGTGATATTCTGCTTGAAGAACTTTCGATTTACGCGGATTAAATCCGAATAATCCATGTTTTAAGAGGATTCAATGGAAAAAGATTTTCTTCAATCAATAAAACTTGAAATTAGCCGCAATTTTTCTTTAACGGCATATGAGCGGATAGCGTTTCATAAAATTCTTAATATATACAAGAGCGATAATGGTGCCGAGATTCTTTTAAGAGATATAGGAAAACCGGGAGCTATAAGACTTAGCGCTCTTGAGGTTATTACGGGCTTTAATTACAAAGATGCTTTTCCTGTTATTAAAGAGATCTTAAATACCAGTGAAAAAAAAGAGGAATTATGTCTGGTTTTTGATTTTATTGAAAATAATGGAACAGCATATTTTTTATCTGATCTTGAAAATTTTGCAAAAAAAAGAGGCGCCAATACATTTCCGGCCGAGATAAATAGAGCTGTTTTTTTAACAGGGTTGCTTGTAAAGCGAATAGACCCTGAAGAAGATTTTAACGGTGCGGATTATGAATTACCGGATAAGGATGAGGAAGATCAGCCAATAGTGGTTAAGGGCAAAGAGCTTGTTTCACGATATACAGAAATGCTTATAAGTATAGCTCAAAACGGGGAAAACCCTGTGAGGCTTCGGGCAACAGCAATCACGGCACTTGACCATTATACTGAATTGCCGTTTTATCAAAAAATGCTTGAAGAAGACAATGACACAATCTCTTTCGCAGTATTTCAGACCGTCGCGCAGTTTGCACATCGTGAAATGAAGATTTATCAGGATCTTAATCAAAAAGATGTATTTACACATGTTCCTCCTAAAGAAGATAACTTTATGCTCAATGTGCGAGTTTTGCTAAGCACGTTCAGTAATCGCTTTGACTCCTTTTCTAACGAAACAAAAGTGGCCTTTATAAAAGTGCTTCTGGCCTGCAATCACCGTGAATACCTGGTATATATCATGAAGACGTTGACTTCGGGTGATAATAATCTTATAGATATGACCTTGTATACTATTCTAGCCGCTATAGATTATTTAAATAATCCTGATAAACTGTTTCGTAATCTTATTGCCATACCATCATTAACAGACAGAGACAATCAGATAATTGTTGAAACTTTTGTTAAATATTTTTCTAAATCACAAAGAAATCAAAGTTCGAACCTTATACGGGATAAACTTTATAATTACATAATTGTAATGTTGGACAATTTTTTCAAGAGTTACTGTGATAACTATATTGTACCGGAAATAAAAGAAAAAGATTATATCGATGAATTTCAGGCAATCAGAAAATTTGTTCTGGAAAAATGTGATCCGTTTTTAAAGCGGCGTATAATAAAATTTCTGACCACAGAAGATATCGATTTAAAGACTTTGCTTATAGAAATTGCCGAGAGAATAACATTTGTTAATGAGAGTGAAGAAAAAGCATTAGCGTTGCTTCTTGAAGTGCTGCACGAGCCAGACGCAAAAGCCCGGGAAATTAGCGCACAGCGCCTTAACGATATTGATTTCGAGAAAAAATATTTAAAGCTAAGATTGATAAGGTTATGCCATATAATAGGAGAGCTAAGAATTAAAGATGCCTCTAATTCTCTTGGTAAAATGTTTGATTATATAAAAAAGTTTTACGACGAAGAACTGTTTTGCGCGATAACATACAGCCTGTCACAGTTAAGTTATCCTTATATGCTTGGCGAGCTGGAGTATCTTTTTCTTAATAGTGATTCAGATGATGAAGCATTAAAGATGCTGCACTATCTTTCGCAATTTTCTGAACAGAGAGCAACAATTATTATGCTCGATTTTTTGAAGAGTCGTTTTGGAGATGTGTCACCGATAATTTTGCGTGTGCTTCAGGTAATTGCAAAAAAGGATATTAAAAGTGATAAATCTGTTAATGAATTTTCCAAGATAATCGTGGATAAAAATCGTAATTCCGAGATCAGGGCTGCCGCGGTTCATTTGATCGGCAAGACCGGTTTTGAGCGGGATGTACTTTATTTGCATGAACTTTTTATGGAAGAGAATGATAATATTGTAAAAGAGGCAGTTGTTCAGGCTCTTGATTTTATCGGGATTATTAATCCAACTATCCGTAAAAAAGAGATAGCACCATTTTTAAAAGGTTATTTGAAAGACTCTTCAATAAAAGTCAGAATATATTCATGTATTATTCTTTTGCAATCGGGTGATTTGGGAGCCCTTTCGCTGCTTAAGGATATGATGATAATTAGAAATAAAGATATACAGCGTGAGATACTCCTTGTTCTGGGAAGTTATATGACAATTGAGTTGGCGTTTTTCCTGCTGTCGCTTTTTAACTCAGATTATGGAATAACCCGTGATATTGTGCCATTATTTAATTATCTGTCTCCTGAAGATAAAAAAGAGATTGATCATTTTATTGTAAATATATTCAAGAAGCATGAAGGAACAAGGGTCGATTTTGCGGAAAAGTCGATACTTGAATCAAATCAAAAGTATAACGAACAGTTGTCAACCTTTGTCAATGATACTCGACCGATTATGTATGTTGTTATCAAGGATTATCATACAATTTTAACACGATATCGCTCAACAGAATTGTCCATGCTTGTAAAAAATTCATTAATGCGGTTGGTCGACGTGATCAAGGCAAATGACGGGGTCGTTGTACAGGTTACAAACGGTTGTATCGATTCGTACTTCAAGACGCTTCCTGATAGTGCAATGGCCGCGTTAGAAGTTCAGGAGCTTGAAAAGGATATTAATTTCACGGTTCCTGAGGATGAGCATCTGGAATTTTTTATTTATACAGAATATGCAGAAGTATGTTTAACAGGAAATGAGCTTTTACTTAATAGTGTTTCGAATTTAAAAACTGCGTTATCCAGTGGTCTGAAAAACAGGGTCTTCCTGAATCGTAAAACAGCAGACGGAATAAACATGGCTTTTAAATGTGAAACATATCCAGAGACTCCTTTTGATCCCCGCGGACGCGAATTTGGATTCCGTGAACTGTTAAATGCGCTGAATTTTAATGCTCTTGTCGATGAAATGCTAGCCCGTATAAGGCGGGAGATGAATGATCGCATACAACGCAAAAAAGAGGTAGATCGCACTTCAGTAAAACATAAGGTATATCTTTCAAAGGAAGCTCAACAGATTTCGGATTCCATAAATGAATTGGGCAAAGTGTTAAAAAAGGACTTGTCTGATATACTTCAATATGTAAAAAAAAGATCAACCGACCGGGAACTTATTAAACAGGTAGATGGTATGCTCGCGGATGCTTATAAAAGATTTACTATTGAAAAAAACAAAATAAATCTGGAATAAGCTAGCGGTTTTCTATCAGCTCTTGAGCCTGGAGCAGAGTAGTTTCGGTGATATTATTGCCTGCAAGCATGCGAGCAACTTCCCGTATCTTTTCTTTCACGGACAGCTTGATTACTGTTGTACGGGTTCGCCCGTCTTTTTCCTGTTTTTGCACAATATAGTGTGAGTCACTCATTGCCGCTATTTGAGCCAGGTGTGTAATTACAAATACCTGACGACGCTCAGCAAGTGAGTGCAGTTTGCGGCCGACTATATCGGCTGTCTGGCCGCTTATTCCGGTATCCACTTCATCGAAAATAAGAGAGTCAACAATATCAGCATCAAGCAGAACTTTCTTTATTGCCAGCATTATTCTAGACATCTCTCCACCGGATGCGGCCTTACGCAACTGGGTCAGCGCCTCGCCTTTATTTGCGGCAAGCATAAACTCTATCTTGTCCAGTCCATGCGGATACAGCATATAGGTTTTTCCGCCAACCTCAATCTCTCCGTTGCCGGATGTCTCCTGTTCGACAAGAATCTTAAACTGAGCGCCCTTCATATTAAGGTCGTTTAGCTCGGAAATGACTTTTTGTTCAAGTTCCTGAGCTGCTTTTTGACGGGATCGGGAAAGTTTGAGAGCCGTATCGCGGGTTCTGGCTACAGTTTCACGGTAAATCTCTTTCAGCTTTTCCTGTTCGTAATCGTAATTGCTTATCATGTCCAGTTCACTACGGCAGCTGTCGGCGAAGGAGAGAATCTCGTCTATTGATTTGCCATATTTCTTTTTAAGCCCTGATATTAGTGCAAGCCGTTCTTCAATTTCGTTTAGTCTTTCCGGAGAAAAATCTATGGAATCACTGTAGCCTCTGAAAAATGCCGCGGAGTCTTCAAGCTGGTATAACGCGGTGCGGATGTTTTCGAGCTCGGAAGCGATATTGGGATCAATTTGTGATACCGAGCTTAAAGAGCTTTCGATTGATTCGAGTTTTCGTAAAACCCCCTGATCACCTTTCAGGGCATCAAGCGATTCGGCAACCTCTGAGCATAATTTTTCGGCATGAGAGAGAAGTGAAGATTCGTCTTTCAGCTCTTCCTCTTCGTTTAGCGAGAGATTGGCCTCTTCGATTTCATTTAGCGCGAATGTCAGATAATCGATGCGTTTGTTGCGCTCCTGTTCGTCCATTTCAGTAGAGGATATTTTTTCTTTTAATTCGTGAAGTTCGTTATAGCATGTTTTGACCTGATCCAGAAGTTCTCCGTTGCAGGCGTAACTGTCCAAGAGCTCCCGGTGGGTCGAGGTTTTTGTCATAGAAACATGTTCGTTTTGTCCGTGAATTACTATAAGGTAGTCAGAGATATCTTTCAGAAGAGCTATGGGAATCTGCGTTCCGTTCGCGAAACAGCGTCCTTTCCCACCGGAATAAATCTCGCGTTTAACTGCAAGAAAATCGTCTTCGGTGTCGATACCCGAGTTATCAAGAATCTCTTTTAGAAGAGGCAGTGTTGTAATATCAAATGTTCCTTCAAGAATGGCGCGGTCACACCCTGTACGGATTGAGCTGACAGTTACCTTGCCGCCCAGGATTGCCGATATGGCGTCAATGAGTATTGATTTACCGGCACCGGTTTCTCCGGTTAGAATATTGAGCCCCTCGCTAAATTCCATGGTGAGCTCTTCAATAAGTACGAAATTTTTAATGTGTAGTTTCTGAAGCATAATAACCTGCTTGTTTAAAGACTTTCACGGTCTGATTACATGGCTATCCGTCAGAGTCAGATTAAAGGCCGCGGAAGAATGTTCAACCAAAATTTTATGACAGCTTATAGCATTAATACCGGGAAATAAACAGATTTATTATTTTTTGGTTAATAAAAATGATTCTCTGTCTGAATAATTTTGAATCATTACATTTCTAAAATTCTACGTAATAGAATATCTTCAATATTTCTTCTGCCATCAATAACGGAAACAATATATACTCGATTATTGTCTATTCTGTAAATGATCCGCCACGGTTTATGGAATACCTCTCGGTATGTATAAATATTGTTTTCAGCTAATTCGGGAACGATTCTTCCCTGCCCGGGATTTGTTTTTAGTTTGTTTCCACGATCTCTAAGTTGATTTAATAGTTGTTTGCTGCGAGAAATACCGTCATTAATTATGAAAGAGAGAATATTGCGAACATCGCTTTGAGCAGTACTCGTCCATTGAACCTCATAGTCTTTCATTTACTATTAAATGTAATATCCAGTTCCTTTTCCAGATCGGTAAAAAAGGAGTCGTGATCTTTGTAATTGCCATCAATAATATCCTTTTCAGATTGAGAAACGAGTTTTAACAACATGATTGTCTTTTGCATTGATTCATAGCTGTTAGAATCAACAAGTACTGCTCTAGCCTCTCCATTTTGTGTAATATATACAGGGCGGCGGGATTCGTTTATCTGGTTTAATATATCGGCGGCGTGTGATTTTATATAAGAAATAGGTCTGATGTCTTTAGAAATATTCATTTTGTCTCCACTGTAAAGAGTCTAAATATAGTACCTAATTTGGTTCGGTTGGTCAACCAAAATTTTATGACAGCTTATAGCATTAATACCGGGAAATAAGCAGAATTGTTAAATTTTTTTGAAAACATATCATTTTTTTCGTCAATTCCCTCTAAAAATCAGTTTTTATTTCTTTTCCATTGCCTTATTAGCGATACAAATTGGTGATTATTTACTTCACAAGCAAATAAAAAAAAAGGCCTTCTAAACCAGTCCTTACACTTAAAATAACCACCGCTTCCCGAAAAAATTCACTTTACCCCAAAAAAAAAAGCAGTTTTTATTGCAACGTGCGTAAAAACACGGATGGCAAATCCGGCGTTTTGGGCTATACTTTTCCCTTATTTTACAGGGAAACCGGTATTGCCGGTTTCTAAAAATAGTAATGGAGAAAAGTTCGCATGAAAAGTATGAAAACGTATCTGCACGGATTACTTGTAATCCTTATATTAGCCTCGGTTTTGGTAATCGCAGCCTGTGGAGGCGGTGGTGGGTCGGATAATCCTGAAACAGAAAAGGAGACACCCGCAACAGGCATATCGCTTGATATTACAGAGGCAACAATTCCTATAGGCGGCACCAAGCAGTTAACCGCAACAGTGACGCCCGACAACGTAACAGACAGAACAGTAACCTGGACAAGCAGTAACACTTCGGTTGCAACAGTGTCGGATGATGGGCTGGTAACGGCTGTTACAGTCGGTGATGCAACAATTACCGCAAGTGTCGCGGGTGGCGCGTATACAGCGCAGTGTGCACTTGTTGTACGGGAGCTTGAAGCAGTAATTACGAAGCTTAGTGATGTTGAAATAGACAGCGACAGCGCATGGGTGATATTCAATAATATGCTCTATTTTGCGGGATATGACGATGATCATGGAAGAGAATTATGGAAGAGTGACGGCACAGAAGCTGGTACTGTTATGGTAAAAGATATTCAAAACGGCACATTAAGTTCTCAGCCCTCAAATTTCGCAGTAGTTGGTGATCTGGTTTATTTCAGGGCAAGCGATGGCATACATGGATCTGAATTGTGGAAAACTGACGGTACGGAGTCCGGTACCGTTATGGTCAAAGATATCGTGAACGGTAGTGACTCTTCACTTTCATATTACAGTTATATGACTGCGGTAGGCGAAAAGGTCTATTTTGTAGCCAAAGACGGCACCCATGGTTATGAGTTATGGAAGAGTGATGGTACTGAAGATGGAACTGTTATGGTTAAGGACATAAATAATGGTAATGATGATTCGTATACAAAGGATTGTATTGCAGTTGGTGATTTACTTTATTTTATTGCTACTGATGGTGCCAACGGTCATGAACTGTGGAAAAGTGATGGTACCGAAGCGGGAACTGTTATGGTTAAGGATATTTATTATGGTGTTTCGTCATCAAATGCGACTGGTTTTGCTGTAGTTGGTAACACAATTTTTTTTCAGGCTGAAGACGGGACTAATGGGCGTGAGTTATGGAAAAGTGATGGTACCGAATCAGGAACCTTTATGGTGAAAGATATATACAGTGGTACTTCCAGTTCAAGTCCGAATTACATCACAACAATTGATACAGTTGTCTATTTTAGAGCAAGCGATCAAACTAATGGGTCAGAGCTTTGGAAGAGTGATGGGACAGAAGCCGGAACGGTTATGGTAAAAAATATAAATACCGGGGGCACTTCAAATCCATCGCCTAATTCCTTAACTGTAGTTGGTAATATGCTTTATTTTATAGCTGAAGAAGGAACTCATGGAGAGGAATTGTGGAAGAGCGATGGCACTGAATCGGGTACCGTACTGGTCAAAGATATTAACAGCGGCAGCAACTTTTCAAATCTTTACGGGTTAACAGCAGCTGGTGATACGCTTTATTTTTCCGCTGATGATGGTGTTCATGGATACGAATTGTGGAAGAGCGACGGAACAGAAGCAGGTACAGTAATGGTAAAAGATCTTTTTACGACAGACGGTTACGATAGTAATTATTCCAAGATAACTGAAAGTAACGGTAACATTTTTTTCCTTGCAGATGAAACATTGTCACATACAGGATATGATCTTAACCTGTATGTGCTGACATGGGAATAGTGGTATAAATACTATTTCGCCAAGTTGCGCTGCCATTAAGTAAGGCAGCGTAACTTTTACAGGCATATTAAGCTGGCGCATTTAAACACTATATTGCCGCATAATGTTTATAAGCTCAATTCTGTTGTTTGCGCTGACCTTGTTGTAAATATTAAGCAGATGAGACTCGACTGTTCGAAGTGTGATGCCAAGTTTTTCGGCAATATCGTTATTAGTTAAACCGAGCTGAACCAGCATGCATAGTTCCAGCTGCCGCTGACTTAAGCTGTAATCGTTAAGAAACTGTTCTATGTTTCTGTTCTCTTTCGCGATAATCAGTATACCCACAAAGTCACCATGAACATCAAATACAGAAGAAAAGTATCCGTTTGTGTCCATAATTTCGTTACCTGAAAGGGAGAAGAAAAGACGCTGGTGATAGGAACGGTTTTCGGGAGATTTAAGCAGAGTATTAAATTCTTCCAAAAAAGCATTTGAACTGACAACAATGTCTGTCAGGTAACGATTTTCAAGATCGGAATATTTTTGAGAGAACATTGCCTGCGCGGGGTCGTTTAGTGTTACTATTTTACCCTGAGGATTCACAAATATTACAAGATCATTAATGTTATTAATAATTTCGTAAAAATAGTCTTTAAGATTAAAAAACAGAAAATGGTATTTTAGCAGAGCATAACAGAGAGCCAAAACATAACAGGAGATTACTATTGGCGCGAAATGTGGAACCGTAATTATACCCGACGGCCCCATAATGACATCCAATGTGAGAATTGAAGAGAAAAAAATAAACATCGAGAAAGAAATAAGCCGGGCAGAGTATTTTTCCTTGTTATTCTTTGTGTGAAAATCCCAATATACAAGTACTGCGATAGAATAAGTAACACAAAACAATAGAAATGCGATAAAGAATATGAAATACAGGGTATCGTTTGATTCCCGAAGGATCCAGAAGCCATTATGGCGGAAATAGCTGGAATTAAGGGGATTTTCTATATGGAAAAGAAACCCGGATAAAACAAAGGCGGCAGCATATACGACTCCTTTGAACAGGAGAAGTTTGCGTCGTATTACAAGTTCTGAATAAAAATGAACAAACAAGGCGGCGCTAATCAGGAAGATGCCAAGCATGATCTTGTACCAGAACATAACCATCTGTTGATTTGATGATACTTGTATCAATATCGCGGTTAGCACACATATCGAAAGGGAAACTGTTTTCACAAAAAAAACATATTTTAACCACGTAGAAGGGCCGGTTCGCAGAAGATATATGGAAAAAATAAGTATCGAAGAGAAGGACGCTGTTAAAAAGAAGATATAAAAAAAAAGTTGGGTTGTCATGAGATGTCTTCTCTCTAAAAAATTTGCGATTAACGATTTCGTGAAAAAACAGATTATTTTGATAAATGCTGAAGAATCTGAAAATAATCCAAAAATACAATTAACAAACATTAAATAACAAATTGTGCCAAATTGTCAATGTTTTTGTGATGCTTCAGTTTTCATAATGTTTTCGAACCGGGTGTTGCTGATCGGATGATGACTGATCACCTTTCCGTCTTTGACAATGCAGAATGTACCGAAGGCGCATGGTGAATTTTGTACGGCTGCGGCATCATCCATTTCAATAAGCCGGGCTTTGATCTTGAGTTTTTCGGCTGTTTTAAGTATTGCATCCACATTTTTAACGGAGTAAGGGCATTGTGCCGATCTGAAAATTATTATGCCGTCTGGATATTCCCCCGGAACAAGTTTATTAAACGAGGGGTTTTTTCTGTCAGAATCAAATTTTAGAACAAGCAGCTCGAAGTCGGGTTCCGCCTTGTCGACTGAACAAAATCCGTTTTTAATAAAAATATCGCGTTTTGCCATAAACGAACCCTTCCTCGAAACGACAGCGACACCGTTCATCCCTGCCTCTTTTGCTTCATTTATGCACAGTTTTAAGAGCTGAGTGGCAAAACCCTGCCCCTTATATTCCTTTTTAAACCCGACAAAAAGACAGTGAATAAACATATAGTCTTTTGCCGCGACAGGACGGTGAGCGTATTGGCCCGGAATGTATTCAATCATTCCCTGATAACCACCGGTTTCAGAGACAATGCCCTTGATGCGAAGTCCTTTTGGATAGTACTTACTGTACCAGTCAATTTTCCTTTGCAGTTCCAGATGTTTGTTAACATCTTTATATCCGCAGACTCCGTAATCGGCAATATTGGCGGGTGTCATATCGATAATTTGTATTGAGTCTTTTTTCATACAAGGAGGCTCCTCTATTTGTCTTTATCTATATAGACGAAATTAACAAAATAATTACTATCTTAATATTCGACACAAAAAAGACGCTTACCAGTGACATTTTTCTGTTATCATAAAGAAAATTACACTACCAAGGAATATCCAGCCCAGTTGTTTTCGTTTTTTTTAATAATCAACAAACCATTGTCTGTGTCGTTTAATCCTGCGACAAGTTTGCCTTTATTATCCCAGAAACCGCTTTGCCCGCCGCACTGATACCTGTAAACCTTACCGCAAAAATTTGACATTAATACATTCATGTCATGGTTTTTAGCATAGTTTGACAGATTCTTGTATCCGGAAGGCAATCCCTCTTTGGAAAAGCAAATAGACGCAATGTATAGTGTTGCACCGTTTTGCGCAGCATTTTGCGCATGCAAAGGTTCAGTTGTATCCGCGCAAATCGCGAAATAGATTTTTTCATTATCAAGCAAAAGATAAGGATTATAATCGAAAGATGACTTGAAGAAAAGTTCTTCTCCGGTATGTAGAAATTGTTTGGTATAAATCATCACTGATTGATCAGGTTTGATTACTAAGCTGCCTATAAACAGGTCATTATTAATTAAAACAGGTGCTCCTGCTACAACAATAATCTGTTTCTCAGCGGAGATTGCTTTTAACTGATTTAGTCTGCTGTCATCAGGAGTAAATAAATTCCCGGCAGCGGTTTCGCGTACATAACCGGTAATTGACATTTCAGGAAAGACAATAAGCTGAGCTCCTTTTTCTGCCGCGAGATTAATCAGATTGTAATGTTGATCAAGATTTGATTCAGCATCTTGATTGGTTGTACATATTTGCGCTGATGCGAGTACCATCAATTTACCTCTTCTTCCCGGGATTTATGTATTCGCAGATATGATGTCAAAGAAGATGTTTGACCAGCCTTTTTGCTTAACTTCATTGCCCTTTGATTTTTTCTTCAGATATAAGCGTAATTTTTTTGCCGGACATCCTGTAACGGGATTTTTTTTCTTCCTGTGTTACCAGGCCGTCTTTTTTTTCGTCGTACTCCTGCATTATTGAATGAACGATTATTTCGTTTTTACGGCCATCTTTATCTGATGGAAAAATGAAAATTTCCCTGCTGCTGAAGAGCCCTGCTTCGGAAACTTCATTTGTTTGTAATAGATATTGCAATTCGCTGCCGGATCGGCAAAGAAGAGTTGTTCCATTTGTGTATCCACAGGCCGGATATTCCGCATCGATTAAATATACGGCATTAACTGAATTGAGTCCCCGGTTTGAACCTTTTTTAACACTAATGTCATAGCCGTAAAAGCCCTGCATGTCTGTATTATGCGGTTTAAAATTAACGCTGGAAATAACTCTATTTTTTTTAACCAGCCTTGCCTCCCCTTTAAAACTATGCTCACTATAAGAGTTAATGCCGACAAGTAAGAGATAATCTCCATTTTTCGTGTATGCGTATGCTATAAGACCACCCCAGATGAATCCTTTTTTGTTTTCAGCATAACTGATTTCAAACCAGTTCTGCGTTTGTCCGCTTATGGTTTCCTGTTTGCCGTTTTTGCTAATTATTGTTACAGGTGTTGCAATTGAAAGAGTATCAACGGTTTCGGCCGTAAGGCTTGGAGCTTTTCTTATGCGGCAGTTGTCGCCAAAGGTATAGCTCTTTGCGCCTTTGCTGAAAGAACCCATGTTATAGATATTTTGTGCTGACAGTTGTAGTTGTGAAATGCCGTATAAAATGATACAGGTAAAAAGGATAATAATCTTTTTCATGGTCGCTCCTATTTGAATGGTTAATTAGCTTTTAATAAGATGATTATATACGTGTCGTGATAATTAGCGACAAGTTTTTATTAATAAAATAGTATTTCATGTTTTTAAAATATGCCTTTGAAAAAAAATTGCGATAAAGATGCAAGCCGCTTCCCCTTAGCTGGTTGTTGATGTGCCAGGTTGGATTTGTTTTTATGAGATAATGGTTTTTCCGTTCAGTGCTTTTGTTTTTTCAATAGATTTATCAAAAAACCGGTTCTAACACAATAAAAAAGTTGTTTTGCGGGTTTCTTGTCCACAAGAATGGTTTTGTCCCTCATAAAAATTCATTCCCCAGCAATTAATGAAGTATGGAAACCCGAAAAAATTGTAAACAAAAGTTGCATGAAAAACAGGACGAATAAACTCTTTAACACCATCCATAAGTTCATCGAAAAATTCCATTGCAAGAAAGAGCATAAAAGACAAACTGTAACAGTAAAGGTTGGCTATGTCTTTTAGTTTCCGTTTCGAAATGCTTGAAAACCGTATATGAATGGATTTGTAAATTGTACCTCTTTCATGATACCTGTTAAGAGAGTCATTACATACTGGATTCTTAGCCAGTTTTTTTGAATATTGATCAAGAACTGTATTCATTACATCTGAAATATCCATATTGTGCTTTTGCGCGTATTCTTCGATTCTTTCCAGTCTGCTTACTTCAACATCGATTGATGTTCTGAAATCCGTGATTTCCATTTCTTACCTCCAGAATAAATCTATATATGTATACTGGTTAGAAGGTAGTTTTGTTAAATTTTTTTTATCATTTTTTTTATTTGGCAAGAAATCTAAGAGCTACTCATTAAATCTGTTGAGTTGATATTTGTAGAGTAGCACCAATTATTCATTTTTCATTATTCATTATTATTTGCCGTTTTTCTTCGCTTTTTTTTTCAAAAAACCAGTTGTTATATGTAGATGAAAAAAAGGAGGATGTGGATGACCGGAAAACGCAATGAAAAAGCAAAACCACACGATAATGCGTACAAGTATCTGTTCTCAAATAAGAGGATATTTTTGCAATTACTCAAATCTTTTGTGCATGAAGATTTTGTAAAAAACTTAACAGAAGAAAGTCTTGAACTTGCAGATAAGAGCTTTGTCTCGCAGGATATGCTTGATCGGGAGAGTGATCTTCTGTACAAGGTAAATCTTAATGGCAAAGAGAGCTATATTTATATACTGATAGAGTTTCAGTCCACACCTGACAAAGCCATACCCGTACGTATGTTTCAATATATTTTGCTTTTGTATGATCAGCTGTTAAAAAACAGTAAAAAGGGTTTGTTGCCTAATGTCTTTCCTCTATTGATGTATAACGGTACAAAAAAATGGAACGTACCATTAAACATTAGCGATCTAATTGATAAAAATATACCGGACAGATTTATACCTTCTCTGGAGTATTTTGGTATTATCGTCAATCAGATATCTGATCGGTATACTGATAATCTTTCAAACTTGATAGCAGCTGTAATACTTATGGAAAATGCCGGCGATAAAAAAAAGTTGCATATTGCCATGGATAAGGTAGTAGAGTATATTATTAACGAGGATCCGTCAGATATAAGAGATTATTTTATCTGGCTTAAAAATATGTTCAGGGTAGAGCATCATGACCCTGCACTTGATGTAATAAGAAACATAATGGAGGTAAAACCGATGCTTGCAGAACTTGTAGAAAAAATAAAAAGTGAAAACTGGAATGAAGGCAAACGCGAAGGCAAGCGTGAAGGTAAACGCGAAGGCATACGTGATGGTAAACTTGAAACAGCCAGAGCTATGTTAAAAGACGGCTTCTCCGTTGCGAAGATATCTAAATATACCGGACTTTCTGATAATGAAATTACTTCTTTACTATAGGGAGCTTCTAAAAATAACAATGAAATTTAAACTATGAAGACAGTTTGAAAATTTCAGTTTGGTAAGCGATATTTAAGGCTTTTGGGAATTTTTCGCAAATTCTTTAAAATAAGACTCTAATTACATTTCCAAAGATAGACTAATCAATACATGCAATAAGATAGAGGGATTTTTTATCCTTCAGTTGTTCAGGTGATATCTCCACCGGCCATTCTCCGGCATCCGCTGTTCCAAGGGCCTCGCCCCAGACTCCTTCAGAATGGGGTTCCTGTTCCATGTCCATTCCCCGGTAGAATTTTCCGTCTTTGCCCTCATCTTCTTCCTGCCCCGGAACACCTGAAACCAAACGTCCCCAGGCCAGAGGCCCAGTGGCGGCCAGATACAGTTTCGGCTGATCTTTTTTCACTGGATGTTCACAGATTTCGGAAACTTCGGCCCAGAACGCATCATCAAGACAAGTCCACTCTTTTTCAGCCTCATTCAGTTTACTGCTTTTCACTTTTTCAGGACCGTTCCAGGCCGGTGTTCCATAGGATGTTATTCCCAGAACACAGGTATAGGGCAACCCCTCGTTTTTATTTTCAATGGTCAAATAACCAATCGGTATAATATCCGCGGTAAGGCCATTACAGTACTGGTTCAGGCGGACAACGGTTTCATAGGAACAGTTTTCAATAACAACACCGTAAGTCAGGGTGATATAGGCTTCCCATTCAAAGCCGTATCCTTCACCAACCAAAGGCTCAACTATTTCTTTCGGGGAATAATTCTTTACTTGTTCCAGGGCTTGCTTTACGTATTTGTTGCTGCTTAAATCCTGCAGCAATTCTATAGCGGTATAACTGGAACGCTTCAGCTTGTTACTGAATTTGTAATTGATATCGTAAATTTCATCGAGATTATTGACATCGTAACTAATATCGATTGGGCAACCTGCCTCCAGGAATCCGTCAATCAACGCACTATCAATAAGAGGCCTTGGTCCTTGCTCCTCTGAAAGACTTGTCAACAGGAACTTAAAAAAGATATCAATCCCATTATCATCTTTAAGATCCTTAAAGCCGGGATTCTTCATTAATTCGGGAAAAAGCTTCATCATCTGCGACTGTTCCTTATCATAGTTACGGAGCATTCCGGTCATGACCCTGATGGTCAAAGCATCCGGATCAATAGATATGCCTTTTTCTTCCAAAAGAGCTTTCTTTTTAAGAATCCAGTTTCCCTCGTTCAAAAAATGAACGGGATTAAATCTTTTCGGTAAAGCAGCTCCTTTATCCAGCAGGTGCTTGACAATCTCCGGTCGGCAAACCTGTAAGGCAACGTCCAGAGCTGTCGTTTTTTTGATTTTTTTCCCATAGGGATAATCAACAAGAGCTGCAGTTTTATTTAAATCGATATCCGGGTGATCAATAAGAAAATCAATAAGACGGAGATAGTTTTCCAGATGAGCCTCTTTATACCCATAATTTCCGTAGAGATCATCCAAAATATAGATAAGACAATTTGTGCCATTATCAAAAACAACAGGAAGCCCCTTTTCACAAAGGGTATAAAAGGTTTCAAACTGCTTGCTTCCCAAAATGGAATAAGCTGCTGTCCAGCTGTATTTATTTTTCTGCTGTAAGTCCATCCCTTTTGACAGCATCAGATCGATAATTTCTGTTTCAATACCATCAGAGATAAAAAACAGCGGGCTTTCCTCAAAGAAAGTCTCTGTTTTATTGAGATCTGCGCCCGCATCGATCAATAATCGGGCGGCATCATTTGATCCGTACCGTAAAGCCCGCATCAGCGGGGTCAGTTCATTTTCGCCGGGCGTGTCCGGACTGAGTCCCAGGTCCAGCAAGCCTTTTATAATATCAGAGTGATTCATTCTGGCCGCCAGATGCATTGGTTTGCCATTAACAGCTTCCCTGGAGCTGCCAGTCAGCATGCAATCGGGATCAGCACCCCGTTCTTTCGCCCTCTCAAAATCTTCCATACGGCCGCTGACAGCTGCCGCATGAAAGTCATTTAACCCGTTTTTCAGAGAAATTTTCGTTTTAACTGCCTTATCAATCAGAAAATCCCGAATTTCTTTATCGGGTGCCCAAAGAGCCTGTTCAATCAGCTCTCCCGTTTTAATGGCTTTAATCTCCCGTGCCAGGGTTTTGGTCTCTTCCAGAGATGTTTTTCCACTATTCCATAACTCAATAAAACTCTGTGCCATACCTGCTCCATTGTGAAACATTTTTTATTATTGATTGCCTTCTCTCTGTGTTTCTGCTGTCTTCTCTCCAGCATCATTAAAATTATCGCCCATCCATGAGTTAATACTGTATCTGTAATATTCTGCCGGTGGTGCTACGGCTTCGGCTTTTTGGATAATTATTTTCCGGGCCCATCGTCGCTCGGTATATTCACAGATATCCTTTATAGATCGTCCTGAAATTCCAGCGGTCTGTTCGCCAAAAGATAGAAGATCGTTTTCGTCGATATGTCGTGCGTAGCCGCCGAATATCGCGGCGCGTTCTTTGGCGTCGGGAAGCGGAAAGCTGATTGTCTGGTCAAAACGGCTGATCAGCGCCGGGTCAAGGTCACCGCGTCTGTTAGTGGCACCAATTGTTATTGTGTTGCTTACACTGTCTATGCCGTCAAGTCGTCTAAGCAAAACGCTTAATATGCGTCTGGTTGCTTCGAACATGCTTGAGTTACGTGATCCGGCAAGAGAATCAATTTCATCAAGAAATAAAATGGCGCTGCCAAGAAATTCGGTGTTATCAAAAATGGCGGAGAGGTTTTGTGACGACTGACCGTACCACTTTGACATAATCGATTCGACAGGAACATAGACCAGTGGAATTTTTACCTCACCGGCGATTATGCGTGCGATTGTGGTTTTGCCGACTCCCGGAGGGCCGTCAAACAGAATCGCGTTGGGGCGGTTTGTTTCGAATGAACGCCGGGTTAGCCGTGCTATGGAATCATATATATCCGGGTTTTGAAGGGGCATTATTATCGATTCCCTTATCTTGCGTTTAACATCTTCATAACCCGCGATGTAGTTCCAGTCAAGAGATCCATGGTCATGATATACCGACGCGCCCAGTCTGCGCAGAGAAGTTTCAGGGTTATCCTGTTCTACCTCGTACAGCTCTTTAAAAATTTCTATCGAAAAATTTATCTCTTCCTGGCTAAGGTTTCCCTTTTTCGTTATTTCAGTCCGGCTGCCCGAGCTTAAGCCGAATATTTCGACCTTAAGATTATCAAGTAGCCCTTCGGTATTAAACAAGTTTCGGTTCATCATTTGAAAAGCGTAGTAGCCATCATCAAACGAGTGAATTCTGACATTTTCGATATGGGCTTTTATTATGGATATTATTGTAAAGATGGTTGTTTCGTTAAAGTAGGGCAAGGGAAAGGATATCGTACTGACTCCTTTTTCATAGGTGATTTTTGGCAGTTCAAGGCATTCCGAACTTTGTGAGATATAATTAGTCAGATTTTTTTCGACCTGCTCTCTCATTCTGTCAAAAGGAATAAGCTCTGGTTGAATACTCTCTTTCATTATTGCCTCGTAGTTTTTCTAACGGCTGTTAATAAGATGTCCTGTTTCCAAGTTTAAGATTGTATTGTTTGATTACGAAAAAACGTATAAATATCAAAAAACAAAATGAACAGGTTGTCATATTATGTCTCTTTGATTAAACCGAAACAGCTATTTTGTCAATATTTTTACTTGTCGGGGTATCTTTTGCCAACGGCTTTTAGAATGTCGTGAACGTCAAAAAATGCTTCCACAACTTCGGGATCAAAATGTTTGCCTGACTCTGATTTAATGTGATTGAGAACCTCTTCTTCGGGCCACTCTTCCTTGTAAACACGTTTTGAAATCAGGGCATCGTAAACATCGGCAAGCGCGACAATTTTTCCGGGTAGAGGGATCAGCTTTCCTTCGAGCCCGTTCGGGTATCCAGAGCCGTCATATTTTTCATGATGGGTCAGGGCTATCTGTGTAGAGAGCTTGTCCAGATCCGAGACATTGCCTTCAAAAAGGTCTGCACCACTTACGCAGTGGGTCTGCATTATTTTGAACTCTTCTTCGTTTAAGCGGGCCGGTTTTTTTAGAATTGTATCTGATATTGCAACTTTTCCTACATCATGAAGCATTGCGGCAATGCGTAAATGATCTTTTGTACGGCGAATTGTTTCAGCAGACTCTCCTCTTTTTTGCGCGATACGGTCATAAATTTCGATAGAGTAGGCTCCAACACGGTTAACATGCGCTCCGGTCTCTTTGGGGTCGCGAAGCTCGGCCATGCGTATCATGCGAAGTATTATTTCGCGTGTCATTTGGGCACGCTCGATCGCGACCGAAGCGTTATTGGCAAGAAAAGTCACATATTGACAATGAATATCCGTAAATACTGTGACGTTATTTTCCAATTTTGGATTAATTATCTGTATTACTCCGGTAATGTTGTCACGGCTGGTTATAAGAGGTATTGTAAGCATGGATACGGTTTTGTAGTTGCTCATTTCGTCAAAAGAGCCGTTAAAGCTGTATGGTACCGAGCTGTCAATAGCGTAAACATCATCTATTTTAAGAGGTTTGCCGGTGTCGGCGACATATCCGGCTATTGATTCGCGATTAATCGGAATTGTAAACTTGTCGTATATCCTTTTGTTATAGTTTTTCTCACGTTTTACAAGCACGTCATTTTGCACATAACTGAATACCAGGTGATCCTTCTCTCGCAAAAAAATTGATCCGGCTTCGGCCTTGCAAAACTGACGGGCGTTGTGTAAAATATGGTCAAGAAGCGAGTCAATATCCTTTATGTGATTAAGCTCTTCTGTTATCCCAAGAAGATTTTCAAGGTCAAGGCATTCGGGTGACTTGTTATAAGGCATAATCTGCTCTCCCGCAAAATTCTGTTATAAAAGAAATATCCGTAATTTAAAAATTACCATTCTAATGATTTTAACAGAATATTATACAGCGGTCAATAATAAATAGTCTTAATTGTGAATAATTGCTGTTTAAAGAGTAAAACAGCCGGTTATACTTCTGCCTTTTGGGTAGAAGTGTAACCGGTGTCAGGAGGACATTATATGTCTGAAGCCGGTTCAGCTATAAAGGTTGTAAATGAGTCAGCAGGAAGTGTCGCGGAGAAGAATTTGTCTCCAAACTGCACGCTCACCTCTTTTTCGCTGCTCTGCTGGTTTTTCATGACGACAACGATTGATCCGTCAGGGTTAAGAAAGGCTGCGGCGAAATTCTCTCTGGATTTTGATGGCAGATAGTGAGCGCCTTTTTTGACATAACGGCTGAAATGACGGAACGCATGATACATGGGGGTAAGCACGGCTTTTTTTGTCCGGGTATCTACAACAATGGCTGCATTTTGCGGCCACGGCATCTCTTCGTTGTTGTTTAGACCTTTCTCGTCTAGCACCATGTTCCAGAGCATATACGAGTTTGCACCTTCGCGAAAATAATCGAGTACGCGGTTAAAGGTGTAAACGGCATAGCTATAGTCGTTTTGAGCTTTTTGCCTGTCGTAAACAAAATCGGGAATCTCTTTGTTCCATTTTCCGGGCCAATGCCAGTTTCCGCACTCAGTTTCGGTTTGTACGTAACGTTTGTCCGGAAATTCCTGCCGTGTGTCATAAAGAATATCCACACCGTCCCATTGAAATCCTACCGAGCTGATATATGCGTTGCATTCCGGATCGCTGAGAATGGGACGTATATAGTTTCGAAGAGCATTGGCGTTGTTAAATGTTCCAAGCATTATTCCGCTGTTTATTTCCTTACGTTTAAAAAGAGGCCCCAGGTGATTTTTTATAAAGGTGTAAAACTGCATTCCGTTCCAGCCGCAGGTTGGATAGGGTGTTAAGACTTCCGGTTCGTTCTGTACTGCAACTTCAGTCAGGTTAATGCCTTCGGCACGGTATGCTTCGATAAATTTTGCAAGATAGAGAGCATAGGCCTCGTAGATTTTGGGGTCATCAATCATTGTTCCGCTGTTAAAATTTTTGTTGTCTTTCATCCATGTCGGAGGAGTCCAGGCTGATCCCCATACAGCAAGATTTGGTTGATATTTTAAGGCTGCCTTGATATAGGGCAACAGGTATTTATGGTCGCGTTCTATTGAGAAATTTTTCATCTTGTAATCGTTCGGCGCTTCGTTGTGGGTGTAACGTTTCAGCGCGTAGTCGCTTGATCCTATGGGCACACGGCAAAGATTAAACGCGGCCCCCTCTTTGTCATCAAAAAGCTGTTTGATAACTTTATCGAGGCTTTCCCGGTCAAGAAGCTGAAGGGCTTCCCATCCCGCTTCATTAAATGCTCCACCAAAACCATCGATTTGCTGGGCAGGAATTCCGGTTTCAATAACAAGATCGGCAGAACTGTTTTCTTTTATACGGTAGCTGAATTTGCTTTTCTGTTCCTTGCCGTCTTTATCGGTACTGAACTGATTAACTGTACCGGCTTTTCCGGAGGTGCATGATACTGTGAAAAATACCGCAAGAAAAAGGGCTGATATCAGTAATAAATTATAGCCGGATTTTTCTTTTCTGGTTTTGAAAACTGTATTCATAGAGTGCTCCTGTAATGAAATTTATTCTGAGAGCTTTATTATTGCATGGTTATCTGCTATGTAAAGTAACAGACAACATGCTGTTTAAGACTTAAGTGCCAAAACACTGTTTGGTACTTAAGTCTTAGGTTGAATGTGTGGTATCGCGGATTTGATTAGAATTTTATCTTGCGGCATTTCGGCAATTTCCGGATCAGGCTTTTAAGAATTATAAAAAACTTGAATTCATGTTCTGTTTTGCCTGCAGGGTATCTGTGCATGTGTGAATAAACAGTTCTGAACTGATACGAATGGAAAGTTGTTCTATTTATGGATATTTGGTTGAAAAAAAATGATCTTTATATATTATTAGGGTATTTCTATTAAAAAATACAGTAGCAATTATGATCAGAATTTATCTGTTACTATCGGAGAAGATTATGAAAAAGAGAGTTTTAACCCTGTTTTTGGTGCTGTTAATATCGGGATCAGGATGTGATTCCTCGGGCAGCTCGTCAAGCACTCCCGCGGATTTGGCAGAGGGAATAAGAGGCGCTCTTCGCTGGTGTGCCGAGCAGGCTACGGGAACCCTGGGTAAGGCAAGCGGTTTCCTTCTGGACAAGGTTTGCAAAATACTTTTGCCAGAGTCCGCACAGGAGACTCTTGATTATATAAAGTCCAGTACTGCTGCCAAAACCGCTTTAAATGCTGCTATTGAGATTGCCTTCCTGGGAACTGATATTGACGATATAGATTCGTTTGAAGACGCGGTAATAAAGTCCATGAATACTGCTGCCGAAGAGGCCGTGGCCGATACCGAAACCTATCAGGCATTCGCAGATGTTATATCGTCTCTTTCGATAGACGGCACCTTTGATATTTTACGGGGAACAGTACCCGCGACATCACGGGCGGAGGGTGAAGAACCGGTGACAGAGACTCCCTATGCCGCAACGATCTATCTTAAAGAGATGACTCATGATCCTCTGCTAACGGCTTTTTCGGATATCATAGACCCGCTGTTTGACCAGAAACTTGGCAGAGCTGCCTACCGCAACCGTGCAGGTGTTTCGTTCAGCCTTAATGAGCTTTGGGGGTATTATAAAACAGCTGTATCTACATATAATGCGGGTGCCGGTTTTCTTTATGACGAGGTTGATGTTCCGGCTGATACAATAGGTACACATGTTACCCAGAAGGCACTGGACGGGCTCTTTTACAAGGTTGGTGAATTTGAACTCAAAATGCGAGATGACTACGCGACTCTGTTCGATATTGCGAGTGATATTTACGAAGCCTTCAAATGGGCGGATGAGAACGCACCAGACGGATTGACTGATCTTATAGAGAGTGGTCTGGATTATCTGCTGCCATGATTCGGCTCTTGTAGTTGTTGTCAGATTTGTTAAAATGCTGAATAGTTGTTTTCGCATATAGGCGATTATTCAGCGCGATAATGATACCTGAATGAGATAAAATAGATCTGATCATTTTTTATCATATAGACAATTCGGTGTTCGTGATTAATTCTTCGGGACAAAAAGCCTTTTAATGTATATTTTAATGGTTCAGGTTTTCCTTTGCCTTCAAAAGGTGTACAGTCTATTTCTTTGATCAGGTCATTGATTTTTTTTTGTATCTTTTTGTCGTATTCTGACCAGTAAAGATAATCTTTCCACGCTTCATCTGTAAAAAGTCAATAGATCTTCGAAAATTATCTTTTTAAGAACGGCTTTACTGGTTAGGCAGAAATCTTTCGATTCCGGTGCCTCATTTTTGAGGCACCTTTTCAAGTTGTGATATATCGTAGCCTCTCTCTTTTATTGACTAAATTCTGCTTAGATTTATTATTTTACTTATGTTGGATCTTGAGCCCCCTAAATCCCCCAAAGGGGGACTTTAAATAGTTATTGCAAAGGAAAAAAGATTTTATAGAAAATGCCGTTATGTTATATAATGGAATAAAAGTAAATACACCCAAATATGTTATTGAATTAGCCAGACAAAACAGACAAAACCTGACTGTTTCTGAACAAACAATATGGTCACAATTGAGGAACAAACAGCTTAAAGATTACAAGTTCCGTTGCCAGCATCCGATTTACCGATACATATTAGATTTTTATTGTCACAAAGCATATTTAGCAATCGAAATTGATGGAAATATTCATAAAGAACGGGTTGATTACGACAGTTATCGGGATAAATTTTTAGAAGATATTGGAATTACAACTCTTCGTTTTTCAGTTGAGGAAGTGATGAGTAAAAATAGTTCGGTAATTAATAAAATACTAACTGTATTATCAACAAAATGAATAAAAAGCCCCCCTTGGGGGTTGGGGGCGCATAGATTAAGATTTGCGGGTAGAAGTCAGCTTTTGCGCATTTTACAGGACGGTTGTATACTACTGTCATCCATTTTTGTGAAGATATATTTTTAAGAGGAGACCCTATGAAAAACATATACTATTTTACAGGCACCGGAAATTCTCTCTGTATTGCCAACAGAATTGCCGCCGCGGATAAAGGCACAAAGGTTTCGCGTGTTACAAAAAAATCTCTTTTAAAACCGGTTCTTTTAAAAGGCAAGGTAGGAATTGTTTTTCCGGTGTATGCCTGGGGGGCTCCGGCCATGCTGGAAAAGTTTCTGAAAACAGCCGGCTATACCGGTGTCGAATATCTGTATATTTTTGCGACTTATGCCGGAAGTGAACGCAATGCTCTGCAAAGCTGTGCTTCTGTTATCAGAAAAGCAGGAGGCACTGTTAACGCGGCCTTTTCTGTAAAGATGGGCAACAACTATATAATTGCTTCAAATACCGCGTCACCGGCTTTGGCAGAAAGAATGATGCAAAAGCGGGAAGATCAGTTGAAAGAAATGATTGGGGATGCGGTTGAAAACAGAAATGTGCCGGTTAAAAAATCATGTTCTCCATTGGCCCTTTTGGCAAGCGGGCTGGTTCACCCGATGTTTGCGAAATATTACGGTAAAAAAGTTTCACAGCAGTTTAATGTGACCGACAGTTGCAACAGCTGTGGAATATGTGTGAAGGTTTGTCCTTCGAATAATGTCAGGCTGCTGGATAATCCTGACAAACTGAATTCGTCTTCGAAAGCAGCCGGTAAAGCGCAGAAGCTTGACTGCAACACAACAGTATTGCCCGATAAAAAACCGGTCTGGGGAACCGAATGCGAGGTGTGTCTGGCCTGTATTAATCTTTGCCCGCAGAAGGCAATTTTGTACAAAAATTCACATTCTGAAAGAATACGTTACTGCAATCCGGAGGTCAAGGTTTCTGATCTGTTTGTTTAATGAAAAGCCGGAGGAGTTTCGGTTAAGAGATTTACCGATTCACATTATTATAATTTTCCGTGTTTGTGAATTGCCGGCTATTCGAAGTAAAGAATTACCGGTTTATCCTTGATTTTTTCAGATAAGTCAGCTTTATCTTTTAGAGATAAGAGTTGTCAGCTCCAGGTTTTTATGCTTGACGAATTGACGTTTTTTCTTATGTTTACTGCGGATCTTTGAAAAGGGGACGCCTTGGTTTCGACTGCTCTGTTGCAGCAGTAATTGCATGCCGATTGCGCTGGCACATCGTAAAAATGTCAGGCCTAAATGTAATTGCAGATGAAAATCTAGCACTAGCTGCCTAATAGTGTAGCTACGTCTTATTGGTTGCCTTCCTTCGGCGGCTTATCGGACGTCATTAATGAAGGATAGTCTGTCTCATCTTCACTCGTGAGCCGGGCGAATTTATAGAGTGATCGGTTTCAGGTAGGGTCTTCTGTCCTCCGGCCTGTCTCTTAAATTTAATGGATAGAATAAGCATGTAGACGTTGCTGTTGTGAATTGCAGGACGCGGGTTCGATCCCCGCCGTCTCCACAGATTACTTAACAATACAATCACGGTTTTTGACAGGTTCTTACCTGGTCAGGGGCGGTGGTTTTTTTGTTTAACGAGGGAACTTGTGATGATAATCTGTTTTGGAATAGTGCTATTCGAAACTTCAATTAACTGATAAATAAGGGGATGATGCTGCTATGAATCATAATATTCAATCCGCTCATCATTAATGATTTTTAAAACCTTATTTAACGTTGTTATTTCTAATGGCAAACAAACACCTGCAGTTCTGTTGGTTAATGACTCCCGGGCTAAAGCAGCCACAATTTTTGCAGTAGTACCATAATCTGAAAAAGTCTTAATACATAACTTTTTGACTATTATATTATTTTCTTTTTTTCCCTTCACATCAACAACTAATATGGTCTCTTCAGATTTTTTTGCATCATGCCTGGGGATTTTGTTAATAGTGTTTTTGTCTATTTTGTTTACAATAATATTTAGTAATTTTGTTTTATTCATAATCGAAATTAACAGATTAAAAAAACAATTATTCCATGTTGTCCAATAATTAATATTTCTTACTGGTAGTTTCTCAGATAACATCTGCTTCTCAGAGTGTGAAATAAGGCGAGTCGTATATTCTTTGTTAGCGAATGGCAATTTGATTTTACGTTTTAAGCTGAACCCGGAAAGTGTAATATTTGTATCGTTATACATAGTATTAACTGGCTCTGAAATAATCTTCAACATATCGACTATACCAGATGCTCCAGCTTTTGCATTGGTATTTTGAATCAATGATATATTTGATTCATATACTTCATCAAATTCTTTTAATGCTTCTGTTAAAAGCAATCCCGATAACCCCGGCCAAAAACCAGCCATTATAATAGAAGTCGATTTATTGTCATTAGTATCGGTGTTATATAAAGTCTGTACTTTTTTTGCGAATGAATAAAAAGCTGTTATATCAATGCATGGTATTGATTTTTCCAGACATAATTTTTGTATAACTGGTTCTTTTTGATTGATAGTAATAATAACTAAGTCTTTACCGGATAAAGATAAGGACAACTCATTTAGATCGTCTATATTTGTTTCACAAAACTCTGCGTTAAAGTAATCAGCCGTAATTTTACCACGATTCGATTTATAATCGCCAATAAATAGTTTAACATTTTTCTTAAACAAATTCAGTATTTCGGTGCAAATTAGTCCTCCAAGAACGCCCGATGCTCCGATAACAATTATTTTAGTCATTTTTTTCAATTATCTGTCCTCCCACTCTTTTACAAATTGTCTGATTTCCGGGTCTCTTGCGCAATCCGAGTAATTGTCTTCATCCATAATCGGCTCGTTATTTTTTCTTACTCTGAATTCATGATCACAAAACTCATCGCCCATTGCCAATGTGTGAGTTCTTTTGAAAATCATGTTTGGAAAAATTGTATGATACGTTATATGATCACACATGCATAAGACTGTTGCAGTATAAATCAGTCCATATTCCCGCAATATTTGCATTGGTGCGCATCTTGTAACATGAAACCGCAGCTCGCTTTTATCCTTAGCTAAATATATTTCACCTTCAAAACCTTTATCTATTTCTATTTCACTGCCTAAATAATTGCGCGCCTGTTTCAGCCAAACTTCTACTGATTCAATATTGGCAACGGGATGATATTTTGATTTCATCATTTCCAATACTACTGGAACCATGGTTTCCGCAATTATTCTATCAGCCTTATCCTTTCCGGTTTTTTTGGATAATGCATAGTAAAATGCAATAACAGGAATGTTTTCATTAAATTTTTTTTTATAAAAAACCTCCTGCGCTTTGCTCGAAATATCAAATTTTGATCGGTCCCATTTAGGTTTATTGAAAACCAGGTCGATCAGGAGAACTTTGACAAACAGTATTGTGCCGGTTATTTTTCCTGAATTATGAACAATTATTATATATAAAGATTTCAAGTAACTTAAAACATTTACCTTGTACGGCTTTTCATCAAATGGGATTTTTGAAGCCAACTGTTCAAAGTTAAAAGTCTCCCACTCACTCCCGGTTTTTGATCTCTTATCAATAGAAAATGCTTCTTTACGATTCATGGATTAGGCCTCTACAAGTATTTTTTCTCTTGAGTTATAGCCAATAAACAGTTTTACAAATAACACGGGGATAAACCATTGGAAGCCGTTTGGTGCTTTTAATATCATCATATTTAGAATACACGCAAATACTGCAATAGTAGTGCCAAATAATCGTTGGGATTTTAACGGCAAATAGAACTGAACCGCTGATAATGGTGCAAGTATAATGTAAAATAAAACACCGTAAAGAAGAAGTGATGTGTCTTTTATCAGCATAAAGCAGAGACCCATAAATACAAAATTTACTGTAATAAAGATGCCAATGATTGTATTTTCGATTTTTTTGGTTACTCTTGAAACAGGTTCAAATAATGAAACAAAGACGATGTACATAATTAACCAGTACAATCCAATGTATATTAATAATTCCTCAGTCAAAAACGCAGCAACAACTAAAGGCTGCATGTGTAAAAGAGCATGTTTTACATAACCGGATAAGTGGTTTTCTTTATATTTTATTTCTTTATGTTGGGATGAGTTGTAAACCAGACAGCCGCTCATGATGTCAAAGGCAAGCCCATAGGCGATAAGAATTTGTACAACTGACCAGTTTAATTCAGAATATAATGAATACAGTGGAATAGTTAATGGGAAAAGAATCGAACAGATACTTAAAATAAGAATTTCCGGTAGAGTTATCTTTTGCCCATAAATTACAATGATTGATTTATTGAAATAGTTTTTAACCACAATATCCTCCAACACTGATTGCTAAATAGTTATACCCTGATAAAATTATCTTATGATGTTATCATTTTGGCGTGCATTGTTAGCCGGTTTTTTAAAGTTGCAAGCGGCATATCTTCATCTGCAAGATATGTTAAAATGGCATACATATCGGCATCGTACAAAGTTGCTATCATGCTTTCAATATCGGCAGTTTCACTGATAATTCCGGTTTTCTGAAACTTAAAAAACAGAATGTTGAGTCTTTCCAGATAGGGACGGTCAACTTCATTAATACTCTTCATAAGTTCTGCATCACCCGAGAATATGCTCGCCATGCACTCTCGCCATATTACTTTATTATAAAGCGAAAGGCTATTGAGGTATGCATCATGAAAGAGCATCAGTGACTCAAGAAACCCGATGTTTTCTTTAATTATGCAATCCAGCTCTTCGACGTATCCGCACGAGCGTTTTTCAATTATTGAAAAGAGGATGTCACCTTTAGTTTTGAAGTAGTTATAGAGTGTTCCTGTGCCAAACCCCGCGCGTTCGGCGATGAGAGAGATTGTTGTTTTCATAAAGCCAAGCTGGCTGAAAAGTTCCAGCGCCGCGTTTTCAATAGCTGCTTTCCGGTCTGCTTTTTTTGAGTCACGCATAATCAGAGCCTCCTGCAAGTTGCAGGGCACATCGCGCAACTGCTGTTTTTGCACCCCGGGCAGACGCCTTTTACCACAATCGCGCCAGCGACGGCAAGCAGTGTCAAAAATGAAAAAAACAAAACCGGTATTTGCCATAGCCAGTACAGAGGAAGCGCGATCAGTATTACGAGTGGCAACAGGGCTATCAGGATTTCATTTAATGTATATGGCTTAGGAGAGGTCGGTTTGAAAAGCCGTCCGACAATAAGACCAAATAGTACATGCCGGCACGAGCCATCCAAAGAATGAGTGCAGCGTCTGCAATATATATAAATTACATTGAGAAAAACCAAGGGGACACACACGGTATAAACAGCTCCAAAGAGAAACGAAATAGAAAAAAGTTGGTACATAGCTATGCCAATCGCAACAAATACCAGCCCGATGCTCGTGATTCCGGTAATGCGGTAATCCATAATAGCCCTCTTTAATTAATCAAAATATGAACCATGTTCATAAAAGAACTGTATTCATATTTAGTCAAGCTCTTTTAGCGATTTACCGCTGTTTGCCTTCAAGAGGAATTTTCCATTTTATATTTTCCACTAAATTTATTTGTTATTATATCAGAATAAAGAAAGGTTTAGCGATATGCTTTGATTGGGATCCTTCAATAAAAAATCAAATAAAAGAAACATGGAATTTCGTTTGAATGTGCTGTATTAGATTTTTCCGATAAAAGAGCTTAATCATTAGAATTATTTCTGTGAAAAGCGCGGCAAAAAATGGAATAAAGCAGTATTATGATGTGTTCCGGTAAAAAGTATGAAAAAAGAATATGATCTTTCAAAAGTCATTCGTGCGAAATTTTATGTACCTGCTGATGAAAATGAAACAGCAATTTATTAATAATTCCTGATTAGTTTATGGCATCAACCCAATTTACTCTGTTCAGGCTTACTACTGTTCTGCCGCATATGTAAATCCGGGTTGACTTGTTTTCAGATGTGTATATATTGTGTATACGGAGGACAAAATGATTAAAACCATGATTCAACACGGAAACAGTTCTGCATTAATAATAGACAAACCAATTTTAGAACTATTAAACATTGAGCAAAATACTCCACTTGAAATAATAACAGATGGTAAAAACATCATAATATCACCAATCAGTGATACCGAACGTCTGAATAAACTTAATTCATCACTGAATAAAATAAATACCAGGTTTTCAAAAACATTGAGAAAACTAGCCAAATGATGGATGAAATTATATTTCTTACCCTGGCCGAGGCAATAGAGATTCATAATAATCAGATTAATCTTTATGGAGGGGCATCGGGCATACGGGATATTAGCCTGTTACAATCCGCTCTTGCAGTTTCTGAAGCTACTTTTGATAACAAATATTTGCATAAAGATCTCTTTGAAATGGCTGCGGCATACGCGTTTCATATTTGTCAAAATCATCCGTTTATTGATGGCAATAAACGAGTGGCACTGGTTGCCGCTTTGGTCTTTCTTGATTTTAATGGTGTCGAAATAGCGGATCCTGAAGAAAAGCTGTACAAAGCAGTGATGAATTTAGCTTCGGGTAAAATGAATAAAGAAATTCTTGCCGCACTATTTAGATCATTAATCCGGAATTAGGTTTTACAACGTCTTAAAGACCGGTTTTAAGTCAATTTCCAGGTCAGGTAGTCAGCATATGAATATTTTGCTCAGGTTTTGGTAAAGGCATTGTTAAACATTCCAAAATGTATTGTTTTTTTACAATTCTTGTTAAAAGGGTTTAAACTCAGCAAGTTTTTCAAAATACTCTCAAGAGAGATTTTATCTCTATTATGCTCTTCTGTTAACGAATCTTTCTGTTAAGATTAAGCCTGTCGATGGATTGTTCCGATACCTGGACCGGGATTATTTACACCGTTTGAATTTCTTGAACTGAACACAGTTTTCCAGTATACTGCAATAGTTAAATTTTTAATAAAATGGAGAATTGATTATGTCATTATATGATCTGGAGTTTAATGATTCAAAAGGGAATATAGTTAAGATGAAACAATTTGAAGGAAAAGTTCTTTTAATTGTTAATACGGCGACAAAATGCGGCCTTGCGCCGCAATTTGAAGAACTTGAGCAAATTTATCAAAAGTACAAAAACAGAGAATTCACCGTTATCGGTTTTCCCAGTAATCAATTTGCAAATCAGGAGCCTGAAGCAAACGAAACCATGGCCGAAACCTGCAAAATTAATTTTGGAGTAACCTTTTTGTTGTCAGAAAAAATATTGGTTAATGGAAAAGATACGCATCCTGTTTTTGCTTACTTAAAGGATAATTCAAAAAGCGGAATCTTCGGCAAAAAAATAAAATGGAACTTCACAAAGTTTCTGATCTCTTCGGACGGCAAAATAATTAAAAGATATTCTCCAGCTGTAAAACCTTTCAGAATTGAAAAAGATATTATCAGTTTTTTAGCATGATAAAAAATGTTATCTTTGATCTAATTAAATGTTAGCGTGCTTGTTCTTGCCGATATTAAGATTAATAATGTCATTATGCAGCAGTCACCTGCCATTAGATCCTCATTTGCCACCCCGAAAAAACTTGTCGGTTTAATCTTTTGATCATATCAAAATTAGACATCCCTGATGATGGTTTTAATATTGACACACATCGTTTTTTGTGCTATGCAATAATAGAATTGTTTTGTTTATTATCGAGCTGTTATGTGAAGGCTTTGCAGCACGATCAATCGGACGTTACGCACTTTTCGAAGCCGGACTGATATAACAGGTCCGTTATCTCTATTGCAGGGCGGTATCTCGTAATGAACTTTAATATTATAATCCAGGGGTTGTCCGCTGTTGCGTGTCGTTTATTTAGGGTAAATTTGCAATTTAGGCGCAGTATAAAAAATAGTTACTTATATTTTCTTGATAAACTGAATTTTACGGTGGTTCTGTTTATTGCACTAAACATTCTGCTTTTCTGCGGATGCGGCAGCACCGATTATGCCGGTTTTCTTTCCAAAAAAGAGGTCGTTTCGTTTTATTATGATTCTGAAAATCACGAAGAGATAGCCGCGCCGCTCGAGGCGCAGATCTCGGGTAACAGCATTCGAGCAATTTTTCCAAACGGAACAGTTTTCCCGATAGAACTGATACCGTCGTTTGAAATAGAGGGGTACGCGTTTTTTGTGTCCGGCGAGCGGCAGACAAGTGGGGAAACAGAACAGCTTTTTAACGAGGAAACTCCTCTGAACTATACCCTGTATTCGTACGACGGAACCTGTGACGATTATACCGTAACATTATTGGAATCTGACGCCTATTTTGAAACCTTCCGGTTTGATTCGGCGGAAAACGAGCTTGATGAGCCTGTAGAGGCTCAGATAAGCGGAAATACTGTCTGGTTTTACATACCGCAAGATATCGAACTTACACAGTTAACGCCATCGTTTACCACAAGCAGCACAACAACCTCGGTACAGCGAAACGGCGCTGTTCAGACAAGCAGTCAAAGCACGCTCGATTTTGTGATACCGCAAAATTACAGGCTTTATGCAGAGGATTCCGCAGGCGGAGAATACTTTTTTGAATATCAGGTTTCGGCCTACCGGATAACAGATATCAGCCTGCCTGCGGCTGAAAACGGGTTTACACACGATCTGCACGGAATTATTAATAACGACTCTATCCGCTTCGCCGTACTTCCCGGCACTGATCTTGCGGGCCTGACTCCCCAATTCAAATTTTTAGGTAGCAGCGTTACCTGGAACGGACGCGTTGTTGAATCAAACGAAGGTATAATTGACTGTACAGAGGACGGGAAGCTGACGGTGCACACCGGAACAGGGCTCTCTCACAGTTATACACTTAGTGTTACGACAGCCGGTATTATCTGTGACGCGGGCGCTAACCGCACGGTAAATACAGGCAAGGTTACTATTCAGGGTTCGGCACAAAGCGCCACAGAAAACGATAACATCACGTACAGCTGGGCACAGAGCGGGCCGGATACGCTTACCCTTAGCGATGCAAGTACCGCGACACCATCTTTTGAGGTACAGCAGAGTACGACACAAGGCGCCTACACCTTTACCCTGACCGCGACAAGCAGCACAGGGGTTGTCGCTACAGACAGCGCGGTTATAACCGTTGATACAACTCCAACTCTGAATGTATATCTTCGTGATATAGCATTTGAGAAAGTAACAGTGAAATGGGATACCGATGTTGAAGATATCGCAACTGTTGCTGTGCAGTATGCGCCTGAAGGCGGAAGTATGACATTGTCCGGTATAGAAACCTCCGCAACCGGTACGGCTACTATTTCGGGGCTTGAGAATGAGACTATATACACCATCGATATCACAGCAACAGATATCGGCGGCAACAGTATAACGAAGACCTTAACCGCAAAAACCGGCTCGACAACCCACTATATCTATACACCTGCTGATCTTGCCGGTGTAGGTACAAACAGTGGCGATTATGAAGGCTGGATTCTTGGTCACAACTATATTGTAATGCAGGATATAGATATTGCCTCTTACGCGAACTGGATACCAATAGGAGGGAGTAGCGGTTCGTTTAGCGGAATTTTTGACGGTAACGGACACAGTATATCTAATCTGACAGTTGATAGAAGTGAAGACTATAGTGGGCTCTTTGGTGCAATTGGTGGTGCGGGAAAGATCCGTAATCTTTCTCTGATAAATGCGGAGGTAAATGGTAAGGACAATGTCGGGTTACTTGTTGGTCATATTTCTGAGGGTACTATAACTGATTGCAGTGTATCCGGCAGTGTAAACGAAGCAGGTTTGTATGTCGGTATGTATGCCGGTATGATTGCCGGTCAGAATAACGGCGGTACGATAGCCGGCTGCAGTGTATCGGGCAGTGTTAAAGGAAGTGAAAAATTTGTCGGCGGGCTTGTTGGAAACAATACGGAAATTATCGAAAACTGTACAGCAACCGTAGCTGTTGAAGGGCATAACAATTTTGTAGGCGGGCTTGTTGGGGGAAATTCAGGAACTGTCAGAGGTTGTTATGTTATTACGACCGGGGACGACGGTGTTAAGGGATTAAATAGAACAGGGGGGCTTGTCGGATCAAATGGGCCTTCAGGAACTGTTGAAAATAGCTCTGTAATCGGTGTTGTCAACGGTACGGCCAATGTTGGTGGACTGATTGGTTATAATGATAGTACAATTCCTATTATTAATTGCAGTTCAAGAGCTACTGTAATAGGAGGAAATTATACAGGCGGGCTAATCGGTTATAATCATAACGATATCATTCAATTCTGTTACTCGGCGGGTTCGGTCACCGGGACTAGTTCGGTTGGTGGTCTTGTCGGGGGCAACGCAGGTACTGTAAACGACTCCTTTTATGATACTGAAATCATCTCCGGACAATCAGATAATTTATATGGTACCCGGAAAACTACGACCGAAATGAAAAATGTTGTTACATATACTGATACATCTTCACCTGTTCTGAACAACGCGTGGGACTTTGTAAATAATCCGAACAATGATGGCGGAAATCTGGATATCTGGGACATCGACGGAGTTACTAATGACGGATATCCATTTCTTAGGGGTTTGCTGCCGTAATTTATTGCACAGGCCTTGCGGTTTAGGGTCTGTGCGGCTGCTTCTTCAATTATTTTACAGTCTCCTCCTTCACACGTTCTGATAGATAAATTTTAATTAACGACTGATAGGGAACATCGTTTTTGTTCGCAATTATTTTAATTCTTTCCAGCAATGATTCCGGCAAGCGGATAGAGATGCTTTTTGTTGATGGCTTAAGGTTTTTGAAATGCAGTTTTTTCGCTTCCTTAAGATTCAAGAATTCCGTTGAGTCATTATTGGCCCAAAATTCAAACTCTTCTGTTTCATTCATGAATTCCGGTATTTTTTTTAAGGTTTTCATAAATAGTTTTCTCCTTCTTGTTCATATCTCTGGATGATATTACCCGAATCCTGCATTTTCGAATTGTAAAAACAACAAATAAATGCCTTGATTTGTTTGTTTCCCCCAGCACATAATATCTGCTTTCAGAATTTGAATGTTTTTCATCACTAAAAATATAGAACGGTTCATTAAAAAAGACCTCTTCAGATTCTCCAATTGATACTTGATGTCGCTCCCAATTCTTTTTACTGTTACCCTCGTCCCAGTCAAAACCGATTATATCATCTATATTAAATTCAAAATTCATGTATATTAAGATAATATACAAATAGCTAAAGTCAAGGATTATTAATTAGCAATTATTTGTAATGTTATTCAGCAATATAGCAGGACCCTCTATTAATGAACTTTTCAACCAGGCTGCCCGCATAGGAACCTGTAAAAAATTATAATAGAATAGATATTTAAAAGTTGATACTTTCCGAAAAAGATAATTTTACGAATTTCCCTTGTGTTAATTTTTCTTTAAATAACTGTACATAAATTTAAAAATGTGAAATTATCTTGACTGATAGCGAGTATAATTTAATCAGCATACACAGTAAATTGTAATTGTTATGAATAACTGTTATAATTCATAATGGGTACCGGACTTCTAACAGAAGTTTTCGATATAAGATATCTTATATCAATAAATTATAAATAAACATAAAGATGAGGAGTAAAAAAAAATGGATTCTCTCTTGCTATATTTTCCCCTGGGAGCGGGGGTTCTTTCCCTGTTGTTTGCTTTATACAGGGTGCTCTGGGTTGGCAAACAGGACCCGGGCAGTGAAACACTTATAGAAATAAGTCATGCCATCAGATCGGGTGCTTTTGCTTTTCTTAAGCGCGAATACAAGATTTTGGCAATTATTGTAATCTGTGTCGCGGCTTTGCTTGTTATAGGCGAGCATGGAGCAACACGGCTTGTTGCGCTCTCTTTTGTTGTAGGAGCCTTTCTTTCAGGAACAGCCGGGCTAATCGGCATGCACGCGGCCACTCTTGCCAACAGCAGAACAGCTCAAAGTGCCAGAACAGGCCTCGCGAGTGCCCTTTCCGTGGCCTTCACCGGCGGCAGTGTTATGGGACTTAGCGTTGTGGGTCTGGGTATTATCGGGCTTTCAGGTCTTCTTCTTGTTTACACCGCAATTTTCGGTTTCGAAATTATGACATTAAAAGAGACAGTATTGCCTATTATTAACGGTTATTCGCTTGGCGCAAGCTCTGTGGCTCTCTTTGCCCGCGTAGGCGGCGGAATTTTCACAAAGGCTGCCGATGTCGGCGCCGACCTTGTCGGCAAGGTCGAAGCCGGTATTCCTGAAGATGATCCACGTAACCCGGCTGTTATAGCGGACAATGTTGGTGATAATGTTGGCGATGTCGCGGGACTTGGTTCCGACCTCTGTGAATCGTATATCGGTTCAATTATCGGTGCAATGGTGCTTGGAGGAGCGGCTCTCTCGGTTCGTCTTGTGATATTGCCTCTTGTAATCGCCGCTATTGGAATTATAATGTCAATTATAGGTACGTTTTTTGTACGCACGAAAGAGGGCGGCAATCCTCAAAATGCCCTTAACTTCGGTACAATCGGAGCCAGTGTTCTGATGCTTGTTTTTACGTTTCCGGCAGTCTGGTATCTTGCTCCGCGTACATTTTCATACGAAAATATATCTTATTCAAGTATTGGAATAATTATCGCGATTATAGCCGGACTGATCTGCGGAGTGCTAATAGGTATGGTTACCGAATACTACACAGCCGATAACCGTAAACCGGTAATAGATATCGCGCGTGCCAGTACAACCGGTGCCGCGACAAATATTCTTGGAGGAATCCAGGTTGGAATGGTTGCTACAGGAATACCTGTAATACTTCTCGCGGCGGCCATAATGGTTGCATATCAGGCGGCTGGCCTTTACGGTATAGCGATTGCCTCCATGGGAATGCTTGCCACAACCGGAATTCAGCTTGCTGTCGATGCTTATGGACCAATTGCCGATAACGCCGGCGGTATTGCCGAGATGGCTGCAATGGAGCCCGAAGTCCGGGAGCGTACAGATAAACTTGATGCTGTGGGAAACACCACTGCTGCTATTGGAAAGGGTTTTGCGATCGGCTCGGCCACATTAACCGCGTTGGCTCTTTTTGTCGCTTACAAAGAGACCGTCGGACTTACCATGATTGACGCGACACGACCAAGGGTACTTGTCGGTCTTCTTATGGGCGGTATGCTTCCTTATGTATTCTCTTCTTTCTTAATCGGATCGGTTGGCAAAGCGGCTTTCAGCATGATCGAAGAGGTGCGCCGCCAGTTCAGAACAATCGAAGGTTTACTTGCCGGCAAGGCAAAGCCTGATTATGTTAAATGTGTTGATATCGCGACCAAGGCTGCCATCAGGGAGATGATTATTCCGGGTGTTCTCGCAGTAATTATACCTGTTGTTGTCGGTTTTTTCGGCGGCGCAGAGATGCTCGGGGGAGTTCTTGTAGGAGTAATGATTTCGGGTGTTATGCTTGCTCTTTTTATGGCAAATTCCGGGGGTGCGTGGGACAACGCCAAGAAGCATATTGAAGGCGGAGCATTCGGCGGAAAAGGGTCTGATGCCCACAAGGCTTCGGTAATCGGTGACACAGTCGGTGATCCTTTCAAGGACACGGCCGGACCTTCAATGGACATACTTATCAAACTGATGAGTGTGGTATCTCTGGTTATTGCCCCCATTATTTCACGATAAGGAGAAGAATATGACAATTCATTACTACCTCACTGTTTTCCCGACAGAGGGACTTATAGCCTCACAGCTCGGGCCCGAAGACTTCGGCTCCTACATGGCAACAGGATCAAAGAAGGGAACAGCGGAGCATCTGATTTTTATAGAAGTAAGCGGCGAATTTGGTTCATACTTTGACTGGGATTATGCCCGTCAAAACTGTGTGCCTCATTCTGACGGAAGACCAAAACATTCGAAATATCTGGCTGTTTACCGCGCTTTGGAAAATACTCCTCTTGATAAGCTGGGAGCCATGTATCTGACAACCCGTGACGGCAGAAGCGTTAAGCTTGAAAAGAGTGCCTACAAGGAACCGGAACACCCTGCCGAGTTTCATCTGTATCAGGAGTTGTGTCCGGTTTATCCTCTGGTTGTAAGTAAACTTAATGCGGGCAATTTCGCGAAGCATCTGACGTCTGATTCAAATAAGGTTTTTGTTCCGCAGATCGTCTTTGCCGACCTTAAACTTTTTAATGTGGATGATCCGGAACATACAGGAAATATCGGAACCTTGTACAGCCGGAACATTCAGCACCTTAAGGGATGCATTGCCCAGTTAAGAACATCCAGTGATAAACAGAATAAAACTCTGGACCGTACGCATGTCGAGTCGTTCGGATTTCAGCATATTGGCAAGGCAATATATGTCGCTAACTCGAAAGAGACAGTAGTGTATAACATGCTTAGCATGGATGAGCTTCAGCGGGATCACTTTCCCTGGGCAAAATCGGCTAATATTCTGTAGTTTGCACTTAATACCTGAATCAAGGATTTTATACAAAAAGGCTGCCCGTAATCGGGCAGCCCTTTTTGAAGCTTATAATTAATGCACAGTTATAACGGGAGTTGTTTTTAAAACCCCATTCCAGGCAGCCAGGCAGGTATAGCGTTACCAACCGGGTAATCAATATCGTCGCGAATAACATAATCGGCTTTTTTAACAGATATGTTTCTGTGTAAAGAACAAAACCGGCAAAATGTTCCTGTGACAGAAACAATATACCGTTTTTGATAATATCGGGGCTTCCTTTCTGTATTTGTAGTGATTTTGTTTAAATAGTGCAGTCGAGCCGGTCATTATGCATTGCTATCTGAAAGAATTGAAACCCTAAAAGGTGATTCTGTAAACATCGTGCATCTGTCCATGAAACATCGACTTTTTTTGCAGCGTTAATCCGTTTTTCTCGGCAACACGTACAGATTGCGTATTTTCCGGCAAAATAAGACTAATTACAGAAGCTATTTTTAACTTCTCTTCTGCATATTTTAAGCAACCTTTTGCGGCCTCGGTGCCGTACCCATTGCCCCAATAAAGATCATCGATTCGATAGCCGACTTCGATCTCATCCACGTCATCAATATTTTGTTTAAGCAATCCGCAAATACCAAGAAACTTTAAATCATCTTTTCGAATTACACCCCAGAATGAGATGCCGTCGTTTTTTTGTCTTTTTCTGATTATCTCCAGATAGTCCCTGGACTCTTTCCGGTTTAAGGTTTTAGGAAAAAAAGTATGCACTTTCTCGTTTGCCAACAGATTGGCCAAATCTTCTAATCTGTCTTCCCCGATCTCTTCGAGAAACAGCCGTCCGGTTTCCAGTATTTTCATATTTTTTTTGTTGCTCCTGCTGTAAAATAGTTAAAATTAACCTGTAAGTGATAATAATCAAAAACATTCCGATATTCCGGAATTTTAAAAACAATATTATATGGCGCGGTTTAAACTGAATATTTAAGTTATGTTTGTAATTACAATAAAATAATCTGTTTATTTGCAATTGTTATCCTGTATTTTGTTGCTTATGTATTCTGATTGTGATATATCTGTACTGTCTGAATTTATTGAAATGCTGCTGTATTCAGACTTTGTGAAAATTTAATCAGTAGATAATTACGAATAATATTTAATCCTGAAACCGGAGGGAGGAGTCATGCCTAAAAGAATGTGTCAGAGTGTTGTCAGAGGAAAGAGCGCCGTCGATGGAGCGGGAGTACATCTGCGCCGGGTTTTGGGATACAATACGATAAAGAATTTTGATCCTTTTCTGATGCTGGATGGCTTTGATTCGGACGACCCGGAAGACTATATTAAGGGGTTTCCGTGGCATCCTCATCGGGGTATCGAAACAGTGACGTACCTTTTGGAGGGGAAAATAGATCATGGAGATTCATTGGGCAATGAAGGTTCCATAAATGAGCTTCAATGCCAATGGATGACAGCCGGTTCCGGAATTATTCATCAGGAAATGCCGCAGGCATCAGAAAGAATGCTGGGATGTCAACTCTGGGTCAACCTGCCTAAGAGCGGCAAGATGACTGAACCTGCCTACCGGGACATCAAAAAGGAGGACGTTAAATTTGTTAGGGATTCGTCTGCACTTATTAGAGTTCTGTCAGGTTCCTATCAGGGAACGCCTGGCGCTGTTAAGGGAGAGTTTATATCAGTACAGTATCTGGATGTCGACCTGCAGCCCGACAGTGTTTTCAGCTATAACGAGACACCAAACGATCACACTCTGTTTCTCTATTTGATTGAAGGGACGCTCGCCGCGGATGAGACTTTGAGTGATTTTCAGGAGAAGGGGTGTGCTATTTTAATGTCGGCAGTATCTAATGACCATTCCGGTTTTGATGAAGTTGTTGTTAAGTCGAGAGAACAGGGAGCGCGTTTCTTTATAATTGCAGCCAAGCCATTAAATGAACCGGTAGCCTGGGGCGGACCGATTGTAATGAACAGCAAAGAAGAGCTGGATCAGGCCTTTAAAGATCTGGATAACAATACGTTTATAAAGCATGCCCATCCAAAATGGTTATAAGCTGAATTTTTACAACCCCGGGATTTTAACGAACAGCTTTTTGCCGATTTTGTGATTAAAGCTCTTGCAATATTGGCTGTATTAATAGTTGCTGAATAGTCATTTCTTAAAGCAGACATGTTTATGCAGTATTAAGAACTAAATTTAAATTTCGCTATATAAGGGGTCAGGTGTTTCAATGAAATTAATGCTAAACGACGAGATATATACTAAAAGATATCGCAAGTTTCTGTTTCAGTTTCCATTATTGCTGATTATTGTTTCTGTTTTGGGAGCTTTTATTTATCATAGTCAGATTATTTATTTTGAAAAAGGAGATATCTCGTCAATAATAAATATTGATTTACTTACCAGCTCCTTTTTTCACGGTTCGATAGTGGCTGTGGTTATCTATTTTATTAAGAGCCGAAAACTGGAGAAAATTTTTAAAGAAAAGCCTTCAGATGTTGCTGAAAACAAGATAGATACGTTTCTGCCCTGCCTGCATGGAGTCTGGCCCTATCAGTATCAGGATGCTTTTTTAACTACCGAAGGTACAGCTCTAAGACTTTACGTAAAAAAAGTGGGCGGATTTGTAATGGTTTGTGAATGGAATAATCTCTCAATGTTAAAAATCGAGGCTGTAAGGGAACCGCTGAATCCTTTTCTTCCTGTTTTATTTAATACTGCAAAAAGCATCAGAATTTCGGATGGAAAGAAATCAAAAAAGATTCTGTTTGCCGAACCGGAACAGACTGCTGAGGAGTTAAGCCGGTTAGTGAAAAGCATCTAGTTGTAATCTGCACTTATGACAGGTTCGATATTCCTACATAAAAGCGGCAGCAGATGATTTTCGCGCAGGGACTACATCCGTGAGTTTCTGAATTCCTATTTCTGACATCAAGATTCTGTCGTCGAGGGGAGAAAAACATTTTTTCCCGGGAAAGAGATTTATAACAATTATGCTGAGATTGATCCATTTATCAGGCAATTTACGGAATCTCAACGACAGAATGCGTTTAACGGATATAAATCATGGCCTTGTATAAAAGCAAATATCGTGTCGAATCGGCACGTTTGAAGGGATAGGATTATTCATCACCGGGACATTATTTCATTACCATCTGTACAAAAACAGGAAATATCTGTTCGGAAATATCGTACAAAACGAAATAGTTTTATCAGATATGGGAAAAATTCTGGAAAGATATTTGCGTGAAATCCCCGACCATTTTAATGGTGTTAAATTGAATGAATACGTCATAATGCCAAATCATTTTCACGGAATCATATCCCGGAAAAAAAAATTTGGCAAACGCGTTATCATGATCATATCATTCGTGATGAAAATGAACTATACAGTATCCGCCAATATATCATAAACAATCCTGCAAATTGGGAAAAAGATGATAAATATAAAAAGAAACCTTGCCGGACATCACGTTAATCATTATCAATCAATTCAAACGAATTTGTACAATACATATTCGTGAATCAAGCCCCGGAATATTGATACAAAATCCGCGTTTTCACAATCTACCTTTTTAATAAAAGTTGATTCTTTCTTTCTTTGCTCTTATTATTACACAGCGGGTGATTTTATCACCTGGTCCGTCCTTGAAACGGGTTTCGCGGCTCTTTGTACACCATCAGAACTGTTTATCAATTACTACTCCTTGTTAAAACTGAACTAAACCAAACTTTATATGGTCTGTTTGAGTGTGACCGGGAATATCTTTAAACGGAGACTGTTATGTTTAAAAAAATGAAACTTGGAACAAAACTGATTACTATTACCGGTGCAATAATTATTGCAACGGCATTTGTTATCACCGTGGCTGCCGTGATTCAATCATCCCGGGCTCTCTCTAATGAGGCCTTCAATAAACTGGATGCAATTCACGCGGAAAAACACAACGAATTAAAGAAATATTTTGCCGAGATGAAAAACCAGACACTGGTTATCTCACAAAGCCGTGATGTTGCCGAGTCAATTTTCGCGCTTGTGCGCTATCACAACGAGATGAATATTAAGGCAGATCAGAATTTTGATATGTCCGGAGCAGGGGCTGGTTTAACCCGTTCTTATAGTGATATTTATAGTGAAGTTGATACCCAGTTGGCAAAATATGTAGATATATTTGGATACTATGATGTTTTTATCGTATGTTATCCACATGGTCACGTAATGTACAGCCATGAAAAAAACAGTGATCTTGGTACAAATTTAAAATATGGCGAATACAGGGAGTCGCAATTGTCACGGGTCTGGGATCTGGCTCGTAACAGCGATGAGCCTGTAGTTGTGGATTTATCTTCTTACGCACCTCGTGGTGGAGAACCCGCTATGTTTAGCGGCGCGCCGATAATTGTAGATGGCAATAGGGTCGGAGTAATTGTTTTGCAGGTTAATAATGAAGAGATAAACGAACTGGTTGGAGACGCCCATGGGATGGGCAAAACCGGTGAGGTTTACTGCGTGGGGCAGGATCATCTGATGCGGAGTGACTCTAAACTGGATCCGGAAGATACAATGCTGAAACGGGAGGTTAAAACAGCAGCTGCCGAAAAGGCTCTGAAGAAACAGGAAGGAATGGAAATTGTTAAAAACTATCACAATGTTGACGCCTATACGGTCTTCTCTTCTGTCGGAATTGCGGAAGTCTTTAAGTCCGATTTTGACTGGGCAATTATCGCCGAGGTAACCGAAGCTGAGATTCTTGAACCTGTAAATAATCTTGTTGTTATTATATCTATTATTTCGCTGATTGTGGCAGCTGCAGCCATAGTGATAACAATCTTTTTTTCGCGTTCAATATCCACACCTTTAAAATATGGCATTAACTTCGCGGAAATAGTATCCAGGGGAAATTTCACGCAACAGATGAATAAAGTGTACTTGAGTCGCGGTGACGAGATAGGCGATCTTGCCCGCGCAATGGACGATATGTCGCAGGATCTGGACAAAACAATAGGCAATATTATTTACGCTTCGGAAAATCTTGTACGGGCTGTACAGGAGATATCGGCCGGCAATGAAAACCTGTCTCAGCGGACATCCGAGCAGGCATCATCGCTTGAAGAGATAGCATCAACAATAGAACAGGCAACCGCAACCATTAATCAGAACGCCGAAAGCTCGCGAAGCGCGAATAAGCTAACACAGGAGACTTCAGTAACAGCCGGGAAAGGCGGTGAGGTGATTGCAAAAGCGGTTGAAGCAATTAACGAGGTAAACGCTTCCAGTAAAAAAATTGAAGAGATTATCACAGTAATTGACGAGATCGCGTTTCAGACAAATCTTTTGGCTCTTAATGCCGCGGTCGAGGCCGCGCGTGCCGGTGAGCAGGGGCGTGGTTTTGCAGTTGTCGCTGGAGAGGTTCGTAACCTGGCTCAGCGATCTGGTAATGCAGCAAAAGAGATAAGCACCCTGATTAAAGAGACAGTAAACAAGGTCGAGACCGGAACGTCTCTTGCAAACCAGAGTGGTGATCTTATTAAACAGATAATCAATTCGATAGAGTCGGTAACAAAGACCGTATCCGAAATTGCTGCGGCTTCTGATGAGCAGAAACAGGGTATCGGGCAGATTAATATGGCCGTGACAGAGCTTGATAATATGACACAGCAAAATGCCGGTCTTGTCGAAGAGACTGCCTCGGCATCAGAAGAGATGTCAAGCCAGGCACAGGAGCTTCTCTCAATGATGCAGAAATTCAAGATTAATGATAACAGACAAACCGGTTTCAGAAGCTCCGGTAATGACATTAAACTTTCCGTAAACCGGTTAAGCGAAAAGAAGACTCCGAAGACAAAGACCGGTAAAACAGAAAAAGATGGTAGCGATAAAGATAATAACAATAATAAAGATATAGAAGAGATTCTTTCGGATGAGGGGTTTAAACAATTTTAAAAAGAATGGTTCTTACATTGTCAAAATAAAAAAGCACCGCTAATAGCGGCGCTTTAGGGTTTACTAAAAATTCAAATTATTAGCGCTCGGTAATCTCATAAGTTTTGTAGTCGCTTCCGTCTTTTTTAATGCTTAGCAGAATGCCTTTGCTGTATTCGTAATCATAAGTAATGGTTGTGCCGGCTTTCTTGTCTTTGTAAACGACTTTGTCAAGAAAACCGTTTTCGCTCCAGGTGTACTCTTCAGTCTGCTCAAGGTCAGTTCCTGTAAGCGTTGCTTTGGCTACATAGCCTTCATCATTATACTCATAATCGATGGTAGAGGTGCCTCCACTTTCTGTAATTGTACATTTTATTGGCCTGCGATCACCTTCACGTTCAAAAACAAAAACTTTTTTTGTATTAACAGCACCGTCAAGGGTAAAAGTATATTCTTCCAGATAATCATCATTATAGGTGTACTCGTAAACTAAATCATTAGTATCATTATTAACAGTTTGTTTAGTAAGGCGGTTATCACTGTCATATGTGTAGCTGTTTGATTCGCTATTGCTGTCAAAATTAAGAGAAGCAATCATGTTGTTGTCGTTATAGCTTCCGTTACCACCGGTAAACTCAAAACTGGAGTCATCACTGAATGTGAATTTTGTTGTATTTCTGTCAATCTTGTACTCTGTCAGCAGTCCGTCACTGTTATAAGTAAAGGTTTTATCATCGAAACCGGCATGTTTAAAAACAATTTTAGACACATTTCTGTATGTACTGTAAGCGTTAGCAGGATTATCAAAAGTTGTGACTTTCAGGTATTTGCAGTCGGATGAGTTGTTTATTAAAGGTGATGAAAATTTGGAACCAGAGTTTGACTGATAATCAATAAAATAGTTAAACGGATCGGTACCTCTATCCGGAGCCTCTTCTTCATCGTCACAGGCTGCAAAGGTTAAAAGAAGTGAAACGGCCAAAAGCAGTGATAATAATTTTTTCATTTTTAATTCTCCTTGGTTGTCAAAAATAGTGCTTCTAAAAAGTTAAATTTTGCGGAAATGGTTTTGAATACTGCTCCGCAGAGCTTTGCAAAACTTTTAACAATTTTGTTTAGAAAACATTCCAAACAGTTTGATTATTACCGCAAATAAGGTTTAAGTGCTTAATGTGTTTATGAGATATAGAATTACTGAATTAATTCAACTCTTTTTTGATAAATATTTACCATTCCTTAAAATGGCGGCTCATGGATTTTCACTATCAATCAGGTTCGTATCTTAAAACGGTATGGATAGTTCAGGTGAAAAAAAAGACAGTGAGTTACAGAAAAAAGTTGGCAAAGTTTTTTTTCAGGAAAAACACGAATTGTGCAACTGCTTGCAGTGCAGTTGTGAGAAATTATCAGTAGAGAAATTCGAAAAATACAGTTTTTTGAAAATGGCGTTGCTCAGGAAAACTGCTTTAAAGAAATTTCATGTAAGTTTCAGTTGGTAATATTGATTTTTAAAGGCTGCCGATGCTCTATTTATCAGGCAAAGGTGTGAAAAATTAGGAATGTCCGGATAAGATATTAAGCAAAGATTAATCAAAAATTGCCTTAATCTTGCTGTTCAGCTCGGTTATATTGATCGGTTTTTGTACCGATGCTGCGAACCTGCTTTTGGCGAAACTATTTTCAAGGTCTTCATCCAGAAACGCGCTTACCGCGATAACAGGAATGTTAATATTGCGAAGCCCAAGTTCCTGTACGGTATCAATTCCGCTCAGTCCTCTCATTCTAAGATCCATTAAAATCAGTACAATGTTTTTTGTGTTGCCGTTTTCAAAAAGCTCAAGACATTCATAGCCGTCTTTTACAGCTATTACATCCTGTCCGGATTTTTCAAAGTATTTTGTCAAGAAATCCCTGTTGCCGCTGTTGTCTTCTACAACAAGCAGAGTTCCTTTTAACGGTATAAACATGCAGTTGTCCTGAGACGGAACCTGTTCTGCAACTGGCTGAATCTGGTGCAGCGCTGCAAGAATCACCCTGAAAAGAGAACCCATGCCCGGGCTGCTCTCAATCTCTATGATTCCACCGTGTAATTCGACCAGTATCCGTGTTATGGCAAGACCTAAACCGCTTCCGGTATCTTCGCAGGATGAATCTTTGGAAATCTGTTCGAACTGTTCAAATATTAGCGATTGATCTTCAGCAGCAATGCCGGGGCCGTTATCCTGAACTTCAATACAACATTGACCCTCTTTTTCATAGAGCCTGATATTTATCTCTCCACCCGATGGGGTAAACTTGGCGGCATTTGTCAGCAAATTAAGTACTATCTGCTTTAATCTTCGTTTGTCGGCAAAAACGGTTATCGGAAAGTCGGCTATATTGCATTTGATCTCTATATTTTTTTCATTAGCACAATAACTGACAGATTTAAGACATTCGTTAATAACCGGTTCGGGGTTTATGCACTGAAGATTAAGTTTTGCCTTTCCCGCGTGAATTTTCATATAATCAAGAATTTCGTTGATAAGATTCAGCAGATGGTCGCCGCTTGAAATGATTCTGTCAAGATGATCGTGATATTCGTCTGGGTCATAACCCATTTTCATAAGTTTTGAAAATCCGAGTATCGAATTAAGTGGAGTGCGCAGTTCGTGGCTCATGTTGGCAAGAAAAATTGATTTAGAGTGGTTAGCCTGTTCGGCAGCGCGTCTAAGGTTTTGCAGCGCCTGGTTTTCCTGTTCTATGCTGTGCCGGTAAAGAGCCGATTCGATAGATGATTCAAGAATCCGTATGTCCAGAGGTTTTACTATATACGCATAAGGGCGGCTGATACGCGCCTTTCTTTGAATTTCTGTATCGCTATAAGCGGTAAGAAAGATAACAGGAATGTTGAATTCGTCAAAGATATACGACGCGGTTTCGATTCCGTCTGTGTTTCCTTTAAGCTGAACATCCATTATTATCAGGTTTGGCTTATTCTGTCGTATAGTCGTTATGGCCGAAACCGAATCGCTAGCACGGATCACGTCCAGATATCCCAGCTTGTTAAGCTTGGTCTGCAGATCAACAGATGTTAACTCGTCATCTTCTACTATAAGAATAGTTACATCATTCGCCATAGATAAATCCTGTTGTATTTCTAATCAGGTCATGATTTATAAAAGACCCTTAAGATAGTAATATAAGGGTTAACAGTATTAACGACAACAAAATAGCGGATGCTATTACATAATAAAAAAGTATTGTCTCTTGTGTTGCGGTAATGGTATGTGGTTAAGAAGAACATTTTATGTAGCAAATTTGTTAAACGGATGTGAGTTATTGTGATTTTCTCAAAAAGAATAATACAAAATCGGACGCTTTTAATGGTTTCCGTGATTATTGTTATTTTTAATATACGCATTACCGCCGCTCCCATGATTGTTTCTACTGGTCTTTCGACTGATACCCAACGCTCCTTAATAATGGCAGAATTTTTTGAGACACATTTTAATAATATAGTACGAATTGGTGGAGATTTTGATATAGTAAAGTCTGATTCTTTGATGCAGCAACTTAAGGATAGCAATCTGCTGGAAGAGTCGGCTCTTATGCGGTTTATGAAAACGGCAGGCATTGATGTTGTTGTAAGAGGATCTATAAGCGACAGAGGTAATTCAATACTCATCAATTTATATGCTGTTTCTTATGATGTTCCGTTTAACGGTAATATCTTCGCGCGTTACCGGGTTGTTGTTCCGTTAAAAAATGTTTCCTATTCTTCACGTGAATTAAGCTACTGCATGGAAGAGCATACAGGGCGATTTATGGCTGCTCTTTACAGCGAGTATAAATATCCGGTTCGTGTTCAGATAAGAAACGGAGCCTTGAACTATAATGAATTTAAAGTTAGGAAAAACAGTTATGATCTTTTTCGTGTAATTGATAATTCCGGGAATATTGTTCTTTACGAAAAAGCCGGGCACTTAAACGTAAATCAGGGCAAACTTGCGTTTAAAAATTTTATCGAAGACGGAAACTACTTCATTCTAAGATCATTTGACGGAGACTCCGAATTTTTGCGGGAGTTTTATTATGGAAGAAAAACCGAAATAGTATTCCGCCCCCCATCTTTAGAAGAGACTCTTATTACTGCTCTGGCGACACCGGTTATTTCTGTTCTTTCGCCAGTTGCCTCTCCCGCCGCCTATTATGCTTCATCCGATTTTACGGGGCTTGGGCTTTGGACGATAAATAACGCGCCTTATATTTATATAGGAGCCCAGGGGCTAATAGACAGGCCTTCGGTTCTACGCGATGAAAAAAAGGACATCAGCCATTTTCAAAAGAGCTCTTTTTACTTTGGAATCTATTATTTTGCCGCAGCTGGTGCTTCAATGTACGCCGACGCAGCCGGGTCACGGGCGGCAAACAGCGCCGCGGCATATAATCCTGTTGATCCCTATATGGGCAGTGAATATACCGCCCTCTATTTTTCCATATTGGGAAGCGGAGGCGGTCATTTTTATAAAGGATATCGCGCTTGGGGTTATCTCTATTTCCATCTGGACAACATGCTTCTTTTTACCTCTCTCTATTATCTTCTGGATAAAGAGACTTATGACGGCACTTCCTACTCGCAATCTTCGTCAGATAAAAAATATGGATACGTCGCGGCCGGAGCTGCTCTTCTGGTGCGTGCTTTTGAGATATATCATTGTAATTCATTGGGGTTTAACATTAAAAATGGAAAAACAGTTCAAAGTGATTTTTCCATTGTTCCCCTTGTCGCGGAGGATCCTAACGGAAAGCTGATTGCGGGGGTTTCAGTGGAGAAGAGCTTATGAGAAAAATCGCGATTATAATTTCAATTTTTCTTTTCTTATTTACCGATGTAATTTTTGCTGTTCCCCGAGCGGCGCTCTATTCTGTACAGTCGGGTTCTGAATCGGTTAATGCTCTCGTTCTTGAGACAGAAAAAATAGTGCGTATGGCTATTGAAGATCTTGGCAGCATGCAAATCGTCGAAACAAACGAGCTTATCAAGGCGGCTTCTTCCATAGAGTTAAGTGATACTATTCCCGGCAGGTATTTCGATATTTCGCGTCAGGCCGGTGCGCAGTTTACCATATTATTTTCTATTTATCAGACCGGAGCCCTTTCTCATGGTGAAATTGCCATAGAAGCTCATGATGATGCCTTAAAAAAACATAATCTGAAGATTCGTGTCGAAAGCCGCATACTTCAGAATGTTCCGTATCTTCTTTTAAGAGAGCTGCTTTCGTACTATTCAAAGTTTCCGGTTTACTATGCCTCTGTTCAAAAGGGTAGCGGATTATTTTTAATAAGCGCTGGAACATATAGTGGGATTCGGGAAGGTCAGACCTGCAAAACTGTATCGGGTGAATATTTTACAGTTGTTACGGCCGGAAGATACGAATCCTTTGTTAAGTCAAAAAGCACTCTTTCTTCATCCGGAGTGCTGAATATTTTCCCGGATACAGATGATCTTGAAAAGTGGAACAGCGGTATAATAGCTGACAATATAGACAGGCGTTACGGGGCTGCTTATAATTACTCTAGAAGAAGTGAACCTGTTAAACAGTATATGGAGTCACTCGTCGTAGTTAATCCCCTTGGAAACATTCTCTTGCCGGGTTACGGATCGTATCTAAATACAGGTTATATGGGTTTTGAAAATCCAAAACCCTCATCTTTGAATATGGTTTATACATCAGGTTTGTACCTTACAGCACTTTTATATGCTCCGGTGGCAACAAAATTCAGCGGTAATTTTTTCCCATGGATACAGGATCCGGATAAACCGGATAAAGTTTATAAACGGCAGCAGTTTTTATGGGCGATGATTCCAATCACTTTTACAGTCTCGTATCTTGATCATCTGGCAATCCAGTATCAGCGTGAATCGGTGCTTCCACCGGGATTTTCGAATCCGCTGGCTCCTTATGTTCATTCGCTTATTATTCCCGGGGGCGGCCATTTTTATCGTGGTGACCGGATCGCCGGATGGAGCTATTACACAGCGCAGTCGGCTGCGCTATATTTCGCTTTTACCGAAGATTCGAAGGATAATCAAAAGAGGGCTTTGCTGGCTATGGGCGGGCTTAAAATAGTAGAATTATTGCATCTTGCATTTGCAAAAAGTTCTTATGAATTTTATAATCGCGAGATATATAGTGAAAGTACCACTACGTTTTTCAGCTCTCTTGATTCCGATTTCGAAGGCAACCCGAGGGTAAGTGCCGGTTTTCAGCTGGGTTTTTGAATAACCGAAGAGTCTTCCATTTTCCTTATCAGTTCAATTTTAGAGTTTACTCCGGTTTTTGAGTACAGAGAACTCATCTGACTTTTAATTGTATTAATTGCGGTTCCATATTTTTTTGAGATTTGGGGCGCGGTCATACCGTTCATAAGGCACGCGGCGACTTCCATCTCTCTTTTAGTCAGGTTGTAAACTTCATGAAAAAGGGTAAGGCCCTCGATCAATCCGGTAGCAGCTGTCATTGTAAGGTCTCCATAGTTATCACAAACAGGGTTTTCGGATAGCTTAACCAGAACGGGTTTTCCGTTTTGTCTCAAAAGGTATTTGCAGTGCCTTGTTTTGTTATTACCGCTAAATTCTTCCACAGGTATAAGTTCCTTCAGATTGATGATAGGTCTATTATTGTATTTTGTAAGTGTTTCGGCTGTACTGTTTTTTCTAATAATCAGACCATCACTGTTACTCACAAACAGGGCAAACTCGACATTCTGAAGAATTGTTTCTAGCAGCGAGTTAGCGGAGTAGCTGAACAGTTTATAGTGAATGATGGCATACCAGACACCTGTAACCCAGATTATTGCTGCGTTTGGTGAGATCATAAGACTTTTGTAATTGCTGACAAGAGGTAACAAAAACGGCTCGATATTAAAAAAAAGAATAGTAGTAAAAAGTGAAGCAGCAAGAATAACCGAAATTTTTGATAATCGGTGACTTTGAGTTCTATTTGCGAATATTATAAGAAGTGTTATGGAAATTATATAATATGAAAGGTATTGCACAGAAAAAAGAATGGTCAGAATGCTTCCGCTTGGACTACCGGTCCAGAAATAGCCTATTTTGGAAAACGCACTGTAAACAAATTCAGAAGTTACACCAAAATAGGTAAATATTATTGAAGGAAGATAAATAACGGCCAAAATTATCCAGTTGCGTCTGCTATTTGTAAATATCAGAACAAAATGAAGCATGAAGCAGTGAAGAAAAGTAAAAGATGGAACTGAAGCTTTAAAACAGAACCATACTGTAGTCAATTTGCTTGATCCGTATCCGATTAGGCAGCAAGCAAGCCACCAGATCATGCAAATGGCAATACCGCCAAAAAGCACTTTCTGAAATCCTTTAATTTTAATAAGGGCGTAAACAAGCTGAATAAATAATATTGTAATGCAAAAAAAAGCTATTACCGAAAGTATATTGACCATGATATTTACCTGTTATCCGTTGTTGTACCAAATAGTAAAGAGTAGAATAATTTTTTAATTTTACTTTCGTTAAAATTGCGGTTGTCGGGAATAATTCCGCCTGCCATATCGGCGTGACCACCTCCAAAGCCTATTCCTTTTAGTACTTCCTGTATTAACGCCGCGGCGTTCCAGTCATCGCGTTCGTTTCTAAGTGAAAAATTTATCAATCCACCGTTGTTGGCACTCAGTATTACAAAATCTATCTCCTGCAATGATAAAAAAAAGTCACCCAATATTCCCAAAAGGTTCTGATTGCAGCCGTTTGGAAAGTGACAATAAGCCACTTCGTTTTTGATTTGAACATTGTTTATGGCTTCCTTGTAAAAATGAAGATCCTTGATTTGTATGTAGTTCCTTAGAATTGAATTTACAAGCCGCATATCTGCCTTGCTGTAAAGATTGGAATATGAGCTCACATCCTGTTCTGATGTGCCTCGGGTAAGAAGAGCGGTGTCCATTACTATGCCTATAATAAGGGCGGTGGCACTTTTTTGTGGAATGTCGATATTAAGAAGATCATAGTATGAGCTTATTATCGAAGCGCATGCACCATAATCGGGTCTGATATCGCTTAAGGGAACATCTTCGGGAGATTTTACAAGATGGTGGTCAATAACAGCAATTTCATCGCCGATCAGGTCAGTGACATTTTTATTTTCTTTGCATCCGTCCACAACGACAATCTTGTGTTGCTCGTTCATGTTGTATTCGCTGATATGGTGTATCTCTATATCAAGGCTGTCTATCATCTGCCTCAATGAATCTCTCTGAATTTCTCCTTCGTATACAAGATGTGATTTAATATCGAAGAATTTGAAAAGGCTTTGCAGGCCAAAGGCGCTGGCGACACCGTCATGATCAGGATAATTGTGAGGCTGAATAAAGACAGTATCTTCTTTTTTCAGGGTATCAATCAACTCTTCAATAAAATGCACTTCACGCATATTGCCTCCATAAAATGAAAAGCAGAGACATAAAGTCAGCATAAGAAAATTAAATCGATTGGAAATAAAGTTTACAAGATAGGTTGAATGTCTCTGATAAATAAACAGGTAACATAAAAAACCTATAACAACATTTTAGACGGTATAGGTCATGAAAAAGATTCAGTTTGAACTAATTCATGCTGAATATACTATAATTGCTTTAGCGTTGTCTACTAAATAATTTTTTGAGCTTTGAGCTTTGAGCTTTTATTAATGTTGGAATTGTAATATTATTGATTTTGTGATATTACTGGTTAGTATGGTAAAAAGTTATAATTCAGTAAAATATCAAATTCAAAAGTATTTGGTAAACATAAATAACCCGGGAGGTCAATATGTCATGTTGTGGAGAAAACAGCAGTGCAGATCATGAGTGCTGCGGCGGAGATGATCAAAAAAAATGCTGCTCAGACTCTGTTATGAGTCCTGAAGATCAGCTTGCAGAGCTTTTCGTCTATAAAGAGACTCTTGAAAAGGAACTTGCAAAAGTTAATGGGCTTATAGCAAAAATCAGCGGTGAGTAGTTTTTGCGTATATCATTAACAATGATTACGGGTAGTAGTGCATAAAACGGATAAATAACGAAACAGAGACGGGCAAACGGGTGTCCGTCTCTGGAAGCTTGCTATTCGCTTTTCATCTGAAGACCATATCCTCTTGGGTACATGCCTTTGGTGCTCTCTTTGAAAGGAATATCCTTCATGCTGCGAGGCCATGTGAAAGAAAGTTTTCCTGTAAAATCATGGTCGCCATACAGTGCATCTGTGATGCCCGGGCCGGCCATCGAGCCGGGCAGCCATGCCGCTACAATTGCATCGCAGTAGGGCTCAATTTCGGTTATTATAAGCGGCCGTCCACTGATAATAACGGCAATCACCTGCGTCCCCTTGCTGCGAGCGTTTTTCACGCGGGCAACATCTTCTTCTGATATTCCAAGATCGTTACTGTCCCCCGTAAATTCAACATAGGGAACTTCACCGATTACAACGATTGACTTTTTTGCCGGGCCTGTATTTTCACCGTTATCTGAATAACTGATTTTATCTTCACCAAGACGTTCTGTCAATGAGTCAAGAATAGTAGTCCCTTTTACAAACATGTTCTGTGCTTTTATCTTCTGAGAGTTGTCATCCAGCCAGCCGCGTAATTTTTCATGCATGCTGTATCCACCCCAGTAAACAGTCCATCCTCCGCACATAACCCCCATGTCTTTGGATTTTGTTCCAATCACTGCAACCGGATCATCTTCAGATAGAGGAAGCGCGTTTTTATTATTCTTAAGCAGTACTAGACTTTTTCTTACGGCTTCACGCGCTGTCTTCATGGATTCATCCGTTCCAACAGATGACAATAGTGTGCCGTCTGCGAGTGGATTTTCGAAAAGACCCATTTCAAATTTCAGTTTTAGAATGCGGCGTACAGCTTCGTTTATGCGCTCTTCACTAATTATTCCATCCCTGACATTTTGGCTGACTTCTAAAATAAAAGAATCAAAAGTGTCCGGGATCATTATCATGTCTATTCCCGCATTGATGCTCTGTGCCAGAATATTTGAACCGTTCAGTTGTTTGTGGCCGGCCCAGTCTGAAACAATAAGACCGTCAAAACCAAGTTCGTTACGCAGTATATCAATCCATTTTTTGTTCCCATGCATCTCCTCTCCACGGATTCCGGAAAAAGATATCATGATTGTTGCCGGGTTCTGTTTTACTGCTTCTATGTATGGTGCTAAATGAATCGTCCTCATCTCTTCATCGGTTGCTTTAGAGTCCCCCTGATCGATTCCGCCGTCAATACCCGTTCCCCATTCGGCCGCGCCGTCTCCAAAGTAGTGTTTCACGCATGCTGCCACAGAATCGCGTTTGCCAAGTCCGCCAGCCTGCAATCCTCTGATATAGGCTGCTCCCAGGGGCGAGACAATGTCCGGTGTTTCGCCGAAGCTCTCATAGGTGCGTCCCCAGCGAATATCACGAGCAACAGCCACACATGGCGAGAAGTTCCAGTTTATGCCGGAAGCCGATACCTCTACAGCGGTTATCCGGCCAATTTTCTCCATAAGCCCGGGATCGTTTGCTGCTCCAAGACCGATGTTGTGAGGAAAAACCGTTGCCCCGACAGCCTTTGCGTGTCCGTGAACCGCATCAATTCCGTACAGTATTGGGATTCCCAGGCGGGATTCAAGCGCTGCTTTCTGGTACTCGTTACAGAATTCGAGCCAGTTCTCCGGTTTAAATCCGGAATATGGCCCATCACTGCCTCCGCTAAGAATAGAGCCCAGACCTTTATCTGTAACATCCGAAGGTGAGGCCGCGTAATTTGCAACCTGTGCCATCTGCGCGACCTTCTCTTCGAGGGTCATATAGCTGAACAGATCATTTATCCGCTCTTCTATCGGTAAATCGGCATTTTTGTATTTTGCTCTGTCCGGGATATTTTGCTGCTCCTGTCTTGGTATGCATCCGGTAAATATTAACATAAATGTTAATAGTAGTAAAAAAATGGATCGTGTTCTTTTCATGAGACTGTCTCCTTTGTCCTGAATCGAGATCAAAGTTACGGAATAATCGTTATGGATCTCACCTGATTTTGAAAAATATAACTTATTTTTATATTTTGTACAAGAGATGTAAAGCTGTTAAGAGGTATATGTTTCTGTTCCGTATCAATTATAACTAAAACTTAAGTACTAAGTCCACTTACAGACCTGGTGTTAAGGCTCTGCCTGGTTTGTTAGAATAAAATTCATCTATAAATCGTTAAAGCCCGGGGTTCGCCAGGAAAATCAATTGTTTTAAACATAACATGATGTTAAAAGCTTTTTGTCACGTTATACAGGCTTTTCTTGACAAAGTTAACTACGGGTATATATTTGAATTCTTGAAAATAAGGGTCATAAACAATTTGGGTGCCGATATGTTAAAAAAGAGCTATGATAATTCTCTGCTTTTAAATGAGATTCTGGAATCAATGGGCACCATTATAGAGTTTGACCTTGAAGATTACGAAACGCATCAGCATGCGGTGCGTGTCGCGGAAGGAGCTGTCTTTGTAGCCGAAAAGATGGGTCTGGACGCTGATACAATACAAAAGCTCTATTTCGCGGCGCTTTTACATGATATTGGTAAAATTACGGTTTCTGCTGACCTGCTGCATAAAAGAGAACGATTAACCGATGACGAGTACAGCCAGGTTAAAAACCACACAGTCACTGGAAGTCGAATAATTGCTTCACTTCCGGGGATGACCTCTCTGGCCTCCTGGGTCAGGTGGCATCATGAGTGGTGGGACGGAAGCGGCTACCCTGACGGGTTAAAAGAGGCTGAAATTCCTTTACCTGTCCAGATTTTAAGTATACTCGATATGTTTGATTCGATACAGACGCCTCGTGCCGACAGGGATCCCCGTCAAAAAGAGGAGGCTGTACGAATTATTACCGAACAGCGTGGAACTCATTTTAATCCTGAATTAGTGGACATCGTTCTTGAACTTATTCATGATTCGCATGTATCGATATCAGAAAAACCGCATCGGGACTTTGCAGCTTTAAAGAAAAAATATGTTGATGTGCCTTTTCATGATAGCGATAAAAATTTCTGGCAATCCTCAAATATAGAGAGTCTCTATTATATTTTGAAACTATTTGCCGATGTAATAGATTCAAAAAACGAATATACGCGGGGCCATTCTACCAGGGTTTCGGTTTTAGCCAAGATATTGTGTGAAAAAATGGGGATGCCTCATGAAGATCTTCTCAAGGTCGAAATCGCGGGACTTTTGCATGACGCGGGCAAGGTAACCATACCAATAGAGATTCTTAACAAACAGGATTCGTTAACAGAAGAGGAGTGGGCGATAGTTCGTGCTCATACAACCAAAACCTTCGAGATTATTGGATATTCGGCAGCATTACGGGAAATTGCGTTTATTGCTGCCTGCCATCATGAACGGTATGATGGTAACGGATATCCAATGAAGCTTGCAAAAGATGAAATACCTTTTTTATCACATGTGATAGCTGTTGCCGATACATACGACGCAGTGACTTCAGCGCGCGCCTACCATCCCCAGAGGAGTGCGGAGTACGCCTATAACATTATACGTGAAGTCTCGGGCCGTCAACTTCATCCGGATGTTGTCGAGACGCTCCTTGCAATACCTCCAAAGCATATAGAGGGTATAGTGGATATGCATATTTCGTCGTATGCTCCTGTCCAAATAAGCTGAGTCTTATCTTCTGGATTATGATTGTTGAAAAAGATACTTATTATTATAGATGCCCGGCGCTGTTTGATGCCATAAACAATCTGGCCGTATCGCGTATTCCCTTCTTCTGTCTGATTTCGGCATTTGCCGATTATGGATATCTGTTTCCGCTTGATAATAAAGAGGTGTGTCCGATAGTTTTCAGCTTTTGTGGTAACAAAATCAACAGTCATGGTAATAATGCAATTATTACAAACTTTAAACCTCCACCTTATAATAGATATCAAAGTGCATTTGATAAGGTTCAGCAATATCAATATGATGGCTGTACCTATCTGGTGAATCTGACTTTTTCCTCTGACATAAATTTAAATGGTAATTTGTATGATATATATAATAACTCACAAGCTTCATATCGGATATTGTTTCCGGAAAGGTTTGTCTGTTTTTCTCCCGAATGTTTTATTAAAATCAGGGATGGCAGGATTATTACATATCCCATGAAAGGTACGATAGACGCGTCAATAAGAGACGCGGAATCTATTCTGATTAATGATCAAAAGGAAGAGGCTGAGCATATTACAATTGTCGATCTTCTAAGAAATGATCTTTCAAGAGTGGCGGATGATGTTCAGGTAGACCAATACCGTTATATACAAAAAATAATCTCAAGAAACGGAGCTCTTTATCAGACAAGCTCGCGTATCAGCGGAGTCATAGGGGAAAACTGGCATGGCAGTCTAGGATCGATTTTACAACAACTACTGCCGGCCGGTTCCGTTACAGGTGCCCCCAAGAAAAAAACGGTACAGATAATTCAAGAAGTGGAAGACCATGAGCGCGGGTTTTATACGGGCATAGCAGGGTTTTACGATGGCAGTTGTTTTGATTCAGCTGTTTTGATTAGGTATATTGAAAAAACAGATAGGGGTTATATATATAAAAGTGGCGGTGGAGTAACTATATATAGTGATGCCGATTCCGAATATAAAGAGTTGATTGACAAGATTTATGTTTGAAAACAAGGAACTTGTGATAATTGACATTATCACCAAAATGATATTACTCTCTGGAACATCGAAATTTATCGAATTTCCAGGTAATCAAGAAACGGAGTTAAGAAATGCAATGTCTTCTTTCTGAAGCAATCAGGTTGGATAACGGGATCCTGTATAATATGGATTATCACAACAGACGCTTTAATTCGGCCAGGCGTGAGCTCTTTAAAGCTTGTAATCCAATAGACTTGAGTGAACATATTAATGTTGATCAAAAAACAAACGGAATGTATAAAGTCCGTGTTGTTTACGATGTGGAAGTGATTTCGGTGAATTTTGAGCCATATCATATAAAACCCGTAAATTCGCTAAGGGTTGTTGAGTGTCCGGACATCTCTTATCGTTATAAATATTGTGATCGCAGTATAATAAATGGATTAATGCAAATGAGAAAAGACTGTGATGATATAATAATTACGGTTAACGGTATTATAAGTGATGCTTCATCATCCAATCTTGTTTTTGTTGAAAAAGAAACAGGTGCTTATGTTACTCCAAAAACGTGCATGCTGCGGGGGACTGCAATTTCAAGACTTATTGAAGAAGGTGCCGTGAAAGAGGAGCTGCTTAGTATAACAGACATAAGTCGTTTTACGGAGGTTCATCTCGTTAACGCTATGGTCGACATGTGTCAAAAGATTGTTTCAGTAAAAAATATTAAAGGGATTGCTGGTCTTTATTTTTCTGATGTTTCGCGTTAATGATTTTCAATTGGTGATTAATGGAAAAACCGCAACCTATTGCAATTACAAGTAAAACAATCAGGGTTACGCCAGTTTCATAGAAGAATGAACTATCCGAGAAGACGGGGTGGTTAATTGACGGCATTGATGGCAAATAAAGTATATCAACCTTGCCAGTCTCTTTTGCGTTTTCCCACTGTTTTTTTGGCAGGGAAGCCCAGTTTTGGTCTTCACTGTTTTTTGACATGGAAAATTCATTCCCGTCTATAGTGAAGTTGTATGTAAGCTCGTACACTATTTTGTCGGCGGTAACAGGCCTCATTCTGTGTGACGTGACATCGGCAGTGGAAATTTTACCAAACAGGTTCAGTCTTATTTCGTCCCGAATGTTTGTAAATGTTATATATGATGCTATAAGAGCCGGAATTAATATGGCCATAGCAACTATTATTGAGATTATATTTTTATTCATTAATCTTCTTCATTTTCAAGGATAAAAAGCAGTGAACATTTTCGAAAAACTGATTATGGTGTCAAGGTAAATAATATAGGTTTTTACGTCTATAATAATATACTTCTGGTTGTTTATTGCTCGCAAACCAGATAAATCATAATCTGATTGACAAAATGGTTTTTACACTTTTTATGAGAGAACTGTTAAATAGGAGTCAGAAAATGTATTTAAATCTGCTTCGTTTCGTGATTTTACCGGGTTTAATTATCCTGTTAGGCTCTGTCTCCGCGTTTTGCGATATGCAGCGTGGCGGTTACGTGCTGGGCAGTTTTTCTCCAATTGGGCTCTCTCCCGGTAATCGGGTTCTTTATGATTATGAACCAAAAGGCAGTGTTGACGCTTCTACAGAGTCCGATATCACGTCGTTGATGGATTATTCTCTTGAAGCCGGATATTTCCATGGATTATTGATGGCAGATGCAAGATTCTACTCCACTTCGGTCGATAATCAGAAAATAGAATATTCCGAATATTTCCGAGACGAGACTATTTCTTATAAAATCAATACACTCGATGTTAGAGCAGGATTAAGACTTTCTGATCTGGGGAATTCATCTTTCACATATCCCTATATTGGTTACCGTTATTTTTCGTATTCGAGCGATTATCTGGATACGAAACTTAAAGGGCATGGTTTTACGGTTGGCCTTACAGGCTTTTACACTTTTTTCCCCCGCTTTGATTTTGAACCCGCTTTGTATGTGAATGCTTATCTTGGTAACTACCGTTTTACCGATCTTGAATCAGATATGACATCAGATTTTGAACGAAGCAAATCAATAGCCGCGGGAGCAACTTTTGGGGCTGGTGTTCATTATGAGCCGTATAATGTTACAATGCTTGCAATAGTACGCGGGTCAATTGATCAGATTTCTCATGACGCGAAAGCCGATGATGGTTGGGTAGAGTGCGGTATTAGGCATACGGGTTTTTATGCCGGACTTGCTGTTATGTATCAGCGCTATAATTTTAAATATAACCGTTAAAAAGAGGACGCGGATGATGACACTGAAAAATATTTTTAATTTTATGCTTTTTATGCTGTTTTTTTCATGTGGTTCATCTTTTTATCAGACACGGGATAATGTGTCTGGCGAAACCGAAGTTTTGAATTATGAATATAGTAATCTGTACTATTCGCACAAACTTAAGAAAGAACACTTCTCCTTAAATATAGAGCTTAATAAACCGGCAGTTGTTACCTTGTCGAATATTGATTTTAAACCAGTTGAAAGGCATTCTCCGGTGATCGGGGCGTCTCTTGTACGCGTAACAGTGGATAAAAATGGACGAGTTATCAATTATTCAATTGTCAAATATGCGGGTGCCGGTTTGGACGGATACCTTGAATCGGTTATAAGATCTTCAAAATTTAGGCCTGTTGAGCATAAAGAAGAACCCCGGGAGTGTGATTTTATACTTAAAGTTGTTTTCAGGAATTAATAAAATGAGATATTTTATTGTTATTATTTTTATTTTCACATGTGGCACGTTGACGGCAGGTACGGTTTCGGGTAAGGTGACAGATACAGCCGGCCGTCCTGTTGCGGGTTTGGTTGTTGGGCTGGATAATAATTTTTATACAGCAGAAACAGCTTCAGACGGATCATTCGTTTTTGAAAATGTAGAACCGGGAGATTATTATCTTCATTTGTCCAACGCTACCTGGGGACATCATCGTTTTGGAATACGTGTTAAGAGTAATTTTCGTGCAGTTTTTGAAATAAGTAAAAAGCAAAACAGTGCTGATCCGGTTGAAATTAATGAAGTCCCTCCGCTTTTTGATACACGTTACCGCATTAGTAATGAACAGATAACAAGATATCCTATGCGTGGCATAGGTGATAGCATGCATCTGCTTCAAACGATTCCCGGTGTTGGAGGGGGATATTCATTGGCTTCGGTTCCCATTATTCGTAGCACAAACCCTCTTTTAAATAAATACTATATTGACGGTATTCCGATTAATAATCCATATCACTTTGCATTATCATTCGCACCGGTTATCTCGGCTATTAGTGACCCGGCAATAGACCAGGTTGTGCTCTATAAGGGAGATGCGCCGGTAAGAATGGGAGACAGTTCAGGTAATGTTATCGATATAAGGACCACCGAACCGTCTCAAAACGGAATAAGAGGCAAGGTCATTCTGGACGGGATTCTTCCCATTCTTCCAACTGTTGCTGTCATGGGGGTGATCGATCCTCGATGGTCGGTAGTCGCGGTTGGAAGGCGGTCTACTAGCGATGTTCTTCTTGATGTAGAGGACAATAATTATTTTCTTCAGGATTATTACCTGAAAACAACTTATGTTTTGAATGACTCACATCGATTCAGGTTCATAGCGAATGGGGCTGGTGAGACATTTAAATGGGATGACGCATTATCAGAAAGCGGGTACAGCCTTTTTGCACTTCAATGGGATTATCGAATAAACAGGGTTTTTTATCTGGAAACTTCGCTTTCCCGATATCAGATTAACCGGGAGCTTGATATAGATGTCGAAAACGGTGCATCGATTGTTTTTGATCCGGTTGAATACCGGGTTTATCAGTCATTATCGGCGGGTATTGGCTCTTTTGCGGTATCCGGTGGATACGAGTATACCTCCTATTCCAATGGAGTTGTCAGCAATATTTCGATGGAGGGCTTGGCTACGCCTGATATCCTGTCTTCAGAGGCTGAAACAGAATCTACTGAGTTTGCAATTGATGGTTATGGTCTTCGTTTTTTTGCAGATTTTTCGGCCAGAATTGATAGAGTCTGGCTTTTAGCCGGAGTTAATTACGATAAATTTGAAGTTCAGAATAACAGTGATTTCGGATATCAGGCGGAATTGGGTTTTAATGCTTATCGGACTACTTCTGTTTATATAAAAGCCGGTCGATTCATCGCTCATCCAGACATGATCTATTATCTGGGTGCTGTTGATGCCGATTCCGAGAATCCGGAGATGGTTACACCTGCCCAATTAAAAAACACAATTACCGAAACATATTCATTAGGTGTAATCAGTTATGATTTGCTTAAAACCAGGCTGCAAGCCGAATTTTTCTTTACCACCCACCAGAACCTTTTTCCTGGCGGTTCCATAGTAACTGTTAATGATGACTCTTATCGGAAAGCGGCGCAATTGCATAAATTCGCGCTTGAAGATGATGGCTATACATACGGTCTGGAATTGGGAGCCAATAGAAATTTTTTGCGTCGATATAACGCGACAGTAGCTTATACTTTTCAATCTTCAACAAGAAATCTCGAAAATGATAATCGTTATGTGGAGTTATTCGGAGATAACGCCAAAGAAATTAATTCGGAGTATAATCAGTCGCATATACTAAGGTTAATGGCGGATGCGCGTTTTGGCCGCTGGGTGCCGGCTCTGCTTTTTAATGCTTATAGTTCTTTGCCCTATACTGAGGTAACCGGCTCACGTGAAATAGAGGGTCTGGGAACACAAACACTCTATGGCAAGGAAAATGATGCCCGTTACAGCATGCATCACCGGCTTGATGCTAAGGTAAACTACTACGCTTCTGATGGTTTAAGATTTTATGCAGAAATATGGAATATTTATTTAAATAGAGAAAATCAAATTGCTGATTATAAAAACCGTTCGCATAGAGAGGTATATAATCTTCCGGTTTTCTTCTGGATGGGGATGGAATTATGTTTTTAAGGATAACAGGCCTTTTATTATTATTACTGGTTTTTCCGCTTGAGGCGGGGATATATGAAGTTCCTGGCCATGATATAAAATCTTACGAAGCTGACACAGAAATTTTAAGAAAAAAAATAAGAAAAGAACCATCTGTTCCTGAACACCGTAAAAACCTTATTCTTTTTCTTATGTCAATAGAAAAATTTGATGATGCAGTAAAGGAAGCAGATATTCACCTTGCGAAAAACAGTGATCAGGAGATAGAGTATTGTCGAATAATTGCTCTTGCTTCATCATCGCAATATGATAAAGCTGATAATGCATTAAGAAAATATATCAATAAATACAAGCATAGTAAAGAGGAAAGAAAACTATTAAATGACCGGCGACGAATGTACAAAAGAGCTCTGGAGACAAAAGGAGAGCTTCTAGGACTTGATATTGTATCTGATGAGGAAGAAGTATTAGGTGTGGACAAATCAAAAACGGCACTAATAACTTATAATCGGCGTTTAAAGACGGTTATGCTTAGATCTTTATTTGATGCAAAACCCGCTGGCCGCTTAATTCTGCCAAAAAATACTGATTATGGTAATATAATTAATATTTCTATAAGTTCAAACGGAAAATCAGTTTTGGCCTCTTTTCGTAAAGGAAGCAAGGCTGTAATAAAAGAAAGTAGTTTTGAAAGAGGTTGGAAAGACTGGACTGAAAGTAAAGAGCTGAATGAAGGCGATCTTAACTCGTATCCATGTTTTATTAAAGGATCTTCTGAAATTTTGTTTGTTAGCAGCAGAAAGGGCAGCTCCGGTCTTGATGTATACTATTCAAAAAAAACAAGAACAGGATGGAGTAAACCAAAATCTGTAGAAGGGGCAAATACAATTTCAGACGAGGCGTCTGTCTTTGCTACAGGTGAGAGCGATCTGGTCTTTGTGTCTTCAAACGGAAGGCCGGGATTAGGCGGTTTTGATATTTACTCAGGTGTGTTGAATCTGGGTTCAACACCTTCTATAGCAATAAATCGCAATGTTGTTTCTATAAACAGTTACAGAAACGAGGTTGCTCCACCCTATTATGATATAAAAGAGTCGCAGTTTTTCGTAACACACAAGAATGCTGACAGAACTTCAATCTATAAAGCTAATAAATTATGGAAAGATGCTGTTAAATACGAACCTGTTAAAGAGCCAGAAATCAAAGAACCTGTGGTAAAAATGCCTGAGACTGGAAAACTTGTGGCACATGATCTTAGATTTGATACGGGTTCCGCATATATCCGCCCATCTTCATATAAATTTCTTGAACAGCTTGTAAAATACATGCGTGATAACCCGTATAAAATAGTGGTGATAGACGGTCATACCGACAATGTGGGAACGGAAGATTTTAATATCAGGTTGTCTCTTGAGCGAGCCGAATCTGTTGCGAAGTATCTTGAACGTAATGGTATACCTCGTGAACGTATAAAGACTAATGGTTACGGCACCTCAAAAAATATTGATACAAACAGTACCGAAGAGGGGCGACAACGTAATCGTCGTGTTGAGATTTCATTCATTGATAAGGTGAGTAAATAGAGTACTGTATGTCTTTTGTTGTTAAGTAGGCTGATTTTTTATTATTGTCATGAGTTGTATTGATTAAGATTTGTTATCAATAGATGTCAATAGTCCGCACAGGCGGACTTGGTATTTTATCTTAAATATGGAATATTAATCTATTTTGAGTTGACAAACGGTCGAGAACTTGTATTATTAAAACATGTTTAATAAGTTTATCTGTATTACAAATAAGTGGTTTCATATTATACGAATAAACTTTCTGTTTAAAGAACCAAAGGTTTTGTAAGTTTTTTCCAATCTTCTATGTTTTTTGCCGCAAAGGAACTTTGATAAATTTCGATTTTTAAAACGGTCACGCGCTTTTGTTCTGTTTTGATAGAAATTTCTCGTAAGTTCCAAGATAGTGCTGTATTTAGTTGAGGTTTTCATTGAGTTCTCTTGCCGATTATTCAGATTTAATAATAAAACAGAAGTTCTTGTGACTTCTAATGGTTTGGAGGGGTTATGACCAGAATAGTTAAATATTTTCTAATTGCCATATTGGGCTTTGGTATGCTTGCCGGTTGTGATAGTTGTTTTGATGACGAGCTAACAGATAAGGTTGACGCGCCTAATTTTACCCTTTACAGGAACACAAATTATGACGTTGTACTTTCTTCGGATACAAAGGGTGCAACAATTAAGTACACTCTTGACGGATCTGATCCGAAAGACAGCAATACTGCTATCGAAGGTACTGAACTTACGATCGATTTTTTTACCCATATCAGGGCGTACGCGTATAAAAAAGGGAAACGGGATTCTATTACAGTAGATTTTTCACTTCCCCGCTTTGGAGGAAAAAGAAAGATTTTTTATAATTCTGACTATACTGTAAAATCTTATGTAAATTCTTCCAACGATTGTAATAACAAACGTAAACTTGAAGTTTTTGCCTCAGAAAAGGGATCTGATAATCAATGGTTTACATATGATGATAAAATTGATTATTACAAACTGTACAATTATGATCAGGATACTCTTAAAGAGTGTGTTGTATATAATGATCCCGGTGAAGACGAAAAGTGGTTTACCAGTGATGACGAGATAGATAAAACCTACGATGTTTCGATAAGTGGAAACGATTATAGTTTTGGTAGCGATTATACTGAAAAATTTGATGATAAAATGCAGCTTGTCGAGACTAATGAGTATGTCGATGGACCATATACGTATACCTATGATGGTCGAAAACCTGTTGATTTTACTGATGGAGCCGGAAATACCCTGGTGTATCAGCTGGAAGACAATCAAGAATATTATTATCTCTATGAAAACAATAGTGACGGAAAACCCGATAAGAAGATCAAGTATTTGGGTTACGGAACTGACACAAATTTCGGTTTGACCAAGAACAGTTACAATGAGGATGGAACTTTAAAAAGCTCCACATATTACTGGGACAATGCGGCCAAGAAAGAGAGAGCTCATTATGTCTATGCTTATGACCAGGGCAAACTGGTTAGCGAGACCAAATACAAGGCTTCCGATAAAGAGAAGTTGCGCTTTTGGCGAGAGTTTGAGTATGAGGATAACGGCGCAATTAAACGAATTGACTATTTTGATAAAGATGAAGCGCGTGCAATATACGAGGAATTTGTTTATAACGGTGATTTAACAGCGTCCATGACAAGGTATCAGAGACCTGCGGTTGCTTATAAAAGCTTCAAGTTTGATTTTGAGGTAACGGCTAACGTTGTTGATGGTGGATATTTTATCTATGCTGGCGGAAAGTTCGACCATGAAGGTGATCCAATTGAAGATATAGTTGACATGGGTGAAGACGAACAGGAATTTATCGAGAATATGACAGAGAAAGTTAAGGATATCATTAAGAATGTTGAATTAAAAAAAGCATCGGTAATCCTTAATGGAAAATTGGGTGGAAATGCCAAGATTCTTGTCGCTACCTATGATAATACTATCAATATTGTATTCGAGTTTAACAGCTATAACGATGGTGATGTTATTATTAACGGAACTATTGACAAAGAACTGACCGGTACAATAGATGTTTCGGGTGAGCTTGGTGGTGGAACAGCAGCCGGTAATGGAAAAGTGTATGGTGAGCTTATGATTGCGGATGCTAATCCTGATTTTACCGATGAAGATTATATAATTTGCGCTTACTCTTTTATTGAGTTGGATGACCAGAACCGTTTTATTAAAGAGACAGAGTACGATACTCCCGGATCGGATGGGCAGTGGGATACCATTTCGGATAACAGCATCAAATATATATTTAACAAGACCTTTAGTGGAGACGTTTTAACCGAACACAACTGTTTTAACCGTACGGAAGATATTGCAAATTTAAACTACCGTATCGTTTATGAAGAGTCTTCCGGTGTTGTTACTAAAGAGACGGTGACCAGGAACTATGGTGCTTATGGAAAACAGGATTCAGGCAGTACAAATGAGACTCTTGAATATTATCGATGCTGGAGCCATCTTTGGGACATTCAGCAGAGATGGGAAATAGATTGGGATGATGAGTACTGGAATGAAGATGTTGACAAGAAAGACAGAGTCGAGTGGTGTGTTGAGTAAATAACAGCTAAACTGTAAAAGATAAATAAAAAAGGAGCTTTGGCTCCTTTTTTATTTATCTTTTTAATTACAGAGAGTCGTTGATTATGGTTTCAAATAATTTTTCTGTGTTATAGACTATTCGTTAAAAAAAAGATTTATGTATGCTAAAAGAGATTCTGTAAATTCCAGCTTGATTTCTGTTTCGACTGCCCATGTTGATTTTGGAAAGGCTCTGAGAGTTTGTAAAAAAATCAATTTAGCGTTCATTGCGTTCTCTACACATTCACCTTGAAAGAATTTGCCCCTGTTGTGACGGTTATAAAAAACTTCAATTTCGGCCGCATGCAGATATTTATCACCTATATGATACTGGTTGTATGCTTCAACTTCGAGTACATTTTTATAAGAATCAAGAATATTAAGGCATTCCGACGCTTTGTAAAAGTTAAAGATCATTCTGTTGAACACGTTAAAATGTGAAATGAGTTCCTCGTCTTTAGTATTGTTACTCAGAGATTGAACAGTATGATAAGACTTTTTTATACGGTTAACTATGTCCTTAAAAGTTGATCTATTCATAACATTATCGCGACGTGCAATATTGTACAGTTGAAATTGGTAGTAGCGGTATAAGTGTTCTTTGGTACCCTCTCTTACTTTTACAAAGGATTTGATTAACTGTTCCCGTAGTATTTTTTGCGCGAAATAATCTGTGGGTTTTGTTTTAGGAGGGGGCTCTTTCTTTACAGATTCTTCAGAAGTTGCAAAACGTGATCCGAGTATAAAATTGTAAGCGCTGTTAATAGCCGCCATTTTGCTATTGGCCCACTCAGGCTTGTCGCGATTTTTATCGGGATGATAAAGCATCGCCATTTTTTTAAATGCTTTTGCTATTTCGTCATTTGTTGCACCGGGCTTTATCTGGAGAAGAGTGTATGCTTCAGAAATGTTTTTAACCATTTTTTCTCCGGAATTAAAATATATAAATGAGCAAATATAAGACATTTTGTATAAACAAAAACTATTTGTAAAGCAAATATGGCCACTAGTAAGATTTCGTGTGTATGTGCTAAATTTAGTTAGCGAATCAAGCGTTTATAGACAAAAAAATTTAAAATTCCATGCCATCATAATGACACATCGCTTATATTCTCTTTTTGCTTGACATCTATACTCATGTTTGCTATACGTATGTAGTGTAAAAAGGAGGATTTATGAGTAAAGACCTTACGGATCGTCAAAGAGAGATCTTTGATTTTATTAAAGAAATTATTTCGGGTTCTGGCTTTCCTCCGACTATCAGGGAAATTGGTAATCGCTTTGAAATCTCAGTTAAGGGTGCTTATGATCATTTGAAAGCTATAGAGAAAAAAGGATATCTTCGTTGTACACAAAATAAATCCAGAGCTATCGAGTTGCTCACTGAATGTGAGCTTCAGTATGATGATAATACAATACGAATACCTCTTTTGGGTACAATAGCAGCGGGTGCTCCGCTTTTGGCAGAAGAGAATATAGAAGATTATCTTAGTTTACCAGGTCCCGCTTTCAGTTCAGGGCAGTTTTTTGGGCTTCGTGTGCGGGGAGACAGTATGATAGATGAGGGTATTTTTGATGGAGATATTGCAGTTATCCGTAAACAGGAGACTGCTATTAATGGTGAAATTATTGCCGCTCTGATCGGGGATGAAGCAACTTTAAAAACCTTTAGTAAAAAAGATGGTACTATCAGGCTTTTGCCGGCAAATGAAAACTATGAGCCGATAGTTCCTAAAGAACTGGTTATATTGGGAAAGTTGGCGGGATTGTTTAGAATATATCGCAAGGGTTAAGTAATATTGTAGTTATATGATGAATTTTTTTGGTGTGATAATTAAGATGCTTTGTTCTGTTTAATTTCAAATTTAAATGCTACTCTTCATGGACAAAAAATTACCGCTAATTACCCGAATTATATTGAAAAAAACTTTACTTTTAAATTTATCCCTGTTATTTTATAACAAATAAAAATTAAGGAGAGAGCGCAATGGAATTAACTGTAGGTTCTTTGGTTCAAAACAGTATTAAGAAAGGGATCAAGTATGTTGGTCCACTTGTAGTGAATGTTTTATTGTATTTTATAACTTTTTTGGTTCCCTATTTGAATGTTGGTACAACTATCGGTTTATGGTTTGGCATTCCGGCTAAAATGGCCAGGGACGAAGAGATTTCTTTTACAGAAATATTTGATGCTAAATATCGAAAAAACATGGGTGAGATCTTTTTAACTATGGGACTTGTTTATATGGGCGTTTTAGCAGGTTTTATATTTATGATCATACCTGGTTATGTTATCATGATAGCTTGGATGCTTGCTCTGATTCTTGTTGCCGATAAAGAGTATACTCCTTTGGATGCAATCAAGAAGAGTAACAATATTACTTATGGAAAAAAATGGACAATTTTTTTCGGCATGATCGTATTGCAGGTTGTTGTATGGATTGTTGTAGGAATTCTTGTTACAATATTCAGCAAAATCAGCGCGGCTCTTGGTGGCTTGGTGATGGTAGCATGTATGCTTTTTGCAACTAGTATCGGTCTTGGATTTATGGGTGAACTTTACGGAACACTTGCTAAAGACGCTTAATAACCAACCATTTTCTTTAGTGATAACAGAGAGGCCAGGTGTCTCTCTGTTTTGTTTTGTAATTATGTCGTATTATTGCTTTTGTTGGTGCATACCGCTCCTTGTGCTAATATAAGTTAATGATATACCGTCCGATCGGGATTAATACTTGACATTGCGCGTATCACATATATATTTTAAACTAAAGCTTTTTTGTTCATGCGGCAGTCTTAATATGGCATTGATTTATATGTTCTTAATTTTTGCCGGGTTTGGATGTATTATGTTTTAACTCTACTCCCGTCATTTTTTTTGTATCAAACTATATAAAACAGTGTTTTGAGTTTATTTTTCGTATTAATATGCCGATTATGAACAAAGATAACTATATTGATGTACTGTTGTCTTCTGAATTTATATCAGTTTAAATCATATTGTCAAAGGAGTTGATAGGATGAAAAGGGAGGTAAAGACTTTATTGGTAACTATCCTCGCAGGTTTTTTGTTCGTCCTTGCCGGGGATTTTAATATAGGCCTGATTGCACAGGATGCGGCAGGCGATGATGCTGCACCGGCAGCGCGGGGCGGTGAACGTAAAAAACTCGACGGCCTTGTTGTTGATTGGATGAATGACTTTGAAGACTCAGAGGATTGGCGTGCTGTTTCGACCTGTCCCCTTGGAGATACAAAGATTCGTAAAATGCCGGGAAAACCTAATAAAGTTAATGAAGACGGTACAGTTGAAGATGTTAAGATCGAGCTTACCGATGAAAACGGTGTTACGCATAAAGATGAGTATGTGTTAGGTGCGAAAACATATTTTGCGGATAGAGGTTTTGACCGCGTTGAAGTTTTTCCGCCGAACGAATATATTGTCCGTGGAAAAGCAAAAGAAGTACGGGTCTGGGTTTTAGGCCGTAAGTTTAGACATACACTTTATATCAAGCTTCGGGACTACCGTGGCAAGATTCATAAGATAAAAGTCGGACGTCTTGATTTCTGGGGCTGGAAAGAGATGAGTGTAATTGTACCTGGATGGCTTCCGCAATCTGCCAAGTACGCCATGATGGATAAAAATCTTCATTTTGTATCTTTCTTTGTTGAAAGTGATAAATTTGAGGTACCTGGAACTTTTTACTTTTATATGGATAACTTTCGTATAGTTACAGATCTTTCAGAGTTTACAGGAGATCCTGATATTAAGGATAACTGGTAAGATAGGGGCCGCAGGCCCTTCATCTTGTAATGAAAATGAAATGTAGCTCTGTAGCTATAAATGGAGGAAAAATGAAACGGCGTTATTTTAAGATTATTATGTTTATATTATCTCTTTCTATCTTTGGATTGCTGGTTACTACTGTTTATTCTCAGCTAATAACCAATGTTCCACCGGATATATCGATAGACGAGATTAAGGCTCTTGTTGTTGAAGATTTTGAGTCTTCTCCAACCTGGGTTGTAGAAACAGAACCTAAGCCATATACAAAAGGCGGAGGTGATGAAAAGGCCAAAAAGAATCCTGTTCCGGTTCTTGAAATAAAAATTGTGGATGGAGCTCCTTCTGATATGAAGCCTCAGGAGTGGCAGGCTGATAACAAAGGAACCAAGAAAGATAAGGTTCTTGGAGTAAATTTTAGATTTAAATATCCAGGACATAATACAGTGAAGATGACACCTCCTGAGCCGATAAATTTACCAGGACGTGCTCGCGGTCTTTCAATTTGGGTTCATGGACGCGGTAACAAATATTATCTTGAGTGCTGGGTAAAAGATTATGAGGGTAGCACTCATATATTGAAGTTCGGTGAAGTCGGTTTTGTTGGTTGGAGGCCGATGTCTGTAGAAATTCCTGAGTTTATCCCTCAGGCAGTTGATTCGTATCCTTCGACTAAAACATTGACACTTGAAAAATTTGTTTTAAGATCAGATCCAAGAGAACGTGTAACTAATGTATTTTTCTTTTTTGATCAACTAAAGGTGCTTACTCAGACTTACGAGGTTAATTTTGACGGTTCAGGCCTGGAGGATTCTTTCGAAAGTTCCAAAGGAACAAGAGAGACGAAACCTGCTCCTGCCGGCGGTACAGAATAAAAAAAGTTGGTGATACTTAACTGAAGTACCATATAAAGTATCCGCCCGCACAAGGCGGATACTTTCGTTATTAATAGACAATCATGGGAGGGAAATAATGCAGCAATTTATTGATCGTTTGGAGTCTCTATTAAAAGAGGAGTCTTTCGGTAGAATGGGGGCATCAAGTGTTGGCATTTCCCGTTTTAAGAATTTGGAATCTTTTTTTAATGAATGTGTGCAGGGTAATGCGACTAAAGAAATATATGATGCATGTGATAATAATCTTGATGAAAACCCGTCATCGGTGACTTCTCTTTATATCAGCGGATTGATAGCTTTTCATTGTAATATAATTGATGGAAAGAATAATCTTATTAGTTTAATTAAAACTTTTTCGGATCTGCAAAAATGGGCTGTTGTGGAGCATTTAGCAGACAAGGTTTTGGAATATGGCGAAAACAGCACTGCTTTGAAAGCTCTTGCGATGAGTCTGGAAAAATTAAAAAGACGTAAAGAGGCTGTTCCGGTTTGGGAAGAGTTAATAAAAATTAACAGGTTTGACGCGGATATAGCGCGAAAATTATCTCAAACTCTTGAAGAAGAGGATCAGGCCAAAAGTGTTCACTATTTGAAATTGGCGCTTGAGGGTTATATTAAAAATAGTGATGTAAAAGGAATCAATGAGGTTTGGCCAAAAATCGTAGATAAATGCTGGGATGATGTATCATATTTTGACCGGATTGACAGAATGCTTGCAGACCTTCAGCGAAAAGATGTGTCGGTAGCTTTATTAAAAGCTCTTTATGAAAAATACAAAAATGTAGACCCGGAAACAGCAATAAACTATCTTAAAAAAACACTCAATTATGCGCCAAAAGACAACGATTTGCGTCATGCATTGATTTCGTTATATAAAACTGTATACAAAGATCATTCCCAGTTAAATCGGTTTGTCAAATTATCGAATCTTGATAATACAAATACTCCAGTAGTGGCAGCAATTAAAGCTTTCGAAAATAATATTATTTTCGATTCAGATACTTATGTTTTTCATCGAACCTGGGGGCTAGGTCAAATAGTATCAATTGATGATGAAAATGTTATTATCAATTTTGAGGGTAAAGAAGATCATCGTATGTCGGTAAACATGGCTCTGCAGTCCTTATTGGCGCTCAATAATGATCATCTTTATGTAAGACAGCATCTGGAACCTGAAAAGATGCAAAAGCTTTTTAAAGATGATGTTATCGAGTTTATCAAAATTATTCTAAAATCAAATGATGATACGGTAAGTGTTCCCGAACTGAAAAGGGATTTAATACCGGTTTATGTAAGTGTTAAAAACTGGTCAAGATGGTGGACAAAGGTACGCGGTCTTATTAAGAAAGATCCATCAATAGGTTTTGCTCCAAATAAAAAGGATCAGCTTGTTTTACGTGAAAATCCGATTTCGTATGCTGATGAACTTTTGAAAAAGTTTTCTAACGCGGATTCTTTTAGCGGACGCCTTGATATAGCGCACGAGTTTGTTAATAATGTTGATGTAAACGAAGGTTCTGAACAGGTAGTGTATTTCATAGACTATTTTTCCAGTGCCGCATCTAGTAAATCCGCGACAAAACTGATATTGGCATACTTTATTTTATCTGACTTGGAGAAATTCAGTAAAGAAAAATCAGATTTGGGCAGTATTAAAAAACAGGTAGTTTCATACATTGAAGAATCGGACGATTTACCAATAATTTGCATGAAGATATCTTCCTATGATAATAAAAAGGATTTTGTAAATCTTATCAGGGAACATCGTGAAAATTGGGTAAGCATTGTCAGCAAAATTTTATTTGAGATACCTGTCAGAATTCACAAATACATATTTAATTTGCTAATTATAGAAAAAGAGTATGGTACTATTAATGATTTTATTGAAAGAATTACGGCTGCGTCAAAAGAGAATCCTGAAGTCTTCCTGTGGGTAGCCAGAAATATTCTTTTGAAAAGCTGGATATACGAGTGGCTTGACTATTCAAAAGCGGGTCTTGTGCTATCTCTTTTTAGGGTTTATAATTCAATTGATAAATCCGAGACTAAAGGTAATCGCCTTAAAAATATGGCGTATGAAATTTTATTCGAAAACGACCTTGAATTGTTACATGAAATAGTATCAGAAAACGAAGAACAGTTCCTGGGCAAGTTGTACGATATAGCAGCTAATACCGAACATATTGACGAAAGTGAAATGGACAAGTTTGAAGAAGTAATCAGGGAAAAATTTCCTGATTTTAATGCTGAAAGATCGGGTTCGGCAGTTATTGAAGAAAGCGAAGAAGAAAAGATCTTTGTTACAGCAGCAGGATTAGAGCGTAAGAAAAAAGAACTGAACCATATGCGAAATGTTGAGATGGTTCAGATTCAAAAAGGGCTGGCAAGTACTGTCGATGTATCGGGAGACTTGCGAGAGAATGTTGACTATAACGCTCTACTTGAACAACAGTCAATAATTAAAAAGTCCATTTCAAAACTTGATTCAGAGCTAAAAGTGGCAGAAATAATCGATCCGGCCAAAGCTGATAAAGATGTCGTGACAATCGGTTCTGTCGTTACGCTGATGAACAAGGATGATAATCAATCCATGGTTATTACTATTCTTGGACCATGGGATGTGGACTTCGAAAAGGGTATCTTATCGTATCGGTCAGATGTTGCGGTTACTTTGCGCGGTAAAAAAATCGGTGACGAGGTTACACTTCATCTGGGAGGCCGGGAAAGTCAGTATGTAATTGAGGAGTTATCAGTTTATAACGGTTGATTTGAATTGGTAAACATCTTGACATAAAATATGATAAATCTATAGTTATAAAATTATTGTTGCCGCGATGGCGGAATTGGTAGACGCGCCAGGTTCAGGGTCTGGTGGGCATTCGCCTGTGAGGGTTCAAATCCCTCTCGCGGCATTTTTTATTATAAAATTGATTTATAAATCAATGAAAGATTACCAAATCAAAAGCTACAAATTCTTTTGGAATTATAACCTGAAATTTTAATATTGGGAGCTCTACATGAATTTAGCCTGGATACCTAATACTTTAACGATGGGAAATCTGGTTTTTGGGTTTTTATCGATTGTGTATGCTTCCAAGGGGCAGTTTGTGCTTTCAGGCTTTCTTATACTTTTCGCGGCTCTTTTTGATGGTTTTGACGGTCAGGTTGCCCGGTTTTTGAAAGTCGAAAGCCGTATAGGTGCTGAGCTGGACTCATTAGCCGATTGTATTACTTTTGGTGTTGCGCCTGGGTATTTGGCATATAGTGCCTATTTCTGTGATATGGTGATTACATTAAACTATAATTCTATTCCTGCGGGCGCTTTTCTGGCTACTCTTTTCCCTGTCTGTGGAGCTTATCGTTTGGCACGATTTAATGTTTCACATGATTCGAAACATTTTTGCGGATTACCTTCACCGATTGCTGGAATTGCTATAGCTCTTGTTCCGATCAGTGCTAATGCTTCGGTTTTCTCTGATACAGCTATTTGCGTTACTGATTATCTTTATATTTTTGTTCCAGCTTTTGTAATTATCGCACTTTTAATGATATCTACAATGAGTTTTTCTAAACCGCAGGCTGTCCTGCTGGCAAAGCTTCATGGAATTAAACTTGCAGTTTTTATTATAGTTTTGGCAAGCCTGCTTTTTGCTTTTCGCAAATATATGTTATTTATTGTGTTTAGTCTTCTTTTCCTCTATGTAATGTCCGCCCTTATCAGCTTTGTAATTCAAATTATTCAGGATTTCCGTGTAAAATAGCAGTAAATGGATCGTATTGCGCGGATATCTTTTTCTGGTAACAGTATACGGATCTTGTTTGAATCCGGACTGTCCATACCTCTTCCTGTAACCATAGAATACTCATCAAAATATTCTGTTGGAGACAGCCTTGATGAAGCTGAAATTCTGGAGCTTAAAAAAAAATCTGAAAAACATTTGTGCCGTGATAAAGCATTGCGCTATATTGCCAATCCGCACACTGAAAGCCAGATTCGTGTATATTTGAAAAAAAAAGAGTTTTCAAATGAGGCGATTAAAGATGCTTTAGTGTTTTTAAAAAAAATGAATTATATTGATGATGAAGCATATGCTAAGCGGTATTTGAACAATATGCTTAAAAGAAAAGTTGTTGGCAGAAAGTATGCTGAAAATAAATTGAAACAAACTGGTGTAGATAAAGTAACTATAGAGCGAGTTATTAGGGAAGAGAGCCTTTTGTTTGATAATATTGACGCGCTTTATGAATTTGCTTGTAAAAAATATGAGTCAATCAGTGGGAAAAAGAATTGCTATGCAAAACTGGTTTACGCTTTAAATAGCCGGGGATTTTCGAGTTCTGATATTTTTGCTGTTTTGGGAAAAATGAAAAATTCCGGATATACTTTTGAAAACAATATGAGGTAATCATTGTGCTTGTTAAAGAGTTAAGAGCTTCTTTTATTGAATATTTTGTATCTAAAGGTCATCGACAAATTCACTCAAGTCCGCTTATACCCAAGGATGACCCAACGCTTTTATTTACGACGGCCGGTATGGTTCAATTTAAACCAATGTTTGCCGGGATTGTCAAAACCGATTATAAAAGAGCCGCATCTGTTCAAAAATGTCTTCGTACAAGTGATTTGGAAAACGTGGGAAGAACTAAAAGACATTGCACATTTTTTGAAATGTTGGGTAACTTTTCTTTCGGTGATTATTTTAAAAAAGAAGCTATCGAAATGGCCTGGGAGTATTCGGTTAAGGTATTGAAACTTGATCCGGAAAAAATTTGGGTGTCGGTTTATCTGGATGATGATGAAGCTTTTGATATTTGGAATAAAAATGTTGGAATACCGGCTGAAAGAATTGTTCGTCTTGGTAAAGAGGACAATTTTTGGGGACCGGCTGGAGATTCAGGAGCTTGTGGGCCATGTTCGGAGCTTTATATTGATAAGGGCGTGGAAAATGGATGTGGTGATAAAGATTGCAAACCTGGTTGTGATTGTGAAAGATTTATGGAGTACTGGAATCTGGTCTTTAATCAATTTCACCAGGATACGGACGGGAACCAGACGCCATTACCGCAAACCGGAATTGATACCGGTATGGGGCTGGAGCGATTAGCAACTATTACTCAAAATGTATCATCTATTTATGAAACTGATGAATTCACACGAATGATAGAGTTTGTTTGCGGTAATCTTGGTGTTGAGTATAAGGGGAAAAAAGCTGTTGCTGTTAATGTAATTGTCGAACATGCGCGAGCTTTGACTTTTGCAATGGCTGATGGCGCCTATCCCTCTAACGAGGGTCGTGGATATGTGCTAAGGAGAATTTTGCGTCGTGCATTGCGCTTTGCCAGAACTTTGGGTGTTGATGAACCATTTATTTACAAGATGGTGGATGTAATTGTCGAGATTTTTGGAGAGTTTTACCCTGAAATTGTCAACGCTTCCGTGAATATTAAAAAGGTTCTTGAAGGTGAAGAGAAACGTTTTCTGGAAACCCTTGAAAATGGAATTTTAAGAATTGAGCAGCTTATAGTTGAAGCAAAAAAAACCGGATCGATATTGTCAGGAGAGGACGCATTCCAGTTATATGATACATTTGGTTTTCCTGTGGAAATGACAACAGAAATTGCTCTTGAAGAGGGTGTTACTGTGGATATGGATGCCTTCTCAAAAGAGATGGAGAAACAGAGACAACGCGGAAAGGATAGTTGGAAATCAGCGGACGGATCTTACGAAAAGCTGGTAAGTGAAATTTGCAACGGAGTTCAAGAATCTGTTTTTACCGGTTATAGTGATTATCGTACAGAATCAAAAATTTGTGCATTGGCCGCCGGAAGTGAATTGAGAGAAGTATTATCAGAAGGCATGGAAGGCTATATTGTTCTTGATAAAACTCCATTTTACGGCGAGTCGGGTGGCCAGGTTGGTGATCAAGGGCATGTCGAAAATACCTCTTTTAAAGCCGAAGTAATGGATACTCAAAAGAGTAATGGCGTAATAATTCATCATGTAAAGATTTTATCGGGCAGCTGTTCGATTAATGATAAGGTTACAGCTCAGATTGATCAGATCAGGCGTTCGCTAATTAAGGCGAACCATACGGTGACACACCTTCTGCAGGCTGCTTTAAGAAAAGTGCTCGGTGATCATGTTAAACAATCCGGATCAATCGTTGAACCGGAACGTATGCGATTTGACTTCACGCATTTTGAAGCGATGACTGAATCAGAAATCAGAGATGTTGAAAGTCTTGTAAATCGCAAGATTTGGGAGAATCTGGAAGTTAAAACCTCTGAAATGCCTATTAAAGAGGCACTTGAACTTGGAGCGATGGCAGAGTTTGGTGAGAAATACGGTGCAACAGTCAGGGTAGTGGCTTCGGGAGATTTCAGTCTTGAGCTTTGCGGAGGAACTCATGTTAATCGAACAGGGGAGATTGGAATATTCAAGATATTGAAGGAGTCATCGCCGGGAGCCGGTACCAGACGTATCGAAGGAGTTACCTTGAAGGGAGTTTTGGACAGGTTTAATTCTATTGATGCGATTAAGAACAAGGTTATAGAGTTGACTGGTACAAATGAGATCAATGTAACAGACAAGGTCGCTTCAATAATTGAAGAGAATAATCGATTACGCAAAGAGATTGCGTCTCTAAAAAAAGCTGATATTGCCTCGTTAGTGGATCAAATAATTGAAAAAGGTATTAGCATAGAAAAAACAATTTGCGTTTTTCACAAGTTTGATAATGCAGATAATGAAGTGCTAAGGGAAGCAGCTGACCGAATCAGACAAAAACTCAATAACAGTATTGTGTTCTTAGCGTCTGAAACTCACGGGAAAGTGATGATGTTATGTGCGGCTTCTAAAGAAGCGGTAGAAGCAGGGGTCGATTGTGGCGCAATAATCAAACAATGCGCGCCAATAGCCGGCGGCGGTGGAGGCGGACGAAAAGAGATGGCTCAGGCTGGCGGTAAGAACCCCGATAAAATTGAAGAACTTTTTGATGCAGTTAAACTGCAGGTTCAAAAAACATTGGGAAACTCTACCAATTAAGTTTATTAAAGGTATTTACGAAAAAGACCTTTAATAAAACGTAAAAATAGCACTACCCTAAAAGTGCTTTTTTTACACGGTTTCTTAGGCTTGAGTGAAAAATTATCTTTAATTAGGCTTTTGACAGCATAGCCGTTCTGAAAATGGTAATTTTTCGAAGTTCCCCATCACAATACAAGCATTTGTGTACTATAACAGGTTAAAAACGGGCTCCGCCTCTTAAATAGGGGCGGACTGACATGAAATCGTTCCCATTCAGGAATGTCTGTTTATATTCAACCCCGTGTTCAATAAATCCGTAGCTCATATTGAATCTTAAGCCAATACCAAGAATAACTGATAAACCTATAGAATTATATTCTTTAGTTTCTTCAGTATCTTCTATTGATATGGTTGTATATGATAATCCGGGTGATAACCTGACCCCTGCAGTAAAAAGATCAGAAAGACGTGAAAAATAGAACACTCCACAGTTAAGGGAGTACATATCTATTTCGGTGCTAACCTTATCTTCCTTATAAATAGGAGAGAAAGATTGATAATCAAGTATTGCTTCGAGCTGTATGCTTTGAATGGGTAAATCGTAACCTCCATAGATGTTCCAACTATTGCCATTTTCGTTTATCTTGTTCCAACTGGGGGTTATGTACTCAAACCCAACACCGACACCAACATAATAGTACTGTTTGCTTACAAGACTCCAGCTTTGAATTATTAGCGGTTCCCAGCCGGATTCACCAATTGTTTCGCCTTTTTGGTTGTATGCGGTTATTTTAAATTTATATACACCATGATGCAACGGTGCGGATATGAAATTGGAAGCTGTTTTTGTGTCAATAATTGTAGAACCGCTTTTGGTTATTTGTACCCTGTATCTGGATGCAGCTGAAATGGCCCGCCATTCAATACGTGGAGTTTTTTCGATTTTGGGCTTAGATAACAGTATAGAATTATTGGATAAATAGATAAACCCCAAAAGCAGCATAAAAAATACCTGTCTTGGCAGTTTTATTAACCGTAGTATAATATGTCTTCTATTATAATTCATTATTAATATCCAATGTCAGCTGATTGTAAGGCAATCCCTTATTCTATATATATTTTTGACGGATTAAGAATCTCTATTTTATACTCTTTCTTTTTCGGCTCTTTTAATGATTCTTTTGTGAAAACCTCTTTTGAAAAATCACTGCTGGTGACAATAACAGAGCCGCTTTTTTGGATAGATCTGACTTTCCATGAATAACTGCCCGGTGCGTAAGATGCAATGTTAAGTGAATAAGAGGTTGAAGCTGTTGTCGCCCTTTTTAATAATTTTGATATTAGTGATGATTCTTGATATATTTCAATCTCGTAATGAGTCGCGTCTGGAACTGGTTTCCATCGCAAAGAGATAGACGATGTGTCGTGTGGAAACTTTGTATTTATGGGTGAAACAGGAATAGGACGAACTACGTTTCCGTATATACTGAAAGAATCAGAGTTGCTGGCGATAAGACGGCGATCGTCATCGTTAAGCAGATAGACTTTCCAGTAATAGTTACCAGATTCAAGATCAGAAAAAGTTGTAAATCTTGAAGAAACCTTTCGTTCTCTGTAAGTTGTCGCAAAAAGAGAGTTTTTTGAAATTATGACAAGATAGTTGTTTCCGTTGTTTTCGTCTCTCCATGTCAGATTGACGGCCTCACCTGTTTTAAATCGACTTGATGAAGATGGTGATATTGTTGTTATCTTTCCAGTTGAAGATACAGTAAATTTTGCCGAGTTATTGAGCTGGGATTCAGCTCCATCGGTATCCATAGCGGTAACACTCCATGTATAGTCACCTGGATCAAGAAGAGTATTATAAGCAAAGTAATTTGATGTTGTTATAGCAGAAAAAAGAGGTCCTGCAGAGCCGGAAATAGCAATTTTATATTTACCGGCTCCGCCAACCGGTTGCCAATTAAAAACAGTGGGTTTTTTGTTGGCATTAACTAAGGTATTAACTGGTGATAAAAGTTTAGGTGCGTCAAGTTGGGACTTTTGATTAACAGTAAATGAAATAACAGGGCTCAACAGTTCGTGTTTGCGGTCAGCAAGTGCGTAACGTGCTTTCAAACGGCAGTAATATTTACCGGGCTGAAGATCAGAAACCGAAATAAAGGATTCAAGACTATTTATGCTTTTATGTAAAGTATTCATCGATTCCATTCTGGCAATCTCTACCGTGTATTGAGTGGCCGTGTCGGCACCATTCCATTTAAAAATGATAACAGGAGGTTTTTTGGTATAGTTAAAACTTTGTCCGTTTAAAGGTCTTAATATAACAGGAGTAGTCTCTCTAATAACCGAGATTCGGCGTGTTTCACTGTTTGTTCCGTTAAGTGTAACTCGCCAGTAATATGTGCCATTTTCAAGTCTGGCTGTCGCTTTACCTGTTGCAGAAGGCACGGTATACATTATGTTATTGAAGTTTTTATCTTTTGAAATTTGCAAATTTGAAGTTGATTCTTTGGAACTTGTCCAATTGAAATTAATATCCAGAGGACTTGCAGTGATGAATGTTTTTGCAGGCGCCGGTGATTGTAAAATAATCTGTTTATCTCCGATTTTGGCTTCACCAGAGGAAATATTTACAATCTTTGTGCTGTCAATTTGCGATATTTTGCCACCTGAATTTAAGGCCGCGGTGCCTGATGAAACGTTAAGGTTAAGATCCCGTGTATCGGCATTTTTATTAACATTGAGGCTTCCGTCGTTAACAGCTACTACTGTATCGCCTGAACGAATGTTAAGTGAAGAATCATCATCACTTTTTTGTGCGTTAATTGATCCATTCTCGAAATCTATATCCAGGCCAAGATCAGATTGTTGAATTATTATCATTGTTTCTTCTTCGAGCTGGATAGATGTTCCGTTATCCAGTTCAATTACGGCAAGAGCTCCCTTGTCGGTGCGAATGGCGTCGAAGTTATATATTGGCGAGTTATTGGTAATTCCTTCCCAGATAACCTGTTGGGAATATCTTCTTTCCGCAATTTTTTGTTTGAATATAATCGTGCCAATCTGAACGGTCGACGAGTGTGTCAAAGTATATGTGTAGTTTAAATACAGCAAAAAAGCGGCAATTATTATTGCTATAAGGTTAAAAAAAGGTAATGTGTATTCTTTAATCAAGGATTTCATAGAGCACATCTTTCTTATTAAATAGTTTTTCGTGACTTTTTGAATCTTTATGGTTGTTGTTCAGTATTTCAAATTTCTGTTCATTCTCGACAGGGAAATCAGAGTCTGATATTTGAACTTCGGTGATATCAAGAACATTTCGTAACTCTTCAATTGATTTAATGCCATTCGGATCGTCTTTATGTGATAGTACGGCATAAATCTGTTGAGCTTTTTCTTTTCCCTTTACCAGTATTTGCCGCATAGGTACAGTTAAATAACGGTCTTTTACCATAGTATAAGCATCTTCAGAAATTAAAATATCAGTTCCAAAAGGTTTGTTAAGAGATTCGATTCGCGAAGCCAGGTTAACGGTGTCTCCGATAACGGTGTACTCCATTTTTTCATCGGAACCTATTTGACCTGCTACCATGGGACCAACGTTTATGCCGCAACCAATTTTGATTATTGGTTTTTTATCCCCACCGCGGTTTTTATTGAATTTAATAAGCTCATTTCTCATTAAAAGGGCGCAGTCGATGGAGTTTTGTAGGTCGTTGCCATGAGAGAAAGGTACGCCCCAAAGAGCCATAATGGCGTCGCCAATAAACTTATCAACCATGCCGTGTGTCTTGTTAACACAGTTAACCATAAGACTCATGTATTCATTTAAAAATTCAACTACCTCTTCCGGTTCAAGTTTTTCGGATATCGAGGTAAAATTTCTTATGTCTGAAAAGAAAATTGCCGCGTGTTTTCTTTCTCCACCAAGCTGTATTTCTCCTTTAAGTGCCTGTTCTGCTATCTCGGGGTTGGCAAATTTGCCCAGTGCGTTTTTCAGTTTTTCACGTTCTGAAAGCCCAAGAGCCATTTCACCAAATGATTCTGTCAGGTAACCAATTTCATCGCGTGTTGTCGGTTTGAGCTGAATATCAAACTCTCCGTTTTTAATCTTGTTTGCCGCAGCTGATAAGGCTTTAACGGGTTTTGTCAGAGTTCTTGAGAATATAAAAAGAAAGATAATGGCGATATTTATAACAATAATGGTTAGTAAAATATTTCTTTCCTGAAGATTTTTGACTGCGGCAAAAGCAGTTGACTCATCCACATAAGTTACGACTCCTATGTCAGAAAAACCTGTCTTTTTAAACGATCCTATAAAACTGTTGCCTTCTTCATCTTTAAAAGCCTTTTTGCCAAAATCTATGGTACTCTCGATCATGGTGCTCACAAGAGGCATATTCATGAAGTTGGCTTTTGCCGTTACAAGTTCAGGGTCATGGTGTGCAATAAGCTCACCTGTGCCGTTAACAATAAAACTTTGGTAAATGGTCTGTGTTTTGACTGCCTCAAGAAATCTGTTCATTGATATGAATATCAGAAGTATGGAAGATGCTCTGCCTGGTTCTTCAGTTACATGGGGTGTAATTATACCTATTACAGGGCGTTTAAAATATAAGGATCCGTTGAATACTTTTGTCTCAGTGTTAAATCCGCCCTTTATTGCATCAATTTCAGCGCTTACAATAGAGTCTGGAGAAACCATTGTTGCGTCCATCGTAAGTAGAGCTGTGTCGTTTAATAACTGTTGTGTAATAGCTGGTGAGTTTTCATCAGCTAGTTGGGCAATGAAGAGAAGATCTGTATCTGAAATTTCGGTTTTTGTCTTGAGTAGTAGCGATTTTTCAAGAAGTAGAGTGCTGTTTTCAATTATTGATTTAAAGTCGGTTCTGATTTGCAAGGCGATCAATTCAGCACGATCCAGGGTGACCTCTTCAGCTCTTTTTTCGTTATCATCGCGAAAATAGTAGGTGGCAAAATATATTATTCCCCCAAGTGATAGAGTAATCAAGAGGGACATCAGAGTAATAAGTTTAAAACCTATCGAAATATTGTATTTTTTTGCCATTATATAACCTGGTTTCCATAGCATTTATCTGATAATTTCTTATGCAGTAATGTCATAATCGTTTGTTAGGACATAAAAAGCGGTAATTTGTAATTAATACCGTTATCATGCATCAAAAATATAATATTTATATATAAAAAAGCATCAATTATTATATAATCGGCATAAATTTGGCTTTTGAACAAAATAATTTTGTAATATTATGATGTCAACTATAGATGATTAAAATTTGGTAATTGGCAGTTAGAAGCAATAAAGATCCGGATTTGCAAATTGTCAAATTTCTAAATAAAATATTGCCGGATTAATAATAAAATCGAATAATTAGTACAGTATTATTAAGAGCGCTGTTGAGTTCCAAATTTATGTTGACCAATATGAAAGTCAAAACAATTGTTTTAAATCAGGTATTTGCAGTTAAAATGTAGCATATTTATGGGAGTAAGTAATGAAAAGAAGTATGTTTTTGTGGTTGATTATGTTGCTAACAGCTTGTGCGGCGGATAAGAGTGATTCAACCATCGATGAGGATATTGAAACCAAAGAAGTGTTTGCGGTAGCTCTTAATGATTATTCTGCAGTGAGATTTCAGCCGCAGATACATTCGAGCCGTACAGATTATCTTATGAAGGGTGATACTGTAAAAATTATAATGAAATCGGCTGAAGAGTCCCGAATTGCGCGTATTAAGGATTACTGGTATTACGTTCAGCTATCTTCAGGTATTGTTGGATGGACTTTCGGTTCTAATATAAGGATTTTAAAAGAGGGTGATGGTTTTTCAATTGAAGATTACCAAAAACAGGTTGCTCAGGAAAATATAGAAAGAATTGTTAAGGAGCTTACCGGCAAATGGTGGAGTGTTACATCTTCAGGTAACTTTACCAGCCATTCTTTAATTTTGTATGAGGACAAAAAATATAGATCTTCGCGCGGCGGTGTTGTAAAGAAAGGTGAATATTCTCTTGATATGGATAAAAATCTGATAATTTTTTCGGATGGAGCTACTTTTGGTAACGATCTGACTCTAGTACAGAGGGGAGTAGAAATATTGATAGAAAAAGAGACAGAGGACTATAAATACAGATTCAAGAAAATTTCAAGTGAAACTGATGACGAAGAGAAGCCGGAATCATATGACACGGAAATATAACTGATGGCTGAAAAAATGCGTTTAAACAGATTTTTAGCCTGTTGCGGGCTGGGTTCACGTCGAAAGGTTGAAAAATTTATTGAAGCAGGGGATGTAAGGGTTAATGGCGAGCCTGTGACTCTTGCATGTAAGGTGGATCCTGAAAATGATCTTGTAACATACAGGGGTGAACCTGTTGTGCAATCCGGTGTTCTCTATTATGTTATGCTAAACAAGCCGAAAGGTTATATTACCAGTGTTGGTGACCCTCTGGGAAGGCCTACAATTGTCGATTTGATTCATGATAAATACTGGAAGGCCGGTGTTTTCCCTGTTGGCAGGCTTGACAAAGATACAGAAGGGCTTTTACTTCTTACAAATGACGGATTTTTGGCGCAAGCATTGATGCATCCTTCAAGTGAATGTAAGAAGAAGTATATCGTTTCTCTCGATCGCTCTTTGGAAGAGGAAGATAAGGCTAAAATTGAGAAAGGGCTTCGATTACGGGAGTTCAAAACCGGTCCATGTTCCATTGAATATATAAGTGAACAGAAACATTCGGTATATATGACCATTTCTGAGGGGAAAAAGCGGCAAATAAGAGTCTCATTCAAAAAGTTTGATTACAAGGTCAAAAGACTTATTAGAATTTCGCTGGGGCCTCTTGTTCTGGGTAATCTGCATAGAGGCATGTTCAGGGATTTAAGGCCAATAGAGATAAAAAAACTGAAAAAATATTTTGATAAGGATAAATAATAGGGTATTGTCCGGATTTAACGCCATTGACCGTTCTTTTTGTTGATGACAAAATAAAAAAATCTAACTGTTTTTCATCATATACCGAAAATATAAGTATATGTCTCATTTTAGCGTTAACGATGAGCTTACTTTTGCTTAAACAGGTGATTTGTATGCAAAACATAGATTTTTATTCCGGTAATGCGCAACAGCCTAATATACCTGATTTTATCTCCAGAGATCCGGAATATTTTTCAAGAATGGCAAGAAGTTATGAAAAAGAGGGGATCCGAAAAAAAAACAGGGCAACAAGGTTTTTGGTTTTGGTTCTTTCTCTATGTATTATTTCATTTACATCCGGCCTGGTTGTAGGTATCAAGTTTAGCGGTGGGTCGGAAAAAGAAATAGTTGATCCTATGACGCGTCAGGCTATGAGTGACATAGGAGATAAAGTTACGGATATGGTTGGCAATAATGAAAGTGAAGGTTCTACAGAGGATCTGCCTGCTACCGAAGCCGAGAGTCTTGCTGGTAAGAATTCCGATACTAAATCAGCAATAACCTCTTTTCCGAAAGAGGAGTATCCGTTTGTTATTCGTATAGGTAATAAGTTTTCTGCAAATCAATCTCAGGAGATAGCGGATTATTTAAGTGGAAAAGGACATACTGTAATTCTTGCGAGACAGGAAGGCTTTTTTAGAATTTATGCGGGGCCTTACAAAAACCGAAGAGAAGCCGAATTGAGTCTGAACAGGATCAATTATTACAGGGACAATAAGCTGTTTCATAGTGCTTTGATCTTAAAACGCTGATTAATAATGAATGGTAAATATAGATAAAATCAAAGAGTCCGATATAGGCGATATTTTAAAACTTTTAGAGCCTTATGTTAAAAAGGGAATTGTTCTTGAGCGATCACGTGAAGATATTATGGCTGAGCTGAGCGCTTTTTTTATTGCCCGTGATAATGAAAAAGCAGCCGGGGTTGTATCTTATCATGATTACGATAACAATCTTTTTGAAATACGTTCACTTGTTGTAGCAGAAGAGTATGCCAGATCAGGAATCGGAAGTGCCTTAGTGAACCATGTCGTAACTCAGCTTAGGGAACGGCAGCCGCAATCACGAATTTTTGCTTTGACTTATGTTCCGGAATTTTTCAGCAAATTGAATTTTGAATTAATCGATAAAAATTATTTTCCTGAGAAAATATGGAAAGATTGCGTAAATTGTCCGCGGGTTGATTGTTGCAATGAGATTGCTTTGATAAATAGAGGTTAAGATGTCTCGAGCTTTTGATAAGCGTGATACAGACAGAATCAGTACGGAAGCTTTTTTTGTGCAGTATAAGCTGGCCAACGATGATAATGTTTTTACCGTAGAGGTTTTAAACGTGAGTGCAGGTGGCATGTGTTTCTTGAGAGATTCTGTGTTGTATAAAAAAGACGAGATTAGAATACTCTTTCCCTTCAAAAGCCGGAAAATGCTTTTAAAGGGTGTTGTTGTTCGAGTTGAAGGACGCGAGGTGGCAATCCAGTTTCAGGATAAACAGGAAAGAATAGATACTTTTGTAAAAATATTTAATGACGAGTATCGTGAAATAAGTGAAGAGAATAAACAGCACAGTAAAAGTAAGCAGTCCCTCTTTTACAACTTAAACGAGTTTAAAAACAAAGATGATTTACCCCTTTAAAAAAGCAGCCGTTGTGCTTCTTCCAAATCTTCCTTCGTTGTTATTTTTTTGTTGGTAACGTCTCCTTCGAATAAAACAGGCTTTATTCCTGTATTCAAAGCCAGAATAATATCGTCAGTTGCATCACTTATTTTGTCATCCAATGCCTTTTTGTGGGCTTCAACAATGGTTTGATAACTAAAAGATTGAGGTGTTTGGGCATTATACACTGTTTTTCGATCAGGCACAGACACTATGGATCCGTTATGGGCAATATAGACTGTGTCGGTTACAGAAATAACTGCCGAAGCTGCATGGTGCTCGCGTGCTTCGTTGATGGCAAATTTTATTATTGATTCGTTTAAATATGGTCTAGCAGCATCGTGAATAATAACAACGTCGTCACAGCGGGCATCGAGGGCTTTAACACCCAAATATGAAGATTCTTGCCGGGTGTTTCCACCCATAATACATTTTATAATTTTTGAAATATCGTGTTTTAGGCATAATTTATAGATATCGTCAATATAACTATGGTGAGAAACGACAGTTATTGTATCAATCTCATTGCAGTTTTCGAATTTACGTAAAGTATGTATTATTAATGGAATATCATTAATCGGGATCATCTGTTTCGGGATATCGCATCCTGCACGATGTCCCGACCCGCCGGCAAGTATCAATGCATGGTTTCTGTTCTTCATATGAAATGCCCGAGCTTTATTAATAGTTTTTGATAATAATCAACTAAGTTATTAGTGCTACTCTGTAATTAAACTTTCAAGTATCCGGGCCGTGTCCTCTATCGCTTTGCGGCAAATATGCTTATGGTGTCTTTTGGCCGGGTCGTTCTGGTTTTGGGAGTGGTTTGCAAGAAGCTCTTTACAAACGCTGGTAGAGTGAATAGCCTCGAATTGTTCTGTCAGTTTTCGTACTGCACGGTAACCGTCAAGTTTTGAATCGTTATCGTCAGGTGAATGATTTCCGAATTTTAAACCCAGAATCATGTAAGCGCCGGTTAATGCCCCGCAGGTGCGGCGTAAACGCCCCATTCCTCCTCCGAAACCTGAAGAGATCAGGGTTGCATGTTTGTGGTCAAGATCAAAGAGGTCTGAAAAAGCGAGTACAATTGATTGCGAACAGGAGTATCCTTGGTCGTAATGTTCAAGAGCGTTTTGCACTCTTTCTGAAATGTCTTCTTTTCTTTCTATAGTCGTATTCATAGTTCCCTTTGTGCAGTTAATCATAAATAAAATTTGATCAAGTTAATAATAGATAGGAATAGTGACATTCTTATCAAGCTGGTTTTTTTTGCAATTTTAATACAAAAAAAACCGGCGTAAACGCCGGTTTGTGCTGTCTATGATTAAACTATTCAGTTTTAATTACAGCTGTGTAACAGAAGTGGCTCTTTCGCCTTTTTCGCTGTTTTCTACACGAAACTCAACGCGTGCGCCTTCTTCCAGTGTCTTGAAGCCTTCGGCATTAATACCTGTGTGGTGAACGAAAATATCGTTACCGTTGTCTTTTTGAATAAATCCAAAACCTTTGCTCTCGTTGAACCATTTTACAGTTCCTTGTTCCATTATTAGAACTCCATAATAAATAAATTAAATACAATAAAGATATGCTTGTAGACTTTCAAATTGACATGCCTTTTGCCCGAAGAACTTGAACTGGGAGAGGAAAGCGGGATAATTTTAAGCTACTGACATGCATAATACTTTTGCATTTAAGACAACATAGATGTGACATGTATTAATGTCGAGCGAATTACATAAATATCATAAAAAAAGTGAAATATGTGAGAAAAAGCATATAAAAAGGGAATTAAGATATTTTACAATATTGAAATGGTAAAATACAAAAATTGCTGTACAATTAATTAACAAAAAAGGCATGATATTGTCAATATGATGTCCTAAGGAGGGCAAAATGCTAAAATCAATTAGTAGTTACTCATTAGTTGAACCGGATGAACCTGCACTTTACCGGGAACAGTTCCCTTTTACCAAAATTCCTCGTATTTTGTTCGATTCTTCTACTGTTTTCCCGTCTCCTCCAAAAGAACTTTGGATTACAGATACGACCTTTCGTGATGGTCAGCAGTCCAGACCTCCATACACACCCGGACAGATTGCTGATATTTTTACATTGCTGCATAAACTGGGTGGGCAAAAAGGGCTTATAAGACAGTCTGAATTTTTTATATACAGTGACAGAGACAGGCAGGCTGTAGAGCTTTGTCTTGAGAAAGGATACCAGTTTCCAGAAGTAACAAGCTGGATTCGTGCTGATAAGAAAGATTTTGCTTTGGTAAAATCTTTTAATCTTAAGGAAACTGGTATACTTACGTCTGTCTCGGACTATCACATTTTTTTAAAATTGAAGCGTACGCGTGAAAAAACGATGAATGACTATCTTGAGATAGTCCAGACGTCCATTGAGCATGGAATAGTTCCGCGTTGTCATTTTGAAGATATAACCAGGGCAGATATTTACGGGTTTTGCCTGCCTTTTGCAGAAAAGCTGTTACGTATTGCCGAAGAGGCAAAGATGCCGGTTAAGATAAGGCTCTGTGACACAATGGGTTATGGTGTTACTTTCCCAGGTGCTGTTTTACCAAGGAGTGTTCCTAAGATGGTTGATGCTTTTCATTCCAAACTGGGGTACCCGGCGGAATGGCTGGAGTGGCATGGGCATAATGATTTTCACAAAGTGCACGTTAACGCGGCTACAGCCTGGCTTTACGGTTGTGCTTCGGTAAACGCGTCTCTGCTTGGGTATGGAGAGCGAACCGGAAATCCTCCGCTTGAAGCGGCTGTCATTGAATATATGAGCCTGACTGGTGATGATTCGATTGATACAAGAGTTATTACCGAGATTGCACGCTATTTTGAGCAGACAGTTAAGGCCGAAATACCGGCAAATTACCCGTTTGTCGGAGCAGACTTTAATACAACACGTGCCGGTATTCACGCGGATGGTATTTTAAAAAATCAGGAAATTTATAATATATTTGATACCGATGCTCTTTTAAATCGACCAATAAGAGTGATGGTAACGGACAAATCGGGATTAGCCGGTATTGCACAATGGCTTAATGAAAATATACCGGCAATTGTTGCCGGAGAACGCGAACAGGTTTCTAAACGTCATCCGGGGATAAAACATATTAATAACTGGGTGATGCAGCAGTATGAACAGGGACGTACAACCAGTATATCTCCGGATGAGCTGTTGATACAGGCCCGCCATTTTATTCCGTCTCTGTTTGAGTCAGAGTTTGACAGCGCTCGAAATGAAGCAATCGCGATTGGCAAAAAAATTGCAGAAAAAATTGCAACAGCACCTGAGGTTGAATCACTTGAGGTTTCGAAACTGGAAGATTTTCTTGAAAAAATTGTTAAAAAAGAGGGATCCATACAGATGCTGGCGGTTACCAATACTGATGGATACCGTTTGACACAGGTTCACACACAGCATGGCGAAAAAGCTCTGTTTCGAAATCTGATGAATAAAGATTTTAAAAATCATGTCTGGTTTTGCGAAGTTCTTGAAAAAGGTGAAGCCTACTATTCAGATCTGTTTTTTTCAAAATATACAAAGCGTCTGATAATTACCGCGGCTGTTCCGATTAAAGACAAGAGCGGTAATGTAAAGGCCGTAATGGATGTTGACTTTATCTTTAACGAGCTGGTTAAACTTATTACCGATATACCGGATGAGATTATTGATGAACGGAGTGATAAAAAAACTGATTGAAATTAATTTTGATAAGGTTGCAGAATTGAAAATCAATAATGTTTGTCAGGTGTGAGAATAAGTATATTATTCTGAACTATTATTTTTACACATGATAAACTGTAACTGACGATTAAAGCAGGTGTTTTATGAAATTTTCTACAACCAGTGAAAAGGTATTATGCGATTACGAGCTTTATCTGTTTGTTGAAAAAACAGTAATTTGCTGTTAAATCATGGCATTAATGACTATTATCGTTTGATATTTTTTCAGAAAGGTAATGGTTCAATCAGTGTAAATGGACGAGTTATTCCATTTCTTTCTCCGGCTCTATTGTGCTTAACCGAAAAAGAGAAAATCACAGCTGTGAATTCGGATAAACTAAGAGCGTGCAGTGTTATTTTTAAGCCGGATATAATAAATAGCAGATTAACAATAGATGTACTGAACAATATAAGCAGTGAATATACTAACACCGAACGTATTGACCTTTTTTGCCTAAAGCTTTTTACCGAAGAGTTGAACAGGCGGTCTGTTGTTTTACTTGGACCAAGTAGTGAAAGTCGAATCAGGGATCTGTTGTTATCAATAACTGAAATACTTGATGATCCCGTTGATGATTATTGGCCATGCAGAGCCAGATCATATTTTCTGGAATTATTAAATTATATAAACAGACTTGATCCACTGAAAATGGATAAGTCAGTTACAAAAGATGAAGAGATAAACAATATTATAGCATATTTATATACTAACTATAAAGAAAAAATAACAATAAACGAGATAACAGATAAGTTTTGTATCGACAGGACAACACTTTCAAAAAGATTTCAGAAGGCATCAGGATATACAATAATTGAGTATTTGAATCGACTCAGGATTAATATTGCGATGTACATGCTTCGCGATACTACTCTGCCTGTAAATGATATCGTTTACAGGGTTGGGTTCAATGATCTGTCTTATTTCAATAAAATTTTCCGTGCTCAGACGGAACTCTCTCCATCTGAATACCGGGGAAAATATTCTGTTTTTAACAATTAAAACCTGATTTCTTATCCGGTTTACAACATATCTGTATATTAAAACTGAATATAATGAAAAATAACAGCGCCTGTTGTAAATAATCCAGGATTAACTGACAATCCTCTATTCCATATTTTTTTAAAATCGTGTATTGTAGTTTAAAAATTGGAATCAGGGGGATAAAATGAAAAAGATTACAGGTGCAGTATTTGCAATTATTGCAATGTTTTTATTGGCTTTACATCTAGGTTGTGGAACAAAATCAAATTGGGAGAAATGCGTTTCTTCTGATATAGATTCTGCACAGACAAACGTAGCATTTGTTTCGGAAACAGAGGCATTCAGTGCCGGTTATGGGGGCGCGACTCACTATTCGGCAGATGGCGGAAAAAGCTGGAAAAAGGGTGTTAACGAAACAGTTTGCAGGTACGCGATTGATGTGATGCCTGATGGTACATTTGTACATGCCGGAAATGGTGGAACTGTTGGTATTTCAAACGACAAGGGTAAAACCTGGTCAATTTTGCCAACAATATTAAGTGACAAAATTATGCTTGTTAGCTTTTCATCAGAAAAAGAGGGATATGTTGTAACGAAAAAAAGTGAAGTCTATAATACCAAAGATGGCGGTATAAGCTGGAATTCTGTTAACAGACCCGACTGTTCGAAAATTCTGGCCATAAAAAGCAATAAAGAAAATGAGATCTATCTTATTGATACTAAAGGGAATATTGTTTATTCAAAGAACAATGGCAATAACTGGGAAACCAGGGCGGTGATTTCAGTTGAGCAGTGTCCGTTTATCTCTGATTATCAAAGCTGTATGGCATCAATTCAGTATGTAGATAATAATCTGGAAGTTGCAGTGCTGATACCGCCCTCAGAAAATAGTGAAAGTGGAATTCTTCTGGTTTCAACTTCGGATAATTTTGAATCAATGAAATCTGAAGTAATCAGGATCGATGGTGTATCGTTTATGTCTAAAGTGTTTATTGAAAATAGCGGGCAATTGATAACTGTAAACAATGGAAGCAACGTGGAAGTGTACAGAAAGAAAATGTAATCAATTTATAAGGATATCATGGTGCTTCAAACTGAACTGTTGCTTAATGCTGGCAAAATCAGATCAATAAAGTCAGGATGCGTTTTGTGTCCTGACTGTTCTTTTTTGTGTAATGTGCTGTTATACTTGACATAATGATATTAGTATATATGATATTCAAATATTAAAATAATTTTTGAAGGGGTAGAAAATGATGAATTTCAGTCGTTCAGTCGTTCAGTCGTTCAGTCGTTCAGTCGTTCAGTCGTTCAGTCGTTCAGTCGTTCAGTCGTTCAGTCGTTCAGTCGGTATTAGTATTATTTTTGCTTTTACCGCTACTAGTCGGGTGTGATTCTGTTGAAGCCGATATTTTAAAAGATGATCACAAAATGGATAATGAACCATCGATTCAAGAGCTTATTGGCGAGATAGAAAAATACCAACCTAAAACCAATGGCGGAAGAACGTTTCAAAAACAGGTAGTTCAGGTTTTTTCTGCAGTTTCCAACACCTTTGATTTACTTGAAAAATATGACATCGAAATTGATTCTGAACAAAAGAGAAGCGCGTTAACTGAAGGTGAACCGTATTCAATTGAAAGAATCGAATCAATGTTGCCCGATGACCTGACAATGCTTAAACGCAAACGCATCACAAGAAGCACCGGTGGTGAAGAAACTGAGCAAATCGTTAGTCTTGAAGATGAGCTTGAAGAGCTTTTGGCCGAACAAACAAAATCATTTAATCTGTTAACTCCTGACTCTACAGACGCGGAGTCACTGGATTTTGTAACTAGAGAAGATGACATTCTGGTTCTTGATGAGGATATCTGTGTAGACCCTTCAACGATTAGCGGCATGATTCAGGTAGAGATACTGAACGCTTTTGCCCGTGGAGAAGATCTGGATAAGGTTGTAGAAGATATTATGGGTTGCTCTGATGTAATTGGCGGTGAAGATGATTTTGAAGATCAGGGTACAAGCAGAGGACATTATACGAGGGGTACAAGTTTCTGGTCAAAGGGCAAGGTTAATTACAGGTGGGGCCGTATAAGTGACGAACTCAAACAAGAGCTAAAAGATGCAATGAGTGATTGGCGAAGTGCCTCAGGAAATAAAATTTCTTTTAGTTATTATAAAAGTTCGACTTTAAATGATTTTCTGGCGTCTTTTGGATTCAAAAGTTATGTTTTGATGGCCGAAAAAAATCTGGATAATGTTTATGGTCGCGCCACAGTTGGGCGAGCTTTTGGAAAAAGTACACTGTATCTGGATTCGGGTTTAATTAATGAAAATAATAATTGGTTTCACAGGGTTCCGCGTCATGAACTGGGACACACTCTTGGGTTAAGACATGAGCATCAGAGATGGGACAGGGATGAATATATTGATGTTGCGGATTTCTATAAACAGTATGGTAAAAACAGTAATACCAAAGAATTCGATAAGACCAAAAAATACTATACATGGGTAAAAAAGAAGAAATGGGGTATACCTTACTGGGTTTATGTAAAACGCAGTAAAACATACTCGTATACACCGACATCTTACGATTATCTTTCAATCATGCACTATAATGGAGCTCTTGTTACAAAAAATCGGCAGGGTATGAAAAAAGGAGATCCAATTAAAAATTATACAATTTCTACCAGAGATAAAGAAGCAATAAAAAAGATGTATTAGGAGGCTGAAAATGATATATAGAATTGGTTGTTTAATGTTGCTCGCTTTATTAGCTTCTTGTTGTAATAATGATGATCTTCCACCTGGGCATCCTGAAGTTGTTTGGAAAGAATTTATATTAACTGTAACCAATAATTCAGTTGATTCTGTTGACATGTCAATTAAAAACTTGGAATATCTGAGATCGTATGAGGATGATCCTGAGAAGGTGGTTAGGTTTGGACAAGCAGACTGGGAAATAGATGAAGCCGTTATTGATAGTGGTGGATCAAATCAATTGACTATTGAATACTTTTTTGGATGGGGTCCTTATGGTATTTATAAAACTATGTGGGATAAGACAAATCGCTTAAGTTCTTTCATGTTTGAATTTGAATTTGAGAGTGGTAAAAAAATCAGCTATTGGGGCTTGCCTCAGGAGTGTGATGTTATCGGCTATGGAGCAGATTACTACGGCATTGCCTGGGTATCAAAGGATACCGATGGCCTGTATACGGTTTACGATGAAGATAACCGTTTTGCCAATTTTGCCTTAAAGGCTGTAATCAATTCTCCTGATGATATCGAGATCAGTGTTGATTACGAAAATTCTGTAATATTTGAAATTACTGATTGATGCCAGTCCGACAAAACAGTCAGGATGTTTCTAGTATCTTGACTGTTTTATTATTTCAGAATGTACTGTTATACATGTAATAATGATATTAATATATATATAGTATCTAAAAAATATTTTCGAAAATTTGAGTTTATCGATAACTATATCATTTCTGATCTTGACAAGCAAGCAATAAAAAAGATGTATTAGGAGTAGTTAAATGATGATTAAAAGATATACGCATTGCTACTTGTTTTGTTAGCAGTATCGTGTTTTAAGGATGCAGATGAATGTACAGAAATTGGAGAACCATATTCTAAGGATTTTACTTTAATAGTTGAAAATGAAACGGTAAATTCAGTTATTGTAAAAATTAATGCAGTTAAATACAGACCCGATTCTGAAGATTTTGGAGAAATGGGCTTAAGAATTTCATATGAAGATACAGCTGTTGACGAAAATGGTATAGCGAGCAGAGAGGAGAGTCAGTTAATTATAAGTTATTTTTACGGTTGGTCAGGTGACGATGGTTCCAGTTGGGGGAAATCAGACTACAGTTCTTTCATGATTGAATTTGAATTTGAGAGTGGTGAAAAAATCAGCTATTGGGGCTTGCCTCAGGAGTGTGATGTTATCGGCTATGGAGCAGATTACTACGGCATTGCTTATGTTTCCAAATATACCGATGGCCTGTATACGGTTTACGATGAAGACAACCGTTTTGCCGATTTTGCCTTAAAGGCTGTAATCAATTCTCCTGATAATATCGAGATTAGTGTTGATTACGAAAATTCTGTAATAGTTGAAATTACTGACTGATTATGGAAAATGGTTGCAGGGCAATGATGTGTGTTCTTTTGTATAAAGATATGGAAGGGATTTGCCTGGTTAATTCAAAAATTTTTTATGACTGAGTAAACCGTTTCACAAACTGATCCACATTAAACTTGCGTTTGCAGCCGGCCAGGTTCATGAAGCGCACATAGCCGAAAACAGGGCGTTCGGACCAGGGGCGGTCGTGCAGGCCGCCGATGCTCCAGGCAACACCGGCATAGCCGTTGGGGTCTTCACCGTCCAGTGAGTAGCGGTCGTTAAGGGTTATTGCTGTATTAAAGGCCTCTTCAGGTGAAGCACTCCACTCCAGAATTTTTTTAGCCCAGTACATTCTCAGGTAGCAGTGCATCTTGCTGGTTGTAATCATCTGTTTTTGAGCCGCGTTCCAGAGCTCGTCGTGGGTAGCCGCGGCTTCGAATTGTTCAAAACGGTAGTTATAATCGCGGGGATCCATTCTGTGCGCCAATAGTGTGCGTTTGCCCCAGTCGGGAATGCCGTTGTAATTGTCATAGTTATTATTATAGAAAACAAAATTCTCGCTGAGTTCACGTCTTATTACCAGCTGGTCGTAAAACTTTTCGCTGTTGTCATCGCTTATTTCTGTTTTGATCAGTTCGCTCAAAATACGGTGAGTACCTATCTGGCCAAAGTGTATGTACGGGGAAAGGTTCGAAATTACATCAAGGTTGGGGTCACGGTCGAGAGCGGCGTAGTTACGGATCTTCTTTGTTAAAAAAAGTTTTAACATTCTTTTTGCCTCTTTGGCTCCCGGGATAAAAGGGTGATCCATATTTCCCTTTGAGTCCAGATGCAGATCTTTCAGGATTTTTTTAATATCCGGATACTGATTGGGTTTTGAAAGCTCCGTTTTTTTGATTTTTGGCAGGGGGCCGTGGTAGTCATCAATAAGTCTGTTATGTTTCAGTCTTAATGTATGGGCCGAGTACTCCTGCTTGGGGCTGACAGCGAAACAGGGTATAATGTTCCGGGCATCGGTTTCAAAAACGGGTATCGAAAGTTCTTTGCAAATCAGTTTTTTAGCTTCGCTTATATGTCTTAGCGGATTAAGATCCGTAAATAGAGCAAAACATTTTTTTGTATTACAAATATTGATTACTTCCTTAACGGGATCGCCAACGATTACTGAAAAGGGCAGCCCGTAACGGCTGGCTTCATCTATTGTTTCAAGTATTCCCTGTAAGACGAATCTGTAGTGCCGTTCCTGCTGTTCGGTTCCGTAATTATGAACAACAAAGATTATTTCCAGATTTCTATTATGTAACATGGCGTGGCTTTGAGCTGCTTCAAGGGTATGGTTGTCACGTATTCTCTGCTCGCGTTCCATCCAATAGAGGACGGGACCTTTTCCGGGAGTGCCGCTTGACAGAAGTCTTGTGCGGTGACCAGGATATGATTCCAGACTGTGCGAAGGGCTGCTGATTATTTTTTGATTATCCATATTTTGGAATCCTGATAAAAGCGATATTTATGAGCGGTTTTTCGAAGTTCTCTATTAAAACACCAGTGAGAAAATATGTGAATCATCAATATATTGTGTGTGGTGATTAATATTAACAACCTGATTTTTATACATGATGGAATTATTAAGATACTCCACGTTTTTAATAGTGTCATGAAAACCGGTACGGCAGTATTTAAGGTATGCCTCTTTAATTGTCCATATCGTAAAAAGAGAGCCGCTGTCTGTTATGGTCTCTTTTTCTTTATCTGTAAAAGAGACATCGGTTATGTTTGAAATACCCGGGTATTCCATTGGCTGCAGTTTTTCTATATCAAGACCTACTGGAGATTTCGTTTCGGTGTTAATAGCACATGCGGCGAAATTACCGGAATGAGATATTGAAAATGAAATTTCAGGAAATAGATCAATAAACGGGGCACCTTCTTTCTCGTACGATATGGTTATTCTTGCAGGATCGATATGCAGAATTTCAGAGGCTGCGGTTTTTATACAGATACGTCCGGATATCCACTCTATCTGTTTCTTTAATGCCTTAAAGTTGTTAATTGTTTCGAGTTCAGTATCAGTAAAAATTTTAAGAATTTTACGGTCTTTCTTAAAAACATGGGGAGGTGAAGTCAGGTAATTTTTCGCAAGTTCTGCAAAATTTTTTTTTGTAAAATTCATAATATTCAGAACACGAATCCTGTTTGTCTTTATTGTAATTTCCTGAAACATTGGTAATCCTGTTTTAAGATGATTATCTACGTTATTAATATAACGGATTTGTTATTGCAAAGTTGAATTACGGTATTAATTATTTACCAACAAGTATGAAAATTATGACTGTTTTTCAGCTGACTGAACAACAACAAGTAATTGTTGATTTAAAATTATCAACTGTTCGAAGTTTATTTGCAAACATAATATTAAGCTTGTAAAAAAATTTTTAAGATCTTAAACGGGAATCAATCAATAAATAAATGATCTAATAGATTGAATTATTATCGAAGAGCAACAAATAGAGAATAGTATGAATCAGTTATAAAGTAACTATCTTGAGGGGGCGGCAACAGGGGATGCTCCCTGTTGCCGTGGAAGAAGATTATTTACGTACTCTTATGCATTGGCGCTTATGATAGATTGAAAGAGTAATTCCAATAGAGGTGAAAAATATAAGTAATATTATGATCAGCAGACGGTTGCCGGAGCCGGTTCCTAAAAGGTAGGCCGAAAGAGCCGAACCCTGATAATCGCCGATTCTTTTAAGTTCTATCTGTTTGAGCTCAAGTACTACATCTTCGGGACCGTCATTGATCCAGGTGATCTCGATAGTTGTGTCACCACCCGAAATATCCATGCTGCCCTTGCCGGCTTTGAAGTTTTTATGATGAGCATTTACAGAGACAAGTTCGCTTTCGCCGGTTGAGGCATAGACGTCAAATTCAAATCTCTTGAATTGAGGTTTTGATTTGATTTCGCCATGATTTCTTGCCCAGATTACGATCTGGTATCGACCCTTATCGAGCATTGGATAGTTGAAGCTGATTGAGTTGCCTGATTGATAGATAAGCGCCCCGTCCCTGGTCCAGAATACACCATCAGATGAAGAAGTATACTGTAAAGCCGAACGTGTAAGGTCATCTTTGTACGGTGCGAGTTGAGCACGATCACTTGCTGAAGTTCTGTTGAGCATTATGCTTTTTATCTGGATATTAGCATCGTAAGAACCCTCGATATAATAGTCATTGGTCCATTTCAATTTCAGATTATTGGTGCCTGGATTAAGATAAACAAGCGCGGAGCCTTTCTGATAAGTTTTATCTGAAGCTGGTACAAGTATATTTCCTGCGGCAGAACCGCTGTTATCAGAAACAGAGAGGTTAAAGTAGCCGTAGTTGTCTGGTAAAGTGCCAAAAACGTTTTTTGCAACAACACTCAGGCTGTAGTAGCCCGGTTCGGTTATTCCCGAAACGGTAAGGTCAAGCTGCTGATTGGCGCTTGCGGTGTATATTCCGCTTTGAACATCACTGTAACCTATCTGATTCCGGATGCTTGCAATTGCCTGCTCGATATCTTCGAGTCGTTTTATCTGTGCCTGGCGAGCCTTCTCGTTAGGCATTTTATCAATCAGTTTGATTATCTGTTCAGCTCTCTCTACAAGCTGTTCCAGCTCTTCTGCAAGTGCAGCGTATTCAGGGTTGTCAAGCGGTTGGTCGGGTACGGTAAACCATTCGCTGCCTTCCGATGGTTCGGCAACTACCTGCGCGTCTTCCAGAACGATCCCGGCTTCATCAGTAATTGATGTATCATCAGTAACGGGTTCATCGTCATCAGCTGCAATCAGAGGCAGTTCTTCGTCAAGTATTTCTTCGGCTGATGGCGCTGGAGCAGGGGTTTCGGCAACTGCAGGAATTTCAGGAATATCAGTCCCGTCACTCTCATCTGCTTCAGAATTGGTTGTGCCATCCGAATCATTAACGGCTATGTCTGATTCTGTTGAATCGGTATTTTCCGGGTCAGACTCTGCTAATGTATCGGAACCAGAGGTAAGTTCGGTTTCGGTAGGAGCTCCGTCAGTTGATGAATCACTTTCTCCGGTATTGTCCGATGCAATCTCTCCGGTTCCATTGTCTGACTCTTCAGACGCTGTTTCGTTATATTCAGTTGTTTCTTCATCTGACGTTGATTCCTCGGTTTCGACTATTGTGTTTATCTCCTCGACAACAGTCTCTTCGGTGATAACAGACGAAGATGATGCATCGGTTGGAGTTGATGTTGTTACATCAGACCCCTTTGCGGGTTCTTTAACAGAATCATCCTCTGCACTTGAGGAGGGAGAAGGTTGCGGCTCGCCGGTTTTGGAAGATGCTGAACCACTGCCTTCGCCGCAGCTGACATTAAAAAGCATTGCTGCTGATAATATGAGAGTTGTTATTAGTAAACTTATTCTTTTCATTGTGACCTCCATGAGTCAAAAGCATAAAAATTATGATTTTATAATAGTTCATTAAGAAAGTATATCAAGTTGTTAAAAAAAATCATAAATTGCATCAACTAATATTAATATATCGCGATAATAGAAAAAAACAAGTGAAAAAAGCCTAGTTGGGCTTTTTTATGAAATTTTTTTTGAAATGTGGTTAAAACCGGCTGCGAAAACTGTACATGCCGATATTCTGCTGATATTGTAATTTTGCACAATAATTCGAAAGAATTGCATGCAAAAAGATGATATGCGGAGGCTGTTCCATGATAAAAAAAGGGTTGCGTAAAACGTGTGAAAATTTAACTCTGAAAACACAGATAAACATCTTCTGGGCTATTATATCGCGAGTACTATTCGCGCGGTAAGTTGTCGTGTTACGCCGACGCATAAACATAAAGCCGTAGTTACCGGCACAGGGTTGTTGTCTGACGAAAAAATAAAACAGGAAATAAACGATGTATAAAATAATTGAAAAGTATTCTCTTGCGCCCCAGATTGAGTACGCAAGAATCAAGGCGCCAATGATATCCAAAAATGCTGAACCGGGACAGTTCCTTATCGTTGTCGCGTGTGAAAAGAGCGAAAGGATTCCGTTAACAATTGCCGATTTTGACCGTGAAGAGGAGTCGGTTTCGATTGTATTTCAAAAAATGGGCAAGGGAACTCACAAGATTGCCGACTTTGCGGCTGGAGACTCTTTCCATGCCGTTCTGGGGCCTCAGGGAAACCCGACAGAGATAGAAGGTGAAAAGCATATAGTCATGATCGGCGGCGGTATCGGTGTCGCGCCGGTTTACCCAATCGCACGAAAGTTTCACGAAAATGGAGTTCACGTTACTTCGATAATCGGATACAGAGGCAAAGATTTTCTCTTCTGGGATGACAAGCTTAAGGCTGTTTCAGACGAGATGATAATTACCACCAATGACGGGTCGGTTGGTCATAAAGGTTTTGTTACCGATGTTCTTAAGCAGATGATTGAAGACAAGAAGCCTATCGATCGTGTAATAGCAATCGGTCCTCCAATCATGATGAAGGCCGTTGCCGATGTTACCCGCCCTCATGGAATTGCAACAACTGTAAGTCTTAATTCGCTTATGGTTTGCGGAATGGGAATGTGCGGAGCCTGCCGTGTTACTGTTGGGGGCGAGACCAAGTTTACATGCATGGATGGCCCGGAATTTGACGCGCATAAGGTCGATTTTGAAGAGCTGATGCAGCGTTTGGGGATGTACAAGAGTGAAGAGAAAGACATGCTTGATGAATACCAGGGAGAAGATAATGAGTGATCGTTTTAAAGCAATACATATGAAAGAACAGCCGGCGGAAGAGCGAAAGAAAAATTTTCTTGAAGTTCCATGCGGCTATACAGAGGAGGAGGCGGTTCTTGAGGCTAACCGTTGTCTTCAGTGTAAAAACGCGCCTTGTATAGAAGGGTGCCCTGTTTCGATAGATATCAGGTCGTTTATTGGACATATCCAGAAACGTGAATTTGATAAAGCTGTTAATAAGATTTACGAAGCGGATATTCTGCCCTGTGTAACCGGAAGGGTTTGTCCTCAGGAGAGTCAATGTCAGGCTAAATGTGTTCTTAATAAAAAAGGCGATGCAGTATCGATAGGAAGTCTTGAACGTTTTGTTGCGGATCGTGATCTTGATCGAAGACGCGAGGCCCTTAAAGGTGAACCGGTAAAGGTCAGCGGAAAGACAAAAGTCGCGGTTATCGGGTCCGGCCCGGCCGGTATAGCCTGTGCTGCTGATCTTGGTAAATACGGTTATGATGTGACAATTTTCGAGGCGTTTCACAAGGCAGGCGGAGTGCTTGTGTACGGCATTCCAGAATTCCGTTTACCAAAAGATATCGTTGATGTCGAGATTCGTTCACTTGTTCAGACTGGTGTAAAGCTGGTGACAAACGTGTTGACCGGGCGATCGTTTACCATAGATGAGCTTATGGCGGAAGGCTATAAGGCCGTATTTGTCGGATCAGGTGCCGGATTGCCCCAGTTTATGAAACTGCCGGGTGAAAACCTTAATAATGTCTATTCAGCTAATGAATTTTTAACCCGTGTTAATCTGATGAAGGCACATCGCTATCCTGAGTATGATACACCTGTTAAATATGGAAAAAACTGCGCGGTAATAGGCGGCGGAAACGTGGCACTTGATGTCGCGCGGACTGCCCTGCGGCTTGGAAGCGAAAACGTGTATCTGATATACCGGCGTACACAGGAAGAGATGCCGGCGCGTCTTGAAGAGATACGGCATGCACTTGAAGAGGGTATTCAGTTAATGGCTCTTACCAATCCGGTGGCCTATCATGGTGACGAAGCGGGATTTCTTCAGAAAATAGAGTGTGTAAAAATGGAGCTTGGTGAGCCGGATGAATCGGGCCGCCGCCGCCCTGTGCTTAAAGAGGGCTCCAACTTTATTATAGAGGCAGATGTCTGTGTCGTTTCGATAGGCTCTACACCGAATCCTCTTATTGCAATGACTTCTCCCCTTATCGAGACAACAAAGTGGGGAACAATCAAAGTGGATGAGAAGGGAATGACCACAATGCCTGGAGTTTTTGCGGGTGGAGATATCGTAACAGGAGCTGCAACTGTTATTACGGCAATGGGAGCCGGACGTACGGCTGCAGCATCCATGCATGAGTATTTGCAAAACAAGAACGATTAATTTTAAAATTTTAAAAAGCATTAATAATATAAAAAACACGTGCCTTTTGGTGCGTGTTTTTCTTCGATAAACATTCTTTGAGAAAAGTTCAAAGAATAAGAAACTTGTATTATAGTGTAAAAAAATAAGAATCTAAAAGGTCTGAATACTGCTCGATGAAACTGGCCAGAGTGGCTGTTATCCTGCCTTTATCTTCTCTATTTCTTCAACAGACAAACCGCTGATACGGGCAATCATTCGGGTATCAATACCTTCTTTCAGCATGTTCGTGACGGATTCAATTATACCTTCTTCTCGTCCTTCTTCTCTACCTTTGCGTTCGGCTTCGTAAAGGCTGTTTTCACGGTCGCGTTCTGCCATCTCATGACTTATGGCCATCATACGAAGTCTGTCGTCGGCTGTAAATTTTGTGTACTCATTATGGGCTTTTGCAAGTATGGGTTCGTCTTTTATTACTGTGTTCATTGTTTCCTCCTCAGAGCCTTCATTTTTGAACCAGTTCATCCACCGATCAAGCCTCGTTTGCCCTGGAAAATCGGTGACTTTGGGCAGTTCAAGAAAGTGGATCATCAAATGGTCTGTCAGTATTAATTCAGGATTATCCTTGTTTGCGAGCAGATAGCAGTTATGAGCTTTGGGATAATTCTCTTCCAATACGAAATTTACCAGATTTATACAGATAACCGGCTTTAGCATATCAAACTTGTCCGCGCTTTTAAGCTGATTACCGTACAGCTTTGACCAGTAATACAGCGACCTGTGCGCGAAGTTTCTGTCACCTCTTATCTGGATCTCAATATTTATGGTACGCTCTTTTTCGTCTTTTGCTTTCAGATCAAGTACAGACAGTTTATCTGTCTGATACTCCTGAATATTATAGGGATTAAGTATTTCAATCTCTTTGATCTATTCGTAATCCGAATCTTCAAAAACGGCGTTGACGAAGGACAACAAGATATCCTTTGTTTCTTCGCGCCCAAGTATATATTTGGCGACAATGTCATTATATGCTTTGATTTCGTTTATAGCTTAATGTACGTGAATAATCTGTTATTGTCAAACTGAAAAAAATTTACAAATGGTGAAGGACAGATTTTGTGCGTCGTCTCCATATCTTTTTGGTCAATATTTTCACCTTCGAGGAATTTTTAATACTGCCTGCGATGACGTGGATATCGATGCGACAATGTTCCGTATGCCGACTATACGATCAGCGATATCGCTTCGGGCGGCTTTTCTGCCAGGAAAATAAGGTATGTCATGCCGAATCAGTGGTTTTAAAGCAACAGTATTGTTTTGATGTCAGTTGTCTCTACATAAAAAAGAATTGCTGAATATTGGCCCCTGCCGCAGAATAATACGCGGTTTGTTACAACCGCGGCCAAAAGGAGATATTTGTGAAAAGGGAAAGAATAAAGCATGTCTTGTCAATTGTAGAAACCGGTTCAAGTATAACTGTCAAGGGATGGGTGCGTACCTGCCGCAAGGTAAAGGATCTGATTTTTATAGAGATAAATGACGGCTCGGATATAGAATCATTACAGGTGGTAGTTGAACCAAAAATAGAAGCATATAAGCAGCTTGCTGAATTAACAACCGGATCCTCATTAAGTGTTACGGGCACTCTTGTCGAATCACCGGCCGCTGGGCAGAGAGTCGAACTAAATGCCGAAGAAGCAGAAATTTACGGATTAACTGATGCATCTGCTTATCCCTTGCAGAAAAAACGGCACTCGTTTGAATTTTTAAGAGAGATTGCGCATTTACGCCCTCGTACGAATACCTTCGGCGCTGTATTCAGGGTTCGAAACAGCCTTGCCCATGCCGTACACTCTTTTTTTCAGCAACGTGAGTTTCTTTATGTAAACACACCAATAATTACAGCTAACGATTGTGAAGGAGCAGGTGAACTTTTTCATGTAACAACCCTTGACCCCCTTAAACAGAATAAAGACTATGGGGATGATTTTTTCGGCAAGAAGGCATCTTTAACGGTAAGCGGACAGTTAGAAGGAGAACTTTTTGCTACAGCTCTTGACCGGATCTATACCTTTGGCCCTACCTTCAGAGCCGAGAATTCAAATACATCGCGGCATCTCGCGGAATTCTGGATGGTTGAGCCCGAAGCTGCTTTTAATGACATTAATGACAATATGGATCTTGCTGAAGATTTCTTAAAACATATTATTTTATCGGTTCTGGATGAATGCCCCAAGGATATGGATTTTTTTGATAAGAGGATAAAGCCGGGGCTTATAAAAAATCTTGAGAAAATTGTCTCTTCGAAGTTCGAAAGAATGACTTATACAGAAGCAGTAAAGACTTTGATTGACTCAAAAGAGAAATTTAATTTCAAAGTTGAGTGGGGTTGTGACCTTCAGTCAGAGCATGAGCGTTTTCTGGTAGAAAAAAAGATAGGATCGCCGGTAATTCTGACTGATTACCCGAGAACTCTGAAGCCTTTTTACATGTATTGCAACAGTGACAGCAAAACAGTAAGGGGAATGGATGTTCTTGTACCGGGTGTTGGCGAAATAATAGGTGGAAGTGAACGTGAATACCGGCTTGATCTTCTACTTGACAGAATGAAAGAACTGAACCTTAATGAAGAGGATTACGATTGGTATATTGACACCAGGCGTTTTGGTACAGTGCCTCATTCGGGTTTTGGGCTTGGTTTTGAAAGAGCGGTCCAGTTTGTTACCGGAATGGAAAATATCAGAGATGTTATTCCATTCGCACGTACCCCAAAAAATCTTAAATTTTAGAGGAAATATGAAAATTGCAATAGGTTCGGATCATACAGGAGTTGATCTTAAAGCTCTTATAATTAAAACTTTTGATGATGTCGACTTTATGGATTTCGGCCCTGAAGCAAAGGAATCGGTTGATTATCCTGATTATATCGAGAAGGTCGCCAGGGCTGTACAGAAAGGGGAATGCGAACGCGGCATTGCTATTTGTGGAACAGGCATAGGAGCAAGCATAACCGCAAACAAGGTGCGCGGCATAAGAGCTTCTCTATGTTTTAACGGATTTATGGCCGAAATGACCCGTAAACACAACGACTCCAATGTCCTGGTTTTGGGGGCGCGTGTTACAGGAGAAGAGGTTGCCTTGTATATAGTGGAAAAATGGTTATATACAGGCTACGAGGGCGGACGTCATCAGCGCAGGCTTGATAAGATATCCTCTATTGAAAATCGCGAGATTGGTGGAGATTGATTTTGCGACGGTGTGCTATCTTCACTGCAACAATAAGTGTTATTTTTTCAATGGTTACTCTTTATTCTTCAAAGAGAGTAACAGGAATATATGATTTCACTCCTGAAAGACTTCATTTCCATCGTGTATCTCCCATCAAAACAGAAAAAGGTTTTGAATATATTATTTCAGAAACAACTTACGAACGCCCCGACTATCTTATCAGCGATCTTACTGTATCGTTTAATAAAAAAAATTATCACGCAATGGATGATTCCGGAAAATACAGGACATCGGTTTCGAGTTATTCCTGGTTTAAACCCGAGGGAAGTGCCGGTGATGGAGCAGGTTATTTTTACAAACGTAATCATCGACTCGAGTTTAGTAACAGCTCGGCTTCATGGCTTGGAAATAACGGCGATTTGGGCTCTTTTACCATTGAATTCCGTCTAAACCCTGCATCGTTTAACGATGAGGCGGAGCTCTTTTCGAGAGTTGGTTACAATTCCGGAACACGCAATGGAATTCTGATACAGATTAAAGATCGTCGTATACATTGTTCATTTTTTGATCTTTTTACAGATGACAATGGTCAGCATTATACTTATGAATTTGCTTCTGCAGCCAGGCTTCAAAACAAAACGTGGTATTACACAGCTCTTTCGTATGACAGGCTAACCGGCAAGGTTGAACTTTTTATAGACGGGAAAAGCCAGGTTATGTTTTACGCGACTGATGACGGTACATCTTCGGGAACCTTGCATATTCCTTCGTTTTTTAAAAACGACATGCCCAATATTGTCTTCGGCAAAAATTATTTTGGATATCTTGATGAATTTCGTCTCAGTTATCGCTCGTTTGATGATCTGAAAAAACTGACCGCTCTGGCCGACAGGAAGCATATTGATGTAGGTTTAACAGGTAGAGTTCCCGTGAACAGTGAAGGGGTTGTAACAAGTCCAGTTTACGAATTTCAGCATACCGGTACCATGATAAAAAATTTTGTATGGACTCAGGTTCTGGACAAGGAGACTTTTATCTGGTTTGAGGTGCGTCTCTCTGATGACAAGTTCGATCAGTATCATCAGAATCCGCGCTGGTATAGAATAACAAATAATCAGCGCAATATATATTTGATGAAAACTGCTGATCTTTGGTTAAGAGGCAAATATTTTCAATGGCGGGCACATTTGATATCTTCACCTGACGGTGAAAGATCGCCGGTTCTTCAATCAATAAAAATGAACTATGAACTTGATACACCGCCCATTGCTCCGCTTTTCCCCGAATGCATAGAACAGGGGGACGGTTATGTTGTTTTGAGATGGAAAAAAAATGTGGATCATGATTTTTTTGGTTATAAGGTCTATTATGGGGTTAAAAGCGGAAAGTATGAGGGTGTTCTTGTGTCTGATGGGTCAAAACCCATAACTAACGGCAGCGGTGATTTTGTTGAGCTTAAGGTTGACAACCGTCTTGTGGAAGAGAACAGGCTTAAGGATACTAAAGGTTTGCTTTCTTACCCGCTTTTAAAGAATAATGTGCTTTACTATTTTGCTGTTACCGCGTATGACAGTTATCGTGTTAATACTCCCTATAACCATGAATCTGATTTTTCAAAAGAAATATCCGGCAGGCCTTTTGGTGGAAGTGAAATAAAAATCGAATCAAAATAATTACAGATGGAAGAAATATGGAAGAAAACAAACTCCGAAATATAATATCCGACCTTGAGATTGTAAACAGAAACCTGCAGCTTGTATCGCAAAATAAATGCCTTGATGATAGTGAAAGTGGATTGGTAAGAGAAGCTTCGGGGCTTACTAAACGCGCGATTCAACTTTTAAACGAAGAAGAAGTTCGTATGGAGATATATAAGCTGAGTGATAACGACTGCTAGTCCTGGTTGCGTTTTATGCAAATCAAGGATATGTCCTCGAAAGTTCTGAGCTTATGAGAGAAAAGAGAAGTCTGCTGGATTATTGTATCAAGTATCTCATTGCTTGATAAATCGGTTTGAACAAGACTTGCAAGGCGCTTAATTCCAAATGATTCGCCGTGTTTATTTTTAATACGTGTCACACCTTCAGTGAAAATTATAGCAGTATCACCTTTCGAAAATTCAATTTTAGATCTTTTAATAGTGCCGGTATTAATATCCGAATTTGCTTTGATCAGTTTGATCTTCCGGTCCTGCACCAGTATCAATCTGATGTTGCCTGATAATGTGTATTCAAGGCAATTTTGGTTGGTGAAAAGATGTGCGTAAAAAATCGAAGCTTCTTTCGGAACGGTAATATCCTTGCGGCTTGACTGAAAATAACGAATTACTTCCGAGCAGTTGCGGCATACTCTGCCGAAAGCTGTAATTTTTCCGGCAATATATGAGGCGGTTATTGCTCCTGGCAGGGAATAACCCCCTGCATCGGCAAGCATTATTGCGACATGGTCCTTTTCGGAACGGCTTGTGAAGATGTCGCCGCAGAATTCTCCGGCAGGACGGCAAATCATTGTGGTATTTATTCCGTCACGTTCAATGGTTATCGGTTTTAAAAAAGGTTCAAAAAGTTTTTGAGCAGAGCTGATCTCGTGCTGCATTTTTGTGCGCTCAATGGATTTTTCAAAAATAATGGCGTTTTGTACAGCCATAACTGCCTGTTCGGCAAACAGGGTAAAAAGCTTCATGTCGTTATCTGTAAATATGACCCGACCGATAGGATTCACTCCCTCTATTACGCCTATCAGTTTTCCTTTGAAAAGCAAAGGGGCGCAAATAATTGCATTTGTTTTGAAACCGGTAATTTTGTCAAAGTTGGGATTAAAACGGGGGTCTGAGTAGACATCATTGGCAATAAGAGCTTCTCTGTTTGCGGCGCACCATCCTGCTATGCCCTGTGAAGTTTTGAAACGATACTGTTCGGAGAGCATATCCGATTTTTCACCGGTTACTGCTTTGAAAACCAGCTCATCTGTAAGCTCATCGTAAAAGAGAAGGGAGCTGGCTTCAGTATGCAGAATATCTTTAATAGCTTTCATGACAGCTTTTAAAAGTTTGCCAATGTCAAGGGTCGCATTTATGAGCTTGGTAATTTCGATTAATTTGCGAAGGTTGTTGTAATCTTTCTTTAGAGTGTCAAAAGAAAAGTCACTCATCGTAAATACCTTCTGTTGCTAATAAAAAGGCTTCCAACAAAGGCTGTAAAAAAGAAAAACATTATTCTTAATAATCTGCCGTAACGCCAGGGTTTGGTAATGATGCGGTAAAACCAGTCAAGGCCTCGCTGCATAAAAAAAGCGGGAGCTTTCCGGTTTTCGCCTGAAATGATATCCAGACTTCCACCAATACCGATAATTACGGAGTTTTGCAGGTTCATCCTTAATTTTGAGATCCAGCGATCCTCTTTAGGGAAACCCATTCCAACCAGTACAATATTCGCTTCAGATTTCCGGATAGCTTCGATTACAGATTGTTCACGCTGAGGATTAAAATAGCCGCCATGCCGGCCCACAATACGTATTTTGGGAAAAGATTTGAGTATGTTGGAGTAGGCTTTTTCGGTTATTTCCGGCTTTGCTCCGACGATAAAGATAGTATACTCTTTAATTTCGGATAGTCGTATAAGTTCCATTAAAAAGCTGATGAAATGTATACGCTCTTTGAGGGGTTGTCTTACTATTCGTGAAAGTTTGCGTACGCCTGCGCCCGTGGCAAATTTAAGTGATGCTTTGCCATAGATTATGTTAAGATCAATATTGGCTCTGTATCTTATAAGTTTATATGGGTTAAGTGAAATAACATGATGAACACCTCCGTGTTCGATCATTTCCATAATTTTTACAATAGCCTGTTTTGTGGAAACATTGTCGACTCCAATACCTTTTATATTGGAAACAGTTACGTCTTCAAGGTCAACCTGATTGTATTCGAGTATCAAATCACGGTTTTCTTTCCATGAATCGTAGTAGACATCTTCTGTGCTCATTGGTACCTCATAACCTGAATACTGTTAAGTAATATTATAATAAACGGATATCAGCCGGGGTTTATCCAGGTAAATAAATATCCCGCATTAGAAGATTAGGTTGCCTGGGCTCTAATCTAGAAATTTTATACTTGCTTTATAAAAGTTTGGTGTCAACAATAAATTAAGCCGTCAAATAATGATTTGCGGTATCAACAGATTGGAGAATCGGGATGAACTATACAGAGAAGATTTCCAGGTACATTGAGTTAAATCTTAAGGAAAATCTTACTATTGAGCGGGAAATATGTAACAAAAAACAGCACGATTTTGTGTCAAAGGCCGTTGAAATATACCGCCCGGAATCGGTTTTAAAGGCTGGTCTTGGTAATGGTCAATTGCTTTTGAAAATGGCAGAGGTCGGAATAAAAGTAACGGTTGTTGAGCCCAGTATAGAGGTAATTAATAATTTTGTAATTAAGAACAAAGATAATGTTCTAATAGACAATATTCAGTTTATTAATGGAGATTTGAATTCGCTGCCTGTCGATTATTATGCTTTTGGAATGATAGTTTGTATGGATTATCTTGATTTTCAAAATACTGCAGCTGTATTTGACGAGTTTAAAAGGGCAATAGATTTCGAGGGAGTGCTTGTGCTTGGAGGCATTGTTTTGAATAACGATGATATTGATGGTATTTATGATGATTTATACCATATTATAATGCCAATGCATAATGATTTCTATTTACCAACCGATTTGAATACTGTTTTAGGGTTAAAACATTTTTCTTTTATACAAAATGAAGTTTTTAATATACCGGTAGAACTGGAAAGTTATAAAAGCTTTGCTAAAAAATACGGAGCTGAATTTTCATTTTCAAAATACAACAAAGCAGATCAATTTATTGAAGAAAACCGTGCACAATTGGCAAAAATGTATGAATATGACGGCAATGGGGCGGTAGAGCATTATCTTTTATCGTTGTACAAGAGTGAAAAACCTGAAAAACAGGAGTATGAAAAAGAGGTAGAAGATTATAAGCGTAAGACAGGAAGGGCGGGAGCCTGATTCTAAAAGTATCGGGAAAAAAGCGGGTAAAAAGTGTTGACCTGACAGGCCGGGATTTAATCTTAAATGAGAATTATAATTAGCTTAAGTCAAGGCTGAAATTTCTGTTTAGGTCTATTGTGGTTAACATAATGAATTATGAAATAAAATATGATACTCGTGACAATATTGCTTCGCTTCTTTCTGAAAATAATCCGGAAAAAGTTGAGCTGATACGCAAGATGGCGCACGATGTTTTACTTGAAAATTGCGGCAGTGGAGTTTACTATCGCGGACTTATTGAGTTTTCAAACAGATGCGTCAGTGATTGCTATTATTGCGGTATTCGCCGTTCTAATGCAGATGTGAACAGATTCGATTTAACAATGGACGAGATTGTTGATTCGGCATTATGGTGCGCAAAAAACGGATATGGCTCGATAGTTTTACAGTCAGGTGAAAACAGCAGTCGGGATTTTATTGATTTTGTCTGCCGTGCTGTAGAAACAATAAAGAAAAGGTCTGTTTCGGAAGAACTTCCGAATGGTTTGGGTGTAACCCTCTGCATAGGTGAACAGTCAGAGGCTGATTACGCAAAACTCTTCGCTGCCGGGGCTCATCGTTATCTTTTACGAATCGAGACTTCTAACCGGGAGTTGTTTAAAACGATTCATCCTGAAGCCCAGTCTTTCGATAACCGGGTTGAATGTCTGAGGCGGCTAAAGCGAACCGGCTTTCAGGTGGGAACCGGGGTTATGTACGGTTTACCAGGCCAGACTTGCCAGATGCTTGCTGATGATATTCTGTTTTTTAAAGATATGGATATAGACATGCTGGGCATGGGTCCCTATATCAGACATAGCTCCACTCCCCTTAAAAAAAATAAAAACCAGTTTATTATCGAGAGAGATGATCTTTTGCGTGTTTCTCTTCTGATGATAGCGGTTTGCAGGCTTGTGCTTAAGGATATAAATATTGCTGCTACAACAGCTCTTCAGACAATCGATCCGACCGGTCGGGAAAAGGGGCTCAGTTTCGGTGCAAATGTGGTTATGCCACAGCTTACTCCTGTTGATTACCGTAAGAGCTATCTTTTGTATGATAATAAACCATGTCAGGAAGATACCAAAGAGGAGTGCAAAAACTGCCTTTCCGCGCGAGTTGGAAGTGTTGGAAGGGAAGTTCACTACAACGAGTGGGGTGACTCCCCGCATTTTAAAAGAAAAGGGGAATCAAAAAATTGAAAGAACTAATTGAACAGATTAAACAATACAGGAAGATTCTCGGAGAAGATCTTGTTATGCCAGCTCACCATTACCAACGCCCTGAAGTTGTTGCTCTGAGTGATTTTGCGGGCGATTCGTACAAACTGGCTGTTGAAGCCTCCAGACATACTTCCGACTTTATTTTATTTTGCGGTGTTCGTTTTATGGCAGAGGGAGCCAGTGTTTTGGCTGCCGATAACCAGAAGATAGTTGTTCCCGAGCTTTTGGCGGGGTGTCCCATGGCGGATATGATAGATAAATCAATGGCTCAAAAGGCTTATGATATAATTAGTCCTCTCTCAAACAGACGAATTGCCCCCGTGGTATATATGAATTCGTACGCTGATGTGAAATCTTTTTGCGGTGAAAAGGATGGTGCTGTATGTACCAGCTCGAATGCGCTGAAAATATGTTCACATTTTATTGAGAAGGGTGAGGCTGTCTTCTTTTTTCCGGACTTTAATCTTGGTATAAATACTGCTGATACTCTTGGTCTCAAAGATGATGAAGTAGTGCGTATTGGACGCGATCTTGTTATCGAAGAACGTGTCGATTACAGGAATGTGAAGATGTATCTCTGGGATGGTTTTTGTCATGTTCACAAGGTGTTTACTGTTGATGATGTTAAAAAAGCACGGGAGCAATATTCTGGAATCAAAATAATAGTTCATCCCGAAAGTGACAGAGCGGTTGTTCAGGCATCTGATATGAATGGCTCGACTGCTTTTATTCTTGATAGCATAAGGGATTCAGAACCCGGTTCTGTTTGGGGAGTGGGTACCGAAATAAATTTTGTAAGACGCATAGCTTCGGATTTTGGTCCAAAAAGCACTCATAACAAGACAATTGTAGCCCTTCGTGACTCTCCCTGCTTTAATATGGAAAAGACTTCACTTGAAAAGGTTGCTGCTTCTTTAAAATCCATTGTTGATTATAAAAATGGAAAGGGTGAACTGGTTACTGAGATCAGGGTGCAACCAGAATTTAAGGATGGAGCCAAAAAGGCTTTGCAAACGATGATGGATATTGTTCAAAAAGCCTAGACCGTTTCGTGAGGGCCTGAAGCAGTGTCGTCTGCAGTGCCGCTTATGGATTTGGCGGTACTAATTTTAACCGGGACATCTTTTATAAAGATTACTGTTAAAATGAAAGCTATTATCGACAGACCTGTGGGCACCATCCAGAACATTGTATAGTCGGTTGTCCCGTTTTTTGAATAGTAGTCCGTCAAAAAACCCGCTGTTATTGTGCCTGTAAGCCCCGAGAACCCAAAAAATATCATGTTAATTATCTGATGTACTCCGGATCTGTTCTCTTCTGTGCACTGCGTATCGACATAAATTGTTGCTGTTGCGTAAAAGAAGGTGTAAATAAAACCATTACATAAAAGTGCAGTAACTATCCCAGGTTTACTTCCTGTAAATGTAAAAATGGTGTAGCGCGTTACCTGAAAAGCAAGACCCAAAAGAAAACTCTTTTTAAAGCCAATACCCTTAAAAGAAAAAGATCCTCTTTTATGGTTAATCAAAAAACCTCCCAAAATAAACCCAAGAACCGGAATTGTAACTATTTCCAGAACCTGTCCGAGTGTTTGCATGGCAAGATTATTTCCGTACGAGTAACCCAAATGTTCCAGATATGGCCCTGTGCCGAAAAAGTAAAACTGATCCATTGTGCTTGAAAGGAAAAAGACTACTGTAAGCGACAATAGCTCCGGCCGGGCTATTGTTTTAAATGCGCTTGCGGGAATTATATCCTTGATGTTCTTTCTGCTGCGTGGCGGCAGGGGAATATCCGGTAAAAAGAAACAGATTATGCTGATAATAATGCCCATAATGGAGGCTGCAATAAAGATATGAGATACCGGGCCATTGAAAAATTTAATATATAGCTGTCCCAAAATCAGTCCGGACGCCATCCACCCCAAAGTTCCGAAAACCCTGATAGAACCGAAGTGTTCACGTCTGGACTTGAGATTTTTAAATGTAACCGCATTAACAAGCCCCATCGTAGGTGCGAAGAGTAACATGTAAAACAGATAAGAGAAGAGTACAGATTTAAAAGAGGTATTGATGGCCGTAAAAAAACTGAAGAACGCGGCTGAGAAATGAAGTATGGATAATAGATGTCTTGCTTTAATTAGCCTGTCGACCACAAAACTTGCGGCAAGAGGAGAAAATATACCTGCTATTACTGTGGTTGAGATTATTACCGAAGCCTGTGTTCCGCTGAAGTTGAGTACCTTCGTAAGGTAAGTGCTGAGTATTGGGCGATAAGAGCCGTAAATCGCGAGTTGCAAAAACATGATAATTGCCAGAAGTGAGAAAGGATACAGTTTTTTCATAATAAGAGATGTGACTCTGCCGTTTATTTTTGAAGATTATAAGATAAGAGGTTCCGGTAACTGACCGGAATTTTAAAAATTATATTCGGGGTGACTGGATTTGAACCAGCGGCCCCTTCGTCCCGAACGAAGTGCGCTACCGGACTGCGCTACACCCCGAATAATTATTATCTGTTATTTTGGTTTTCAGGTGTCAAGTTTATTTGTCTGCTCTGTATTTTGAAGTGGGTAAAAAAATAAAAAAAGAGGTTAGTACACAGATTATTTTTCAATAGTTGACATAATTCAAATTATGTATAAAATGCCAGTTAAAGACCGGCTGGTCGGACGGCTGATCTATTTTAAAAGAGGAGGTATTGCCATGCTGGGTTTTCAGGATTGGGGAGTTACCCTGGCTTACGTAGGCACAATAGTCTCCGCGGTTATATGTGTAGTGTACGGTATAGTGAATTGGAATAAACCGCGTGAAAATGAAGAGTCAGAAATCAATGAAGAACTTGAGTGGGAAAAAAATGATCCGGAGCTCAAAGAAGGAGACATATAATGAATATGATTTTTTTGGGGTTTGTAGTTATTCTATATCTTTCTGTAATCGCTTTTTTGGGTTATCGTGGATACAAACGCACAAAGAGCACATCTGATTATTTGCTTGCGGGTCGTAAAATACATCCGATGATAATGGCAATATCTTATGGAGCAACTTTCATAAGTACCTCCGCAATTGTTGGTTTTGGCGGTGCCGCAGCTGTTTTTGGCATGGGGGTTTTATGGCTGACTGTATTGAATATTTTTGTTGGTATATTTATAGCTTTTGTATTTTTCGGTTTGCGAACAAGAAAAATGGGGCACAATCTTGACGCACATACCTTTCCGGAACTGCTTGGAAGAAGATTCGACTCCCGGTTTTTACAGACTGCTGGAGGCTTGCTGATATTTTTGGCGATGCCTTTATATGCCGCTGCAATCATTTTGGGTGGAGCACAGTTTATGTCCACAACCCTGGCAATTCCGTATGAGGTTTCGCTTGTTGTTTTTGTGGGCATTGTAGCGATGTATGTCATTATGGGTGGTATGCGTGGTGTTATGTATACCGATGCCTTTCAGGGTACCATCATGTTTGTCAGCATGACAATTCTTCTTGTCACTATATACTCTTCCACGGGAGGAGTAGTTGCCGCGCACACAAAACTTACCGCTTTGGCTCCGCAGGCAGTAAATATCTGGGGAGGTGCAGGACATCAGGGGTGGACGGCAATGCCGGTTTTTTGGTCCCCGCTTTGGCAGCAGCTGGTAACTACAATAGTGCTTGGTGTTGGTATTGGGGTTTTGGCTCAGCCGCAGCTTGTTGTCAGGTTTATGACGGTAAAGAGCGGTCATGAACTAAACAGGGCTGTTCTTGCTGGAGGAGTCTTTATTATGATGATGACTGGTGTTGCTTTTGTAGTGGGAGCGTTAGCAAATGTATATTTCTTTGAACAAACCGGAAATATTGCGCTTCTGGCGGCTGGTAAGAAAACGGATGCCATTATACCGCTGTTTATCAAAGATGCAATGCCGTGGTGGTTTACCTCTCTTTTTATGATTACGCTTCTTGCCGCAGCCATGTCAACTTTATCGAGTCAGTTTCATTCTATGGGATCGGCTTTTGGTCGAGATTTTCTTGAAAAGGGTCTTAAAGTAAAAATCAAGGATTCAATAACAGTAAATAAACTTGCAATGATTGCAGCGATTCTTTTTTCAACTCTTTTAGCCTTTGGATTACCTCTGTTTTATCAGGAGGGAACAGCAATTATTGCGACTGGAACCGCTATATTCTTTGGATTATGTGCTTCAGCATTTTTACCAATGTTTGTCGGAGCTTTCTATTTTAAACGAATGAGCGCTACTGCGGCCCTTGCAAGCTTCTGGGCAGGTATCGGAGTAAGTCTTTTCGCGTTGATTTTTATACATATCAAGGAGTCAAAACCTCTTGGATTATGTAATTTTCTCTTTGGTACTGATACGCTTATACCTGTTTTGCAGAATCTTGATCCTTTAATTATGGCTTTACCGGTATCTGTAATTACGGCTGTTGTTGTTACCTTCTTTTCAAAGCCTCCTTCGCAAAAAGTAATTGATAAAGCATTTAAAAATATTAATAAGTAGAAATATGAGTAAACTTAAGGAATAGTAATGAGAAAAATATTGATAATTGGCGGTACTGGTACCATAAGCAGTGCTGTTGTTAAAAAGGCTGTTGAGGATGGGGAAGAGGTTTTTCTGCTTAACAGGGGTAACCGGATTTCAATTTTTAATGATAAGCGAATAAATCATTTTAACTGCGACATTAATGATACTGATACTGTTAATTCTTTGCTGGGAGATACTGTATTTGATGTGGTGGCTGACTTTATCTCATTTGTACCGGAGCATCTTGAACGTAACTTCTTTTTGTTTAAAAAACGTACAAAGCAATACATATTTATAAGTTCAGCTTCAGCATATCAGAAACCGTTGGGTCATTATTTTATAACAGAAGGAACGCCGTTAAGCAATCCATATTGGGAATACTCTAGAAACAAAATATTGTGTGAGGAGTATTTGATTAATAAATATCGAGCCGAAGGGTTTCCGGTTACCATTGTTCGCCCCAGCCACACCTACGACGAAAGATCGATACCACTTGGGGTTCATGGTAAAAATGGCAGTTGGCAGGTTGCAAACCGAATGCTTGAAGGAAAGCCGGTCATTATTCATGGTGACGGAACATCATTGTGGACGATGACTCATAATAGTGATTTTGCGATGGGATTTAATGGCCTTTTCGGAAATGTACACGCAATAGGCGAAGCAGTTCATATAACTTCAGATGAAACAGTAACATGGAACCAGGTGTATGAATCAATTGCCGCTGCGCTTGGTGTAGAGTTAAAAGCTGTTCATGTCGCATCAGAATTTTTAGCTCTATCAGGTGATTACGATTTAACAGGATCGCTTATTGGCGATAAAGCAAACAGTGTTGTCTTTGACAATAGTAAAATAAAAAGGCTGGTTCCTGGATTTTGCGCCAAGACGAGGTTTGATACAGGTATCAAGCAGACTATTGAGAATGTTTTAAGTAATAAAGAATTACAGATCGAGGATCCCGAGTTTGACAGGTGGTGTGATCATCTGATTTCGCTATATTTAAAGGCTTCGGCCGATGTTAGAGCTCTTGCTTGAATTCTGGAGCAGTAGAGCAGTTAAGCTGCTCTACTGTTGTTCGGAATACTCAGGTTTAACGGATTGATATTTGTTGCGATACTCTTTAGGAGAAATCCCTTCAAGAGATTTAAACACCTTATTAAAATGAGTTACGGTATTATATCCAACCGAATATGCAACATCAATAATCTTTGTATCCTCGTTCTGAAGCATATCTTTTGCCTTGGTAACCCGCAGATTGTTTACGTATTGTTTGAAAGTACAATCAGATATTTCTTTAAGAAGCGATGGGATCAGATATATTGATATATTTGTCTTTTTAGATATATAACTTATATTCAGATCTGGATCGGAATAATTCTGGTCAAGAAAGTTAACTATGGTTGCTTTGATTCTCTCTTTTTCGTTGTCCAGATGTATCTTTTTGTGGGTTAATACTGTTTGTTTTGCTTTCTTGAAAGTGGCTCTGAGTTCAACAAAATATACCAGTATGACAATAAAAAATGTGATCGAAAATAGTTTTAAAAAATTTGTAATCAGCAGGTTCGAAATTTTTTTTTCGAGGGATATCGATTTTACTATAATGCTGCCCTGTTGTGACTGATTATTTGAGTTAACAAGTATTTCCATGTTTCCAAAGGCCTTAAGTCTGATATTTTTGGCCTTGCTTCTTTCAATACGATTTTTTGTAAACCACCATTCTGGAATTTGAAAGTCGGATAATGCTGTATTAATGGTGTTGTAACCCTCCTCAATTTTTGCCATGGTGCTGAAATAAACTGCACGCCTGTGGTACAGGCCATTTTTTGAATCATAAATAGGTACATCGGTTATGATGTTTATCATTATAGTGCATGCCGAATCAGAGTTAGCGATTATACGTAAAAAATCATGATTTGTTGTTTTGAACAGGTAGTCTTTAGCTGATTTAAGCCGAATACCGGCATATGGAAAAGTATAGCCCTTGTTAAGTTTGAATTTAAACGAAATTTGCCCTTTTTCTGTTTCATATAAGCTGATGTTTGAATTGCCTTGATCGGGCTGATCGGTTATAGTTGTCAAAGAAAAAATATGAGAAGGTACAAGGTTCTTTCCACGGTTTATAAAATCAGGTACTATTATTGCAGCGCAAATTAAAAAAACAGACAAACAGATCAGAGTTTTTCTTTTAAATATCATGCTGGAAATCCTGAATTTCTAATCTTTGTATTCAGACGGCGGCTTAATTTGGAACAATATTTATGAGATTATTAAACTTGTAAAAAACAAGAATAATTTACCAACTTAATTTTTTTGGAAATTTTATACTTGATTCCTTGATTACCTGCTCTTAAAACAAATAGGTCTTTACCTTTAAATTACTGTTATATTATTATAAATGCCAAATATTGGCAGCTTTTTGTGAAAATTCCTTCGTAAGCAAGTTGTAGTTTTTTAGATTTGGTTTTAAGACTAATTAAAAAAAAAGCGGAGTTAAATATGTCAAAAATTTCTGTTATTGGTGCCGGCGCATTCGGGACCTCTTTGGCCATGCATTGTAAAAGTCTCGGGTTCGATGTAAGAGTCTGGTGTTTTGAAAAGGATTTACCGGGAATTGTGGCTGAAAAAGGCGAAAATACCATTTACCTGCCCGGTTATACATTTTCAAAGTCTGTGCGTTTTGTTAATGACCCTCTTGAAGCCGTTGAGGGAGCAGATCTTATACTTTTTGTTCCGCCTTCGGCACATTTAAGAAAAACAGCAGAACTGTTTAAGGGACATATAACCGGCAAACAGCTGATTTTGACCGCTACAAAGGGAATTGAACATGGAAGCTGTATGCTGATGTCGCAGGTTATGGAAGATATTTTTCCGGAATTTAGAGACAATATGGCATTTTTATCCGGACCGTCGTTCGCGAAAGACGTTGCGGCCGGGTATCCGACAGATTTGTCGTGCGCGGCGTTTGATATTGAAGTCGCAAAGAAGATTCAGAAGATGCTTCATTCGTCGATAATAAGAATTTATACAAATGATGATGTGATAGGTGTTGAACTTGGAGGATCAGTCAAAAATGTGCTGGCAATCGCTTGCGGTGTCAGTGACGAACTTGGTTTTGGGCTATCGGCCCGGGCCGCATTAATGACAAGAGGGTTAGCCGAGATAACAAGGCTGGGTACAGCTATGGGGGCAAATCCGCTTACGTTTCAGGGGTTATCCGGTGTGGGTGATCTTATTTTGACATGTACAGGTGATCTATCGCGAAACCGTACTTTGGGCAAAAAGCTTGCCGAGGGAAAAACCGCAGAGGAAATTGTCTCTTCGCAAACAGCTGTCGCGGAAGGCTATGTTACCGCAAAGCCGGTAGTTCAGTTGGCTGAAAAATATGGAATCGAGATGCCGATCTCCGAAGCAGTGTACAAGGTCTGCTATGAGGGAGCCGATTTGAAGAAGTCCGTATTGAAGCTTATGAACAGATCGGAAAAGGATGAATTTGAAGGCATAAATGTCTGTTAAATGCCGCAGGTTGCATGATATGAGATTTTGCCTATGATGGTATCTCTTGTAATAAGGAGAAATGTAATGACATTATTTGTAGAACTAATGCGAAGCATGGATAACCGTTTAAATGAATTGCTGAGAAACCTGTCTGAACAGCAGAGCTTTTCGGTTATACTGATACTTATGTTGATCTCTTTTGTTTACGGTGTAATACACTCAATGGGACCGGGACACGGCAAGGCGCTGGTGGCTTCGTTTTTTTTGAAAGAGGAGCATCCATTGAGGCGTTCACTTTTTTTGGCAGCTGTTATATCAGTTATACATACCGGATCGGCATTGGCAATAGCCTATCTGTTTAATTTTGTTCTGACAAGCGTGCGAGGCATGTTCAGAATAAAATTGCAGGGTTACTTTATCGCAGTGAGTGGTATTCTGATTGTGTGTGTGGGCCTCTTTTTTCTGATACGTAAGTTTATGAAAAAGAAGGATGAGGATATCAGGTCGTTTGAAAAAAAAGGAAATGTCTTTCTGGTAGGTATTTCCGCCGGCATTGTGCCTTGCCCCGCTGCATTGATGATCATGATGTTTGCCTTTACCGCGGGCATTCCGCTTATAGGTCTATATTCCGTAATATTCATCTCTTTGGGCATGTTCGTTCTATTGTCCGCGATTGGCACATTAATAATACGGTCCAGAAAAGGAATTATGGATATCTCTTCTGCCAGATTCAAAAAGTCAGAGAATGTGGCTCTCTTTTTTGAGTATTTTTCAATTGTCGCTATTATATGCATAGGTCTGATTATGAGTTTGAGGATATTGATATGAATCGTGGTTTGACTCTGTTTTTGCGCTTGTTTCTGACCGGAATTGTACTGTTCATAAGTATCACTGCTTTTTCACATCCGCATCTTTTTATCAAGCCCTCATTAGAGCTGTTTGTCGAGGACGGTTCGGTTTCGGGAATACGAATTGTCTGGGAATGGGATAAGTGGTGGAGTGCCGAAGTTGTTGCCGAGTGCGATTCGGATAAAAATGGTGTGTTTGATGCAAAAGAGACAAAGATTGTTTTTGAGGATTTCTTTAGCGCTGTGAAATCGTTTGGTTACTTTACTGCAATTTATGTTGATGGCAAAAGTGTAAAAATCGACGAGGTTTTGCAATTCGCAGCCTTTATTGACAAAGATAAAATAGTTACCTACTCTTTTGTTGTACCTTTCGCAAAGCCGGTTAAGGGAACAGGAGCCAGTTTAAAAATAGATTTTAATGATGAGACCGTTTACACCGCCTTTGATCGCGGAATAAAAATAATGCCTAATGATGCTTTTAAAGTAACTGATTTTAAATCATCTGAACACGGATTCTACGGAGCATCGGTATCATTCAAGGTAAAAGGAAAATAGATGAAAGTTTCTGCTAAAAGAATTATTCGTGTATCACTCTTTTTAATAATTATCTTTTCGGCTCTGTATCTGTATGCCAGGGCTGGTGGAGCAGGTGGTGCGTCTTCCGGAGGCAGCAGAGGATCTTCGGGAGGAAGCGGCGACGGTGAACTGATATTTTATCTTATCTATTTATTGATAAGAATTTTGATATCTCTGCCTTTTCCATTTAACGTTATCAGCATAGGAGTAATTCTTTTAGTAGCGGCTATTGTACTTAACAAGGGCAAAAAACAGGTCGAAGAAAAGTCCGTCTTTAATAATATACCCACTGACAAAAGACCTTCAAAGCAGGGAAAAATCTCCAGTCGCTTTATGGCCGATAATCCGAGTTTTGACCAGACGCAATTTCTTGAAAGCGTAAAAAACGCATTTTTACAGATTCAGGATGCCTGGATGAACAAGGATTTGAAGAATGTCAGAAAATTTTTATCTGACGGCGTGTATCAGCGATTTGTTACTCAGTTCAAGATGATGGATCTTCTTGATCAGACTAACCGATTGTCTGATATTACTGTGAATTATACTTTTATTGATAAGGTTGAGTCTGATAGTAACTATGATGTTATACACGTTGCCATTTCGGCGTCGCTAAAGGATAACTTTATTTGCGGCCTTGATTCTTCATTGAATAGCGGAGGCTACGAAAATTTCGTTGAATACTGGTCTTTTATAAGGCGTAAAGGTGTTCAGAAAAAAGGGATGTTTGACAAACAGAGTTGCCCGAATTGCGGCGCATCTCTTGAGGATGGTTTGGGCGAAGTTTGTGTTTGCCCTTACTGCGGCAGTCTTTTGAACAGTGGTGAATATGACTGGGTGCTTTCCGAAATAACGCAGGCTGTCGATTATGCGGGTAAAAAAGCCGGATTCTTTTCAAGCCGGTCACTTCGTCAACAGGTTAAACGGCTGGTGCTTGAGAATAGTGATTTTTCGGTGCAATTTGTGGAAGATAAGGCAAGCAATGGATTTTTGCAATATATAACTGCTCTGACATTAAAAGAACCTGCCGTTATGAGACGGTTCGTTTCTGATAATTTTTACGAAAGCGTTAAGGGTGATTTTGACGGAAGACAGATCGTTTATAATAGAATTTACCTTAACGATGTATCTCTTGTCGGAATAATTGAGGAAGAAGATTATAACAGGCTGTATGTTATTATCAAGTATTCGTTTCAGAGAGTCGAACTGATTGATAAAAAAATTAAAATTGTGGATCCGGTTGTGATTAGTGATTCAAAAGTAGTTGTAATGAAACGCAAAAAAGGCGTCTCTCCTGCGAAGGGTTCTCTCTATTCACATAATTGTCCAAACTGCGGAGGCAAATTAAGTGATACTCTGGATATACATTGCCCTTACTGTAGCGTAGTTCTTAACAGTTCTGATATTGAGTGGACTGTTGACGATATAATGCATCTTGACAAGTATAGAAATTTTCTGGATAACAACAGTTCTCTTTTTGAATACAGTGTATCTGTGAAGACGATAGACTCAATGTACGATGTGAGGGATTATGCCTTAAACAATGTTCTTGTTATTGCGGCGGCAGATGGAAGACTTGATGAATCTGAAAAGCAGTTTGTCGATAATCTTGTGAAAAAGTGGAAATTTAATCCTGAAAAAATTAAAGGATTATACGATCAGGCATTCTCTGGTAACTTGACGATTATGATGCCGGACAACACAAAGAAGCGACAAAAAATATTTGAGCTTATGTGCAAGGCCGCGGCTGTAGACGGAGACATAGATACTCATGAACAAAAGATACTCGACGAAGTGCGAAGCTACTATCTTTCATAATTACGAGCTTTTTAACAGCGGCTTCACCCTTTAATCTTTTTTATACGATTATACAATCATTGGCGCGATTATCAGGGCTATAACCGATAACAATTTTATCAGTATGTTAAGCGAAGGCCCTGATGCGTCTTTAAACGGATCGCCAACTGTATCACCCACAACCGCCGCAGAATGGGCGTTGCCGGTTTTGCCTCCGTGGGCTCCGTCTTCGATGCTCTTCTTCGCGTTATCCCAGGCTCCACCCGCGTTTGACTGAAAAAGAGCCATAAGGACACCTGTAACGGTAGCTCCGGCCAGAAGTCCACCAAGCATCTCTGCTCCGCCCCAAAAACCGGTTAGTACAGGAGTTACAAGAGCAATTAGTGTTGGCAACATCATTTTTTTTATGGCTGCCTGTGTTGAAATAGTCACACATCGTGCATAATCGGCTTTGGCAGTTCCCTCCATAAGACCTTTAATTTCATGAAATTGGCGACGAACTTCCTGAATCATCTCGGAAGCTGCTTCTCCAACCGCGTCCATGGCCAAAGCGGTAAAAAGGAAAGGGAGCATTCCGCCGATAAAGACCCCGGCCATCACAAGAGGTGTGGAGATATCTATGGATTGAATTTCTGCGATTTTCATAAAAGATGAAAAGAAAGCAAGAGCCGTAAGAGCGGCTGAACCGATAGCAAAACCTTTTCCTATTGCAGCGGTTGTATTACCTACGGCATCAAGTTTGTCTGTGCGTTTACGAACCTCTTTGGGAAGCTCGCTCATCTCTGCAATTCCACCTGCGTTGTCGGCAATAGGGCCGTATGCGTCTACTGCCAGTTGAATTCCTGTTGTCGCAAGCATGCCCAGTGCAGCGATAGCTATGCCATATACTCCGGCAAGATTAAAAGATATCACAATGGTTGCGGCAAGAATAAGTACGGGTAAAACTGTTGAGTACATTCCAACGGATAACCCTTTTATAATATTGGTGGCAGCGCCCATTTCACTGGCCTTTGCTATCTGCATTACCCATCTGCGACCTTTTGATGTGAACCATTCAGTCAAAAGCCCTATTGCGACACCGGATATTAGACCAAGTGCTGTTGTAATGCTTAGCCGTATTGCCATCTGAGATGCCGGAATCGTTTCGCCTCGGATTATGGCATCGACTGAAAAATATTTGATTATGGCTATGGATGACGCAGCAGTAAGAATTGCCGCACTAAAAGTTCCTTTATTAAGGGCGTGTTGAGGGTCACCGTTTTCCTTTGTATGAACAAGAAAAGTGCAGGCAAGTGACATTATTATTCCAGCGGTAGCAATAAAGAGAGGTATCAGAACATATTCTATTTTATCGTCAAATGCGGCTAGACCCAGTATCATTGCCGATATAATAGACCCAGCATAAGATTCAAAAAGGTCGGCTCCCATGCCTGCAACATCACCTACGTTGTCTCCTACATTGTCGGCAATAGTCGCGGGATTTCGCGGATCATCTTCGGGAATACCGGCTTCTATTTTGCCGGCAAGATCAGCACCGACATCGGCTGCCTTGGTATATATTCCACCACCTACGCGGGCAAAAAGAGCAATGGAAGAGGCACCAAGTGAAAATCCCGATAGAATGGGTAATACAATGTTTTGCAATGATATGGAATTGAATCCGAATAAATTGGAATATATTATAAAAAGAATGGATATGCCGAATAGAGCCAGCCCCACAACGTTCATACCCATTACTGATCCGCCGGTAAATGCTACAGTTAGTGCTTTATTAAGATTGCTTCTTGCGGCCTCAGCTGTACGTACATTGCTAAGCGTAGCTACACGCATGCCAAGAAATCCGGACAAAGCTGATAGAAAAGCACCAACTGCAAAAGAGACGGCAGTTAGCATTAAATTGCCTTTTGAATAATATCCGATTACGAGCAAGATGGATATAACTATAACGAAGAAAAACAGTCTTGTATATACTGTCTTTAGAAAGGCCATGGCGCCTTCTCTTATGTAACCCGCTATTTCGCGCATTTTGTCGTTGCCGGTATTAGATTTTTTGATTTTTATTGTCTGAAAAAGAGCAAAAACAATCGCGAGTATTGCGCCGATAGGTACAAGATAAACAAGATTATACATTTTCATTTTCCTTTATATGTGGGCTTTAAACGGCATTGCCGTTCCGGAAATGGTAATTTTCCGAAGTCCCCTGATGTTTTAAAATATGGGCAAACTTACTTGTTTGTTTTGGCCGATATATTGATACAGCTAACCGGTTAAGTCTGATTTGAAAACAGGATCGGTGTTTCAAGGAAAAAATAACATCGCAAATGTACAGCGTCAACTTCTTTTGAGGCGGTTAATCAATATAATATGTTTGTGGTGTTAAGCAGTTGTTTTTGAAGCAACTAGCGGGTGTGCCGTGAAAAGATGATTTTGTATTGTGTGCCGGAGTGGTTTATATGCTCGAATGTGGCTCTAATTTGAAGTATGAGGCTGTTAACCAGATCAAGACCAAGCCCGGGAACCGGGCGGGGGTTGTCGTTATCTTCGTAACCTTTGCCATTATCTTTGTATATTAGTGTGTATTGATCATAAACCTGAGTTATCGATATGCTTATAAGAGGATCGTTCATGTCTGTGAATGCGTGTTTGTACGAATTAAGCAGAAACTCATTAATTATTAGACCAAGAGGAATTGCCTGATCAATGGGGAGCGTTACGTTTGTGCAGTTGATATCAATTTTCACAGAGATCGATTCAAAATCAAAGCTATTTTGAATATCTTTTATAAAACTTCCCAGATATTTATCAAAATTAATATTATGAAGATTGTCATACTTGTAGAGCTGCTCGTGAACATGCGCCATGCTCATAACCCGGCTTCGACACTCGTCAAAAAATATCGCGTAAGGAGTATCCCTGATCGAGGATGCCTGCAGATTAAGAAGACTTGCTACTATTTGAAGATTGTTTTTTACACGATGGTGAATTTCCCGAATTAGAACCTGCTTCTCTTTAAGTGAGGCTTCAAGCTGTTTCGTAAACCTTATCTCGTCAGTAATATCATCTGCGATTCCAAGTATTGTTAAAAGTTTGCCGTCTTTATCTCGTTTAAACGGGATATCATGCGTACGTATCCATTTTAAGCCTGATGATTCCGTATTTATTCTGAAAGTGGATATGCGTATTGAATCGTCTTTCTGTTTTAAAAGTTTTTCATGCTTTTCTACCAGTTTTTTAATATCGTCGGGATGAATTATTTTTTCCAGGTATATCAGAGATTCATCGTCTGCAGCTTTGGCAGTATAGCCTGTTATCTCTTTGAAACGGGGATTCAGGATTTCGAACCAGTTTTTATCAATATGATAAAGGTAAAGCCCCGAGGGAACCGTGTTGATAAGATTTTGTAAAAAAATATTCTTGTCGTTGATTTCGCTTAGAAGTTCAGTATTTTGCTGCTCAAGCAATTTTGAACGAACCGCGTTTTGAAGCAGTATTGCAAGTAAGGCAGTGGCATTGGAAATATTTGTCAGGGTCAGGTTGTCCGGTTTTCCGGAATCTTTATCAAGATTCAAGAAACCAAATGAATCGGCTCCGGAGGCAATTTTAAAATAAATTTCACCTTGCGGATTGTCGCCGTAACTCCAGCTGAAGTTGTCTGATAATGAGTTTATGGCTTCAATAAATTGTTTCTTTATAGTATTGATCTCTTTTGATTGAGAGAGACTGAACATAAGCAGAAAGAGATCGTTTCCGTTTATCATTATTACGCCGGCTCCTGTTTTATGATACTGCAAATAATCTTTATAAAAAATCGTAAATCACGGGTTACGTCAATAATAAAACAGCCGTGATTACTTGTGGAAAATCGGCATTTTAGCTGTCTTTGCTGTACAGAAATTGTGGAGCATTTTCGGCCAACCAGATGTCCGGGTCAATAAAGTAGGGGTTTTGCATAAGAACGCCGTTAGATATGGTGTAAGGATGAGTTCGTAATACATCCATGATTGTAGAGCCCGAGAATTTTGTTGTGTTGTACATGCAGATACTTACCCAGGGTTTTCCGGGTATAAAGTAGTTCAGCCGGGACTCGTAGGCAAAAAGGTGTTCGCGTCCGGGAACTGCATCAAGGGCCCATACCATTTCAGCTGTAGCTCTGATATTCCGGGGACCGTTTTTTTGCGACTCTTCGAAAAAACTGTTAAGATTTTTGTCCATTTCGAAAGGAGAAAATGTTCCGTTCGGATAATAGATATCTTTGGCTGGCAGTATCTGGAAATTGTCGTTTGTTAGAAGTTCACTCTTTTTGCGGCCGCAGTGGCTGGCAAAAGAATCTATAAAGCCATCTATTGACCGCTCTACAGGGCAAAAAAGGTCGATATCCTTTTCAATTAGACCCTGATTCAAAAAGCCGTAAATTATATCGTCACGCTGTGTATCGTTTTCGTAAAGACCGGCTATATGTATTCCCCAGTTACAAACATGATCTCCAAAACCGAGATTCAGTTCGGGCTGATCTGATGATTTGATTTTCATGACTGCCCTCCTTTTATTACTACAATATAAGTAATATTTAAGGTTAAATCAAGATAATACCCGCATTAATTTTAAACTTAATTCATACCAGGTGTAAAAAAATTAATCTTTAATATCAACTGGGCGTGGAGACACTTCCAATGAGGATATTCGTTGTAAATATTTTGTTGATACTAATAGTGATGAGGTGACTGGTTGTCAAAATTTGAGTGTAATTCTGCATAAACGTGGGTGAAAAATTAAAAGGAGGATCATTTGATCCTCCTTTATGTGATATTAACAAATTCCTTAAGTCTGAATCAGAAATCAGATTAGAATCCTTGTGCAGACATAGCTTCTGCAACCTTTTTAAATCCGGCGATGTTCGCTCCGATTACAAGGTTATTTTCCTGACCATACTCTTTTGCGGCTGCGCTTGCGTTTTTAAAAATGTCTTCCATGATCCCTTTCAGTTTAGAATCTACCTCTTCAAAAGACCATGAGTAACGCATGCTGTTCTGGCACATTTCAAGACCAGAGGTTGCAACTCCACCTGCATTAGCTGCTTTTCCCGGGCCGAAAACAACACCCTTTTCGATAAAGAGGTCAACTGCTTCAGGAGTAGAAGGCATGTTGGCTCCTTCTCCAACAGCAAAGCAGCCGTTGTTCACAAGTGTTTTTGCTGCTTCGCCATCAAGTTCGTTTTGTGTTGCACACGGAAGGGCAATGTCACATTTTATGCTCCAGATTCCAGCGCAACCTTCTGTGTATTTTGCGTTTGGATGGTGTTTGATATATTCGCTGATACGTTTTCTTTCGACTTCTTTAATCTGTTTAACCGTATCAAGTTTGATTCCGTCAGGGTCATGGATGTATCCGGCTGAATCACTTAGAGCAACGACTTTGCCTCCAAGTTCCTGTACTTTTTCAGTAGCGTAAATTGCAACGTTTCCTGAACCGGAAACAACAACTGTTGAACCTTTGAATGATTTTCCTTTTATTGCCTGCATTGCTACGTCCATAAAGTAACATAGTCCGTAACCTGTTGCCTGTGTTCGGGCAAGACTTCCGCCCCATGCGAGACCTTTACCAGTTAGAATTCCTGTGAAATCGTTTCTGATTTTGCGGTACATTCCGTACATGTAACCTATTTCACGGCCGCCCACACCTATATCGCCGGCAGGCACGTCTGTGTTTTCACCGATATGGCGGAAAAGCTCACTCATAAAGCTTTGACAAAAACGCATGATTTCGGCATCGGATTTACCTTTCGGGTCAAAATCACTACCGCCCTTGCCGCCGCCCATGGGAAGACCGGTCAAAGAGTTTTTGAAGATTTGCTCGAAGCCTAAAAATTTGATAATCCCAAGATTAACTGAAGGGTGAAAACGAAGACCGCCCTTGTAGGGTCCAATGGCGCTGTTAAACTGAACGCGAAAACCTCTGTTTACATGAACTTTGCCGTTATCGTCCATCCAGGGAACACGGAACATGATCTGTCTTTCCGGTTCAACGATTCGGTCAAAAATTCCTTCCTTGATCCACTGAGGATTCTTTTCGGCCACCATTTCGAGTGACTCGAGTACTTCTTTTGCTGCTTGATGAAATTCAGGTTCACTTGGGTTTCTTTTTTGAACCTGATCCATAACGTTTGCTAAAAGTTTCATTATTTTCTCCTAATTTGAAGGTAGTGCTGCAATATAAACAGAAATAGTACGATTAGGCATTGATTCTGTTTGAGTGATAAATGTTAAGAATAAGTAAAAAACGTTTATTATTGAAACATATTGGAACAATTTAACATGCAATTAACAATAATAGGGCATGATGCAAATAATGAGCGCAATGTGAAGAAATATTTTTTTTAATTGTTACATAAATGTTAAATTAATCAAAGAGAGTAAACTAGAAATGTATCAGGGTATTATGCTTTGGTTAAATAAAGATACTGTGATGAAACGATTTGGTTTTGTGAAAAAATAAATCAGTGTTTGGGGGGTGTTTGGTGCCGAATGATTAGAGAGTGTAAAAAAGATTGTGTAAATAATGTTTACATAGTAAAAAATTCCTGATTATAAAGTTCTTAACAACGACCATAGTATTGTTTTGAATTTCAAGTCGTTGTTAAGAACAGTGTCTTGAGAGAGTGTAATTCAATCTCATTTGTCAGTTAACCACAATTTTTTGTAAAAATTGCTGAGCTCGCTCAGTTGTTGGTGAATCAAAGATTTGTTCGGGTGTGCCTTCTTCAATAATCAGGCCGTCATCCATAACGCATACACGATCGGCTGCCTCTTTTGCAAACCACATTTCGTGTGTTACAACAATCATGGTCATTCCTTCTCTCGCCAGATCGGCCATAACTTCGATAACTTCTCCAACAAGCTCCGGATCAAGAGCCGATGTGGGTTCGTCAAACAGCATTATTTGAGGATTCATGGATAGGGCCCGGGCAATGGCGACACGCTGTTTTTGCCCACCGGAGAGCATTTGAGGGTAGGCATTATGTTTGTCAGCTAGCCCGACTTTTTCAAGAAGTTCGATACCCTGCTTTCGAGCCTTGTCTTTTTTCATATGCAGTACCTGGGTTGGCCCTTCCATAACGTTTTGCAGAACTGTCATGTGGGGGAAAAGGTTAAAGTGTTGAAAAACCATGCCGACGTTTCGTCGAAGCATATTGATATCATTTTTTTGACGATGTATCACCTTACCGTCTATAGAGATGCGACTCCCCTTTTCTGCCGTTTCAAGAAAATTTATACAGCGCAGCAGAGTACTTTTGCCAGAACCACTTGGTCCGATTATTACAACGACCTCGCCTTCGTCGACCTTAAGATCGACACCTTTAAGAACCTTAAGCTTGCCAAAGTTTTTTTTGATATTTTCGAGTAAAATCATCTATTGCTCCGTTTAACTTGTTTTGAAGTGGACTTCCAGTCGATGTATCAGATACGTGAAAAGTGAAGTTAGAATCAGATACCAAATCGCCACAACGATTAGCATTTCCATCAGAATAAAATGGGTGTTTCCTATTTGCCTTGCTCTTAAAAGCAGTTCTGAAATGGTTATTGTGCTGGCTAAAGATGAATCTTTAAGCGCGATTATAAATTGGTTGCCAAGAGATGGTATCGCTCTTTTGAAGGCTTGGGGCATTATTATTCTTTCCATCGCTTTTGTTTTGCTCATCCCCAGTGAACGGGCGGCTTCCATTTGCCCTTTGTCGATTGACTGGATTGCTCCTCTGAAGATTTCAGCAATATAGGCTCCGTTATGAATACCTAGCGCGATTACGGCAGATGGAAAAGAACGTATAGTGATAATTGACGTGATGCCGTAATAGATTATAAAAAGTTGTAAAAGCAAGGGAGTTCCGCGAATAAGGAATATATATGCTTTCGCGGGATATCTCATAAACTTGATTTCAGAAACACGCATTAAACCGAAAAGAAGACCAATAAGTAAGCCGAAAAGTATTCCTGCCGATGTAAGCTGTAGGGTTATCAGGCCAGCTTTCCAGAAGGTAGGAAAACGAGTGATGATGGCTTTAAGACTTTCGCCCATAGAAAATAGAGATGGATTGATATTAACAATCCAGTCTATAAATGATGACGATAATAAAATATTTGTCGATAAAAATTCCATTATGTTTTCCGATCATCCTGTTGTTTTTGGCAGGAATCACCTGTAATGATTACAGGTGATTCCTGCCTGTGGTATGTGATTACTTGACAGTGATATCTTCACCATCAAACCATTTAGTGCTTATTGACTTGAGTGTGCCGTCTTTACGCATGTCATCAAGAATACTGTTGATTTCGTCTTTAAGCGGACTGTCCTTTTGAAGTGCTATTGCGCACTCTTCTGTTCTTAATAGTGAACCGGCAAGTGTTAGATCAGATCCGCCTTTGATTTTCTTTATTGCATTAAGGCCAACAACACGATCAGTTATAACAGCGTCTACGCGTCCGTTTATAAGCTCCATAAGTGTCTGGTTGTCATCTTCGTAAAGATTGATTTTAACCCCCAGTTTTTCGGCATCTTGCGCGAAAGTTGTCGCGGTAACAAGACCCACAGTATGTTTCTTGTTAAGCTTGTCGGGACCGGTTATTGAAGAATCTTTTTTTGCAATAATTTGCGCTCCTGAGTAGTAGTAGGGAGTCGAAAAGTCTACAACTTTGAGTCTCTCTTCGGTGATTGCCATTGATCCGAGTATGCCTTCGTAGCGGCCAGCTCTCAGCCCTTCGATGATTCCATCCCATGATGTTGTAACGTAGACCATCTCTTTGCCCATGCGTTTCGCAATTTCCCGAGCTACATCTACATCAAAACCGATAACTTCATTGTCTTCACTCATAAAGTTAAAGGGAGGGTAGCCGCCTGATCCTGCAAAACGGATTACGTTTTCATCTTTTTTTGCGCATGATGCGCTTAGTGCGATGATTAAAGTCAGTATTAAAAGTTTAAGTTTCATTAGAGTCTCCTTTATCTTATATTTACAAGGTCATAATTATAATTGTTTTTGGCAATATTGCGTTTGTTTTGTTATATGAGTAATGTAAAAATATAAATATAATAACTATAATAAGTCAGTGACAGGTGTAGATTGCTATCCGTGATAATGCCTGGAAAACCATGTAAGCGATATTTTGTTTGGCAAAGTCAGTTAAGTGATATTTGAAATCAAACAATTGACCGCAAACAGTGTAGTGAAATCATTATGTAAGATTTAGAAGTTATGGTTCGAAGAGTGACACGTAAAAGATCATACGTGTGTCACGGTTTAAATAAGATGTTTTAAAAAGATTTGAAAGCTGTGATATTGACATTATGTAATTTATTGAACTTTTTAAAGTTTTCATTTCTTGATAATTGAGGTTTGGGAAAAGAAGGTCAAGGATTTTTTTATTAAAACACAGCCCTATATTCTGAATTAATCAGATAAACCTGTTAAAAGGACATCCGGTATATTTAACCGGATGTTTGTTGTAGCAGATAAGAGTTGGACTAATCAGAGATTATTATTGACCTGCTGTTGCATCGATTCGATCTGTTTATCAAGAAGATCTCTCTGCTGTCGTAGCTCTTCAAGTGTTGGTTCGTATGGTCGTTCGTATGCTCCAAAGAATCTTGCTCCGAAACCGAATCCTGCACCTCGACGGCCAAATCCCATACCGCGTCCATAACCGTAACCAGCGGCTCTCCCCTGGCCACATGGGCCTAACCCGCGTCCTGTCATTGGGCCGTTTCCAAAAGGGCCTGTTCCATTAAATCCCGGCATAATTGTTTACCTCCTTTTATTAAATAATTTTTTACAGCTAAGCTGTAAAAACTGAAACTTGCATGATCTATAATCTATAGTTCTCGGTAGCGCTTTTTAGCATCGCCCGCCTCTGTGTCTTCGACCGCCATGGACAACTCTTTGGGAATATTGGCCGTTTAAGTTTTGCAAGTTGTCAGAACTGCAATTTGGACAAACAGTTATTGATACTTCATTTATTGGAGCCTGATAAGTGTTATGGCATGCGAGGCATCTGATTCTGTTATTTTCGAAATCGAACTCACCACCTTCGATCAAGAGCTCACAGCCGTCAATAATTGCTTTTGCGATTTTGTTACGGGCATTTTGAAGCATACGAGTAAATACTGATCTGGAGATACCAAGTTTGGCAGAGGCATCCTTATGTTCTAGATTATTATAATCGGCAAGGCGCACACACTCGTACTCTTCGACAGTAATAACTATAGTGTTTATATACCGCGTAGGAATACCCTGTGGTTTAAAACTTTTGCAATAGGGTGGACCTTCAATTGTCCTGGTTTTTCTCGGTCTTGACATTTTGCACCTATGTTCGTTACTAAATATAAGTTACGCACATATGTGCGTAATGTCAATAATTTTTTTAGTATGGTTCAAGCAAATACGCAGTCTTGAGGTTCATAGGTTTGGTTTGTTTCCAACTAATCAGTTAAAAGACATTGATCAGTTCAATAAATGAAACAAATTTCTGGTTTGTTGTCCAGAATGGTCATATGAATCGTGGAAGTTCATACCCCAGCTGTTAATAAAGCATGGAAATTCGAACATGCGAACAAAAACCGCATGAAAACATGGTCTTGCAAACTCCTTAACGTCATACATAAACTCCTCAAAATAATCCATTGCAAGATACAACATGTAAGACAGACTATAGCAGTAAAGATTGGCTATGTCCTTAAGTTTCCGCTTCGAAATAATTGAAAATCGTATGTGTACAGATTTGTAAATTGTACCCCGCTCTTGATATCTATTAAGAGTATTATTGCATACAGGATTCTTAGCCAGTTTTTCTGCATACTTATCAAGAACTATGTTCATTACATCCGAAACGTCCATGCCGTGTTTATCCGCGTACTCTTCAATTCTTTGCATTCTGTTAACTTCTACATCGATTGATGTTCGAAAATCGGTAGATTCCATTATATTCCTCCAAAGATTGATCTAGATATGAATACTGGTTTGGAGCCTGTTTTGTTAAAAATTTTTCTCTTTTCTTTCTTTTCCGGAGGGAAAGTATGCTTTTTATGTATGGGCAGATGTTTTTTTCGTTTGATGCAAGTTGAAGAAGAGGCATCTTTAATACTGTTTCTAGCTAAAGCTTCAAATGCGTGTATCTAAAAAGGGAAAACCTAATCGTTGCCGTCGTCTGTATCGAAAGGATAGAGGTCGAAACAAGTTACGAAAAGTCATAGACTTCATAATTAAATGCGCCAGGTATGAATACCAGTCCGATATTAGTGATTATTTCGTCTGTCCATAAAGTAGAGAGACAATATATGTTTATACAGATAATACACCTTATATTTTATGAATTTATTTTAAAAAATCACAAGATAGACACTGAAGTGTTGCCTTCTTTGGGCGATGTTGCTGCCTATAGTCATAAAATATAATTTATTCATATTTATTTGAATTGATCAAAATTTTTTGTTGTGCAATTTTTTGAGAAACATATAAAATGTAGTAAGAGTCTGCACGGTTTTTTAGGGATGAGGGTGATGTATAATTTGGTTGTATGCTAAATTCATATTAGAAGAGTGGGTGCAGATTGTTTATAATCTTTCAAAATGACAGACTATACGAAATATTAAGGAGATACTTTATTTAAGTGAGATTCCTGGGAGGCTGCCAGCAACCATGAGACGATACATGTGCGAATAAAATGAAGAAGAAACTTGCCATTAAGAATGTCCAACGTCCATTATATAGTATACTGGATATATACAAAAGTTTTAAGTATTTTAAAATGGGCAAAAGAGTACTATGGCTAATAGAAAGACAAAGGTAAAACTCATTCTGTTACAGTTAGAGCTTTATCTAATAAGTGGATCAAAGTAATTTATAGACTTTGGAAAGATGAAGTTTTTACGAAGAATCAAAAAAAATTATTGCCGCTGCTTGACATAGTGGGTATGTACTCCGGCTGATGAGAGGGGCGGAATTAAGAAATGGTTTAATCGGAGAATGGCACTTTACAATCTATAACAGCATATAGACTGCTTAGGCGGAGTACTGGTCAAATCCAAATTGTTTCTGTGCTATGACAACTTTAGTTCTTATTAAAACATTGTAATTATAATTCTGTAAATTTGAAAAAATAATCTTTATAATCATATCAAAGGAGAAAAAAATGCCAAATCAGCAACCCAATATGTTAGTATCGTTTATGCCAATGATTCTTTTGACTATTCCAATGATTGTTTTAAACTGTAAAGTTGCAAAAAGAAAAGGGAGGTCACAGGTTCTTTATCTGATTTTAAGCGTTATTCCGATTGTTAATTTTTTTTCTTGTCTGTATCTGATTTCGTTAACAGATATCGAAGTAGTTGAAAAATTAAACAGTATACTTGAAAAACTTGATAAGTAGCTAACTTTTAAGCCGATTAAGTCAGGGTTTAGATCATAAAATAAAAATGTGTTCGGCTGTCGGTCGTAATTAGTTTACAGATTTTTAAGCGTAAAAAAAGACTTATCTTTAAAGTTTTTGATATAATAAATGCAAAAACCGTTCCATTTAAGACATTGCTCAAAAAAGGTTTAAAAATCAGCTTATCTTCATAAAAGAGATATTTAAACAAAAAGTAATGATATATTAAAACCGGAGATGGCTTTAAATTTTGCTCTCTCTTAACCGGATGCGGCTGTTAATAAGCCGGTTTAGCGTGTAAATGTATATAGAACAGATCAGGTAAGAAATGGCAGTTGCCGTAAATATACCGGCAACGGGGACAAGGTATAAAATAGCCAAATAAAAAACAGCTATGGTAGTTATGCTGTAAGAAAAACTTTTTATAACAGAGGGGTATAACTGGTCACCATATAAAAAGGCAAGAACCAAAAGCAGAGGGTAGAGCGCGGAGGGGAAAGACGCCATAATACCTGCCCACTTTGAACCGATTGTGTTTGCGACTCCTGTGATAATAAGTATGGCCAGTGTTATAAATGCTATTCGGAAAACTATTGACCAAACAGTAAGTTTTTTGACAGCAATTTTTTTTTGTACCGGAATATGAGAGAAAAATATACTGGCGATAAAGGTTGATGCTGAAAAAATAACAAGACTCTTAAGCAGGGTGATATTTATCAGAGAGATAAGATAAGAGACTGAAAAATAACAGATCAGGCTGCAGATAACAGAAGACAATATTTTTATCACAGGTCGGTTAACAAAAAGTTTACCACCGACGTAAAATCCGGCGGTAAATGCCAATGTGCTGCTTAAGCCGGAAATCGCATAGGGAATGCTTGCCAGCATAAAATTGTTTCCCTGTTCAATCGAATAAAAGAATACCATTATGCCGGTGCCTATAGGTAAACCGGCAAAAATACCTCCAAGTTTGGCATTTCTTTCAGAAATATATATTAGTGCAAGAATTACTGTAACCGAGATGATGATTTTGATTGCTGTTAGTGTCATGAAGTTTGGCTCTGTAGTTGGATTATGTTTAAAGCTAAGTTAAATTGAAAATATACATAGGCGGCTGACTTTTTGTGTACGTCAAGTAATTCTATCCTGAAGCATCTCATTTTGTTCACACGACTTTTCACCATGACCCGCACACATAAATCCTCATCTAGTCTGATACCGGTTGGAAGCACCGGAATAAAAAACAGTTGTTTAAAATTGCCATTAGGAGTATAGTCTGAATAATTACAGCCAAGGAAAAGTTAATGAGTCATAAAGTCGGGAGAAACGATCCCTGCCCCTGTGGCAGTGGAAAAAAATACAAGAAATGCTGTATGGAAAAAGCGGATAATGTGCTGCGTTTTCCGGGCGACACGCTATCGGGTAGTGTTCCCAATAATTCGGTTCCACCTTTACCCGGATTTGATCCTGAAAAATTGGTCGAATATCAGGCATTTGCCGGGGCATGGGATGACGCCAAGGGGCCTGTTCCCAGCTTTATGCAATATCTTGGAAACGCAAATATGGCAACCGATGTTCTTAATGATTTAAAGCATAAGCTTGAAGGAGTGGATGTAAAGTCCGAAAAACAGCTGCAGGTTTTGGCTGATATGCATATGCGATCGCACAATAATACACCGATGGATGAGCTGTTAGGACTAACACCCTCACAGATGCGATGTCTATTAGAGACCAATTTTGAAAAAGGATCAGGTGCTGTTAAATTATCTGATAAAGTTGATACTGATCTGTACGGAAAGGCCTCATTTATTTTATGGACGTTATGGCTTGTAAGCTATATTGATGGTGCCGGAGAGATACAGATCTCTGAATATGAGCAGCTTTATGATGAGGTAATTGATCAATTTATCAATGATATTCTGCTTCGGGGAAAACCACTGGATGAAGTTAAGAGTCATATAACAGGCAACAGAAACAAGAATGACCTTATGCCGGCATTGAGGGAACAGGCTTTTATATTGAATGGTTGCTTTATATTTTTACGAGATAAGGGTTATGTCAAAAAAAGAAAAGGTATGTACTCTCTTACCGCGAAAGTCAGGAATATGATAAAAACCCAAGGTTTTATTGATAAGCTGTTTCGGGAGAGTTTTGTCTGGATGTGTTATGATTACAACTGGTTGGGATTTTATGCATATGACATGGAAGGCGTTCAGGCAACATTGCCTTTTAGTTTGTATATTTTACACAATAAATGTCAAAAATATATACCGATTGAGAAAATGGCGGATTATTTTTTTGAGGCATTTGGGCACATTATTGAAGATACAGATTCATCACGTATGGAATATATGGTTCTTTTTTTTGACAATTTCGCGGAATTTTTTGGGCTTATTGATATAAAGTATAAAAAGTCAAAATCGGGATCTCTAAATGATATTTTAATACGTGAATCCGAGCTCGCCAGGCAGCTTTTTGTCTGGGATATTTGAAAACCAGGTTTTAAGAAAGATATATTGGATTGTTAGCCACCCTTTTTGAGTGGTCGAAGCAAAAATCTGGATTGTTAGCCACCTCGTTTAAGGTTTTGGGAGTAAAACCTGGATTGTTAGCCACTCTCAGAGACAATAGGGGTGCAAATCGCACTTGACAAGTGCAATTTGCACCCCTATAATAATTATTTTTGAAAACCTTGTAATAACCGAAATACTCAAAACCCGCTACAACAATGTTAAAACCAATAATATCTCCTTTTACCGGGACGCCAAAGGACATGAGGTAGACCTTCTTTATGCTGTCGCGGATAAAAACATCACTGTCGAAATAAAAGCAGCCGCCACTTTCAGAGAAGATTTTTTCAGTGGACTTGACTATTTTGACCAAGCCATAAGCCCGGCGATAAAAAAAATAGTTGTATATGACGTTGATCGTGACGAAGAGCGAAGCCGTGGTATAGTGACCAATTTTAATAATATAAGGGAACGTCTAATCGCGGATGAATTGTAAAGTGTGATTTTTTGATAATAGGGAACTTCGAAAAATTACTTTTTTTAGAACGGCTATGCTGTCTAAAGTCCATATATAAAGGAATTTTTCGTATTACCCGTGGGGCTTTTATCTTATGCTAAAAGCTTATTGTTCTGACAAGAACAACCTACAAGGGCAAGTTCCTTTGCTCACTCGTCCAGCACCACTTTGAAAAATAAAGTGGTGCTGGACGACCAGCATATGCAGCCTGGTTGAAAAGTTAATTATTAGAGATTGTCAATAATCTTGAGATCGATGATAAGGATCTTGAGGGGTATTTTCTTGGTATTAAAGGTAACATTTTTTGAAATAAGAGTGTTAAAGATATGAGTTAAACTCAGTACTAATTTCTTAGCACTATACCAACAAAAAAGGAAAAATTATGAGAAGAATAACAATATCACTGATACTTATTTGCGTTACATTCTATTTGGCAGGCTGTTTTGTAGATCAGGAAATCGTAAACAAAAAAGAGCTTATAGATAACGAGTTTTGCGGAGCCTGGGAATCGATTCTAATAGAGGATATCGGAGAAGATTTTACCGTAATGAATAATGTTTTTAACGGAGAAGACATAAAGGGTTATACTCAATGTATCTATACTTACGGAATAGAAAAGGATCCGATTATCGGATGGAATTGGGATTGGCCCAAAAGCAGTACGCTATCTGCTTATCCGGGAGTTCTCTCGGGCTATAAACCCTGGGATGGTGCACCGGATAATGAAACCGGGTTTCCTGTCACGGTTTCCAATAGCAATATTTCGCTAAGTTTTGATGTCGATATAGAGGCTGCGGGCTCTTATAATGTTGCCGCGGATATCTGGTGTGGAAATAATAATCCGCCTACCATAAATGGAATTACTCATGAAGTGATGGTCTGGCTTAAAAATGAAAATCTTGTTCCATTTGGTGAATTTGTAGAAACAGTTACTATAGGTAATCGAGAGTATGAGTTGTGGATATCTGATGATCATTATGATATTACAGAGAATAGTGATCACCGATGGAAATACTTTGCGTTTGTTGATAAGAGCGAGCAGCTGCAAGGGCCTCTGGAACTTAAAGGTTTTTTTGATTATCTGGTTCAAAATAATCATATGGAAGATTCTATTTACATCAACTCTGTTGAGTTTGGAACTCAGGTTGCAACCGGTAAAGGAGTTGTTGAAGTGTACCGATATGATATTAGTTTGTGATGATTTGGAAGTACTTATTAATACAAAAATTTAAAATACCCGCAAATAGTAAAACCGGACGGGTATTTGAATCTGAAATATGATACAAAAGCATACTTTAATAATGAGGTATGTAATAAAAATGATAAAACTTGTTAACGCATAAGCGGATCAGATTGCACGTCTTGTTGACGCGAGCATAGCGGCTTTTGAATCTGATGTAGAGGTTGGCGCTCCTGCCGGTGAAAGCGGCCCTCCGGGATTTAACAGCATAGGCTGGCATAAGAAGATGCTGTCATGCGCTGATGGTTTCTTTCCCATATTTGCAGAAGAGAGGCTGATTGGCGGAGCACTTGTTTTTCGTGACCGAAACCGGGCGAAAAACAAGTGCAACCTGGGGCGAATCTGGATTGATCCGGAGTTTCAGTATCAGGGATATGGCCTTAAAGCGATGAAACTTGTACTTAACAATTTTCCTGACGCAGAGTGTTGGACGTTGGAAACACCTTTTTTGAACATGCGCATACGTAATTTTTTTCTTAAAGCCGGTTTTACATGCGTAAAAGAAGCCGGGGGGTGAATTACATTTTGTAAAAAAAAACGTTAATTAAAGAAAAAACTTTACAAGTTAATCAAACCAAATAAAAAGAAGTTAATTACAAGCTATCTTGTGACCGTTATTAAGAACCTTCTTGATAACTCGAATTGCCTGTTATTAAACATATTACAGACAAATAATTCTATAATCATTATAATTACCGGGGGTTCCAATGTATACTGCTTCAGATGATATTGTTTGGAAGAAAAAAAAAGATGTTATTGTTCTATTGAATACAAAATTGGGATATTATTACACATTAAATGAAACTGCCGGTGCTTTATGGCAAGAGATGCTGGTTGATAATAAATCTTTTGAAGATGCAGTAAAAACAATAAAAGAGAGTTTTGATGTTTCTCCCTCAGAAGAACAGATAATTAGTGATTGTGACGAAATCATCAAAAATTGGCTATCTGAAGGTCTAATTGGTGAAAAGGAAGCCGATTAGTTAACATGCCAAATATATTAATAACGAATTTTTGTAACAGAAATTGTCCATATTGCTTTGCAAAGGCGCAGGTTAAGCTCGGAACTACAGTTTCTGACTGGGAAATGTCTGAAGAGGAGTATGATACTGTTCTTTCATATCTTGATCCTGCTAGAGATATTGTTTCCATACTTGGTGGAGAACCTACACTGCATAGTTCTTTTGGTAAATATATTGATAAAGTATACAAGATGGGGTTCAAGATTAAAATATTTACCAACGGGGCTACTAAAAATTTGCGTGAAATAGCCCACCTTAAAGACAGCGAAAATTTACTAATCATATTAAATCTTAATGAACCGGATACGTACAATTCGAGTGAATGGAAAGAAATTGAAACAAATTTTGAAACATTTGGTGATAAAATAGCGCTGTCGTTTAACGTTTATCAGCCGGAATTTAACTGGCAGTTTTTGAAAGATGCAATAATTCGATTTGGATTATATACAAATATTAGACTGGGTGTAGCACAACCTATTCAGGTGATTAATAACGAATATCTTCGAGAAAAGGATTTGAAGAGGACTATGACCCGGATTGTAGATATGGCTCAGGATATGGCTCCTTTTGGTATTAGTCTAGGTTTTGATTGTGGCTTCAGGATGTGCGACTTTACTGATGAGCAGCTTGGTACACTTATTCAATGTGGAACTGTTCCGATGTTTAAATGCGGGCCAAATCTGGACATAGGTCCGAATCTTGATGTTTGGCGTTGTTTCCCGTTTTCTCTTGAAAAGGGAGAAAAGCTGACTGATTATAATTCACTATCTGATCTGATAGATTATTTCAATAATGATTGGATGAAAACCAAGAAAATAGATAATTCAAAATGCAATGCATGTAATAATTACAGTATTGACTCGTGTGCCGGAGGATGTTTGTCCCGCAAAATAGTTGAATAATCAGGAGAACATGATGCCGGATATAATGGTAAGAATAAAGAGTGATGACCAGAGTAGTTGGTTTTCAAGCAATGAAAAAAACATCAGTTCGTTTGAACATATACTAAACAGAATAAAGAGCGATGAAGTTAAGGTATTATTTATTAAACATGACTGGTCAAAGCCGCTTAAAATGCCCTCTTTGAATGCTCAACAGCTTGCTGCCCTTCCATGTATGGTACAGGTTTATATTGACAGACCTGATTTGGTTCATGAAGACAATATTGAGTTTTTTAGTTCTCAAAAAATCAGAGCGATTATTCCCTACAGCCATGATTTTTTCAAGAGCAGTAAAATAAATAAATTCATATCAGCATTTGAATGTTTTCAGGTCTATGTCCCAATTAAAAACGATACTGTTTGTGATTACTCACATTTACCTGTAAAAGAATTTAATAATTTCATAGGGTATATTCTTTCTTTTGACAGACCGGATTATTACTCCTGCCCATCACCTTTTCCATTTGAAGAAGCTGGCGAAAGGTTTGAATTATTGGAATCAGTTCTAAAAAAATTGTCTGTTCCCGGGGCCAATTATTCATTTTCTTTTCACTGTGGTATGCCCTTATGTTCTTTTGATGCGAAACAACTTGGAAGACTTGTTCATTATCCAGTCAAGTTTCCATTATCGTTTTGTTTGCCTTTGCTGTGTCTTGAGTCAGATGGTAATGTGAAATACTGCCCTGGTTTTAATTTTGGAACTGGAATAAATTTTTTAAAAATGGACTCTTTTTTCAGTGTTAAAGAGAAGATGTATGAACAAATAATTCCGTTTAATTCTTTTTGTGAATGCGGTATCGCTTCTGATTGCCGAAGCCGGCTTACAAACGCTTGCGGAGGTGGTGCGATGAAAAGGGTTGCGGATGGTTGGACGTAAAATATTTCAGATTATTAATAGCGGGATATAAATAGATTTTTGTAACAGGATTGTAAATAGGATATATTGAAGTATGGAAACAATTATTTGTTAATTTTGTTGCTTGAGTAGAGATAGAGTTAACCTTTATACATGTAAAAAAATATGCCGGTTACTAAAACATAAAAATAACCGGCAATATGATTAGCATGAATACATGAAATTAATTTATAAAATTACGCCTCGGCTTTTATTTCTGGAAACGGTGGCAGGTTAATCCTGTTATATTTATCCAACCCATGCGCTAGACAAACGCCGCAGTTTCCGTTAGCAATGTTCTGACAGCCGAAGCATTGATCGTTGACTCCGACTCTGCGGTATGGAAGAGTCGCCTCGCTGAACCAGTTTCTGGCAATAAGATAATTTGAAAAATTAGTATAATGGACAGAGGCAAAGTTTACAAGAGGCAGGCAATTAATTAAATTGCCCCAGGGAGTAATATCAAGACGTGATCCGCAGTGACTGATTTTGATATCGCCGAAATATTTTTTTTGTTTATCGTCAAATAGGCAATAAGGCACACCGCATTCAAATTCTATAGTTATGTTTTCAGCTGCCATATCTTTTGCTATTTGAACTAAATATTCTGAAACTGGTTTAAAATCGTCAAAGGTTATAAATACATTATTTTTGTCCATAGTTGGTAGAGAAACGCCTATTTTGATGTGACGACTCAAGTTGTATTTGTTGGTATAATCAATAATATGTTTGTATTTAGTTTTGTTGTTACAAATATTCAGAGTTAGCGATGCAGCATCTTGTAGTAGTTTAAGGTTGTGGTCCAGCAAATTTGCCTGCTTCGATGTGTAGGTTGCGGGATCATTTACGTTAACTACCCATGAAATTCCACGTGATGAAGATTGTTGGCAAAGATCACTATTTATTTTTGTGGAAGCATTTGAAAATACTACGATTCTGAAATTTTTAGAAATAATATAATCGATCATCTCTTTGAATTGAGGATGAAGGGTTGGTTCGCCTCCCATTAGATGCACATCCATGTCGTAAATATCGCCTGCTTTTATCCAGTCAATAAGTGTTGTAAATAAATCCCACTCCATATGTTTCTTTTCGTGGGAAGTACCAATCATATCTCTACCGAAACAGTAAGGGCATGAGAAGTTACAATCAGTAGTAATCATTAAATTAGCCATTTATATTCTCCTTGTTTCATCCGCAGAACGTTGAATCCAGTAATGAATGTTGTTTTTAAAGCTTATATGTTCTTTATTTATATATTTCTTTTGTGTCTTTATTTTTTCTTTTGAAATGTTTTTTTCTGACAACCAGCAATGAGCATCTGTAATTGAAGAATCACCAATAGAAATAATTGTATTCACATGAACTTTTATGCCTTTTGAAAGATATTTTGCATAGTCTAACAGGGTTTTATAAAGGCAGGGCTGTTTGCGTACCCTTTTGTAAAATATTCTGCAAAAAAACCATTGAATGCTGAATGTAAGTCTGTTAAATAAATTTGCATAATTAAATTCATTATAGTTTATCGTTACATGTTCTACTGTTTTAACAAAATCATTGTTGTCTATTATAAAATTAAGTTTTTTTATATAGTGATATAAAAACATGATTATCTAATCTTGGAAGCCAGGCACGCTCCCTGGCATAAGGCTCTTTCTTTAAAATAACAATCTTTGCATTTTGGGAATGCGTGTTGATCAAGCCAGGAAAGCATACGTGGTTTTATATACCTATTTAACTCTTCCCAGTTAGAGAAATCAAAAATTTTGGGGCTATCCGATACTATATCGCCGTCACAAAGTGCGACTTGCCCGTTTGGCCAAATTAGATTATTGTACATATAATTATCACGAAAAGCAGTGCAATTACCAGTAAAAATATCCCATCTTTTAGAACTCAGATATTCTTCAGCAAAGCAAAGGGGTTGAGGTCTAGCCAGAATTGGTGTAAATCCGGATTGTTCAATATATGCAACAAATTTTTTTATCAGTTCTATCTGGTTTTGCCAATCTTTTTCAGAGAAAGTATCAGCGGATCCATAAACGACAACAGGTGCAAAAGTAATTCTGTCTGAAACATAGCCTTGGCCATTTTGAGGAATAAAAGACCAATCCTCATCTACAAGATTATATCTTAAAATAATCTCAATTTCTTTTTTAGAGAGTAATTTAACATTTTTCCAGAAATTATTGTAAAGAGAACTCTCAGAAAGCGGGCTTTGTACATGTGCATGTATTGATTCAATAACATTGCTATTTAATACTTTGAGCGTAGAATCATTGATGATACAGTTACTGGCAAAATACAGTCTGATTCCGCGTTTTGCCGTTTCGTTTAGTAATTGCTCAATATATTTATATGAGGTAGGTTCGCCTCCGTACAATCTTATATGCGAAATATTATTTGCTTGAGCCCAATCAAGAATTTTATGTGCAGTTTGCTGGTCGGCTTCTTTTGAATGTTTGTTTTTACTGAAACAGTATTCACAACTCAGATTACAGCCATATGTCGGTACGAAACCTAACTGATGTACTTTACTATTGTTATTACTGCTTAGGGTCGACAGAAAAATTTTTTCGGCTTTTGGTCCTAGTACTTGTATGATCAGAGATCTGTATTCTTCGACAATGGCTGTTTGGCAGGTCAGGATAGATAATATATTTGATATTAATTTGTCGTTTGACTTGGAGTATTCAAGTAATCTTTGAATACCCTTCAAAAAATTTTGTTCTTGTATGTAACTTGTATTACCAATAGAGAAAGATTTGGTTTTAATCGGTTGTGTTATCTTGTAGGGGTTACTAAAAAAGGGAAACATCTGTTTGCAAAACGCCGCAAGTTTTGAATCTGCAGCCGAATTTGACTGGGAAAGTGCCAGCATTATTTCAGCGGAATAAAGTTCAGGGTTGTCTCCAAGTTCAATTATGCCCATCATCTGATCTATTTCAGTATCTGCGATCAATGATTCAACAAGATTAATGTCTAGTTCAGTTTCTGCCATTACATTATTAAAACCTGTGTTTTTCAGAAAATTTATTTTCAAAAAAGAGTCGAGATGCGCTATATATATTGATTGAATCACAAATGTCAAGAATATGATTTAACATGATTTCGCCATGTGAAGGCAAAAAATAATAGAGGAAAGTTTGCGATAGCAGAGCAAAAGAATCAGTCAGGGACAGCTGGTTCAGTTCAAAATTGTCATTATTAGATATCATGTATATTTCATCTATTGGCGAAGATTCAGGGTAGTCCAGATCGAAGATTTTTTCTATTTGCAGGACTTTTTTTGTATGGTTGTCTTGGCCGTCATAATAGGGTAATAGTGATTTAATAATTTGACATGTTTTCTTGCTTGTTTTGACGGGTCTCCAGTAAGGCCAGACAAACCATCTATTGTTTTTTTTCCCGATTATTACCAGATCATCACCATAAAATGTCCAACCTGCTTCGACATGCCTCAATACTGCGGTCGATTTGCCCGCTCCGCCATTGCCGGTTATCAAAATGGTTTTACCGTTGTGGGAAATAGCTCCTGCATGAACAAGAATTTTATCAGATAAAAAAAGAGTTAATGAAATTATTATATGTGTAATGGTTAATGTATTAATAGTAAGATCTTTATTGATCGGTTCCGTATTTTTTTCCATAATACATATAAAGGTGTTGGTGTCTTTTTGTATCATATAACCGACATTAACATGATAAAAAACGGTGTATCCGTAAAGTTGGTATATCATAGCTTTACCGGTACACTTATCATTGATAATCCGGATCGGTTTTTCATTTTTAATAAAGGATATGGAATCACAGATATCTGTCGTTGCCGAAAACAAACAGATGCATTTTGAATTTTCCTTTTTAACCTTGTTCCATGCTGATAAGGATTGATCAAAAGAAGAAAGAAGACTATTGCAAGATGAACTTAAAATGAGCGTTTGATCCATAATCTGGTACATTAATGAGCAGTTCTGAGCCGAAATAACCGATGATATAATCTTGTCAATGATCGATGTCATTATAACTTATCCAGTTCTTCTTTCGCAAGTTGTATGAACTGGTCAAAATTATTTCTCAAAAATCCTTGTGAAACATCCCAGTGTATTGAGTTTATAAGCCAATCAGTGAGTAGCCAAAAATGATTTGCTGTATCTTCGGGTTGGCTCTGAGACCATGCCATTGTGTGTATTTTGTCAAAAATTCTATTAGAATCGGTTTCTTTCATTATGGGTTTGTCATCAGGAAAAAGATGAATAAATAGTCCAGGCATAATTGGACTATTAGTAACAGATGGGAAATATTCTGTTATATCCACAGAATACTTATTATCGCCTCTAAGAGGAGATTTGTTTACGAAATCAATTTCAGGAAAAACTTCAGTTGAGGGTTTCGTGACGTTTGCGACTTGACGAAAAGGAAGCATTTTAACTTCTTCTTCGCGTGTTAAAATTGCTAAATCGTCGGCTAAAAATGTAAAACCCTTGCAGAGTAGACGAATAACCTGAGTTGATTTGCCGCTTCCCGGCTGCCCAGAGAAGACAATAGCTCTGTTATTGTACATAACCGCGCCGCAGTGGATTAAACAGGAATCGAATTTTTTCAACCACTCTACCATTAATGGATAAACAAAAGATTCTTCAGCTGGTTTGTGTCTTTTCGTTTTATCGTTCGGTGATTTTTCGATATGAGGTTCTATATAAACACGGCGTTGAGAGGTATCGGTAGAATCGATTTCAATAACAGCTGTGTCGGAAATCGTAAATACGGTGTTGCAAGAGTTTAAGTCAAATTGCAGAACAATTCCGGGAGACACATTTGTTTTGGGTCCCGAAAAAGAGTACTTGTTTCGAATAGTATTGAAGTCTTTTTCGGAGTCTATAATGGTGCAGGTTAAAAGAGGGCATTCAGAAGTATTGTCAAACACGTTAGAAGCACGAGATGCGAAAAGAGAGGCTGTGTTGTCTAAAATTAATTGATTATTTGAAATGAATCGGACTATCCATTTTTGAAGATTAACATATATTTCCATAGGCTCGTCAGGTTATCTTTTATAACTTTGATTTTTTAATACTAGAAAAAACGTAAATATATTTTTGAAGAAAAAATAATAGGTTAAAAAAAATTTTGGAAGATATTATTCATATCTTCCAAAACAATTATTAATAATAATAATAAAGTGAAGCATAGTACAAACCGGAACAACCAGAGCCTTGAACTATCTTAATTGGCTCATGCTTGGTCATCTCTGGTTTTTTGTAAGCAGTTTTGATTTTTTGCTCCATGGTAACCCTGCCTATAAATTGTATATTATTAATCGATTATATTTTATAATCTTGATTAATGCAAGTATTTTTCAAAATTTTATTTGCTAATTGAATAAATGATAATCATCAAAATTAATATAAATAAAATAACAAGAAGTACTTTATGTTTTGAACAAATAAATACTTATAAATATATTATATAGTATATCGCTCCAATGTCTGATATTGTTAGAATTTTGGATTGATTTCTTTGTAATTATTTTTTCAGTTTAATGGAAATGTTGCCATTGTCCAGCTCATATAGAGTATCAGCTAATTTCATTAAATCATGATCGTGTGTGACGATAATCAACGTATATTTTTTTGACAGGGATGAAACCGTATTCAATATTTTTTCTTTGCTATTATAATCAAGCATGGATGTTGGTTCATCCATAATTATTATATCGGGATTTTTAAGTATTGCGCGTGCAATAGTGAGTCTCTGTTTTTCACCTCCTGAAAGAAGCTCTCCCCTATTGCCAACGGGTGTGTCAAGCCCCTGTGGAAAAACGGAAATTTCATCCCAAAGAAGACTCTGCTTCATAACATCTATAAGTCGATTGTCATCGGCTGATGGATCGGCATATAACAGGTTTTCCCTTATTGTACGGTTTAAAAGCATGGGGTCCTGTGTTACAATTCCTAATCGTTTTAACCAGGAGTGATTATCAATCTTATTAATTTCAAGATTATCTATTAGAATTTGACCCGATTGAGGTGTTATAAAACCTGCAATTATTCCTAATAGTGTAGTTTTGCCAGTTCCGGTTGGTCCTGTAATAATTGTAATTGAACCCTTTTTTACAGATAATGATACATTGTTTAGAATTAATTTATTATCAAAAGACAATACTATGTTTGATAAATGAATTGTATGGTTAAATTTATCAATAATCTGCTTGCCGTTTAACTTAAGTATCAGTGTTTTATCGTCCATAAATGCAAAGATACGCTTAACACTTGCCAACGATGTCTTTATAGATGTATAAAGTGAAGCAAGTGCTTCCATTGGATAAGTTGCAAGAGGTAATAATAATACAAGCTTTATCAATGCATCACCACTCATGCTTTTCTGAATAAAAACCCGGTGACCTCCGATTACAAAAATAAGAGAACCTGAGAAAAGCAGAAGCAGCTTTACAAGCTCCGGAGTAAACATCTGAGTAACCATTTGACTGATTTTTAGATTCTTTAAGTCGGAGCATATTTTATAATAATATATTTTTTCGTCTTTTTCACGGCCAAGTGAGCGGGACAGGGTAACTAGAGATAAAAATTCAGTTAAAAAACCCTGTGTATGCGAGATTTTCTCCAAAAATTTCTTCCATAACCTTTCCATGCGATTGCCGGCTATATAAACAGTTATTCCTCCTCCTGCAAGGAAACAAACCACAATCAGTGTAAGATCTACGGAAAGAGATAGCATAAGTATAATTATAATTATCAGTCGTAAGGGCTGTAAGAAAATACGGTCAACCGCATCAATTAAAGCCATATTAAGTTGATCAACATCTCTAATAAAAAGGGATGCTATTTCTCCGGAGTTGAAAAGTTTAGAAAAAACAAGATCCCGTTTTAGGATTTCACTGAATAGTTCATTTCGGATTTTAAGAATGATTGATTGGTTAACTACACCCAGGATGTAGAGTTTTGCAAGTCTTAAAATACCGGTTGCCAGACCGGTTCCAAAAAGCACAATAGCCCCTGAAATAAGAGATTTAAAGGGGCTATCCTGCAGAAGAACTTTGTTAGAGATGGCATCCATGAAATTAACGATAAACGAGATATCACTTTTTGTCGTGGCAACAGGAAGACCGTACACAACTTTGTGAACAAAAGCAGCACCTACCCAGACGGTGACAGCTTGAAAACAGATGACAAGTATGGAGAATATCCATGTTATGATTATTACATGAATATATGGTTTAAGATACTTTAGTAGTCTGAGATATTGTTTCATTGTTAAATGGAATCCTTAGTTTGTTTGTAAAATATTCGTATAAAGTAAAAAGTTTGGCGGTTATAAAAAATAACAATGAGATGCAATGTTTTGTAAAAATAAAAATTATGTTGTTATGTATATAAAATGGGTTTAATGCTCTTCTTGTTGTCCACCTGGCCGCATTGTTTTTACCAAAAAGTGGAGTCTTGTCAGCAAAAAGAAAAAATTTAAAAGATATCAGAAAATAATTATTTAGTATTCTGGACTTCTTGATATGGTCAAGTGAATATCTTCTGTGTATTATGTTTTTGTTTGCAAGGCAAGTCGTATGAAAACTGAATTTATTGTTTGATCCTCTTAAAGCGATTTGAGGGATACTGCTTTCAAAATTTGATTTGCAAAAATCAAGAACATAATGTGCAGCGTTTGCCATTTGTAACTTTGAAAGAATATTTTCAATCTTGTCAAAATCTATTTTGCTTTTATATTCTCCATAAAGGATTTCAATGTCAACAAACCATATTAATCTTGAGTAAAAATGTCCAATTACCATATGAAGTATCAGATATATCATATGAATTGTCGGATCAACACTGTTAAGTATTGTCTGGTTTGTGTTATTACATACGATTTGATCAATATATTCATTAATCAAGTCGTACATTGGGTCAGATGAGTAATTTCGCGGATAGGTAAATTCGCATATCCATCCATCTATTTTTGCATCAATTTTCAATGTGTCACCAAATCGATGATGTTTATTGGTTGATCTTGTAAGAGTGTTGCCGTTTACGGCTTCGATTAACGATTGTGCTGTTTTTTTTGAATCGGTATAAATATCTATATCAGAGTATGAGCGCACTCCTCCGTCTTTATAAACGTGTTCGGCTAGGGCGGGCCCCTTCATAATACCAACATGATAGTTTTTAGAATTGGCTATATCATTGATTCTTTTACATGTTTTTAAGGCGCGGGCATGATGCATTGTATTAGCAAGATATCTTTCCCAGCCACAGTCGGAAATGTAATCACAATCAATATTCTCCAGCTGAGTCATTTTGCCTGCAATTCCGCCAAGACCGTGCAGCTCGATGTAGTTCCAAAGCAATTTGGGGTCAGTATTTTTAGAAGGACTCCAAAGCCTGTTCCCCAACCATGCTGTAATAAGAGTAAAGAGATCTTCAGAGCCGCTTCTGTTTAACCTGGGAAGGTGAGCTGCCAACCAGGATGGATTTTGCCGGCGGTCAAAATTATTTGTATTATTATCTGGTCGCACATACTTATTCTGCTTATCTATAAAAAATGGTCAATCTATTTATATAGCTATAGTGAATATTTTGATCTTGTAAAAACAAAGAGATGCCGGTTTTCTAGCTGGTTTGGTTTGTTGTGGTAACCACTCGAGTTTCAATAATTTATTGAAAACAATTAAAATTACTGTAAATTTAATATGTCTGGATTGTCATGCTGCACCCCGGAGATATTTATCTGTGAAGACAAGTATAATAAGAGTCTTTCTGTTATTTATAGCTTTGTATTCTGCCGGAATTATGGCACAGAATGTGGATCGCCCCCTGCGTGTTGGCCTGTATAACAATTATCCCAAGATTTATCGCGACAAAAATAACGAGGCGAAAGGTGTGTTCCCTGCAATTTTAAAAGAGATTGCTGATGCCGAAGGCTGGCAAATTGAGTACCGGTTTGGCACATGGGATGAGTGTCTTGGAATGCTTGAGAGAGGCGAAATAGATATAATGCCCGATGTTGCTGCTTCGGAGCAGAGGCGTAAACTTTATGATTTTCACCAGAAACCGGTTTTAACAAGCTGGGGATGCATATACACAAAAAAGAAACCGGAAATCAATTCTGTACCCGATTTACAGGGTAAAACCGTTGCTGTTTTGAAAGGAAGCATTTTGACCGACGGTGAAGACGGTATATATAATCTTGTAAAGCGCTATGATGTGGATTGCAACTTTGTAGAAGCTGATGATTATAAAGGGGTTTTTGATCTGGTGAGATCGGGTGAAGCGGATGCCGGTGTTGTAAATCGATTTTTCGGAACAGCATTTGATGATGAATACGGATTGCAGCTTAATAATTTTATATTTTACCCGACATCTCTTGGCTTTGCCTTTCCTAAGGGAGCCGACTATAACACAGTTCTTTCCGTAAAAATTGATCTTTATCTTGATTTATGGCATTCTAATATGGATTCGGTTTACTACCGCATTTTAACTGAACACAACCTATACCCAAAAAAGAAGATGCCGTTATGGGTTGGACCTCTTATCGCAGGGCTCACCGGACTGATAATTCTTTTTATTATTCTGGCATTGCTGCTTCGATGGCAGGTAAGCCGCAAGACAAGACTTTTACTGCAGGCAAACGCGAAGTTGAATGAGGAGATAGATGAACATCATGTAACTATGGAGCTTCTTGAAAAGAGCCGAGAGCTTTACCGCAGCTTTGCTGAGAATATACCCGGTCTTGTTTTTATGTACGACAAGGATTCAAAAGGCAGAAGGCAGTCGCTTATCAAAGGCAACCGCGAAGAAGAGTTTCTTGGATCAGAGGTTGGGAAAAGAACGGTTGATGATGTGAATAATTTTTTTGACTATGTGGATTCTGAAGACATAAAGATAATTGAAGAGCAGTCACAAAAAGCAGAAGCGGGCAACGGAATTCTGGATGTTGAGTACAGAGTAAATATCGACAAAAATAAGACAAAATGGTTTCGCTCTATAGGCCGGGTAACACCGCTGGCTAACGGAAATCATCGGTGGCAAGGGGTAATTCTGGATGTTGATGACCGGAAAAAATTGGAACGTCAGCTGGAGCTTCACCGTAAATATCTGGAAGAGCTGGTAGATAGCCGCACACAGGATTTGCAGTTACAAACGGAAGAGCTAGAAAAAGCTAACAGAAATCTCAAAGAGGCGGACAAGCTTAAATCAATTTTTTTAGCAAGTATGAGTCATGAACTTAGAACTCCCTTGAATTCGATTATTGGTTTTACAGGAATTTTGCTTATGGGAATGGTTGGAGAACTTACCGATGAACAGCGTAAACAGCTCGAGATAATCAAGAAAAGCTCGAACCACCTTTTGGCTTTGATTAACGAGATACTAGATATCTCTAAAATAGAGGCTAACAAGGCAGAACTCTCACTTGAAAAAATTGAGATAAAAGACGCGGTTCAGGAGAGTATTAGTTTGTTGGCTAATCGTGCTTCTGAAAAAAAAAATAAACTTGATTATGTTTGTGAAGAAAAATTTACCGTATACAGTGACCGGAGACGAATAAGTCAGATTGTAATTAATATTGCGGGTAACGCTATCAAGTTTACGGACAAAGGAGGCGTTACAGTTGCAGTAAAAAAAATTAATGATAAATATTTTGAACTCTCGGTTTTAGATACCGGCTGTGGTGTAAAGGATGAAGATATGCAAAAACTGTTTGAGCCGTTTCAGCAGATAGATTCGTCTCTTACTAAAAAACACGAAGGTACAGGACTTGGGCTTCACTTGTCTCAGAAGATTGTTGCTCTGCTTGGTGGAAGTATCCGTGTGGAAAGTGAATACGGAAATGGAACAAGTTTTTTTGTAAAGCTGCCAATTAAGACGGAGGTAAAAATTGAAAAGAGTTCTGGTGATTGAAGATAATGACGCAAATCTTTATCTAATAAGTTATATTCTGATGAGTAACGGAATTGATGTAATTTCGTGTAAAGAGGGCTTGCCCGGAGTAGAAACCGCGTTGGTAGAGCAGCCTGACTTGATTGTTATGGATATCCAGTTGCCCGATATTAATGGTTTAGAGGCAACTCAACGTATAAGAAATGATGAGCGCGGAAAGGATCTTGTAATAGTGGCTTTAACGTCTTACGCAATGACCGGTGATCGCGAGAAAGCATTAGCCGCGGGTTGCACAGGATACATGGAAAAGCCGATAAACCCTGAAAAATTTATTGGTGAGATAAATAGTTATTTAGAAATTGAAAAGAATTATTAATAAAATCTTTATATGGAGTTTTAATGAATATTCTGATAGTTGAAGATAAGCAAGAGGCAAGATATCTGCTTGAAGTATTACTTAAAAGCCGAGGTTATGTTGCCGTGTCTGCTTCGAACGGCAGAGAGGGGTTGCAAAAACTTGATAATAATAAAATTGATCTGATAATATCTGATATTCTAATGCCCGAGATGGATGGTTTCAAGTTTTGCACGCATGTAAAAGCCGATAAGAATAAAGCAGGTATACCCTTTGTTTTTTATACAGCTACTTATGTTGATAAAAGAGATGAAGATTTTGCAATGCGTCTTGGAGCCGATCTTTTTTTGCGAAAACCAATGGAGCCTGAAGCCTTGTTGAGCGAGATTGATAATGTTGTTGAACGAATTAAAAAAGGAGATTATAATTCTTCTGTTGGTAAATTCGAAATGGGCAGTGATGATAAGGAAGTTTATAAGCTGTATAACGAAAGACTTGTTAAGAAGCTGGAAGACAAAGTTGGCCAGCTTGAAAAAGAGGTAGTTAAACGGCAAAATGCTGAACTAAAACTTAAAAAAATGGTATCTGAAAAAGAGATTCTTATAAAGGAGCTGTATCACCGCACCAAAAACAATATGCAGGTGATCAGTTCCATGCTTTGGCTTTACTCAAACAAGATACTTAATGAAGAGTGGGGCAGTATTGTAAAGAATGTGAATCTTAAGATACGCACCATGGCTCTGGTACATCAGGAACTTTATGAGTCAAGTGATCTTTCACATGTGAACCTTAAGGAGTTTTTCAAAAATCTTGTGGTTCTTCTTCAAAAAAATTATTTAACCGACGGTAAAGTGTGCGAAATAAATACGGATATGCAGGATATAAGGGTTCTTCTTGATACGGCAATACCACTGGGGTTTGTTTTAAACGAGCTTATAACAAATGCACTCAAGCATGCGTTTTTGCCGATTGACGTGGATAAGCAGCAGTCCTCACAGGAAAATAGCAGTGGACATTTGAAACAGAAAGGAAACCTTAAAAACCATAGAATTGATATCAAGTTGTATAAGGGAAAAGAGAGTGACATTGTGCTCGAAGTTGCCGATAACGGCGGAGGGCTGCCGGAAGATTTTGATTTTGATGTGGAGTCTCACCCCGGGCTGCTTTTAATGCGGGATATGGTTGTTAGCCAGCTTAAGGGCAAGGTCAAATATAAAACGGACAATGGACTTATATGGACTGTGACAATTGATCACGAGTGCTATGACGAGCGGGTATGAATTTGCAGTGTTGGACTGATTGTTGTTATGTAATTGTCACTCTTCTGCTGACATAAAAATATTGGAAAAGTTGCTTGCATGCTGTTTGTTGTGCATTTAAGTGAGCAGGCAACAGCAAATTCCAGGTACAGATATGATCGATTTTTGTAATCGAATCTGTATGAAAAACAGACATCTGTTTCGTGGACGCGTTTTATGATAGAGATACTGGATAAAATAGATAAACTGCATGTCCGGATAAACCAGATGCGTCCGCTTGAAAGGGAAACCCTCGCATCTCTGCGAAATTATTAGATCTGTTTATGAAACACAAAAATATTATTTGCGCATGTTGAACGGATGACTGCTTGTGCAGCAGAAATTTTGATTTCTGCTGCATATGGTACTGTGTTCGGATAAAAAATCTGTCAAAACCAGTGACCACGGGATATACGAGCTGAAAGGCAAAAAAAATAAAACCGGCATCTTTTCGTTATTGCCGGAATAATGTAAAAAACTAATAATGAGGAAGTTTATGAAAAAATCAGCAATAGTGCGTATAATTGTCTTTGTCGTGATTTTTATTTTGATGTTTCTGTTTCGTCTTTATTATGGCTATGTGACAGTGCCGTCGAGCGGAGCAGGACAGAATGTTTTTGGCGGTGATTCGTCGGGGATGTTCAGCAAGAAGAATTACGCATCAAGCAAGGCTGCCGAACAGTCTGTTACGACTGAACAAAAATACGAAAAGATTGCCACTGCTGTTTCGCGCAGCAGCGATTTTGAAAGTGACGACGATAAGATTAAATCTGCTGCAAACGAAAACAACGCTGTAATACAGTTTGAAAGTAAAACCGGATTACCCGGCAAACGGTCTGTTGTCTATATGATAGGCGTACCTCCCGAATCTTTTGATAATATGGTAAATGTGCTAAAGGGAATAGGAAGACTGAGCTCTTTATCGATTAACAAGTCTGACAAGACAAACGAGTATCGCGAACTTAACGCGAGACTAAAGACTCTTGTCAAAACCAGGGACTCTCTTTCTGAGCTGAAAAGAAGAAGTGCTACTGTTGATGAGCTGATAACCCTGGAGAACCGTATTCTTGAAATTGAAAACGAGATACAGGGGCTTGGAGTAAGTCTTGGAGATTTCGACGACGAAAATGAATTCTGCACGGTGAATTTTACGCTGATTGAAGCGGGTATCGCAAAGGGGATATCGTTTGCGCATCGGGTCAAGGTCGCCTTGCAGTGGACAATAAAGTATTATCTGCTGTTTACGTTTCTCTATTTTTTGTTTCTGGTTTCGTTTGTTATAAGTCAAAGAATAATGGAGAAGTTGAATTTGTTTGATAAGATAAAAAAGATGTTGTGACTTTTGTAAAATCAGGTCGGGATTAATTCAATAAAACGGATTGTATGGATACAGATAATTCTTTTTTAAAACAGTGGTTTGACGGAGTTAATGATTTTCTGGAGTCTTCGAACGAGGTGGCACGCAAAGAATTTTTGTCGTGTTGCGCCAAAAGGTGTTCGGACTCTTATCCGCTTGCCTTGTACAAAGAGACCTTTTCGGATGGCCGAAGTTTGCCCGAAGCATTAAAGCATCTGGCTGATAATTTTGACGGTTTTGATTATGCAGTTTTTTCTGACAGGGTCGAGATTGGTTAAAGGCAATGCGGATGCGATCTGTATAAAGAGGGGCTGATCACAAGCGCCAATTTATGTCAATGCTCGGAGGCGAGCCTTCTTTATATCTGGGAGCAGATTTACGGTAAGGACGCTATAGCGGTTACAACCAAAAAGACGATTATCGGTGGTAACGATTCCTGCCGGTTTGAGATTCGTATTTTGAAATGAGGTTATCATGGGTGCAACATTATTTTTGGTATTTCCATTTGCGTATATGGCGTCTGTGATTTGGTCGTTTTTGTCAGTCAAAAAAATCAGAACTGTTTATGTGCCAACCACGAAAAGCCAATTAATTACACTGGAAATAATGAAGATAGGCATGCTTTTTACAAATACGGTACTGTTTGCCATTCTTGGAATGCTCATGGCCGGCATAATTGGTTTGCCACTTCTATTGCTGGCTATTATTGCGGGTATGATTTTTTCAATAAGGCATTATCGATTAAAAAGGCAGGCGCCTACAAAAGAATCAAGACGTAAACTTTTATATAATTTATGTCTGGTAATTGGTATACCTGTTTTGCTGATGGGTGCATTGGCCTTTGCAGTTATTACTGGTCAATAACGGATTCAATTATTATTACGGTTTTTTTCATAAATTGACAATACGCCATGTTTTGCTGACGAACCGATCTTTACACAAATACTTATCCATGATACAATCAGTTAAAAAAGTGGAGAGTGTTTTATGATTACTTTTGATATTAGTAATAAGAGTTGTTTTGCGGGTAATTTTATAAAATCGTTTGTTAATCTGTCGAAGTTCTCTATTGCAGAAAGAAAATTTCCTGTATTGCTTGGGTCATTACCCGTTGCTCTAATGCTTTTTTCGTGCAGTCAGCAGAATACAGATGCTCCGCCAGCGCATCCCCTTGATGATTTTTTTTCACAACAGGTAAACTCCGGGAGTATTCTTTATAGCCGGTTATCTGAAAACTCTTCGAGTCTGTTAATTCGTACTTCTGAAAATATTATTTTAATAGATCCGGGGTTTCTTATTCCGGCCGATATTGATTTAATTGTAAAACATGGATGCGATATTCTTATCTACTCACATGATCATGGAGATCATTTTCAGATAGACACTGCGTCTGCCATTTTTGAAAAAACAGCACCGACGGTTATTGTTGAGCCCGCAATGATGCCGGCATTAAAAGATACGATCGATCACAATAAGCTGATTTCCGCTGAAGCCGGTAAAAACATACAAATAGGCGGGATTACTATTGTTCCGGTTACAGGATATCATGTTGGTCCGATAACCATATTTAGAATAGAAACCGATTCGTTATCGCTCTTTTTTGGCGCGGATTCAGGACATGTCGCGCTTAATGGCCTTACTGCTGATATCGCGTTTGTTCCGACTGGCGGGGCATCTCCAACCTGCTCGCCCGAAGAGGCTGCCAAATTTGTTGAAGAATTGAATCCGTCTGCAGTTGTCCCCATGCATGGCCGTCCCGATCAGGAACAGGCTTTAAAAGATCTGGTTGCGAAAGATGATCCAAGCAGAAGTGTAATAATCTCTAAAATGTATGACATACATTCGGTTGGTAAATAGCCGCAAAAATTGAGAATGAACGAGGCAGGGGCACAACGCAGCATGCTTCTGCCGGGTGATTTGCATCATTAGTAACTATTTTGTCAAAAACTACTTGAAGAAATCTGTGGCAACTATTTATTAATGGGAATTGTACTTGTTATTATCAGAATAATTGTTAGTTATTAGCGTACGATAAAAGACAACGAATGAATACGAAAAATTACTTTACAGTGAGCACTTAAACTGGTTACTTTTAATAAATAGTTTTTAAAAGTGGCCTTTGCTGTATAGTGCTGTATCTGAAATTAAATAGTGGTTCTATCGGGTATTTATTTTGACTCAATTATCAACTCCCCCGAACGCGAGCAGGGATGAATATTCAGTCCCTGTCTATTGTTCGCTTACATCAGCCCTTGATGACGAGTCGGGTATTGATGACAGGTTTAGACTCTATTATATTTACTCGGGTAATGGAAGCATTACAATAGGTTCTAACAATATATTGGTTTTGACGCCTTCATTGTTGTGTGTTTCTGAAAAAGAGCGCGTTTTAGTCTCTATTGATAATAACCTTAAAGCATCTGTAATATATTTTCATCCATCAGTTGTTAACGACCTGTTTAACTTCTCTGATATACGAAGGCCGCGTGAAGAGTTTTCAGGCAGTACCCGGCAGGATCTTTTCCTTATCAGTCCGTTTATTGAGTCATCTGAAACGCCATCTTTAATTATGCTAAACCCTGTTTATGAAAAAAAAATAAAAGATCTTTTCTTTAGCTTTAACAACGAAATCACGCCGCCCCTTAATCAGTACTGGCCTTGTAACTCGCGTTCGTACCTGATTGACCTGCTTAACATAATACAACGGCTCCGGTCTATTGATAATCCTGTACCGGCGCAAACCGGTGAAGGTGAAATAGACAGAATAATACTCTATATGGTTAACCATTACGTTGACAAGATTGCTGTTTCTGACCTGGCTGACCATTTCTGTACAAATCGTACAACACTTTCAAAAAAATTTCAGCAGTCAACAGGACAGACTCTTGTAGAGTATCTTCATAAAATAAGAGTCTACAATGCGTGTAATCTTCTAAAATTCAGTGATCTCAGGATAAGTGATATTCTATATAAAACCGGTTTTAATGATTTAACCCATTTTAACAGGATATTTAAAAGAATTACCGGCATCACTCCTTCTCTGTTTCGAAAACAAAACAAAAAAATTACTGATTGACCTTTTTTTCGACTGTGCTATTATATCATCAATATAAAAATCAGAGGTAATATCATGATTATCAGAATGCAGTGTAAATCTTCTTCAGGAAAACCATTTTCGGGGTTCCGGACATAAACTTAGCGGGAAATCTATAAACTAATAATCCCGCCCTGTTTCCTCGGGGACCCTTCCCAAAGCACGTGTTTATGATCAGGGGTCATATAATAGCGTGAACGGAGTAAAGTGAGCTTCGTTGTCTTATAAAATGAGGAAATAGAAAATGAAATTAATAAACGCTAACGCGATAAGTTACAGCAACGGCAGTAGAACGATACTGCGCGATGCATCTTTTTGTGTGCAAAAATCAAAAAAATATGCGCTTATAGGGCCAAATGGAACCGGCAAAACAACTCTGCTTCGCCTGATTACAGGTGAGCTTGAAGTCGAGTCTGGAACTATAACCAGTAAGGAGTCCCTCAAGTGGAGCCTTGTTCCGCAAGAGGCAGAACCTGGCGACGGTCGAACAATACGTGAGTATATGTTGTCGCCGCTTGCTCCTGCAATTGAAAAAATGGGCATGCTTGAAAAGCAGATGCAGACGGCGCGTGATGAAGAGCTTGCGGATCTTCTGGTTGAGTATCAGAAGGTGCAGGATCTGTTTGAAACGGCAGGCGGATACGGCGCCGAGGATAAGGCGTTAAATCTTCTGGCAAGCCTTGGAGTGCAAAATGACCCGGATCAAATTGTGGACACACTTTCTGGCGGGGAGCAGAGCCTGCTTTTTTTTGCGCGAGCCCTGGCAGGTGACCCGGAGCTTTTGATTCTGGATGAACCTGGAAACCATCTTGATTATCTTGGGCTTGCCTGGCTTGAGAGTTTTTTGCAAAACTTTAGCGGTGCCGTGATAATTGTGTCGCATAACAGATATATGATCAACAGAATCTGTGATGAGATATGGCATTTACAAAACGGCAGTTTAACCGTATTTAATGGTAACTATAACAGGTTTAAAACCGGTTACCTTCGTGACGGAGCAATAAAGCAAAACGAGTATCAGAAGGCGCAGAAAGAGATAGGCGAACTTAACACGCGAATTTCACGGCTGCAGTCGATTGCACGGTCTCAGTACAACCCGCCACCTGGAGTGCTCAGTGAACTTAAAAGCCTTATGGCTAAGAAACAGCGTGTAGAACAGAACATGCCGGATAAGCAGGACATACTCGCGGATACAGTTAAGATAAGTGTTACTGCGCAAGCGGTGCAGGCAGATATAGCCTGTGAGGTTAAAAATCTGCGATTAAGTGCCGGTGACACGTTTTTGGCAGATAACGTGAGCATTGCCCTGCATTGCGGTGAAAGAGCCGCTATAGTGGGGTTAAACGGCACGGGCAAAACGACCCTGCTTGAAAAAATTGTAAAAGAGGGCAGCTGGGATTCAGACCTTATAAGAATAGGTCCAAGCCAACGGTTGGGTTATCTGAGCCAGAAGCCGCAATTTGCTGCTGATGCCCTTACAATTGCCGACGAGGTCAAGAGCTGGGGACAGCTTTCGCGCGATGAAGTTTACGATACGATAAAGAAGTTTCTCTTTACTTACACTGATCTTGATAAAAAACTTTCAGTTTTATCGGGAGGAGAAAAAAACAGGTTGCAGCTTGCGCGTCTGATTTATCATAAAGCCAATTTTCTTGTTCTGGATGAACCGACGAACCATATGGATATCCAGACTCGCGAGGTCATGGAGGAGGTTTTAACAGGTTTCGCGGGAACAATTCTTTTTGTGTCGCATGACCGCTATTTTCTGGACACGGTAGCACAAAGGGTTATCGAGATTGCCGACAGGAAGATCAACGTGCATCAGGGTAATTTCACTGACTTTTTTAAAAAACGGTACCGCACCCTGCCGCGGCTTTCGGGGTCAATAACAACACGAGCTAAAGAGCGTAGCGCGTATAACGACACTTCATCCAAAAACGCGTCTGGTCAAAAAGAGAAACAGTTGGAAAAGCGGATCGAAGAGATGGAGCAGGAGATTGTGTGTTTAACACGCGAGCTTGAGGTTTGCGTATCAGAAAAAAACAGCGCTAAAAGCCGGCAGCTTGCCTCGCGTCTTGACAAACTGGACAACGCCCTGATACGTCTTTACGCGGAATGGGATTCCATTTGTAAAATATAGCATATCGGTGTTTTTTTTAAAATACTGTTCTGTACAATAAATATTTAAAGTCCCCCTTATGGGGGACCTGACTTTTGTCCATAAATCTTAATCAGCAGGCCCCCCAAAGAGGGCTTCTTGTTCATCTTTTTTCAATAATGCAGTCAGTATTTTATTTATTTAACGTACGATTATTACCCATGACTTCTTATACTGTAAAACGAAGAGTTGTAATTCCGATACTTTTAGAAGTTTGTCCCGATAACTATCATAATCTATCTGTTCTTTATAGAAATTTTATCAAAATAATGGCCGATCCGGTATTAAATGCTTATAATCAATTTTAATTAATAGGGGATTTATACAAGGATGAAGACTAAATGATTGACAGAACACAGTAGATGTCGCAGGAATAAAGTCATCCATAGATATATAGTGGAGGATTTACCCCTTATGACTAAGGCTACAGAAAAAATCGCTTTGGATATCCATTCATTGCCCGACATTGAAAAAATGTATTTAGTGGAAGTGATATTGGCCGATTTAGATAAACCTGATCCGGAGATTGACCGTATATGGGCTGAAGAAGCAAGAAATCGTTGGGCGGCGCATAAAGCTGGCCGTATTCCAGCTGTTTCATATTCGGATGTGATGGGAAAGTATCGCCGTATATGAAAGTCTTTTTTCTTAAACAGGATTTTTTTATTTTTTATAAGCAGGTTATATCAAGTGTAAAATAATTAAATCTTATTCCCAGTCTTCAATTTCGAGTTTAATAATTCTGGAAAATTCTTTAGTATTATGAGTAACAAGAATCAAATCATTCAGTAATGCTATACTGGCAATTTGCAAATCAAAAGGTCCGATAGGTTTTCCTTTCTTTTCTAACTGAGCTCGAATATATCCGAAAATATCTGAAGCATCATCATCGAAAGGGATAGAAGGGAAAACATTAAGAAAATTAATCAACTTGTCATAAGTTTTTTTAAAGGATTTGCTTTTATAAGCTCCTGCAAATAATTCAGCTCTAACAACTGAGCAGATTACAATATCATCAGGACTGAAAGAAGAGATTTTTTTAACTATTTCATCAGATTGACCATTTAAATACTTAATGCATACGTTGGTGTCTAAAATATAAGTCATAGAAGCTGCTCTCTTTGGGGAAAATCACCTTGAGGTAGTCTTTTGATTTGATCATTTCTTAAACAACCATAAGTATTTTCAAAAAAATTTTCAGGCCATAATCGTTTTGAGTTATTCTTCGGCTGTAAAATAATTACCACCTCCACATCAACTTCTTTTTCAGTTGTTGGGACTTTTAAGTTTAATATACCATCACGTCCTATTCTGGATCTTAAGTTTATCGTTTTCATTGCAATCTTTTCTCTCATTTTATATTATTAACTATAGACTATTGCTATTCATGAATTTTTTCAATCAAAAAATTATTATAAATTTGCTTTTTCACATTAGAGTATTTTAGACACAATTAATAGCATGGTCATTTTAGCCAGGGTTAAGTATATTGCAACACGGCGGCGAGGGGCGCAAAAATATCCTACATCTACGGTTTAGGGGGCGATACATTTGTGGTAGTGGCGGTCGCGCATTTGCATCGTGAACCGCGTTATTGGTCAAATCGCATTAAATAGACCCCAAGTTTCATACATATTCCAGTATCTTTCAGGTCGTTCTATTTTTGCGGCTAATTATTGGTAGAAAACTTGATTAATGCAGTTATTATGAATAGATGAAAACATTACCAGTTGGCGAATTTAAAACACATTTTTCTGCGATACTTGACTGTATTAAAAACGGTGAGGAGATTGCATTTTTATATGGCAAAGGTAAAGAGAAAATTGTTGTTCTTGTACCATATGGAAAATACTCGATAAAGCGTAAACGAAATTTGGGATTATTACAAAATAAGGCATCATTTACAGCGCAAGATATAAACCCTACAGATAACACGAAAAATCATTCTTAATATATCTTTAAACTATATAGCCGTTCCGGAAATGATAATTTTTCGAAGTTCCCCATTTAAAATCCCCCATTGGGGGATTTCGGGAACTTAAGGTTTTGACATTTGCAAGATAATAGAGTTAGTTATTGTATACATTTTCAACAAACAAAAACTTCTCAATCCCGATTCGACAGGTGCTGGTTGAATAGCCACTTGATTACATCCGGATCCGAATAAGCCGGAGTGCTATGCCCCATTTCTGCGTAATGGCTTTTTTTAAAAATATCGACTCCGCCCAGGCTTAGGCTGGTGGTTGTGCATTCATAACCCGAGACGGTCTTTGTTTCTACAGACTCTGTGGCTTTGGCACTGCTGTCCAGCCCTTTGACGTAAGCGTATGCCTGATTTGATATTCGCCTTTCATCATCCGGGTTTTCGCTTAATAATCCGTTGCCATATCCGAAGTCGTATGAGTCGCTCAATCCAACGTGGTACCAGACTGAGGTTTTACCCGCTATGGCGTCGGATAATTCAGTATTGCTGCCGCCGGCACAGCGGACTATGCCAGCCACGATCAACCCCTGTTTTGATTCAAGACTAGAAGCAAAAGGATAGGAACCGGAACCGCCGGCAGAGAACCCAGCCAGATAGATTCTATCTGTATCGATTCTATAGTCGTCAACCAGTTGTGCAATCATGGCGTAGGTCCAGTCGCTGTTGGAAGCTGCATTCAGACAAAAGCAGGGATAGTCCTGCATTCTTTCTGAATTTCCTGCCACGAGGCTTCCCGAATAGTGGACATTAATCATCAGAGGATATTTCCTGTCGGCGTTGTGATCTTTATCATAGTTCCAGGGGAGCATCAGTTCGTAACTTTGCAAGGTTCCGTTATCGTCATAGGTTTTTGTTTCGTAGGAAGGTTTATCGGCCTCATCAAAGTCCTCTTCAATTGGATCATGGCTAAACGGCTTGTCGGCGGATGAGTCGTCAGAATCCCCGCATGAAAACAGAAAGAGGAAAGCGATTATAAATGCGGATAATGCTACGGTTGTCGTAATGGTTTTTTTCATGATATCCATCTTCTCCAGATTTTCAATAATATGTGACTAGAAAAATTTTTAATGACATTGTGTCTGATAGATTTATCAGGTCGGCCATTGTTTTATGATGATTTCGCGATCACCTGCCGGCCAACTCTTGCAAGGGTTCAATAAAGCATGTATTACCAAGTGGAATGTATAAGTAGTAGAACAAAATAATACAGCATAATGAAAGTAAACCAGGATTCTTTTTGGTCAACAACTAATTTAAAAAGAAGGGTTCAATATTTTTTTCGCGAGCTCATAAAAACACCAAAATTATAAATAGGGAATCTCCATTTATATATCTATTCATTTAAGCACCCAGTCATCTCAAATCACGACTAAAATAATTCTTGTAATAATAACTGTGCAATGGCCAAAATTGTTTCAATGTGTCCTAAACTCGGTATCGAGAATACAATGCCTATTATTTATTGCGGTACAAAATCCATGTTCTTTTGTTTATCCGAGCAAAATTCTGATAAGTGAGAAAAATCATGTTGATACTTCAAGATAGAAAACTAATAAAAACCCCTTTTGACAATGAACAGGAATTGGAACAGGTTGTTGTCAATAATTATGAGTATATTTTTGGGCCAAATTCTATATATTTGCCAAAGACTTTGATTAAAACTGGCGACGGAACCGGAACCATTCCTGATGGATTTGCGATTGACCTGTCATCAAAAAAATGGTATTTAGTAGAAGCGGAGTTGTTGCATCATAATGTATGGGGGCATATAGCGCCGCAAATAGCAAAACAGGTTATTGCTTCATTACAACCTATGTCGAAAAAGACTATAGAGGATTTGGCCGTCGATCAATACCAGAATGACGACACCACTAAAGAGAAATTTGACGATCAAAAAATCAAAGAGATTGATGTACGAAAAGTACTCGGCGAGATTTTAAATAAAGAACCGATTATCGGTTTACCTATTGATGCGGTTTCGGGAGATTTAAAAGAGTGGGCGCGCACATTACGATACAATGTGAAGCTATGGACGATTACCAAGTATGTTGATTTTAATGACAAAAATTCGGTCGCTTATGAGTTTCCCGAAGAGTTTAAACCTATTTTAGATACAGAAGAAGAACAGGAGAAAGATGCAAAAACCGGCGAGTTAACAAGGTATGAAGTATCAATGTCCGATTTGATAGATAAAGAACTTATAAAACCAGGACAGGTATTATTGATGGAGTATAAACCTCGACAGAGTAGTAAAAAAAGATACGAAGCCGAGATACAGGAAGATGGTTCTTTAAAGGTTATTGACCAGATCTTCAGTAGTCCGAGTTATGCGGCTTTAGCCGGGATACAAGATGCCGGAAGTGATAGAAAAACAGTTAACGGCTGGACTAGCTGGAAAACTGAATCAGGTAAAACCCTCGCAGAAATTAGAGAAACATTTTTAAATGATGTATAGCAATGGCTGTAATGGGTAGCAGTATTGAGTGGAATACGCAAATTATGTTTATTAACAAAAACCAGAGGATACCGTGAATTCAAAATTATTTTCAAAAAGACAAATTTTGCTAAGTTCTGTTTTAGGTACTGTTTTTGTATCTTTAACACTTATACTTATTAATTTATACCGTATAAAGAAAAAATTTGAGCTTAAGTATCTGATTATTGGTTTTACGCCGCTCGTATACATTGCTGTATTTATTTGTCTTGAAATGAATTTCCAAATCTCGCGCTTGGTTCATACACATGTAAAGAATTTAATACTAATAATAAATAATTTAATGATTACTATAGTTTATTACAAAATTTTTGTTAGCTCCATAAGTATAAAACCTGCCACAGCAAAAAATGAGAGGTGGTACCCCTATATGTCAGCATAGTTGAAGCTTCTAAAAACACGGAGGATTTCAATTATGATGTACAGTTTAGCATTTAAAGAGTCACATGT